>JAHAFI010000001.1 GCA_018374355.1 Clostridiales bacterium
GGTCAAAGCCAACGAACAGGTAGGTGTGAAATATATGCAGGCATGGGAAGAAAAATATTATGAGCTGGAAGAGGCTAAGAAAGAGGGCCGTGAGGAAGGGCGTGAGGAAGGACGCGAGGAAGGACGTGAAGAGGGGCGTAATGAAGGACGAAATGAAGGTGTACGTGAAAAATTAAAAGAACAGATAAAGAAAAAACTGAAAAAAAATAAAAATGTCGAAGAAATCGCAGATGCTCTTGAAGAAACTATAGAAACAATAGAAAAGTTGATCAGCGAAATCAAGAGTGAATTGTAAATGTTCAGGAAAATGCTGTCTGCAATTTTATGGGAAAAACTGTATTTTTACGCAGCAAATATCTATAATGGCAATTGTGATTCTTTTGACGGAGTTGGTTGTTTTAGCATAAAAATTGACAATATAAGGTAAATTATATTAAGGTGTCAGTTTGCAAATGAAATATAGAGAAAAGTGGATTTGGGCATGAAAAAATAGCAAAAAAACGCCAAAAAGAATGGAGAATTTGAGCGAAGACTAGAAATATTTAAGAAAATAAAAACTAAAAATAAGACTTATCTAAAAGTTTCTATAAATTACTATTTTCTCATGCAATTCTGCTTTTTGCAAAAGAAATATTTTTCTTTGTTGAAATCAGAAAGTAGCAAAAGTACACTATAGTTGAGGCAAAACGGAATAGGAAAGGCTGGCTCTTCATATTTCCCCAGTTTACACCGCGGATTGCCTAATTAAATACGATTGGGGATGATAAGAGAGCGCTGTTGAGAGAATACCCCAGATTAGGTTCCACTCTACTCTGTACAGAGTAGACGCTCCCGAAAATTCCGTTTTTTTTCGAACGTGAGGAGGACAAAAACGTGAATAAGAAGGAAAAAATGATTTGTGAGAAAATCTATGAGGACAATCATAGAAGAATTAGCTGGTACATATGGAAACATCACAGTTGGTTAGGCGAGGAAGACATCTACGATGTTATGCAGGACTTATGGAAGTCCTTGTGTCAGGAAATTACACAGGTAAGCAAGAGAACGGAACAAGGACAATGGGCGTGGCTGATTACAGTGACAAACAATAGAATTGTATCAAAAATTCGGGAAAAAGTAAGAAACAAGAGACTTGAAGAAAAATTGCTGGCCTATATGGAGAATTTTTCTGAACCGGAGTCTATAGAAAATGCCGCAGTAGACAAAATTCTTGCTGAAAATGTTCTTGAAAAAATGACAGATGAGGAAAAATATTTGTTGTTTGGAAAGTTCTTAGACCGGAAACCGCTGGATGGAGAAGAAGCTCTCACAACGCTGGATAATGCCACTGTATGTAAAACTTACAGGGCACGAAAGAAGCTGGAAAAACATATGAGAGAGGAAGAACTGGATGAATAAAAAACAACCAATCGACGAATCTCCTGAAGTTAAGTATTATGAAAAAAAATTTAAAGAAATGAGAGAAGAAATGGAAGCCGATGAACAGACAAACAGGTTTGAGATGCCGGAAGAATGGGATCGGGATTTTCGGAAACTCATTGATGAAGCATATAAGGAAGAGCGGCGAAAACGGATGCAAAAGCTGGGAAGACGGCTGAGAATAGGAACATTCGTTGCAGTGGTTGGTGCGGTTGTGTTTTTTTGCAATCCTGTGACTGTGCAGGGGGCAAGTTTTTTGGAGGTGGTGCAGGAGTTCTTTGGGTTGATTGGTAAAAATTTTATGACGTTCGGTATAAATGAGGATGAACTTGAGGCATCAGTAGTAGAACAAAATGAGATTTTTTTTGATGTTAAATCATTGGATGAGGTTTATGAGCAGCTAAGTCAGGAAGTGTCAGACCCAATGTTTTATATTCCGTATGTTCCAGATGGATATATATTGGTTGAGGCCAGATATGATAAAGTATTTAGGATTCTGAACTTAAAATTAGAAAAAGAAGAGAAGATAATTTATATTACGCAGCAATGGATTATAGATGAAAGTGCATCTGGAATCGTTATGGATGAGCAAGAAAAAGCAGTGGCTGTAAATAAAAACTTGGAACAAAGAATACCTATTTTTGTGAGTGAACAGGATAATAGTTTGAGTTTTAGCATAAGAAATAAATGTATGACAGTCTCGTTTCTTGGAGAGGTTACATTAGAAGAATGTAAAGAAATCGCACAAAAAATATATTATAAGTGAAGGGGATAGTGATAATGAAAAGATATATAGCATTTTTGATGATGTGCATAATATTGATTTCGTCGACGATTTCTGTATATGCAGATACAAAAAAAGATACTGAATGGTATGAAATGACTGAAGAAGAATTGGATGTTCCTAAAGGTGAGAATGCAGGGATAACGCCATATGGTGCATATTTGATGGGAGTTTATACGTCTTTGACAAAAATAAGTTCAAGTAAGGTTGGAATACGTGCAGATGTAATGTGCAGTGATGCAGTATCAAAAATACAAATTGTTTTTACATTGCAAAAGAAATCAGGCTCATCATGGAAAGATGTTGCAACAAAGACGGTGTATGATTATAATGTTTCAAGCACTACTAAAACAGTTTCCATATCTGGAGTGTCTTCCGGTACATATCGGGCATCCGCCGCTGCATTAGTAACGGATAAATACGGATATTCTGAATCATCAAGAAGTTACACAGGTAGTATTACAATATAGGAAAATTTAAAGGATAATCAAAGTTTTTGAGGGTTTACCGATTTATTTGAGGGTCAGTCGTGAGGGGCTGACCCTTATTTTAATGGAGTTTTTGAGGGTTTGGTTTGAGGGTCTGATTTGAGGGTCTAGTTTGAGGGTCTGGCAAGATGCCAAGCCCTCTATTAAAATCTATTACGAATCATTGAAAATTTTAAACCTGTTGCAATCAATCCCCCATTCACTCCCTATCCCCCCAACACATACCCCTCCAACACCGGAAACTGACAAGGCCCAATCTCCAACACCTCCCTATGAAACTCCCGCACATCAAAATCATTCCCCAATTCCTTCTTACTTGCCTCCCTAAGATCAAGAAAATGCAAATACCCCATATAATATTTCAGATAATTAGCCGGATCCTCCACAATCACCTGAAATACTTCTTTGTGCACAGCAGGATCGGTAATACCGAAACCGGAAAGAAATTTCCCGGTTTGTTCCGGTGTCCATCCGTTATAGTGGATTCCGGTGTCCAACAGGGAGAAAATACAGAGATTCATGGAGCGGTTCAGCCATTCCAGACGGGTCTGGTCCGCATCCGGAGCGGCATATGCATATGCATAGGTCTCGATATAGGTAGCCCATCCTTCCACATAGCCGCTCATATTCAGCAAGTGACGGATTTTGGGAGGATCTGTGGAGGCGAAGGTGACGGTCTGGTACAGATGACCGGGAAAGCCCTCATGAGCAAGCGTGGTAAAAAGCTGAATACCGTCCAGTTGGGCATGACCGTTGATATAGATATCATTGGGACTTAGCGTATCAATGGGCGGGGTAAGATAAAATGCCGGGCTAAGATAAGCTTCCAGATCCTTGTGGACATATTTTACCTCATAGGCTGCAGCCGGGGCGGCGGGAAAATCCTGAAGAAGCTTTGCCTGAAGGACTTCGAGAATTTCCTGAGGGGACTGCTCTGTGGTGGAAACGGCGGTCTGGGGATTTCTTTTAAGAATTTCCCGGCATTCGGCCATGTCGGCCTGCAATTGTGCCAGAAGCCGTTCCTGAATCTTGGAAACAGGCTCATAAAGCCCGCAGTTGCTCTTCAGCAAATACTCATAGTAGGCCTTTCCACCGTCAAATCCGCACAATCCGCCGGGGTTTTTTCCTGTGCCTTTTAACAGATGCAGACCGTCAATCAATGACTGGTAAGCCGGGAGAACCTGCTCCTGAAGAATCTTCGTATGCAGCTTTTCATAGGCGAGCTGTTTTTTTTCGGAAATATAGGAGAGACCGGATATTTTTTCCCGAAATACGGCATCCAGATAATTTTCTTCAGGATTTGCGATAAATGCGGAGCATTGGCTGATAATCCGGTCTGCGGTAGTATCGCTCATAAATGTTCCGTTTTGGGATTTCAACTGCTCAAATTTGAGAATCCCTTCAAAATATGTATCCACCGAAGCCAGAAGCTTCAAATAATCCTGCACATCCTGTTCTTTGCGGAAAGTGTATTCAGCCAGCAGAATAGGAAGCTGTGCCTGACTGCCCAGTGTAGGACTCAAATATTCCGCCAGCAAATATTGATTGCCGGGAGAAAGTTCCGTCTCATAGGCGAGGCAGAGTACATCCCGGGTCAGCTTATTTTCTTTGGTAAGCTGCTGGTAGGGAAAGCTTTGGAGAGTCTGCAGGCGGTTTTCACAGGCAACATAATGGGAGGATTGCTGGGAAGGGTGGAAACTTCCGAGAGATACCGGGTAGTCGGTAATTCCAAAGTTTTCCGGGTGCGCCAGCGTATAGTGGAGATTTAGTGCATTTTGGCGTACATCATTGGCAAAAAGCGCATCGGTATACGCTTCAAACTGGCGGTTGGTCTGATATCTTTCGGCTTTGGAGAAAAGAGGCGGGAACGCCAGAAATGCAGCGAAAACCAGAATTCCCAGTAAGAGAACTTTGCGGTATTTTTTCAAAATTTGCATACAAACTCCCGGGAATACCATGGAAACCTTTGGTGCAGACCTAAGGAAGCGAATAGTACTCCCCAAAATGTGGAATTACTATTAAGTGTATGGGAAGTGAAAAAGAAATATGCTGTATAACGGTTATTATGATATAATACCGATAGATATGATATCTGTGCATAGGCGGTTTCTGCGGAATTGCAGAAATTTGCTGCACATCCTCTGGAAGACATGAGTTCGAAAAAATTATGATATGGGCGTTATCGGGATGAAGCAAGCGGTGAATGGAAATGACATAGTTATCAGCAAAGATTGCGGGAAATCTGAATGAAAAACACAGCTAAAAAAGGAGAACACAATGGAAAAAATATATGATGTAATTGTAATCGGTTCCGGCCCGGCGGGAATCACAGCGGCAATTTACGGGGAAAGGGCAGGCTTATCCACATTGGTGGTGGAAGGAAGTTTTGTACAGGGCGGACAGATTTTAAATACCTATGAGGTGGACAATTATCCCGGCCTCCCGGGAATCAGCGGCATGGAGCTTGCGGAAAAAATGAAAGAACATATGACTGCACAGGGAACGGAAATCGTGCGGGGAAAGGTGAACGGGATTACTTTAGAAGAAGGTGTGAAGGTTGTCCACACGAAAAAAGCAGATTTCAGAGGAAAGACGGTGATTCTGGCGGCAGGAGCAGTGCACAGAAAACTTCAGGTGCCGGGGGAGGAAGAATTGTCCGGTATGGGAGTTTCCTATTGCGCTACCTGTGACGGGGCATTTTTTAAGGATAAGACAGTTGCCGTTGTAGGCGGAGGGGATGTGGCGGTGGAGGATGCCATTTTCCTCGCAAGAGGCTGCAAAAAGGTATATCTGATTCACAGAAGAGATGAGCTTAGGGCTGCAAAAAGTCTGCAGGAAGCGCTGGGACGGATGCCTCAGGTGGAAATGTGCTGGAATCAGGTTGTGACGGAAATCGGCGGGGAAAATCAGGTACAGTGGATTCAGGTGGAGGAAGTGAACACCAAAGAGAGCCGGAAAATGGAAGTGGACGGGGTCTTTATTGCCGTGGGAATCACGCCGGATACGGAATTTGTGAAGGATTTGGTGGAATTGGATGCATACGGCTATATTGCTGCCGGAGAGGACGGAAAGACAAATGTGCCGGGTATTTTTGCGGCTGGGGATATCCGGACGAAACCGCTGCGCCAGATTATTACAGCGGCGGCAGACGGAGCAAATTGTGTGGCATCTGCGGAGGAGTATCTGCGTACAATATAAATAAGAGGATAACGATTCTGGACACAGAACAGGTTACCATAAGTGAAAAGAAGGGTTTTATGCTTACAATTCAGCCTTCTACTGTCCCGCGAGGTGTTGACTTGCAAATGCAAGTCAATCCCGAGACAGACGGGTGCCAAATCGCATATCATGCGATTTGTGTGCATTCATTTGTGGTTGTGAGGCCTGAAAGGCTGAATAGTCAGGTTTTATGGAAATACTTGGCGTTTTATGTCAAGTACGAAATTTGACCTTTCTTTTGGTTTTTCGCCAAACCTGCGTTTGTTGTCCATTTTTGCTGGAAAAGAAGGGCCCTTGTCAAATACTTACAAATTGTGTCGAAAACTAACACAATTAAGGTGGATAACGAAAAAGTTATCCCTGCGTTATCCACAGTGAAAAATGCTGAAAATGCCGTAAAAACGAGTTATACACAAAGTTATCCACTTTATCCACATTTTTTCCTGTGGAGAACTGTGATTTACATAACTAAAAAAGAAACAAATGTTTTGTACATAAATGATAAAACGTATTTACGACAAAAATAGTGTGGAAAACTACTTGACTTTTCTGTAGTCACATAGTGAAATGAATTGTGTTAAATTATCACACAATTCAGTGTCGATTTATGTAAACGACCAGTGGCTGTAAAAAAAGATTGCAGGGATAGAGAAAATCCAATCTTTCAAAATCCGAAATTCTATAGTAAGATGATACAAGGGTCAAAATACCTTTTGCACCCAACATCGTAAGTATAGAGAAGATGAAAACAGGGGATAGAGAACCTGAAAAATGTGGATAAGCTGATAAAAAAATAAGATGCAGGAGGATAACAGGATGAGACTTAGGAATATTCCGGGCTCAAAGGAAGTGATTGCGGAAAGCAATTATGTGATTCAGAACCCGGAGGCATGCCGGGGAAAATGGAAAGAGGTATTCGGAAATGAAAATCCGGTTCAGATTGAAGTGGGAATGGGAAAAGGACGGTTCAGCATGGACATGGCCCGGCTTCACCCGGACAGAAATTATGTAGGAATCGAAATGTATGACAGCGTTCTTCTGCGGGCAGTGCAGAAAAGAGAAGAGTTGGAAGAAGAGATTTCCAATCTTTATTTTATTCGAATGGATGCGAGAAATCTTCCGGAGGTTTTTGAAAAGGGAGAGGTGGATCGGATTTATCTGAATTTTTCCGATCCTTGGCCTAAGGAGAGACACGCGAAAAGGAGACTGACTTCACGGCAGTTTTTGGAGCGGTATGATAAGATTCTTGCTCCGGACGGGGTGGTTGAATTTAAAACGGATAATAGGGAATTGTTTGAATTTTCATTGGAGGAGATAGAGGAGGCAGGATGGAAGCTGCTGGCTCATACGTTTGATCTTCACCATGATGAGAAAATGGTGGAAGGGAATGTGATGACGGAGTATGAGGAGAAATTTTCTTCTGTGGGGAATCCGATTCATAAGATGGTGGCGATGAGAGAGAGGTAAAATGGCCGAAGGGACGCCTCCCGTCGAAGGGACGCCTCCCGTCCCCATCGGTCTATGCCGCAGACACGGTGATTTGGGTCCATTTTGCTCCGTCGCCTTTTGGCAGATCCGTTCGCAAACTCGCTTCGCTCAAACAGTGCTCCCGTATCTGCCGCTATACTCACAAAATGGACCCAAATCACCTATCGTCTGCGGCATAGACCGATGGGGACGGGAGGCTGTTTTTTGGCTGAGGGGAGATGGGAGGAGCAGAAGGGGAGGCATAATTGGCAGGAGGAGAGGTCCAGAATTTGGGGGGAGGTGTAACCTCAGGGGGAGGGGAGGCATAGGATAGAGTAAAGGATAGGTATAAAGATATGTGAGCGGAGGGTTGGAGATGAGTGGGAAGAGGTTTAAGAAATCACCGCTTTGGGGGCTTAGTTATGAGAAGCCGGGGTTGGATCGGAAGATGATGAAAATCCATAAATCGCTGAAGGAATTGGAGGGGGCTTTGACGGATAAGAGTGGAAAAGACAAGGGGAAGAGGAAAAGATAAAAACAGAAGATAAAAAAGAACAATAAAAAATAAAAAAATTGTAAAAAACCTCTTGCATTTTTGGGAAAGATTTATTATAATAGTTTTTGCGTTACAGATAAGCGCCTTTAGCTCAGTTGGTAGAGCAGTAGACTCTTAATCTATTTGTCCAGGGTTCGAGTCCCTGAAGGCGCACTAGAAGCACTGTTTTTGCAGACATTGTGAACTGCGGGGACGGTGCTTTTTTGTGCGTAAAATCAAGGACTTCGAGACTTTTAAAGTTTTTGGTGCCATATGTGGCAGAGATAAATGTAGAAAAATTTTTGATTACACTTGATTACACGGATGATGCTTGTAGCGTGGGTTTTGCCTCCCTGCAATATGCAGGATCCAATGTGGTTCCGCCATATTCATAGCTGACAGGAAGCAGTGTTAAGGTGGGAAGCGGATCGGAGTCTGCGTCCAAAAGCATAGTTACGCATTTCTTTGCCAAATCGGGCAGTGGCTGAAGGATAGTGGAAACCATATATTCCTCAGGAGGATAGAATTTTTTTGTTCCGTCGAAACCGATGACCTGAATATCTTCAGGGACAGAATACCCCATTTCTTTTAATATGCGGATAGCAATGCAGGCGTGATAATCCGTGTTTGCAAAAATCCCATCAAAATCAAGCTGGCCTGTTTCTTTGTTTTGATGTTCGCGGATGAAAACGGAAATTGCGTCATAGGGAACTTCGGTATCCGGTGCATAAAGGTAGACAGGATCTATATGATATTGGGCGCAAATATCAAGATAACCGTCAAAACGTTTGTCTGCTTCGCCGGAAAAAGAAGAGTGAAGACCGATAAACGCCGGTTTTTTACAACCGAATTCACATAATTTTTTTACAGCGAGACGCCCGCCTTCGAAGTTATCAGAGGCGATGCGAGGAATGCTGCGGTTTTCGAACTGACGGTCAAAGGCAATCAGAGGTATATGGTCAGGGACCAAATCGCTGATATCGGAGTAGGTCAGGGCGATAATTCCATCGGTTTTGTTTTGGGCGGCCAGTGTGATGTAATCCATTTCCTTTTGCGGGATTGTGTCCGAGCAGCACAAAATAAGCTTTCGGCCCCGTTTGTAGGTTTGCTGTTCGACTTCATAGGCAAAGCTGGCATAAAAGGGCAGTGTGAGGGAAGGGATAATCAAAGTAAGTGTTTTGGTTTTTGCAGTTTTTAAACCTCTTGCATAGGTATTGACCTGATAGTTTAATTTCTCAATCGCTTCTTCCACTTTGCTTTTATAGGGTTCGCCAACAGACAGTCCATTGATTACTTTTGAGACAGTTCCCAGAGCAACACCGGCTTCTTTGGCAACGTCTTTCATTGTAGGTGCTGATTTTTTTGTCATAGTGATTCTCCGTTCTATAGAAAAATTGGTAATTAAATACTGATTATTTCCACTCTATTATACATGTTTTATGAAACGTTTCATATGTGAAAAATACATAAAAAATCCAAAAATAAATTGTAAAATAATTACAAAATTGCAGATAAACATAATAAACAGTTGACTTTGCAAAGGAAAGGCAGTATTGTGTGATTAAGAAGCTGTGAAACGTTTCACGTAAAATGGAGGATGCACATATGAAAGCTGCAAAGAAAAAAATGAAAGGAGTTACGGTGAGTAACAGGCCGCTTGGGCAAAGAATTTTGTCCTGCTGGCAATTGTATTTGCTGTTGCTTCCGGGAATTGTACTGACCATCGTGTACAAGTACATTCCGATGTATGGAGTACAGATTGCATTTAGGGATTACAACGCAGTATTGGGATTTTCAGG
Source organism: Clostridiales bacterium (assembly GCA_018374355.1). Taxonomy (GTDB): domain Bacteria; phylum Bacillota; class Clostridia; order Lachnospirales; family Lachnospiraceae; genus Oliverpabstia. The sequence goes on from JAHAFI010000001.1 coordinate 9,712, forward strand.
AAGTCCATGGGTAGGATGGAAATGGTTTGAAAAATTTTTCACCAACTACAAGAGCTGGGACATGATTAAAAATACAGTATTGTTGAGTCTGTATACGATTTTATGGACCTTCCCGATACCGATTATTCTTTCACTTGTTATGAATCAACTGCGGTTTAAACGATTTAAAAAGATTGCACAGACAATCCTTTATGCACCGCATTTTGTATCTATCATGATTGTGTGCGGTATGCTGCGTATTTTTCTCTCTCCTTACGGCGGGCTGATTACAACAATCACTGCAGCGCTGGGAGGAGACACATCAATTGGCCTGTTGGATCAGGCAGAGAATTTCAGAAGTATTTACATTGCTTCTGCTATCTGGCAGGATGCAGGCTGGGGAATGATCATTTACATGGCTACATTGTCAAGTGTGGATGCATCTCTGCACGAGGCGGCAAAAGTAGACGGAGCAAATACATGGAAGAGGATTCTTCACATTGATCTTCCGGCGCTGGTGCCTATGATTATGATTCAGTTGATTATGTCTTTTGGAAGCTTAATGAATGTGGGATTTGAAAAAGCATTTCTTCTCCAGACAGATCTGAATAAGGCAACTTCTGAAATTATAGCAACCTATGTATATGAACAAGGTATGCTGAAATCTATGTACAGTTTTTCGACAGCAGTTGGGCTGTTCAATACAGCCGTAAACATTATACTTTTGATTATCGTAAATAAAGTTGCAAAGAAAACTGCTGATATCAGTTTCATATAAATTTCAGAGAGGGAGGATGGATTATGCAGAGGAAAACAAGTAAAAGCGGAAGTGTAGTCCGCGGGTCAGACAGAGCAATAGAAATCGTCATGATGGCAATGATTATAGTATTTTTAATCATTGTACTCTATCCGCTGTATTACGTTGTAATTGCTTCCGTTTCGGACCCGTATGATGTATATGCGGGAAAAACTTTCCTTTTGCCGTCAGGATTTACACTGGAGGGATACCTGAGGGTTTTCAAGGAAGAGGCAATTGCAACAGGTTATATAAATAGTATTATCTATACTGTGCTGGGAACAGTAATTACAACGGCGCTGGTTATTATGACGGCTTTCCCTCTTTCAAAAAAGGAGATGCCGGGAAGAAAAGGAATTATGATTTTTTATCTGATTACAATGTATTTTTCTGGTGGTTTGATTCCTACATATCTGATTGTTGCAAAAACAGGCTTACTGAATTCCATATGGGCTTTGATTCTTCCGGGAGGCGTATCAGTATTTAATGTTATTGTGGCAAGGACGTATTTTGAAAGCAGTATTCCGCAGGAAATGTATGAAGCAGCAAAAATTGACGGGTGCGGGCATTTTAAAACATTTATGCGAATTGTTATTCCATTGTCGAAACCGATTATTGCGGTTATGGTGATTTTTGCCATGGTAGCGTTTTGGAATGACTGGTTTACATCTTTGATTTATATGAGCGACAAAGCAAGATATCCATTGCAGCTTGCCCTTCGCCAGATTTTAATCCAGAGTCAGGCATCTGCTACGGCGATGAGTGGAATGACCGGAGGGTATGCAGAGGCCAACCGCATTACGGAGCTGATTAAATTTTCATCCATGGTAGTGGGTGCGGTGCCGATGCTGATTGCATATCCGTTTGTGCAGAAATATTTTGAAAAGGGCCTGATGGTTGGGGCTGTTAAAGGATAATAAAAAATAAATGGTTCAGCGTTTGCTGGGAAAGGGAGAACATAATGAGAAAATTTATTAGAAAAACGATAAGTATATTGTTGGTATCAAGTATGGCAGCAAGTATGGCAGCATGTGGGAAAAAAGAGGAAACAAGGATTGACACAAATGTTAAAGAATTTAATATTTTTGCCGGTATCGGTGCGTTGTCACCGGATAATTCGGAGAAACCGGTGGTTCAGCAGATGAATGAAAATATGGGAGTTACGATCAACTGGAATTGTGCTTCAGGGGACACACTGACAGAGAAGAAAAATCTGATGCTGAACTCAGGGACCAATATGCCGGATGCATTTATGGGCGCATCGTTGACAGATTATGAAATCATTACGAACGGAAACAATGGGGTTTTTATCCCTCTGGAGAATTACATTAATGAGGAAACGATGCCTAATCTGAGTAAATTAGTTGAAGAGCGACCGGAACTTCTGGCCACATGTACAATGCCGGATGGTCATATTTACACCTTGCCTACAATCTCTGAAATGGGATTTACATATACTGACGGAAATGATTATTATTTGGGAGCAATCCCCCAGTTTATGGCGATTAACAGAGCATGGCTGGATGCTGTCAATATGGAGATGCCGACTACAATTGATGAACTGCATGATGTTCTGGTTGCATTTAAAGAAAATGACTGCAATGGAAATGGCGATTCCACAGATGAAATTCCGTTATCGTTTGAATGGAACCACTGGTGTGCTGGTATGACTTCCCTGTTCTCAGCATTTGGTTTTACGGATTATAATGCGGATCACCGTGCAATTAAAGACGGAGAGGTTTATTTTCAGGCAGCCACAGAAAATTATAAAGAAGCCATGAAATATTTCCATGAATGGTATGCGGAAGGTTTGATTGATATAGAAGCCTTTTCGCAGGATGACAGTCAGTATATTGCCAAGGGTTCAGGAGAAGATGCAAGACTGGGCGTATTTTCATGGTGGGAGATTCCGGAAGTAGTAGGTGAGCATGCAGATGAATATGAATATCTGACATTTTTGTCCGGAGAAGACGGAACGCTTGGCGTAAATCTGAATGAACAGGGAACTACAGGACATGATCGCTTTGCAGTTACCAGTACGTGTAAAAATCCGGAATTGCTGATGAAATGGGTGGATCAGTGCTATGATCCGATAATGAGTATGCAGATTATTTACGGACCAATTGGCGAATATTTTGAAGAAGAGCCGGATGAAAATGGTGTATATGTAGAGGCAGAAGGAGCAGGCGGAGACCTGAAAGCGAAAACAGAGTTATGGGCGCCGAACAGACAGCTTAGTACGGACTTTGGCACATACTATTACATGGAAGAACGGGCAAAGCAGAGAATGGAAGACCTTTCAAATATCTGGTTTGAAAAAGTTGATAATTTCGAGTATTATCCGAGTGTTGTTTATTCTCTGGAAGAAACAGATACCATTAACGAATACATCAGCGATATTAAAGACTATGTATCAGAAACATCAGCTAAATGGATTACAAATGGCGGAGTAGAGGAAGAATGGGATGCTTATGTGAATCAACTGGAAAAGATAGGTGTTAAAGAAGTGGTAGCAGCATGGCAGTCTGCTTACGATCGTTATGCGGAAGAGGTAAAATAAACTTTAAAGAAATGCCAGTCATCCGCCGGATGTCTGGCATTTTGGGCATACAGAAATTGGGAAGGAGGAGTTGGAAAAGTTGAGAAAGAACTATCAATTAGAACTGAACGGATATTCAAATTTTCTGACAGGAGTAAGTCAGGAGAAAATAATAGAAAATTTTACAATTACGTTCCTGTTTACGCCGTATACTTATGAAACAGGGATGAGCGGTATTTTTAGCGCCTTTTGTGAGAGAGATAAAAACGGGTTTGCGCTGGGAATTGGCAAGAAGGGAAAAGTAACAGTAAAAATCGGTTTTGGAACAATGATTTTTAAAATGGAAAGTCTGGAATCACATCTGGAATACCAAACCCCCAATATTGTTACGGTAGCTTTCTGGGGAACTGCAGGGTGGTGTGATTTATCTGTGAATGGTAAATTATCTAACAGAAAACAGTTTCCAAGGCACAGTAAAGCGATAATACCGGCGGGCAAATATTATATCGGAAAATATGTGGATGGAAATGAAGCATTAAAGAGTACAAAACATGGAATTTTCCACGGGAAACTTAGTTTTGTAGAATTTGAAGAAGCTTATATTTCTTATGACAAAGTTCTGGCATTCCAGAAAAAGCATGGTCGAAAGACAGAAAAAATAAACCTATATGAAAATCAGAAAGTAAAAGAGGATATATATCGTCCGGGTTTTCATCTGATGCCGCCGGGAAAATGGATGAACGAACCCCATGCACCGTTTTTTTATAAGGGAAGATATCATATTTTTTATCAGGCAAATCCGCATGCGCCGGTATGGGATAATCTCTGCTGGGGCCATCTGGTCAGTGAGGATATGATGCAGTGGGAAGATGGGGGAATTGCTCTTTGTCCGGATGAAAAATCCTCAAAAAAGGAACTGGAAGATATAGATATTGATGGCTGCTGGTCGGGAAGTGCCTGCATGGATAAAAATGGAAATCCGATACTTTTTTACACAGCGGGAGATAACAGCAGGCTGCCGAATCAAAGTATTGCTGTTGCGCTTCCGCAAGATATAGGGGATCCATATCTTAGAAAATGGATAAAGCAAGGCGTTATTCTGAGACAGTCACAGACGGAAGGATTTCTGGGGGAATATAGAGATCCATTCGTTTTTCGCAGAGGAGATATTTATCATGTTCTTGTGGGGACAGGAGATGGGGAAAACGGCGGCGGAAATGTTTTGGTGTATACAAGTGAGAATCTGAAAGATTTCACATGTCATGGTTTCCTGATGGAATATGAATATGAAAAATGTAAAGAGGTGGGACATGTATGGGAGCTTCCTGTTTTACTTCCGTTAAATGATGAAAAAGGAGAATATGTTTGTGATATTCTGTTGTTTTGCGCCTGCCAGATTGAGTCGGAAGTAGTGGAAACCTACTATTTTCTGGGTAAATATGATGAGAGTGTAAAGAAATTTTGCAAATTTCATGAAATACCAATGCTCATTGATCTGGGGGATGGAACTTTCACGGGTCCCAGTGGATTTGTGACACTGGAAGGAAGAAGCATCGTATTTACAATCGCACAGGGGAAAAGGAATCCGGAAGAGGAATATGGAGCCGGATGGGCGCACAATGGAGGAATGCCGGTGGAGCTTTCTGTTAGCCAAGATCAGCTTCGTATTTCCCCCATTTGCGAAGCAAAGAAATATTTCACAGCATTACTGAAAGATGTGAATATTCCAAAAGATGATAAAGAAAATGACGGATTAGATGAAATTTTGCTGCTGGAAAACAGAGTAGAAGTAAATGCAGACGGTGATTTTCTGGAGTTCTTACTTGATTTTGGTTCGGACTTTTGGAAGATATCTTATGACCGCAGGACACAGATTTTTCAGGCAATACTTGGAAGTACCGGAGAAGTTATTTCCAAATACAGGAGCAGAGAGGATCTTGTAGATATTTCGGAAAAAAACATCGAGATGGAATGTTATATAGACCATTCACTGACAGAAATTTATCTGAATCACAAAAAAAGTATGACTTTGAGAAACTACCGATATGAGAAGGGATACCGTATGACGGCAAGAGCTGGCGGAGACTGCCGGGTAAAAGTATGGGAGTATCGGTAAATGATGACGGGAGGAAAATATACAATGAAAACATTAGATAAAGCAAGAGAATATGAAGAGAAGAACATGAAACTAATACCTGCGGAGCAAAGACCGGTATTTCACCTGTCATCACCCGTGGGTTGGATAAATGACCCAAATGGTTTTTCGGAATATCAGGGAGAAATCCATCTGTTTTTTCAATATAATCCTTATCATATAAATTGGGATTCTATGCATTGGGGGCATGCAAAAACCCATGATTTTATTTCTTGGGAGTACCTGCCTACTGCTTTGGCTCCGGATTGTGGATTTGATGAAGCGGGGGTATTTTCTGGAAGCGCAATTGAAGAGGACGGGAAACATATTTTGATGTATACCGGAGTGGAAGAAATCGAAACAGAGGACGGTAAGCGGGAAGTACGGCAGCAGCAGTGTATTGCGGAGGGGGATGGACTTAATTACAAAAAGCTTGAAGAAAATCCGGTGATTACAGCAGATATGCTGCCGAAAGGAAGTAGTCAGGTTGATTTTCGCGATCCAAAAATCTGGAAGGAAGACGGTGTCTTTTACGCGGCAGTGGGAAGCCGTCACAAGGACGGAAGTGGACAAATTGCAATATTTTCTTCGGAAAACCTAAAACAGTGGAAGTTTCATACTATTCTCGACAGATGTGATAACAGATATGGGAAAATGTGGGAATGTCCGGATTTCTTTCCGCTTGGCGAAAAAGATATCCTGATGGTTTCACCACAGGACATGGTGGCTGAGGGATTGGAGTTTCATAATGGAAACGGTGTAATGTTCATACACGGCAGTTATGATAAGAAAACGATGGATTTTCAGAGAGAAGGTGTGCAGTCTGCGGACTATGGACTGGATTTTTATGCACCTCAGACTATGCTGGCGGAAGATGGAAGGAGAATTATGATCGCATGGATGAAATCATGGGATACCGCACTTTCTCCGGAAGCGTTTCAATGGTCATCCATGATGACAGTACCAAGGGAACTGAAATTTTCTGAAGGAAGAATTATACAAAGTCCAGTAAGGGAAATTGAGAATTACCACCGAAATAAAGTGGAATATCGTTCCGTGAAGTGCTGCGGAGAGAAAAAGCTCGGTGGCATTGAGGGAAGAGTGATAGACCTTACTGTGGAAGTGGAATCAGGGGAGTTCGATAGTTTGAAAATCTGTCTGGCAGACAATGGCAGATTTCATTCGGATATTATTTTCGATTCTAAAGAAAGTACGATAACTTTTGACAGAACATACGCAGGATTCTGCAGAGATATTGTTATGTCTCGAAGCATGTACGTCAGGGACAACGGAGGAAGGCTGAAATTGCGTATTCTTATGGATCGTTACTCCGTGGAAATTTTCGCAAATGACGGTGAACAGGCTATGACATCCCTGATTTATACAGAACAGGAGGCAAAAGATATTCGCTTTATTTCAACTGGAGAGATCAGTCTTTCGGTAGTGAAATATGACATTATCTCGAAAAACTGATTTACAGAAAATCCGGGTTAGAGTACAATGAAATTATTGCGAACGGAAGCCGAATGGCATAGATTACAGTAATGGAAAGGACAACCAACCATGAACAGAGACGTACCATTAAAAAAATATGCAAAAAAAATGGACCATTCCTATACACTGGGAGCATTTCCCACCATTGAGCTTTTGAAGAACCAGCCCCATCACGTGCTGAAGGTTCTGCTTCATCCGGATATGAATAGCGAAGTCCAGTTAGAGATTATTCAAGGGCTGTGTGAGAAACACGGCATTCCTCTGGAATGGGCGGGAAAGACCGTGGAAAAACTGAGGGACAAAGAAAATATTTTTGCTATTGGCGTATTTGAAAAATATGAGAATACCCTTCAGCCGGAAAAAAATCATGTAGTTCTTGTGAACCCCAGTGATATGGGAAATATGGGAACTATTATTCGCACAAGCATCGGCTTCGGGATTGAGAATCTTGCGATTATCGAGCCGGGAGTGGATGTGTTCAATCCTAAGGTGGTACGGGCTTCCATGGGATCTCTTTTCCAATTGAATTTCTGTTATTTCAAGAGTTTTGAGGAGTATGCGGCTCAGGCAGGAGAACGGAAAATGTATCCGTTTATGCTGAAGGGGGCGGTGCCGCTGCAGGAGCTTTCAAGGGATAAGTCAGAGACGTATTCGCTGGTTTTCGGAAATGAAGCAACAGGACTTCCCGACAGCTTTGCAGACATCGGACAGAGCGTGGTGATCCGCCATACGGACCATATCGATTCCCTGAATCTGGCGCTGGCTACGGGGATTGGGATTTATGAATTTACCAAATAAAAAATGCTGTACGCAGCGGGATTTCAAATTTGATAAGACAAACAAAAAGTGTTTTCATGACAGGATCAGATGTTGTGGAGGCACTTTTTTACTGTGGAAATTAAGGCTTTCAGATATGAAATATCAAAATATTGTCTATTCAGGACCCTGTCCTTCATAGTCACAAATGCATGCACACAGCCTGCATTTCATGCAGTGCGGCGCCCGTATGTCTCGGGATTGCCTTGTATTTGCAGGGCAACACCTCGCGGAACAGTGACCTTCTGAACAGTTACCAAAATATACAAAATTGTATGGAGATGAAAGAAATAATTGGAGAAAAAAACGGATTCTACATGGCAAAAAAGATTTATTTGTTGAAAAATTCTGAAGTCAACGGTATGATATACAGGCATATATGATTAAAAATAAACGAAACAATTTATTCTGGAGGATAAAATGAACAGCAAAGATTGGCAGAATCCAAAATATCTGGAAAAAGGAAGAGAAAAAGAACGGGCATATTTCATTCCATACGAGAGCTTGGAGGCGGCGCTGAAGGGCAGAAGGGAGGAGTCTGCATTTTGTCAGATTCTCAATGGCGTATGGGATTTTGCATATTTTGACGCATGGTATGAAGTACCGGAGAAAATTGAAAAGTGGAATCAGATTCCGGTTCCTTCAAACTGGCAGATGCACGGATACGACATACCGTATTACACCAATGTAAATTATCCCCATCCGGTGGACTTGCCCTATGTTCCCGATGAAAATCCCTGTGGTGTGTATCGCCGTACATTTACCGTGGATTCACTGGAACGGGAACATTACCTTGTATTTGAAGGGGTAAATTCCTGCTTTTACCTGTACATCAACGGACAGGAAATCGGATACAGTCAGGGAAGCCACTGTACGTCGGAGTTTTTGGTTACCCCGTATCTGAAAGAGGGAGAAAATGAAATACAGGTTAAAGTGCTGAAATGGTGCGACGGAAGTTATCTGGAGGATCAGGATTTCCTCCGTCTTTCCGGTATTTTCCGGGATGTCTACCTGCTGAAGAGAAGCAGAAACCACCTGCGGGACATGGAAATCCACACCAACCTTACACATCTTTCCGCCAAAATGCAGTTTGACGGAAAACCGGAGGGGATCGTCAGGGCCTGTCTCTATGATGGGAAGAAATGCATCATGGAAAGTGATGTGCAGGGCGGTGAAGCGGAGTTTACGGTTTCGGATGCACGGTTATGGAGCAGTGAGCATCCGTATCTGTATACGCTGATTATTGAAGTAGACGGGGAATTTATTCCGTTTCGTGCAGGTTTCCGTACAATGGCTGTGTCAGAAAAAGGAGAACTGCTGTTTAACGGAAAGGCGATAAAATTAAAGGGTGTCAATCATCACGATACCCATCCGTTAAAAGGCCATGTGATGAGCCGGGAAGATATGGAGAAGGATCTGTACCTGATGAAACGCCTGAACATCAATACGGTACGGACAGCCCATTACCCTCCGGCGCCGGAATTTCTGGAGCTGTGCGATCAGCTTGGATTTTACGTTGTGGATGAGGCGGATATTGAGATGCACGGATTTGTGTCCAAAGATACCGGATGGGAATACCGGGCATATGACCCGGAATGGCCGACGGATCATCCCGATTGGGAGGAAGCTCTCATGGAGCGGGTGACGAGAATGGTGGAAGGCCACAAAAATTTCACCGGAATCATCATGTGGTCTATGGGAAATGAATCCGGTTACGGAAAGCATTATGACAGCATGGCAAAATGGATCAAAGAGAGAGATCCTGAGAGACTGGTGCACTACGAAAGAGCCTGTCAGGTAGGTGACCCGGACTGCATTGATGTCCCCAGCACCATGTATCCCGATCTGGGAGAGCTGGAAGAAGAAGGGAAAAAAGATGACAGGCGGCCGTATTTTCTCTGTGAATATGCCCATGCCATGGGAAATGGTCCGGGAGACCTTTATGATTACCAGAAGCTTTTCTACCGCTATCCAAGGCTGATCGGAGGATGCATCTGGGAGTGGGCGGATCATACGGTGTGCAGGGACGGCAGATTCTATTATGGGGGAGACTTTGGAGAACTGACCCATGACCACAACTTCTGTGTGGATGGTCTGGTATCCGGGGAGCGCAAACTGAAGGCGGGCTCTTTGGAGGCGAAGGCGGTATTCCAGCCGCTGTATGCGGAGCTGGCAGAGCCATCAAAAGAAGAGAAAAGAGAATATCCGGTGATCCGGTTTACAAACCATTCGGATTTTACCAATATGAATGCCTATGAACTGGTGTGGCAGGTGGAAAAGGACGGCGAAACCGTTCATGCAGGAACCGAATGCCTCAATTTGGAACCGGGACAGTCCTGTCTGTGGAAGCTTCCGGTAAAAACACCGGAAAACAGCCATATGGGAAGTTATGTAAACTTCTTGCTGAGAAGAAAAGAAGCCTGCGTATGGGCAGAAGCAGGATATGAGGTGGCCATGTGTCAGGTAAAATTGTCCGATGGGTCTGCCAAAAAAGAAGAGGCACAAGAGAAATTCACATGGACGGTTACGGAAAACGGACGCATTCTGGAAATCCGTAATCCGTATGAAAACGGATATGATTTTCATACGATACGCGGTAATCTGTGCGGAATCTGGAAAAACGGGAAAAATGTGCTGATTGGCGATATGCATCTGTCCGTCTGGAGGGCGCCCACGGATAATGAACGTCATATTCGGAACGTATGGGGGCTGTTCGAAGACAACAGAAGCGGCTGGAATATGAACCGCCAGTTTGATAAGTGCTATGAGATGTCTTGGGAACAGACAGAAAACGGTGTCACGGTAAGAACGAAAGGAAGTCTTGCCGGAGTTGCCAGAAGTCCCTTCCTCTGGTATCAGGCCGTTTATCAGATCGATCGGGCGGGGGCGCTTCACGTAAATGTATCTGCCCATGTCAATGAAAAAGCAGTCTGGCTGCCGAGGTTCGGATTTGAGATGACGCTGCCGTATCAAATGGATCATATCGAATACTACGGAAGGGGTCCGTATGAAAACTATCGGGATTTATGCCATCATGTGCGTGTGGGAAGATATACTTCCACAGCCTCCCGGGAATACGTTCCGTATGTAAAACCTCAGGAATACGGCAACCATACAGGGGTAAAATACCTTGAAGTAAAGGAAGAAGGGGTTAAGGAAGGTCTGGAATTTTTTACCGAAAAGGAGATGGAGTTTCAGATTTCTCATTACACGAAAGAAGAAATGACGGACAAGAAACATCATTTTGAACTGGAAGAGAGCAATACAAATCTCAGAATCGATTATAAAAGCAGCGGTATCGGTTCCGCAAGCTGCGGACCGCAGTTGGCAGAGAAGTATCGTCTGAGTGAAAAGAAAATGGAGTTTAGCTTTACATTAAAGTCAAAAACCCCGCTGCAAGCAACGGGGCATCAAATTTGTAACACTGCAGAGCAGCGGGGTTTTTGACCCTCGCAGCAGTCGCCAAATGGATATGCAAGCATATCCGCATGGCTCGTTGCCTGCGGGAATAAAGGGGTTTGACGAAAGGAGAAGGTTGAGGATGAAGGATTTTAAACTAAAAAAGGTTTCCTGCATGGAAAAGGTATTTGCAGCAAAAGAGCCGTCAGGGGAAGGAAGCCCTGCAAAGCTTACTGCTTTTCGGGGAGAAAATGTATCGTTTCAGATTGCATATTACTGGACGGGAGAGGCGAAAGGCCGGGGACAGGCAGAAATCATTTCCCCGATTAAGGACAGGGTGCACGTGCGCATGGTGGAGCTCGTTCCGTGCTTATATCCGTGCCATCCGGAAAGAGATAACGATTATGCAGTGACAGAGCCGGGGTTGTACCCGGATCTGCTGTCGGAGATTCCGGAAGCAGGTTTTCCCATGGTGCGGGGAAACTGGGGAAGCCTCTGGGTGGATATTGATGTAAATGAGGAGATGCCGGCGGGTGAATATCCGGTAGAAATTCTTCTGTCCGTTGAGGGCGGGCAGGAAAAAGTGGAAGTGACTTGTGAAGTTTTGGATGCGGTTCTTCCTAAACTTCCGGTTCCCCATACAGAGTGGTTCCATTCCGATTGCCTTGCAAATTACTATGATGTGGAGGTTTTCTCGGAAAAGCATTGGGAAATTGTGGAAAACTTCGTGAAAACGGCGGTGAAGAGGGGACAGAATATGCTTCTCACGCCGGTATTTACTCCTCCTTTGGATACTGCGGTGGGCGGAGAGCGCCGTACCGTACAGTTGGTGGATGTAAAAGCAGAAGGAGATGTGTATACCTTCGGATTTGAAAAATTTGAAAGATGGGTAGAGATGGCCAAACGCAGCGGCATAGAGTATTTTGAGATTTCTCATCTGTTTTCCCAGTGGGGTGCAGCAGCAGCGCCAAAAATCATGGGAGAAAAAGACGGAAAAACCGTGAAACTGTTCGGATGGGATACCGTTGCATCAGGAGAAGAATATTCGGATTTCCTGCATCAGTTTCTGAATGCATTAAAACCGGAACTGGCAAAACTGGGAATTGAAAAGAAAACGTATTTCCATGTATCGGACGAACCGCAGATGTCCCAACTGGAATCCTACAAAGCGGCAAGAAATGTTGTGGCAAAAGATTTGGAGGGCTATACAGTTTTTGATGCGCTGTCGGACTATGAATTCTATAAGGAGGGACTGGTAGCGGAACCGGTATGTGCAGTCAATCATATCGGACCGTTCATTGAAAACCGTCCGGAAAAACTGTGGGGCTATTACTGTACCGCCCAGTGGAAAGACGTATCGAACCGGTTTATCGCGCTGCAGGGATACCGCACAAGAATTATCGGCACACAGATGTATAAATATCAGTTGGATGGATTCCTTCATTGGGGATATAATTTCTATAATTGCCAATGTTCCCTCTATCCGATCGATCCATATCGGGTTACGGATGCCGACGGCGCTTTCCCGTCAGGAGATGCCTTTCTGGTATATCCCGGAGCAGATGGAAAACCGGTAGAATCCCTCCGCATCATGCATATGGATGAAGCGATGAGCGATCTGCGCGCCATGAACTATCTGGAGAGCCTTGTGGGACGAGATGCTGTTATGAAATGCATCGAGAGCTGTCCGGCAGAGGGAGTGACTTTTGATAAATATCCGAGAAACTTCACGTATCTGACGGCGTGCAGGGAGAGGATTAATGAGGCGGTGAAGGAAGCGCTTTTGGGGAAATAATAGGCGCAAGAGAATTAACAGAAAATAATAAAAAGGCGTTGTCTCATTTAGGTATGAGCGACGCCTTTTTTGTACGGCAGATATCCCGGCTATACGGTAATATCTTCAAATTTTGCATTTACCACCCCAGCCAGCTCGATCGGATTCAGACAGAGAGAGGTGCCGATACGTCCTCCGCTGATATAAATTTTATCATATTGCTCCGCGCTTTTGTGAATGATGGTGGGAAACAGCTTTTTCATCCCCAGAGGGCTGCAGCCGCCCCGCACATATCCGGTGATCTTTGTGATTTCTTTTACAGGAATCAGTTCCACAGATTTTTCCCCCACAGCTTTTGCGGCCTGTTTCAAATGCACTTCCTCTGCAATGGGAACCACAAAAACATAATACTGGCGGCTTTTTCCCTGCGCTACCAGCGTCTTAAAGGACTGTTCTACAGGAGCCCCTGTTTTTTCGGCAGTGTGGAGTCCGTCTATAAAATTATCACATTCATACTGGATAAAATCATAGGAAATATGATTTCTGTCCAGAATACGCATTGCATTTGTTTTCACTTCTTTCGCCATGTTATCCACCTTCATTTACTTTGATTTTGTCAACTTTATGTTTGCAGTTGCCTGTATAAATAATTTTTTTGTGTTGTTTCTGCAACGATTGTACTCGTTTTTGAAAAAAATATCAACAAAATTTTGCATTGATCTTTAGAGGAAACTTACAAAAAGAAAAAATCGGTGAAAAAGTGCTGGACAAACGGAAAATGAGGGAATATAATGAGCCCAAGTTAAAGGAAATACAGTGTCATAGACGCTCCGTTTCAAGAAGTATTTTCAAAAGTTTCAAGTCATAAAACAGCATTTCCGCTGTAATTTTTCCAATAAAGCTAAAATTAAAAAGTGGGAGGAAATATGGGAATAGTAGGGACTTTTTGCGCTTTTTTCTCTGGTATCGCGGTTATTATGGATATAAAGTGGGAGAAAGTATATAATTTTTGGAGTTACGGGGGGTGGTTGTCCTGCCTTATTGTCCGGGGCATTTCGGAAGGAAGCGTGGACTGGGGAGGGGCTTTGACCGGGACGGCTGTGCCGCTTTTCATTCTGTTCCCCCTGTTTTTGGGAAAGATGATCGGAACCGGGGATATCAAAGTATTTGCGGTATTGGGATGCGCCATGGGAGCAGGAAAAATCCTGCAGTGCATGATTCTGGCATTCCTTTTGGGAGCTGTAATTTCTCTTCCGGTGTTGATTTTCCGATGCAATATAAGAGAACGTTTCGCATATTTTTTTACTTATCTGAATCAGGTATTTACAACAAAAACATTTCCGGCCTATCTGGCACCGGGTAAACGCCCGGAAAATATCCATTTTACCATACCAATATTCGGCAGCGTGCTGCTGCTTAGTCTAGGAGGACGCCTATGAAAAAAGAAAGAGATATTTTTGCAGTCTGTGATCTTGAGGTAGATTATGCCTATCATTTCATGGAGTATCTGAGCAGAAAGAAAAATATACCCTTTGAGGTGCGGGTATTTACCAGCCCGGAAGCCTTTCTGGAGTTTGCCGGGCAGCATCCGGTAGAACTGCTCCTGATTTCTGAAAAGGCTATGTGCGACCGGATCCAAAAGGAAAAAATCGGGCAGATCATGATTCTTTCCGAGGGGGTGGCTGCAGAGGGGCTGGAAAAATACCCGCAAATCTATAAATACCAGTCGTCCAATCAGGTGATTCGGGAGGCTCTGGCCTGTTACGGCGCGTCGCATCAAAACGGAGTGAAGGCTTTGCAGACTGCAAAACGGCAGGTGGACATTATTGGAATTTATTCCCCGGTAGGGAGGACGATGAAAACAACCTTTGCCCTTACGCTGGGACAGATTCTTGCGAAAAATAAGGCGGTACTTTACCTGAATCTGGAGGAGTATTCCGGGTTTGAGTATCTGCTTGAGCAGACCTATGAACAGACGCTGGGAGATCTTCTCTATTATCTTAGGCAGGGGACTTCCAATCTGGTTCTGAAGATGAGCGGGATGATCCAGTCGATGAATAATCTGGATTTCCTTCCGCCGGTACTGTCACCGGAAGATATCCGTCATACTGCGCTGGAAGAATGGGTTCAGCTTTTGCAGGAATTGGTGGATTACAGCAGCTATGAGGCGATTATTCTGGATATGGGAGACGGAGTTGCCGACTTACACCAGATGCTTGAGCAGTGTACCAGAATTTATATGCCCATACGGACAGATCCCATGTCTCAGGCGAAGATTACCCAGTTTGAAAATCTTTTAAAACTGTGGAACCGGACGGCAGTCTTGGGAAAGATACGGAAAATCAAGCTTCCGTTTCATCGAACCATTCATAAAGGCGCAGGATATCTGGATGATCTTGTGTGGAGTGAACTGGGAGATTTTGTAAGAGAACTGATCCGACAGGAAAAAGGAGAGGGGGAGAACCAGTGGAAGGAGAATTTTTCGGGGATATTCGACAGGAACTGATGAAGGAACTGGATCAGGGAAGGGAATGGACCGATATACAGATTCTGGAGAAAATAGATGATCTTGTGCTGACACGTACCAGACGCAGCCGATTGTCGGTAAAAGAAAAGGAGGAATTGCGGAAATCATTATTTTATTCGGTTCGTAAGCTGGATATTCTGCAGGAACTGCTGGAGGATGATCAAGTGACAGAGATTATGGTAAACGGTTACCGGAATATTTTTCTGGAAAGAGACGGAAAGAGGATGCGGTGGAATCGTGCCTTTGTCTCGAAAGAGAAGCTGGAGGATGTGGTGCAGCAGATTGCAGGGAAATGCAACCGGGTGATCAATGAAAATTCACCTATTGTAGATGCCCGGCTGGAAAATGGTTCCCGGGTCAATGCAGTTGTCTATCCGGCAGCTTTGGATGGGCCGATACTGACTATACGCCGTTTCCCGGACCATCCGATTACTATGGAATGGCTGATCGGGCAAAACAGCATTACCCGGGAGGCAGCAGAATTTCTTGAAAAAATGGTAGCCGCGGGCTATTCCATTCTGATCGGAGGGGGAACCTCTTCCGGAAAAACTACATTTCTGAATGCATTATCCAATTATATTCCCAAAGATGAAAGAATTATAACAATTGAAGACAGCGCCGAACTTCAGATTCAGGGAATTGATAATCTGGTTCGTCTGGAGGCGAAGCCGGCAAATATGGAAGGAAACAGGGAGATCACGATACGGGATCTGATAAAAACAGCTCTCCGGATGGCGCCAAACAGAATCGTGGTAGGGGAGATCAGAGGGGCAGAGGCGATTGACCTTTTGCAGGCATGGAACACAGGCCACAGCGGAAGTCTTGGGACAGCCCATGCAAACAGCAGTAAAGACATGGTCAGCAGAGTGGAGACTATGGTTCTGATGGGAATGAATCTGCCGTTGGAGGCCATACGCAGGCAGATTGCATCAGGAATCGATTTGATGGTGCATCTGGGGAGATTGAAAGATAAATCCCGGAGAGTGTTGGAAATTGTAGAGGTATTAGGATATGAGGAGGGGGAGGTGAAGCTGCAGACACTGTTTCAGTGGGATTGGAAGCAGGAATGTCTGTGCAGGATCAATGAGCTATTTCACAAAGAAAAACTGGAATGTCTGCCGTAAGAAGCAAATGGAAAAGCCGGATTATGAACAGTATGTTTTCAGTATACGGGAGTGGATTGTCTGTCTGACAGAGAGTACGGTGCTGATTTGTGTAGTGAACTATCTGTGTTATCGTTCATGGTGGGCGTTTCTGGCCGTCATACCGGGAGGAATCTGGTATGCAAAGTGGAAAAAACAGCAAAAGAAAGAGAAGAGGAAGCAGCGACTGTATTATCACTTTCAGGATGTTCTGCATGGACTGCAGACTGCTGTGGGAGCTGGATACTCCATGGAACATGCAGTATGTGAGTGCAGAAAGGAGCTGGAACAGATTTATGGAGAGGATGAAGATCTGGTAAGGGAGCTCACCTATATGGAAATGCAGATGAAGGTGGGAATTCCCGTGGAACAGTTGTTTCTGGATTTAGGCCAGCGCTCCGGTGTGGAAGATATTAGGAACTTTGGGGAAATCTTCCTGATTTCCAGACGTTCCGGTGGAAACCTGAGAGAGATTATGGAGAAGATGGCACGGGTGCTGGGAGAAAAAATTCGGGTACGGAGGGAAATTGAGGTGTGTATTTCCGGTAAACGAGCGGAGCAGATGGTGATGAGTCTGGTGCCGGGAGGGATGATTCTGTATATGCAGATGACTTCCGGCGGATTTCTGGATGTGCTGTATAACAACCTGCCGGGGGTTCTGATTATGACGGTTTGCTTAGGTGTCTATCTGTTCAGCTTCCGAATGGGAAGAAAGATTGTGAGGATTTCCGTATGATACAGGGGATAGGATGTTTTGGAATCGTTTTGGCGATAACGGTTTGGGTGACAGTTTGGGGAAGAGAAGAGGAAGGGTTATGGCGGTACCGGGGAATCCGCCGAATGTGGAGAACAGGAAGAAAAAGGGGGTGGAATATTCCTGATTGGCTGGAAGAATCCATGGTTTTCCGTACATGGCTTCTGCTGTTTGCAGGAAGCGTGCTGCTGGCGGTATGGGGGATTGGTGAGGAGCTTTCTTCGGATGCTCAGGTTAAAAAGCTGAAGAGACCGGAGTACGGACAGGGAAGTATTCAGGAGGAGCTGAAACTGGAATGGGAGAAAGAAAATGGCCGAAAGGGGGAGGACAGTATGCTTGTGGAAGTGGGAGAAAAAAGTCTGACGGAAAAAGAAATAAAAGAAAATTTCCGGCGGGTAAAAGAGGATTTGAGTAAAACAGTGCTGGGGGAAAATACGTCGGCTGACCGGGTAAACAGGGATTTGCAGTTACCGGAAAAACTGGAAGGCTTTCCGGGGACTGTCAGTTGGAGCAGCAGCAATCCCGAAACTGTGGACTGGGAAGGAAAGATTGGGGCTGATATTCCGGAGGAAGGGAAACTGGTATGTCTGAATGCTCTGCTGACATTAGGTGAGGCTGAGGACTCTTATTTTCAATATGTGAGAGTATTTCCCCGGGAACAATCCTTTCAGGAGGAGGTACAGCAGTTTTTTGCGAGGGCAAATGAAGAGACGGAAAAGGATTGGATGACGCTGCCGGAGCAGATTCAGGGAAGGAAACTTTATTGGACAAAAAGCGGGGACAGTACCCGAAAGGGAATAGCTGTTTTACTCTTTCTGTGTCCGTTCCTTCTTTTGATGAGGGACCGGCAGGCAGTGCAGGAAAAGAAAAAATTGGAACGACAGCAGATGCTGCAGGACTATCCGGATATTTTAAGTAAACTGACCCTTCTTCTAAGCGCGGGAGTAAATCTCAGGAAGGCGATGGAACGGATAGGGGAAGATTATGTAAACTATAAGAAGGACGGAGAGGTCCGAAAAGCATATGAAGTAATTTTGGAAATATGCGGAGAGATGGATAGAGGAGTATCAGAGAAAGAAGCATATGAGAGGCTGGGAGAACGCTGTGGTATTTTGCCATACCGGACCCTTTCAGCGCTGCTGGTGCAGCATTTGCAGAAGGGAAGCCGGGGTATGGAACGAATGCTGGAGGAGGAAGCTCAGAAGGCGCAGGAGCAGCGGCAGCAGCAGGCCAGAGCTCTGGGAGAGCAGGCGTCAACAAAGCTGCTGGTGCCCATGATTCTTATGCTGATGATCGTATTTGTGATTTTGATGGTTCCCGTATGGCTGACGTTTACTTTATAACGAAGGCCTGCGATTCGTGTATAGAGGATTGCTGCCGCAGAAATAAGGCAGCGGGAAAGGAGGTGAGAAGGATGACACTGTGGACACGCTTCTGGACAGAGGAAGATGCGCTGGGAACCGTAGAGCTGATTTTGATCATTGTGGTGTTAATTGGTTTGGTAATGATATTCAAAAAACAGCTCGTCAGTCTCGTAAATAATATCCTGTCTAAAATTACAAGTCAAAGTAACAGTATCTAAAGGTAAATGAAAGGGACAAAGTCCTGAATAGTTGCGTCTAAGTTACAACAAATCAGAAGAGGAGGGTATCCCTTGAAGAAAAAAGGCAGTGTTACCATGTTTTTCAGCCTGTTTATGGCAGTATTTCTGGTTCTGGTTCAGGTAATATTCCGCTCTGTACAGATTGCAGGGGGGAGGGTTCAGGCAGAAGGTGGGGTTGAGGAAGGCTTATATTCCGTGTTTGCCGGGTATGACCGGGAACTTTTTGAAAGATACCATGTGTTTTTTCTGGACGGAGGATATGGAACAGGGAAACTGCAGCCGGGCCGTATGTATCAGGAGATAGAGGAAAGTCTGATGAGCAGCCTCTTTCCGGGAAAAAGATCAACGGGTATTCGTGGGGAAAATCTGTGGAGATGTTCGAAAGAATCCGGGGCGATTACGGGCTATACACTGGCAACTGATCAGCAGGGAAAGGCATTTAAGATTCAGGCGGTGGATTACATGAAGGAGACCGCCGGGCTTCAGGGGATACAGCTTCTTTTGGAAAGAGATAAGGTACAGGGGGAGATTGTAGAACAACAGGAAAGGGAAGGAACCTTAAATCAGGCAAAAGAAGCTCAGAAAACTTATGAGAGGGCAAAGAAAGAGGCGGAGCAGAAGGAAGAATCCCAAGGAGATTCAGAGACCGAAGGAATCCCCTCGGTTGAAGTTCCTAAGGACTTTGTAAATCCGCTGGAGGTAATCAAACAGTTAAAAACAAGGGGGATTTTAGCGCTGGTGCTTCCAAACGACACGGAGATTTCTACGGGAAGCATAGAGGGCGAAGCTGCGGCCGAAAAAGGAACGTATCAGACAGGAATGGGTACATTGTGGTATGGGGAAGACCCGGATACTACAGGAGGTAATCTGATTTTCCGGGAATATATGATGAAGCATCTGGACTGCTATGGAAAACAGCGGAAAGGGGATGGGGAATCGGCTGATAGGATCATGTATCAGTTGGAATATACGATAGCCGGGAAGGAAACAGACATAGAGAATCTGAAAGCGGTGGTAAACCGGCTGCTGGCAGTGAGGGAAGCGGCAAATATGGTTTACCTGATGAAGGACCCACTAAGTCAGGCCCGGATTCATGAAATGGCGCTTCTGATTTGTTCCGCTATAGGACTTCCGTTTCTGGAAGGAGCAGTCAGTCTGGCCTTACAGGCAGCTTGGGCATTTGGGGAAAGTATTCTGGATCTGCGGCAGCTTTTGCAGGGAGGAAATGTTCCCTTGATTAAAACAGCGGCTGAATGGAAGCTGGCGCTGGAAAATCTAAGCAGCTTTCCTCAGTTATTCGGACAGACACAGGAAAAACAGGAGAAAGGGCTGTCTTATACAGATTATCTGCGTATACTTCTTTCCTTGGGAAAATCGGAGAAACAGGTACTGCGAACCATGGATATGGTTCAGCAGATTATGAAAACAGAAGAGCAAAACCCGAATTTCCAAATGGATCTGTGTGTGTCATATCTTCAGGTGGAAATGGGAGTTTCATGCGGAGGAAAGAATTTTTCTATTCAGAGGGACTATGGATATGAGATGTAAAAAGAAAAAAACAGACAGGAGCAGATGGAAAAAATTTCGGCAGTACGCCGGAAACCGGAATCCAGAGGAATACCCTTCGGCAGCCGGGAAAAGAGATGAGAAAACGCTTCAGGCAGAGAAAACGGACCACACCTCCCCGTATTCGTTTGCTGCCGGAATCCGAAGGGTATTTCTCTGGATTCAGGAAAAAACAAAAAGAAGGCCCGGTTCCCTAACCGTGGAGGCGGCAATTGCCATTCCATTATTTCTTCTGACTGTGAGCAGTATTTTGGGTATTTTGGATATTTACAGAGTACAGTCGCTGGTGAAAGCATCCCTTCACCAGAGTGCGCAGGAACTGGGAATGTATGCGTATGTGGGGGAAAACGGGGGAAATTCGCCTGTGGGTGCAGTATCCTCCGGAGTGTGCGCGGTATATGCAAAAAGCAGGATGCCTGATCTTGGAAAATATGTCAAGGTGTCAACAGCCGGATCTTTTTACCGGAACGGGGAAATCAACCTGATTGCGAGAGTCGAGTACAGACTTCCTGTGGCTCCGGTTCCCATCCCCGCCATACAACTGAAAAATGAGAGCAGGGTAAAGGCCTGGATCGGATGGAAAGGGGGTGAAGGAAACGAAGATGAAAACGGTCAATGGGAAGAAATGGTTTATGTTTCTGCCAACGAGAGTGTCTATCATACAGCTTCCTCATGTACCCATATTAATCTTGCTGTTCATCAGGGAAGTATGGAGAGGGTGGAGGATCTTAGGAATGTATACGGCGGGAAATATCACTGCTGTGAAAAATGCGGCACTCCTCCAAGCGGTGCAGCCGTGTACTATGGGGAAAAGGGAACCCGGTATCATTGGGATGAAAACTGCAGTGGACTGAAAAGAACCGTACGCCTTGTAAAAAAGTCGGAGGTTGCAAAGCTTCATCAGTGTGAACGCTGCAAAGGCAGGGGGCAATCATGAGATTATTAAGCGCTGTTTATCTGGTGTGCAATACTTGGACGGACTGGAAAAAGAGAGAGGTAGATTTGAAATATACGATCCTCTTCATTCTGATTGTAACAATAGTCAATCTGTGGACAGGGAAACCGCAAAACTGGGCAGGCTTGTTTCCGGGTGGTTTTTTGTGGATTCTGTCCCGGCGGAAAAAGGAAATGCTGGGAAGTGGTGACGGGCCTGTAGTGATGGGGCTTGGCTGGGCGGTAGGACTGCTTGAAATATGGAAAATACTGACAGGAGCATTTCTTCTTGCAGGATGCGGAGGAATTCTTCTTCTGGCCGCCGGAAAGAGAAAAACAACAGAGTTTGCGTTTGTTCCGTTTTTATGTATCAGCTTTTTTATAGGAGAGTGGCTAAAATGAGAAGAAAGGGTTATCTGACAGTGGAAGCATCATTAATCCTGTCAATGGCGGTAATTGCTGCGGGCATTATGATTTCCCTGTGCTTATATGTATATCAGAGGTGCTGGTATACCCAGACAGCCTGTGAAACAGTAATGGAGGGAAGTTTTCTTGGGGTTTTGAAAGGAAATTCACCGCTGGAGGAGGCTAAACAAAAGTGGGAATTACGGAAAAAAGATTTTTACCCGGAACCGGAAGGACTTCAGGCAGAGCTTGAAGGAGGAAAAAAAGAAATCCGTTATAAGATTGCCGGGAGGACTCCGGTTTGGGGGAGAAACTTTCTGGAATTTCATGGGGAAGCATCCCAAAAGCTGGTGCGCCCTGTTTCATTTATCAGAAAAACAGCAGCTTTGATGGAAATGGGAGAGTGAAGGAAGTGAAAACAGAGTACAGAAGGGATTTGCAGCACAGTTATCTGGTTCTGCACCCGGAGGAACCGATGGATGAAGATGCCTATCAGTTAAAGATGATTCTCCAAAACAGAATTCCCGGGCTGCTGGCGTGCGAGAGCAGAAGAATAGATGATGAAATCCTGTATTACTACGATTTGACTTCCCGGATTTCCCTGACCGAGAAGTGTTGTGCCCGGAAGGTAACCGGAGAAGAGGTAATCATAATCGTCTGTCGGCTGCTGGAGATTTTAATCCGGATGGAGGAATACCTTCTTTCCGGGGACTCCCTTTGTCTGAAACCGGAAAATATTTATTTGGATGCGCAGATGAAAGAAGTAAGTTTTTGTTATGTTCCCGGAGAAAAATGGAATCTGGAAGAGCAGTTTCGGGAGCTTATGGAGGGACTCCTGCCTTTTCTGGATCATCAGAAGCAGGAAGGGGTAATGGCCGTTTACGGACTGTATCACTATGCGGTTCAGGAGCATTTTTCGGTGGATGGATTAAAAGAGCAGTTGGAGCAATATCACAGGGAGAAGGAAAAACAGGAACAGAAAAGTGATAATGGGGAGAAAAGAGGCGTTATAGCTGAAGAGGCAAGAGAACTTGAGGTAAAAGAGAGGGAGACCATGGAGCGCAGGCGGCATGAAGAAGCCTTAAATGCCTTCTTTCAGGATGAAGAGGAGGAAAGGCGGACTAATCCGGCAGCCGTTACACTGGGGACAGTATTTTTGATCCTGTATCTGCTCAGCGGTTGGTTTCTTTGGAGAAATTTTCCGGCATATCTATGGATTTGGTCGGGCTGCGGTGTTTTGGCCGGAGTTGGTATGATATTTCGGTATAGAAAATCAAAGGGTCTGCTTCAAGTACAAGAAAAGGCTGTAAAAACAGAAAAAGAAGCAATAGAAATAAAAGAAACAGGAAATGAGATCGGAAAGGAAACAGCAGCAGAAAACGTAATCGAAACAGGAGCAGTGAGAAATGAGTCCGATCATAGACGGGGCGAGACCTCTGTTTTATGGGAAAACAGGCCGGAAACGCAGGTATTGGGAAAGATGGAGGGAACAACAATAGGAAAAACGATTTACATACTGCGTGAAGAGTATCCGGAGCCGGGAAGGCAGGTGGTTCTTAGTGAAAAAGAGGTGCAGCTTTTGGGATCGGTAAGAGGAAATGCAGATCTTCTGCTTTCCTCCCCGGCAGTGAGCAGACTGCATGCGAGGTTCAAGAGAAACGGAGAAACCTATGGACTGTGCGATCTAAACTCCAAAAACGGGACATGGGTAAACGGACAGCAGCTTCAGGGAGCACAGGAAGTTGTGCTGAAGGTGGGAGATGAAATAAAATTTGCGGATATGAAATATGTGTTTCTGTCCTTGTAATGATTTATCATGTGTTCTATAATAGACTGATAATGGGAAACATGGAGAAAAGAGGTAGAACATATGCAGGAATCCTACGAGAACGATCCGCCGGATGCTCTGGAACGAATTTTCCGGGGGCCTCTGAACTGGATGAATTTATTGATAATCGGTTTGAACATTCTGGTATTTGTGGCTCTTGAGATTATGGGAAGCACCACCGATACAGAATTTATGCTGAAATGGGGTGCAGAGTATACGCCATGGATTCTGGAGGGGGAATGGTACCGGATGTTTACCAGTATGTTTATGCATTTTGGATTCTCTCATCTAATGAATAATATGGTACTGCTTTTGTTTTTGGGGGATACGCTGGAAGGCGTGCTGGGAAAGTGGAAATATCTGGTTGTTTATCTGGGAGGTGGTTTGGCCGGAAGTCTGTTGTCCCTGTATATGGACTGCAGGATGGGGGCTTGGAATGAGATGGCTGTGAGCGCGGGCGCATCCGGGGCTGTATTTGCAGTAATCGGAGGAATTTTTATCGTTCTCATCAGAGATAGAGGAAGAATTCGGGATATGACGATTGGAAGAGTTCTTTTTCTGATCATGCTCACGCTTTATCACGGATATCAGTCCGTGGGAATAAACAATGCAGCACACTTGGGAGGTGTGCTGGGCGGAATGCTTCTGACGCTGATTCTGTTTCGTAAAAATGCAGATCGAAAGAACCGGGATACCGTGAATTACTTTTCATAGGATATGGGAAGTTTGATGGTAAAACTGGTTTCCGCTGCATCAGATGAAACGGAGACACTTCCGCCGTGAGCAAGGGCCACATTTCGTATAATTGTCAGTCCCAGACCGGTTCCCCCTTTTTTATGGGTAATAAATGGATCAAACAGTGTTGCTACCTGCTCCGGCGGAATCTGCGGTCCGTTATTCGCTACCCGGATGTAGAAAAATGTTCCATCGAAGGAGAGAGACACAAGGATTTTTCCATCCGGATTTTGAGCCAATGCTTCAGAAGCATTGCGGATCAGATTTAAAACTGCCGACTGTATCCGCATTTTGTCAAAATATGCGGAAGGTATTGCAGTAGTTTTTTCGAATGAAAGCTGGACCGGAAGCAGAGATGGCTTACAGTCGTATACTAAAGACTCCAGAAACGGTGTCAGGGAAAAACGTTCTTTATGCAGTGTATTGGAATTATTGTAGTCGGACAATTCTTCCAAGAGCTGTTTAAGATATTCCATATTTTCTATAATGGGATGCCATGTGGAAAATTCGGTGACTTCAGGATGCTTGGCCGCGGTCAGTTGAAGAAAACTGTTGATTAAGGTTACCGGATTCCTGATCTCATGGGAAATACGTGAAAGGTTCATGCGGTAAGATTCTTCCATATGATGAATCAGCCTTGCAGTCTTTTCATCCTTTTCGCAGTATTGTTTTAACTGAGCTTCATGTTCTCTTGAAAGCATGGTGGTTCCTCTCGTTCCTGTTGATTGAGATGTATACTTGCTTTTAGTAAGGGGTACGCCGAAGCGTACCTGAAAGTAACATCAGGAATAAGTGTATCATTGGGTGCAGCGAGAAGCAATGAAATCAGTAGTAAAAATTCCGACAAAATCAGACTTACGTTATGGAGGTAAAGGGAAATGGAAAATTGTATTTTTTGTAAAATTGCTGCCGGGGAGATTCCGGCTGCCACATTGTATGAAGACGGGGATTTTCGCGTGATTCTGGATTTGGGTCCGGCCAGCAGGGGACATGCATTGATTCTGCCAAAAGCTCATTATGGAAATATCTATGAAATTCCTGAGGAGTTGGCAGGAAAGGCGATGATTTTGGCTAAAAAGATGGCGTCCGCTATGACCAAAGCTTTGGGCTGCGACGGATTTAATCTGGTTCAGAATAATGGGGAAGCTGCGGGACAGACTGTATTCCATTTTCATATGCATCTGATTCCCAGATATCAGGAAGACGGGGTTGGACTGACATGGAATCCGGGAAGCCTCAGTGAAGAAGATAAAAAGGATATTCTGGAGAAAGTTGCAGCAGAACTGTAGAACAACGTGTATCAGGGACATTTTTAAAAGAGCTGATGCCGGAAGAATCCCAATGAATGGATTCAGGATAACTGTTCAGAGGGTAACGTGACCATCTGAACAGTTATGATTCCGGCATCAGCCTTCCAATTAAGAAGAAACAGCGTATCTTTAATGCTAATCTGCGTATTCGCAAATAATTCGAACAATTCGTCCGATCGAATCCATCTGATTACCTGAATTCATAGCATCAATATAGGAAGAACGGTTTTCATACAAATCGCGGATCGCTTCCAGAAGCACATCATTGGTAATATTTTCCTCTTCCAGCACTTTGCTGTAACCCAGCCGTTCGAAGGAACGGGCATTAAGAATCTGGTCCCCACGGCTGGCAGCCGCCGGCAGCGGAATCAGAAGATTCGGTTTTTTCAGAGCAGCAATTTCGCAGATTGCGTTGGCTCCGGCTCTGGAAATAATAACATCTGCCAGAGCAAATAAATCGGCAAGTTCCTTTTTGATATATTCATACTGAACATAGCCCTCGGTATTGGTCAGGGTTTCGTCCAGCTTGCCTTTTCCGCAAAGATGAATGACCTGAAAATCTTTCAGAAGCTGGGGAAGAA
Organism: Clostridiales bacterium; assembly: GCA_018374355.1. Classification (GTDB taxonomy): domain Bacteria; phylum Bacillota; class Clostridia; order Lachnospirales; family Lachnospiraceae; genus Oliverpabstia. Next base: position 36,027 of record JAHAFI010000001.1, read on the forward strand.
TCTGGCGAACAGCAGTATTGACCGCTACAGCGCCCAGACTTCCGCCGATAATCATAAGCACCGGTTTGTCGGCCTTTAACCCGGTAAATTTCAGGGCTTCCAGTTTATTTCCTTCCATCAGTTCCTGACGGAGAGGGGTTCCTGTAAGCACTGCCTTGTCTGAAGGCAGTTTATCTACTGTTTCCGGAAAATTGCAGCATACCTTTACAGCGGATGGAATACAGAGTCTGTTTGCCAGCCCGGGGGTCATGTCGGATTCATGGATAATAGCGGGAATCTTTTTGTGCTTTGCCGCCACTACTACGGGAACGGTAACGAAGCCGCCTTTAGAAAATACTACGTCCGGTTTTAGTTTTTTCAGCAGCTTTTTGGCCTCAAAATAACCTTTCAGAACCTTAAACGGATCGGAAAAATTTTTAGGGTCAAGGTAACGTCTCAGTTTTCCGGATGAGATTCCATAGTATGGAATCCCCATTTCTTCGATCAGTTTTTTTTCAATACCTTCATAGGAACCGATATAAGAAATCTGAAATCCTTTCTCCTGAAGAGCGGGAATCATAGCAATATTTGGAGTAACGTGACCTGCGGTACCGCCGCCGGTGAGTACGATATGTTTCATATGTAGCCTCCTGAAAAAATATATTTATTAATAAATATTATTACCTTACCTGTAAAAAAAGTCAAGGAGGGTTTTGGGCACTGTTGATCGGCAATATTCTGTGAAGCGCTTTTTGTGAGCGAAGGTCACAGAAAACCCGCTTTGCATTTACTCTTTCAAAGGAGTATAATAGAAAACAGAAAAAGTATGATCAGTGAAGGAATAGTATGACAGTTATGGAGCGGAAAATAGCTTGCAGAAGGGAGGATTTTTTATGAAAATAACGTTTATAGGGGCAACTCATGAGGTGACAGGAAGCTGCTACTATCTGGAAGCAGCAGGAAAGCGTTTTTTAGTGGATTGCGGAATGGAACAGGGTCCGAATCATTTTGCCAATGAAGAGATTCCTGTGCCTCCGTCGGAACTGGATTTTGTGCTGCTCACCCATGCGCATATCGATCATTCCGGTAAACTGCCGCTTTTGTACGCCCGGGGATTTCGGGGAAATATCTATACCACCTATGCTACGGCGGATCTGTGCGACATTATGCTTCGGGACAGTGCACATATCCAGATGTTTGAAGCGGAGTGGAAAAACCGGAAGGGGAAACGGGCAGGAAGAGAACCGGTAGAACCCTTATATAACATGGATGATGCTGTGGGGGCAATCGATAAGCTTGTAGGCTGCCCTTACAGGCAGAGGATTGCGATAGCGGACGGAATACAGGTGCAGTTTATTGATGCAGGCCATCTTCTGGGTTCAGCCAGTATTGAGGTATGGCTGAAGGAAGAGGATGAAGAACGAAAGATTGTGTTCTCAGGAGATATTGGAAATAAAAACCAGCCGCTGATCAAAGATCCGGGTTATCTGCAAAATGCGGATTATGTGGTGATGGAATCCACTTATGGAAATCGAAGCCATGGGACGGTTATCAGCTATGAACAGGCGCTGGCGGAGGTGATACAGAGAACTTTTGACAGAGGCGGTAATGTGGTTATTCCTTCTTTTGCCGTGGGAAGGACACAGGAAATGCTGTACTTTATAAGAAAAATCAAAGCGGAACATATGGTTCAGGGCTTTGCAGATTTCCCGGTTTTTGTGGATAGTCCCCTTGCGGTGGAGGCTACATCTATCTTTCATGAACATCATAGGGAATGCTTTGATAAAGAGGCTATGGAGCTTGTGGATCGGGGAATCAACCCGATTACATTTCCGGGACTGAGGCTTTCCGTTACCAGTGATGATTCAAAGGCCATCAATTTTGATCAGAGGCCAAAGGTAATTATTTCTGCCAGCGGCATGTGTGATGCGGGACGGATTAAGCATCATTTGAAGCACAACCTCTGGAGAAAGGAATGCACAATTCTGTTTGTTGGGTATCAGGCAGTGGGAACACCGGGACGGGCACTGGTGGAGGGAGCTCCCCAGATAAAACTTTTCGGTGAGGAAGTTCAGGTAAATGCGGAAATTAAAGTGCTTCCGGGAACCAGCGGTCACGCAGATGATAAGGGACTGATGGAATGGGCTTCTGCATTCGGCGAAAAGCCCCGGCAGGTGTTCGTCTGTCACGGAGAGGATATTTCCTGCGAGACACTTGTTGATCGATTGGAGAAGGAGCTTCAGTATCAGGCAATGGCTCCGTACAGCGGTACGGTGTACGATCTGAAGGCGGGTGTGTTTGTACGTGAGACAGACGGCGTGGAAATCCGGCAGCAGACTGCGAAACAGGTTAAGGCCTCCGGGGTATACCAGCGGCTCCTTGCGGCAGGCCAGCGGCTGCTTACGGTTATCCGGCATAATGAAGGCGGAGCCAATAAAGATCTTGCCAAATTTACCAGTCAGATTAATAACCTGTGTGATAAGTGGGACAGATAAAAGATAAAGAAATATTGTAATTGTACAGAGGGGCACTGTTACGTGAAGTATTGCCTTGCGAATGCAAGGCAATACCGAACTACTAATTGTTTAAGGCTTCTTTCAGCGCTTTGGCTAACTGATCCGGGCAGGAAGTGGATTTGAAACCGCAGGTGATTCCTGTCAGACGTTCAGCAACTTCTTTTGCATCCTGACCTTCAACCAGAGAACTGATTCCCTTCAGGTTTCCGTTACATCCGCCGGTGAAGGCAACATTATGAAGTTTTCCGTCAACAATTTCGAAGCTGATCTGGGAAGAACAGGTTCCTTTTGTCTTGTATACCATAGCAGACTCTCCTTTGTAAAAATATTTGTATAGCTGTTGATGTGAAACGTAATTCATTATAACAAAAATATATAGAGAATGCCAGCGCTATTTGTCTGTTGAGATGTGTTGTCCGCTTTGTTATAATAGATAAAAAAATGTAACTGTTCAGTGTGTGTGCATGTTTTTATGACTATGAAGGAAGTCCTGAATAGATACAAAAAATAATAACTTCCGGTAGTTTCCGGATAGATGGAGGATAATTTTATGAACAGAATCGGTATTATCGGCGCTATGGAGATTGAGGTTGAAGCGCTGAAAGCACAGATGGAAAACGTTACCCTGACAAAGAAAGCATCTATGGAATTCCACCATGGAATACTTAATGGAAAAGAGGCGGTAGTGGTGCGTTCCGGAATCGGAAAGGTAAACGCTGCAGTCTGTACACAGATTTTAGCAGATGATTTTCAGGTAGATGCGGTGATTAATACCGGAATTGCGGGCTCTCTGAAAAATGAGATTAATATTGGGGATATCGTGGTTTCTACAGATACCCTGCAGCATGATGTGGATGCGGAGGAATTTGGTTATCCAAAAGGACAGATTCCACAGATGGAAGTGTTTTCCTTTGCAGCAGATGCGGGACTTCGCGAGACGGCAGTGAGAATCTGCAGAGAGGTAAATCCGGATATCGCCGTTTTTGAGGGAAGAATAGTCAGTGGAGACCAGTTCGTGGCAGATGCGAAGGTTAAGGAAAAACTGATCCGGGAGTTTTCCGGATTCTGTACAGAGATGGAAGGCGCTGCCATTGCGCAGGCGGCTTATCTGAATCAAATACCGTTTGTGATTCTGCGGGCGATTTCTGATAAAGCTGATAACAGCGCCACTATGGATTATCCTGCATTTGAGAAAAAAGCAGCGGAACACTGTGTACGTCTGGTAGGTGAGATGGTAAAAAGTCTGTAGATTCTAAAAAGAAACTACTCATATAAAAAGCAGCAGAGTGAGAAAATACAGAGAATTTGACGAACGATTTTAGTTTCAAATTGGGAATATGGGCGATATAATATCTCCAGAAGTTCCTGTGGGGAATCCGGTGGCAGAACAACGGCCTGATCAGGATGCCATCCGGAAGAAAAGCCACAAAAGAACTCAAAATCATAAGGGGGTAATCACATATGCTGCATAATTTGATGGAACAGAACTTGCTGCTTTACGGAATGATCGGAGCGGGAATGCTGGGGATTTTCTGTATTGCCATAGTCAACGGATTTTACAGTAGAGCCATTCGTGACTTACACCGGATAACAGAACCCAAGGGGAAATGGACGAAAGAATTTTTGAATGAGTATCAGATGCGGCAGACAAGAGAACAGGAAATTAACAATCCGGAGGTTTTTATAAGAGCGCAACTGGTAAACGGAAAAGTGTGGGGAATCGCCCTGCAAAAGTGGAAGCAGGGGATAGGATACGGAGCCCTGCTGTGTTTTCTTCTGATGATGGCGGCCGTCTATGGGACGTACCGCTACCGGGAGATTGAACTGATGCGTTCCCAGTATATTCTGGCGGGAGCCGCAATCTTTTCCCTTCTGCTGATGATGAAGCAGTTTATGGGATTTATGAGTAAGGAAGATATGATTTTGGACGGGCTTATGGATTATATGGAAAATACATCCCGGGCCCCGGATCAGGAAGCAGAGATAGATGCAGTAAAGGAACAGACCCGGGAGGAGCTGATCAATCAGGTTACGGAGGGAATACGGCAGACGGCTGCCAGCGATACGAAATTTTCCCATATGCTGACCCCGGAGGAAGAACATATTATGAGAGAGGTGATTCGGGAATATTTGACTTGATTATGGCGCAGCAGTTTGGTAAACTATTTTAGTAGTTGTTATGTACAGCACGATGTGCGTCTCGCAGCGAATATGCAGGGGCGTGTCGGAACAAAGAAAAGGAGCAAAAGATTATGAGTAAGGTTACATTTGATTATTCAAAAACTGCCAAATTCATCAGTGCAGAGGAAGTACAGTCTATGAGCAGAATCGTAGATGCTGCAAAACAGGAACTGGTAAGCAGAGAAGGTCTGGGAAATGATTTCTTAGGATGGATCGACCTGCCGGTAGATTACGATAAGGAAGAGTTCGACAGAATTAAAAAAGCTGCAGAGAAGATTCAGAGTGACTCCGAGGTTCTGCTGGTTATCGGTATCGGTGGTTCCTATCTGGGAGCAAGAGCAGCGATCGAATTCTTGAGACATGGATTCTACAACAATGTATCCAAAGAGATTCGTAAGACTCCTGAAATCTACTACGTTGGAAACAGCATCAGCAGCAGCTACATCAAAGGGCTGGTTGATGTGATCGGAGACAGAGATTTCTCTGTAAATATGATTTCCAAATCCGGAACTACTACAGAGCCGGCGATCGCTTTCCGTGTATTCAAGGAAATGCTGGAAAAGAAATATGGAAAAGAAGGTGCAGCTAAGAGAATCTATGCTACCACAGACAAAGCGAAGGGAGCATTGAAAAAAGTAGCTGACGAAGAAGGATATGAAACATTTGTTGTGCCGGACGATGTAGGAGGACGTTTCTCTGTTCTGACAGCAGTAGGTCTTCTGCCGATCGCAGTAAGCGGTGCAGATATTGATAAATTGATGGAAGGTGCAGCTTCCGGAAGAGAACTGGCTCTGAACCAGCCATTCGAATCCAACGATGCTCTGCAGTACGCAGCAGTTCGTAATATTCTGCACAGAAAAGGAAAAGCTGTGGAAATTCTGGCCAATTATGAGCCAAGCCTTCACTATGTTTCCGAGTGGTGGAAACAGCTTTACGGGGAAAGTGAAGGAAAAGATCAGAAGGGTATTTTCCCGGCCTCTGTTGATCTGACCACAGATTTGCACTCCATGGGACAGTTCATCCAAGATGGTGCAAGAATTATGTTTGAAACAGTTATGAACGTGGAAAAATCTTCTGCAGAACTGGTAATCGGTGAAGAGGCAGTTGATCTGGACGGACTGAACTATCTGGCTGGAAAAACTGTTGACTTTGTAAATAAGAGCGCTATGAACGGAACGATTCTGGCACACACAGACGGAAATGTGCCAAACCTGATGGTGAACATTCCGGAACAGAATGAGTTCTTTTTGGGACAGTTGTTCTACTTCTTTGAATTTGCATGTGGCGTCAGCGGATATGTATCCGGCGTGAATCCGTTCAATCAGCCGGGTGTAGAAAGCTACAAACGCAACATGTTTGCGCTTCTGGGCAAACCGGGATATGAGAAAGAAAGAGAAGAGCTGCTGAAGAGACTGTAAGCGTCTCCGGTTCTGTAATGCAAAAAGTAAATCGGCTGTGAAAGACATCAGCTTTCGCAGTTTCAGAGTAAAAAGAACGCCTTCCGGTTATCAGCTTCGATAGCCGGAGGGCGTTTTGAATTTCTTAGGTATTGCGTTGTGAATGTAAGAGAACCCTTCACGGGATAGTAACCCTCTGAACAGTTATCACTCTTCAATAATCATGATTTCCAGATAATCAAATTCAATGGAATCAATAAAATTATCTGCATAAAATCTTGTTTTATCATGGCGCTGGAATTCACTGATATTACTGTCCAGCCAGATTGGTTTGCTCAAATCCCAGAGATAACAGATTTCCTCCAGAGAATGAAAAATCTTATGTGTTCTGGTATCATCAGTTTCATCACAGATTACCGTGTCCTTCACCAGACGATTATCTTTCCAGATCTTACCCCATAAACGAAACATGCTGTCACCTCCTTTGGGTACTATCGGATAGTTTGGGTCAATAACCGGAATAGTATTCCAGCATTTCTGAAAATTCCATAATACTATATTCCAGACTGTCCAGATATTCAGAAGGAATATCGGAAGCCCTCAGATTGGCCAAAAAGTCTTCCAAACTGATTTCTGTAAGATATGTAAACACATCCTCTTCCGATGCGGCATTGTACACCTTGTCATTGGAGGCCGGCATTGCCTGCTTACCGGTTCCGTTCAGTGAGACATTGGCGGAAAGGGTAAACATGGGAACGTCTGCACTGAGGAGTGTAAGATCCGCAGAAGAAGTCTCTTTATCCTGTTGTACAGTCATTTTCAGAGAATAATTTGTCAGTAAGGCTCCGGTACCGGCATCTCCGGCAAATGCTGCCAAACCTGCCTCGGGACGGAGCGTAATGGAACCGCTGGCTGTTCCTTCTTTTGTTTTTTTAGAATCCATATCTTCAATACCGATGGTCAGAAGCGGGGTGGAATCAATGGAAACTGTACAGGTGCTGTTTATCTTGCTGCCATCAGTAGTGCCCTTACCTGTGAAGCCCAGTGTGGTGTCACCGGCATAGAAGGAGCCTTCCAGCTCGAAATTTTTGCCGTCTTCGGGGCAGAGATAGGAGAAAAGAGGAATTGTTTCCCCGGAAGCTCCAATCGTAAGAGCGCGGCCGATAATCTGGCCGGAGTTATCAACCCAGATTTTATTCAGTACGAAGGGGTTAGAGCGGTTTTCCTCCTGCGCCAGACGCAGGTCGGATTCCAGATCCTCAATGACGGTTACAAATTCCTGATAAACCGTATCTTCGTCTGGAATCTCCCCATAAACATCCATAGCCTGAGCCTGCTGGATGAATGTGCGGACGGAAGTACGGATGATACGCTCGACATCTGCATCAGATTTTAATTGTCCCAAAATATCGAAAGCGGACTGATAAAAATCCGCTGACTGGATTTCGGCTTCCAGTACGGTTGCTTTCTGGGTAATGGAACCTACGGTTACTTCCTCCCGGGTCTTTGTTACTTCTGTAACGTTTGCAAGAAGCGGGGTATAATACTTGCTGATCAAGGTTTCCAAGGACTCCCCATCCGGGAAAAATTCAGCTACATCGGTATAGGGCTGGGAAAATTCGCTAATATCCGGAAAGGCGGCGCCGTATTCGGATGAGAGCTGCTCCAGATCAACGCCCAGATAAGAGGCAGAAAGTTCAGGAATTTTCATATAGAGCTCCTGAAGCTCCCAGTCTCCTGCAACCGCCAAAGAACCCAGAATACTTTCGTTCAGATATACTTCCACAACGCTTTCCATTGTGGATTCCGTGGTAAAACTGTCTGCTTTTATGGAAACTTCATCCAGCCATGAAAGGTCGGCAGGTATCACCGTTCCCAGCAGGGAACGTCCCCCGTCTTCCAGACGAAGGGAGAGTTCTACATTTTGATTTCCGGAAGCTTGGATTTTCTTCAATTCCTCCAGATAAAGGTCATAGGATTCGGCCAGAGCGTTTGTGGTCTCTTTCATGGCTTCCTCTTCCACCTGCTGATAATATTTTTCAGGAGAATAGAAGGTTCTCTTTACAAAACCGGAGATCGTAGAGGCATTGGCGATACATACTCCCCCGATAACTGCAGCGGCCGCTGCAGCTCCTCCGATGATGAAGGGAGCTTTTTTTCGTTTTTTCGGTGGTTCCCCGTAAAAGGATGGATCAGGGACAGACTGATACTGCTGAAACTGTTCCGGCTGGGGGTGAGACTGATACTGCTGGAACTGGCCGGACTGTGGCTGTGACTGATACTGTTGGGACTGCTGCTGAGATTCATAAGCAGAATTAGGCTCGGCATCGGTTCGGCAGCCGCATTTGGAACAAAAAACAGTGCCTTCGGGCAACTGACTTCCACAATTTTTACAAAACATAGTTTCCCTCCTCACAATAGATTTTTTCTGAACACAGTGTAAGTTTTACTAATTATAACATATGCATAATTATAAGTAAAAACAAAATTGCAGAGAATTTCCCACTGTGATATGATAAAGAAAAGCGATAAGAAGGATATGGGGAAAATGAAAACTGAAATCAGAGGAATACGGAAAAATTTCCGAAAAAAAACGGTGCTAAAAGACATTTCCCTGAGTGCGGAGGAAGGGAAATGTCTTGGAATTTTAGGCGAAAATGGCTGCGGCAAGTCTACACTGCTTTCCATTCTATCCGGTGTGCAGAAAGCGGACGGCGGGGAGTTTTTGTGGAACGGGACCAATCTGCTGACGGAGAAAGCTCTTAGGGGACGTCTTGTAGGCTATGTTCCTCAGGGAACTCCGCTGATGCAGGAACTGACGGCAATAGACAATCTGCGGCTGTGGTATGAATGTGCGGACAGGGATTTGAAGAGGGATCTGAAAGATGGAGTTCCCGCTATGCTGGGGATTCCGGAATTTCTTCATGTTCCGGTGGGAAAGATGTCCGGCGGAATGAAAAAAAGACTGAGCATCAGTTGTGCGGTTGCCCACCAGCCAAAGATTCTTCTTTTGGACGAGCCTTCTGCAGCGCTGGATTTGATTTGTAAGGAAAGGATCAGCAATTATTTTCTGGATTTTAAGAGGCAGGGAGGCATTCTGCTTCTGGCAACCCACGATGTACAGGAGCTGCCCTTATGTGACGAGTGGTATATTATGAAGAACGGAGAACTGGTTCCTTATCAGTATGACGGGAATGTTCATACGCTGGTGGGAAAACTATAGGGAGACACGATGAAAAAATTCGGTACTTATCTGAAATTGCAGATGAAAAGAATGGGGAAGGCATTTCCCACCATTTTTTTCATGACTGTGCTGCTGGCCGGGGGCTTTTGCCTTCTTGCATGGATGCAGGTAAGGCTTAACCGGGAGGATCCGGGAAAACAGAAGATTACCCTTGGAATAGTTGGCGATACCGGGGACAGTTATCTGGGCTTGGGAATCTATGCTCTGGAGCACATGGACTCCTCCAGATTTGCGCTCAGTTTTGTGGAACTGGACGAGAAGGAAGCGGGAAAACAACTGGAACAAGGGAAAATCAGCGGGTATTTTTGCATTCCGGAGGGATTTGTTCAGTCAGTAGTGAATGGCGAAAATCTCCCGGTGACCTTTGTAGGCGGAGGAAGTCAGGGCGGACTGGGAACAGAACTGATCCGGGAATTATCGGAAAGTGTGTCGGCTATGATTACGGAAACTCAGGCCGGAATCTACAGCATGCAGGAATTCTATCTGGAACAGGATGCATTGGAGACGATTTATGAGGATATAGAGCGATTGAATTTGAGATACTTTGATGTAGTTTTGTCCAGAGAAAAATTATATGAGATCAAACAGACTTCCGGGATGGAGGAACTGCCTGCGGAAGGCTATTATTTCTGCGCCGTTTTTCTGGTGTTTCTTCTGGTCTGGGGAATGAACGGCGGGAATCTTCTGGTGAAAAAGGATATGGCACTGGCTAAGGTGATGGCTTCAAGAGGAGTCGGAGCGGCGGTTCAGACCGGAGGGGAATTTCTGGCGTTTCTGATGCTGATGGGAGCCAACAGTCTGGGGATAGCAGCAATTTTGGCGGCTGCGGCAGGAAAAAAAATTCTTTTGTTTGTGCTGGGAAGCTGGCCTGTATTTTTGTGTGTGGCATCCATGCTGTTTCTTTTGTACAATCTGGTGGAGGACCTGATCAGCGGACTGCTGCTGAATTTTTTGGGAGCCGTTTGTCTGGGTTATTTGTCGGGATGCTTTTACCCGCTCTCCTATTTCCCCCGGACGATACAGAAATTTGCGCTGATTCAGCCGGTGGGAATCGGAATGAATTATATGGAACGGTATTTACTGGAAAGACAGTGCGGGGAACAGATGTGGAAGCTGCTGGGATATACGGTGTTATTTCTGGGAATTTCCGTTTATGTAAGAAAGAAAAAGCTGATGCGATAGGAGTGGAGAATGAATAAGATCAAAAAAGCCGGTATCTGGTATTTTCTGTTGAATAAGCGTTTTTTAAAAAAGAAGCTATTTGCCTTTCTGCTTTTGTCGGTTCCGCTTCTGGTAATCGGTATGCGGACGGCGGCTGCAGAGGACAGCGGGGTTTTGCGGGTAATTCTCTGCCGTGAGGAAAGCAAAACGAAACTTCCCCGGGAATCAGGAAAGAAGGAAAAAGATACGCCGGAATCAGAAAAAGACGGCAAACTGGGAGAGAGTACGGACAGCATGATAAACCGGCTTCTGGAAAAACAGGGGGTGATCCGGTATCAGGAGGCCGCCAGCCGGGAGGAGGCCTGTGAACTGGTAAGGCGCGGAAAGGCAGACTGTGCTTGGGAGTTTCCGGAGGATTTGCAGGGAACCATCCGGCAGTTTATAAATGGGGAGATTCCCGGTGTGATGAAGGTCTATGTGAGAGAGGATAATGTGCAGACAAGGCTTGCCAGAGAGCAGGTTTACGGCCTTTTATATCCTCTGGTCTCCTATGAGACGGTGCGGGAATTTATACAGAGCCAGCCTCAATTTGCAGATTTTGAGGAAGGCGTTCTGGATCAGCGGCTCATGGAAATTTATGGCGGCTTTCAGGTGGAAGAAAATATTTTCCGCTTTTCCTATCTGGACGGAACCCAATATCAGGAGCAGCCGGAGGGAGGAAATTATCTGACGGCCCCTCTGAGGGGAATGCTGGCTGTTTTGGTCTTTCTCTGTGCTCTTGCAGTTACGCTGTTTTACATTCAGGAGGAAAAGGAAGGGATTTTCCAGTGGATGCCCATCAAGCGCCGGAATCTGTTTCCTTGGCTGTACATCCTGACCGGAACGCTGGATGCAGGAGCAGCGGCATTTCTGGCTCTTTACCTTTCCGGCTCCTTTACACAGTGGACAAAGGAAATACTGCTGATGCTTCTGTACGTATTGGCGGCTGCCGGATTTTGTAATCTGCTTAGGATATTTACCGGAAATCTCCGTTCTATGGGAGCAGCCATTCCGGTGCTGATTCTGGTAACGCTGGTGCTGTGTCCGGTATTTCTCAGTACCCGTCAGTTTCCATTGATACAGCGTATGCTTCCGGCGTACTATTACCTGAACAGCCTGTATGATCCGTCCATGATGATGGAGATGATTCTTTATACCATAACCGCCGGGGCAGGTGGAATCCTGCTCAGTCGGTTCAAACATACATAAATCCATTTCTGCAAATTCAATAATTCTTAATAAATTTCCTAACCGGAAATAAAGATTTCCCTGATAAGATACTCCATGAAAAGAAAGGCTGGTTTTGCATCAGTTTTTTGATATAATGGAAAGCGAGGTGATGAAAATGTTAAATATTTTAGTATGTGATGATGACAAAGAAATTGTAGACGCGATCGATATCTATCTTTCTCAGGAAGGATACCGGATCTTCAAGGCTTACGACGGCCTGCAGGCTGTCAGACTGATGAAGCAGGAAGAGATCCATCTGCTTTTGATTGACGTCATGATGCCGAATCTGGACGGCATCCGCGCTACCAGAAAAATCAGAGAAACCAGCAGCATACCCATTATTATCCTGTCTGCAAAATCCGAGGATGTGGATAAGATTCTGGGATTGAATATCGGAGCTGATGACTATATTACGAAACCCTTTAATCCGCTGGAGCTGATTGCAAGGGTCAAATCCCAGCTTCGCCGCTATACCCAGTTGGGAAACATGGCGGCAGTACCGGAGCAGGCGGTTTATACCTGCGGAGGGCTGAGTGTCAACGATGACCTGAAAACCGTGACGGTGGACGGGGAAAATGTAAAGCTGACACCCATTGAGTATAATATTTTGTTGTTATTGATAAAGAATCAGGGGAAAGTTTTTTCTATTGAGCAGATTTACGAAAATATCTGGAATGAGGATGCGATCGGGGCGGATAATACCGTGGCTGTTCACATCCGCCATATCCGGGAGAAAATCGAGATTAACCCAAGGGAACCCCGGTATCTGAAAGTGGTATGGGGGATTGGATATAAGATAGAAAAGCTGTAACTCCTGAAACAGGAGGTTATTTATTATGGAAGAAAAGAAACAGAGAGGTATTCTTTTTTCGAAGGGGATCCGAATCCTTACCATTGTCATTTTTATATTGGCGGTAGGCATTTTTACAGGAGCATCCGTTTTTCTGACCGGTTTGTTCAAGAGCGGCCTGCAGCCGGAAGATATGTTTCAAAACGGTGTTTTATCATATGAAGAGACCTATCAGTGCGGAAATGAGATCGGAGAATTTATGCATCATCTGGCAAATGCCAGAGAACAGGGCGAGACTTTTGCAGCAGATGGAAAAGTGGAGATGGACACTACCATCGACATTACCGACTGGAGTGCCAGAGGGAAAGAGCAGAACAAATACACTACCTATACAGTGGAAAATCTGAAGAAAATGCAGGAGCAGGGAACGATAAATGAACTGGAAAATGTCCTGTATAATGTGGAGAGCGGCTATTTTGAAGAGGAATTTTACAGTAGTGAAACCGAATTTGCGGCAGAAAAAAGCTCTGAACTGACGAAGGATTTTTCCGAATACTCTCTCCAGTTTCAGTATCTGTACCGGAATCGGGAAAACAATGAAGGTTTGAAACCGGAGTCGGGGAAATATCTGGCGGAGTATGCGGGAAACAATCCGGACACGGTATCTTTGATGGAACTGTACAGAAACCTGATAGATACTGCAGATCAGGTGGAATATTATTTTGATGAACTGAGCATGCTCGAGTCGGATACAAACATCATGTATGTGGTGGAAAATACAGACACCAAAGCAGTTTATACCAATGTTCCGGGATGGAAGAGCGGATATAACCCGGAAGTGGTAAAAGGAATGGACAAAAGCTTATTCTTTCAGGCGGAGAGAAAAAACGGAAGCTTTACGGACATTTTTCCCAGCGAACTGAGCAATGCCGAAGAGGATATCAAAAACTGGTTCAAAAATAATTATCTGGTCGGAGAAAATGAGAAAATCACCATTCTTTTGAATACGGAATACCCGGTAGACGATATGCTGGCAAGAAATAGTACGTTCTACTCCAAATATGCGAAATGGGGAAGAGTCCTGATGATTTGGACAATTGCAAGCTTCCTAACCGGGCTGCTGGCTCTGATTTTGATCACTGCACAGGCAGGCAGAGTCCGCGAGGACAGAGAGCTTCATCTGAAGGGCATAGACCGGATACCCACAGAGGTGGTTCTTGCAACCGGTATGATTCCTCTGGCTTTGATGCTGACGCTGGGTGTATTTTATCTGGATACCGGTTCCGCCGGAGAAGTTTTAGCGGGAGCTTTGATTGTTGCAGGGCAAATGATGATGGGCAGCGTATTTTTATGTACCTATCTCAGTCTGGTCCGCCGGATTAAGGGACACCTGTTATGGAAATCCAGTTTGTGCCATACCATTGCAAAAAGCTGTAAAAATGTTTATATGGCCCGAAAAACTTCAGGCCGAATGATTATTGCATTTATCGTGCTGGTTCTGGGAAATCTTTTCTCGATCATTCTCTTTCAGGAATTAGGTTTTCTGATGGCTTTGATCGGAGACGGAGTGGTGCTTTTGTATCTGCTGCGGGAAAGTGCAGGACGGCAGGTGATCAAGGACGGACTGGGGAGAATTGCCAGCGGAGAGCTGGATTTTAAAATCAATGCAAAAGAACTGATCGGGGATAATCAGGAAATGGCAGAAGCAGTCAACCATGTAGGAGACGGACTGCAGAATGCGGTCAAGGAAACCTTAAAGAGTGAGCGGCTGAAAGCTGACCTGATCACCAATGTTTCCCATGATATCAAGACACCGCTTACTTCCATCATCAATTACGTGGATCTTTTGAAACGGGAAGATATTCAGGATCCGAAAATCAAAGGCTATATCGATATTCTGGACAGCAAATCCCAGAGACTGAAACAACTGACGGAGGACCTTGTGGAGGCTTCTAAGATCAGCTCCGGAAATGTGGTGCTGGATATGCAGCCCATCCATTTCGGCGAATTGGTATGGCAGACCAATGGGGAATTTGAAGAAAAGTTTCAGGCCCGGGGGCTGGAGCTGGTGTGCAAAATTCCGGAAACGCCCACGATGATCATGGCGGACGGACGCCGGATGTGGCGTGTGGTAGAAAATCTGTACAATAATGTGGCAAAATATGCCATGGCAAATACCAGAGTGTACGTTGAGGTGAAAAAAATCGGATGCAGAGTGATCTTTGAAGTGAAAAATATTTCGGAGCGCCCTCTGAACTTTAAGGCGGAGGAGCTTACGGAGCGTTTTGTCCGGGGAGACGTATCACGAAACACCGAGGGAAGCGGATTGGGACTGTCCATTGCCCAGAATCTGGTAAAACTTCAGAACGGAACCTTCGATATCTATCTGGACGGCGATCTGTTTAAGGTGACGATTACCTTCGAAGGGGTTCAGGACAGTGAAGCAAGATAAGTGAAGAAAAATATTTAAACAAAAATGAAACTGCCGAAAAGCGTCTGGCTTTTCGGCAGTTTTATTTTTGTTATTCGCTTACGTCCTCATCATTTTCCGGCACTTCATTGGTGGGATGAAGGTTGGTAAATACGGAAGCATCAATCTGTACAGGTTCTTCGTCACCCTCAGAGGCTTCCCCGTTTTCGCTGTCCTCGGAAATAATGTAGCGGTCAAAAATCTTCACAAAGAAGATGGAATGCAGATAGCTGATCACTGCAAATCCCATCAGGAAGTAGAAGAGCATCACCATAGGGAATGCTTTTGCTACCAGAAAGGCCAGCACGACCGGAGCAGCGGTAATGAGCAGCATCAGGATGGTATAAGGCAGATGCCGGATGGACATCAGCAGTGAATTTTTAAAGGTGTTCTTGATAGAGTTATAGAACTTGGAAAGTACCGGATAAACGTAGAGAAGAACCATCAGGTAAATGGCTATTCCCATCATAAAGATATAAGTCAGTACCATATAAAAAGTTCCTTTGTCCTGAAAGGTCCGTGTGGTATAGAAATCGAAGGCTAAAAGCAGACCTACCACCACCATGATCAGGTGAATGATCGTAGCCTGTCTAAAGTTCTGGCGGAAGGAATGGAAAAAGCCTTTCACAATGTAGGATTCTTCGTTTTTAGCCATCTTCAGGGTCATGTAATACATGGCGGTAATGGAAGCCCCTGCCGTGACGATGGGAAGACAGCAAAGAATGCAGAGCATGTTCAGGATCATAAAGTCGGCAACCCTGCTCATAAAGGTAAAGAACTTATTGTCCGGGTTAAAAAGATTATTCATAAATGTCCCTCTTTTCTTCAGTTTTCAAGTACGTGTGAACGTAAATCATAATAACCAGTATAACGAAAATGACGATAAATTGCAAATGAAGAAACAATAAATCCAGAATTCGTCAATCTGTATATGAAAATTAGAAAAATTTAGTCAATATGTCCCAAAGGGGGAGGGGGTAGGGTACATGCGAGCATATTTTACAACCTGCCATAGAAATCTTTGTGGAAATCGGGTATGGTTAAAAAGGCCAAAGTTCGGTATACTAAACTCAGTCACAGGGCGGGATGCTCTGAAGCGAAACGAAGTATGAAACAGTAGGCATTTAAATTAGGAGGTATTTCATTATGGCAAGTTTATCTTTACAGCACATTAATAAAACATATCCTAACGGTTTTGAAGCCGTTAAAGATTTCAATCTGGAAATTGAAGACAAAGAGTTTATCATCTTCGTAGGACCATCCGGATGTGGTAAATCTACTACACTGCGTATGATCGCTGGTCTGGAAGAAATTTCCGGCGGTACACTGAAGATTGGTGATAAAGTAGTGAACGATGTAGAGCCGAAAGACAGAGATATCGCGATGGTATTCCAGAACTACGCTCTGTATCCTCATATGACAGTATATGATAACATGGCATTTGGTCTGAAACTGAGAAAAGTTCCGAAAGATCAGATCGACAAAATGGTTAAAGAAGCTGCTAAGATCCTTGATCTGGAAAAACTGTTAGACCGTAAACCGAAAGCTCTTTCCGGTGGTCAGAGACAGCGTGTAGCTATGGGCCGTGCTATCGTGCGTGATCCTAAAGTATTCCTGATGGACGAACCTCTGTCAAACTTGGATGCTAAACTGCGTGTACAGATGAGAACTGAGATCTCTAAACTGCATGAGAGACTGGGCGCTACAATCATCTACGTAACACATGACCAGACAGAAGCTATGACACTGGGAACCAGAATCGTAGTTATGAAAGACGGTATTGTACAGCAGGTTGATACACCTCAGAACCTGTACAATGCACCAGGAAACCTGTTCGTTGCAGGATTCATCGGATCTCCTCAGATGAACTTCATGGATGCAACTGTTAAAGTAACAGGAAAAGATGTTGATCTGGTTGTTGGAAAATACACACTGAGACTGCCGGCTGAAAAAGCAAAAGCTCTGATCGACGGCGGCTACAACGGAAAAACTGTTGTTATGGGTATCCGTCCGGAAAACGTAACAGACGATGCTGCTCTGTATCCGGAAAGCACAGTAGAAGCTACCATCAACGTATACGAACTGCTGGGTGCTGAAGTATTCCTGTATTTCGATGTTGAAGGATTTAACATGACAGCTCGTGTAAATCCACACACAACTTCCAGAACTGGTGATACTGTTAAATTTGGTCTGGATATGTCCAAAGTTCATGTATTTGATAAAGAAACAGAACTGACAATTACCAACTAATTTTAAAATGCTGTTATCGGGCACCACTCTTTTAAAGGGTGGTGCTTTTTTTAACCATTTCGTTGCAATTTGAAACAAAATAAGATATTATTTATCGTGAAAGCAGCAAGTACGCCGAGGCGTACTTGAAAAACAGAAAATTTCACAGGAAGGATGTGAGGACTTGGTTTCAAGTCAGGTTTTACAGAAAACAATCGATGAATTGCGAGCAATTACCAGAATTGACCTTTGTGTGCTGAGCATTGAGGGACAGATTCTGGCGTCTACCTTCAATGAGGGAGGGCCAAATCCTGATTATATTCGTGAATTTGCTTATTCTCCTGCGGATAGCCAGGTGCTGCAGGGCTATCATTTCTTTAAAGTATATGAAGAGGAGAATGTGGAATTTGTGCTGGTTACCGGAGGCGGCAGTGAAGATGCCTATATGATCGGTAAGATTGCGGTAAGCCAGATACAGAATTTAATTATTGCTTATAAGGAGCGGCTGGATAAGAATAACTTTATTCAGAACCTGCTTCTGGATAACCTTTTACTGGTAGATATCTACAACCGTGCGAAAAAACTGCGGATTGATACGGAGGCCAGAAGGGTAGTGTTCATGGTGGAGACAAAATATGAAAAAGACAATAACGCCATGGAGACCATCAAGAGCCTGTATGCGTCCAAACCAAAGGATTATATCACAGCGGTTGACGAGAAAAATATTATCATTGTCAAAGAACTGAAGGAAACAGATGATTACGAGGAACTGAGCCGGGTGGCAAGGACACTGGTGGATATGCTGAATGTGGAAGCAATGTCTCAGGTAAGAGTTTCCTTTGGTAATATAATCAGAGAAATCAAAGATGTTTCCCGCTCCTACAAGGAAGCAAAAATGGCTCTCGAAGTAGGAAAAATATTTTATGCAGACAAAACGGTAGTGCCGTACAGCAATCTGGGTATCGGCCGTTTGATCTATCAGCTTCCGATTCCGCTGTGCCAGATGTTCATGAGAGAAGTTTTCGGTGAGCGGCTGCCGGATACCTTTGACGAGGAGACCCTGACAACGATCAACAAATTCTTTGAGAACAACCTTAACGTGTCGGAGACTTCAAGACAGCTTTATGTACACAGAAACACTTTGGTATACCGTCTGGAAAAACTGCAGAAGAGTACCGGGTTGGATATCCGGGTGTTTGATGATGCACTTACCTTCAAAATCGCAATGATGGTGGTAAGTTATATGAAATACATGGAAAAACAGGATTAATTACAAAAAGAGGAGAGAATATTATGATTCAATTATTGGAAGGCGGCACCTATCTGGTGAACGGAACGGAACTGGTTGAGCCTGAAAAAGCGGGAGCACTGGGACTTCCTGCACCCGAAGAGGCAGCAAAACAGACAATGGCCTATGGCATTCTGGAGGCGCACAATACTTCCGGAAATATGGAAAAACTGCAGATCAAATTTGATAAACTGACTTCCCATGACATTACCTTTGTGGGAATTATTCAGACTGCCCGGGCATCAGGACTGGAGAAATTTCCTGTTCCCTACGTTCTCACCAACTGCCACAATTCCCTGTGTGCAGTAGGCGGAACCATCAATGAAGATGACCACATGTTTGGACTGACCTGTGCAAAAAAATACGGCGGCGTCTATGTACCGCCTCATCAGGCAGTTATCCATCAGTTTGCCCGCGAGATGCTGGCAGGCGGCGGAAAGATGATTCTTGGCTCTGACAGCCATACCAGATACGGCGCCTTGGGAACCATGGCTATGGGAGAAGGCGGACCGGAGCTGGTAAAACAGTTATTATCCAAAACGTATGATATTAATATGCCGGGAGTAGTAGGTGTTTATCTGACAGGAACACCGATTCCGGGAGTAGGACCGCAGGACGTTGCTCTGGCAATTATCGGTGCGGTATTTAAGAATGGCTTTGTGAAGAACAAAGTAATGGAATTTGTCGGACCGGGTGTGGCAAATCTGAGCACCGATTTCCGTATTGGTGTGGACGTTATGACAACAGAGACCACCTGCCTGTCCTCCATCTGGAAAACCGATGAAAAGATCGAAGAGTTCTACCAGATCCACGGAAGAAGCGAGGACTATAAAGAGCTGAATCCGGGGCAGACGGCATACTATGACGGAATGATCGTAGTGGAACTGGACAAGATCCGTCCAATGATCGCTATGCCGTTCCACCCCAGCAATACCTACACCATTGATGAGCTGAATGCAAATCTGATGGACATTCTGGAGGATGTGGAAAAGAAAGCTCAGGTAAGTCTGGACGGAAAGATTGACTTTACACTGAAAGACAAAGTGCGGGACGGAAGACTGTACGTGGATCAGGGAATCATCGCAGGATGTGCAGGAGGCGGATTTGAAAATATCTGTGCGGCTGCAGACATTCTGAAAGGTGCAAGCATCGGTGCCGATGCCTTTACCCTGAGCGTATATCCGGCAAGTACCCCGATCTATATGGAACTGGCGAAAAATGGCGCTTTGGCAGCTCTTCTGGGAACAGGAGCCGTAGTTAAGACTGCTTTCTGCGGACCGTGCTTCGGTGCAGGAGATACTCCGGCAAATAACGCTTTCAGTATCCGCCATTCAACGAGAAACTTCCCCAACAGAGAAGGTTCTAAGATCCAGAATGGACAGATTTCTTCTGTTGCTCTTATGGATGCCCGTTCCATCGCTGCCACAGCAGCAAATAAGGGCCGTCTGACAGCAGCGACAGAGTTTGAAGGAACTTACAGCAATCCGAAATACTATTTTGACAGCACCATCTATGCAAACCGTGTGTTTGACAGCAAAGGTGTGGCTGACCCGTCCGTGGATATCCAGTTCGGACCGAATATCAAAGACTGGCCGCAGATGCCTGCGCTGGCAGAAAATCTGATTCTGAAAGTAGTTTCCGAGATTCATGATCCGGTTACCACAACGGACGAACTGATTCCTTCCGGAGAGACTTCCTCCTTCCGTTCTAATCCGCTGGGACTGGCAGAATTTACCCTGTCCAGAAAAGATCCGGCCTATGTAGGAAGAGCAAAAGAAGTACAGGCTGCCCAGAAGGCCATTCAGGAAGGAAACTGCCCGGCAGAGGCATTGCCGGAACTGAAACCGGTGATGGAAACCATCCGCAAAACTTATCCGGAAGTGGATAAGACAAATACAGGTGTAGGTTCCACGATTTTTGCTGTGAAGCCGGGAGACGGTTCTGCCCGTGAGCAGGCAGCCTCCTGTCAGAAAGTGCTGGGCGGCTGGGCAAACATTGCCAATGAATATGCGACTAAGAGATACCGCTCCAACCTGATCAACTGGGGTATGCTTCCATTCCTGATTCAGGAGGGTGAACTTCCGTTTAAGAACGGAGACTATCTGTTCGTTCCCCAGATCCGCAAGGCGGTAGAAGAAAAATGGGACAGCATGACTGCTTTTGTGGTAGGTGAAGAGCTGAAATCATTTGAACTGAAACTGGGTGATCTGACGGATGATGAGAGAACCATTATCCTGAAGGGCTGTCTGATCAATTATTACAGAGGATAAAAAGTAAAATGTAAAGTCCCGGAGTGCAATCCCAAATGCAATCCGGGACTTTTTTGACAATTTTCAATTGTCTTGATTTTTTTAGTATTTTAAAATTGACAATACAATTCGAAAAACACAATACAAATAAACAGTTATAAAATGAATAGAAAATATCTTATAAAAAAATATAGAAAAAAGTTAAAAAATGTGTTGACAAATAAGAAGGGGTCTGGTATTATAATCTCAACAACAAACAAACCACTTACTTAAAAACATCAACACCCCATTTTCTATGACAGAGACGAGAAATCTTCATAAGAAGAATGGAAAAGGAACCAGAAAAAGAAACTGAATTTCCAAAAAAATTTTTATTAACTGGCTAGTTGAATCGGATTTCCAGAAAGTTTGGGCGGTAAGATTGAAACGAAAGCATTAAATAATCTTATTCAAACGTGAAAAGAAATCAAAAACAAATAATCATTTAAGAAAAAATCAAAAAGAAATCGGTATTCAAAATGGGATGAATAAAAGTAAGTAACTTGTATAAGAAAAGGAGGAGGACTCCAATGGACAACGAAAATACAAATAATCAATATAAGCGTGGTATGATTTAGCATTCCCCGCAAGAAAGACCTTTCATGGATGATGAAAAGAAAAAGAGACATACCAGAGAGTATGAAAAAGATAGATGAAAGGTAAAAGAGCTGATCCTTATATTGAATATAATACCACAAAAATAATAGAATGATTTTAAAAGATGTGTAAAGAAACATTTTTTAAAAAGATATGATATTTCTATTGAATGTAATTATATAGAATAAAAAATAAAAAGAAATTCTATCAGAAGTTCTATTCGATCATCTGATCAAAAGAAAATGATTGTATAAGGTGGAGAGTAAGATGCGAGTGCTATGTGATAGTAAGTGTGTCTGAAGAGGAACAAATACATCATAAAAAAGATTGGATACCATGTCTATATAAGAAATGAAAGTAGAAATCAGATATCTGGAAAAATTTATAGACGAGAATATAAATTTTGAAACTTTCTGTTATCCTTAAATATAAATATAACATTTCTAAGTAAGAAAAATCTTACGAGCAGGGAATTATAAAACATAAAAAATTTATATAGATAATTGAATATGGAGTGTATAAACCAATATTAACTATCAATATAAAGAAAGGTTAAAGTAACTGATAAATCAGCATAAAAAGAATATAAGAGGATAATACAATTGAATAAAGAAGAACATTAGAACAACCGTTATATCAATTGAGATGCGATATAGCGGTTGTTCGAATTTGTGTTGTTATTGTGTGCTACGGTTCACCGGTAATATTCTGCGAGGTGTTTTCTGCTTGTATTTTTCAGACGCTGCCGCTATAATTGGGAAAGATACGGCTGCGGCGGAAGTATGATGGAGCCGGACAGAATATAAAAAGAAAAATTGGAGAACCCTTATGGTAAGCTGGAAACAGGAAGATATTTTGTATGAAGACAATCAGATTTTAGTATGCAGAAAGCACGCAGGGATGGCAGTGCAGAGCGCAGGCATCGGACAGATGGATATGGAGAGCGCTTTGAGAAATTATCTCAAAGGAGGCTTTGTGGGAATCGTACAGCGACTGGATCAGCCGGTGGAGGGAGTTCTTGTATTTGGAAAAACCGCTCAGGCCACGGGCATTTTGAACAGGCAGCATCAGAATGGAAAGATGAAGAAAACTTATCTGGCAGCGTTTACAGGAAAACCGGAAGCTGAAGAAGGGGTGCTGGAGGATCATCTTCTAAAGGATTCCCGAACCAACACTTCCCGGATCGTTAAGTCAGAGACTCCCGGATGCAGAAGAGCAGTGCTGTCTTATAAAATTTTAAACTGGAAAGATTCGGTTGGACTGGCAGAAATTGTCTTGCAGACAGGAAGACACCACCAGATCCGTGTGCAGATGGCAGGCCATGGAATGCCTCTTTGGGGAGACGGGAAATACAACAGCAGGATTTCAGATGAAGAAAAAGGCCGGAGCATTGGACTTTGTGCCGGAAGACTGGAATTTGAACATCCGAAAACAGGAAAAAAATTACAATTTCAGATAGAACCGGAAGGAGAAATTTTCAAAAAACTGACAGCATATTAGAGACCGCAGAACGGATACTATGAGTAAACAAAAATTCATAGGAAAGGGCGGTGAAGGCAGTGGATTGGAAAGGAATCTTAATTTTTACAGGAATAGGAATCGTGGTCTATGCAGGTATGAGATATCTGCTGCCTGCAGCGGTTCCTTTTTTGTTGGGGTGGCTTCTGGCCTCCATGATTCTTCCCGGAGCAAAATGGGTGGAGAAAAAGTTTCATGTCCGAAGAGGGGTTGCAGGGGGAATCTTAATTGGAATACTGACGGCAGGACTCAGTTTCCTGATCTGGAAGCTTTCTGGTTTACTGGTTTGGCAGGTGGGGAATCTTTTGGAAAATATGGGACTTTGGGCCGAGCAGGCGAAAGGATTTTTTGACGATTGCTGCTGCGCCATTGAAACGTATACCGGAATCCGTGCAGACCAGATCCGGGAGTTTCTAATCTATCAGGCGGGCAGGATACAGGAACAGGTACAGAAAAATATGGGCGCAGCCTGCGTGGGATATCTTGTGACGATGGTAAAAGGACTGGTTGCTTTGCTGGGCGGGGTTCTTGTGGTGATTATTTTCGGGACGCTGGTTATCAAGGATATGGAAGAGTTCCGGGAACGGATGAGCCGCGGTAAAATCAGCAGCCGGATCTTGGCGGTGGGAAGAACAATCTGCGCGGCGGGAGGGCGGTATTTAAAGGCACAGTTTTGCATTATGGGGATTGTGAGTCTGGTCTGTATGGCCGGATTCTGGATTCTTAAAAACCCGTATTTTGTCATTGCAGGACTGGCGGTGGGATTTTTGGATGCCCTGCCGCTTATCGGAGCAGGAACTATACTGATTCCATGGGCAGTTCTTAGCTGGATTCAGGGGGAGTACATGCTGGGGTTCGGCTATCTGGTTTTGTATCTGGCCGCCTATGTGGTCCGTCAGGTTCTGGAGCCGAGGATATTGGGAAAACAGATGGGGATTCATCCGGCCATGATGCTGGCAGCGGTATATGGGGGATTTTTCCTTTATGGGTTTCCGGGATTCTTTCTGGGTCCGGTGACGGTTCTGGTGGTTCGGGCTGTTTGGGCAGAAGTGACGGCTTTCATGGAAGAAAAGGAAAAAATAAATAAAAAAGACGTAAAAAAAGTACAAAAATCTTAATAATCACCTATAGACTATTTTTTCTGATACGGTATAATAAAGGCGTATTCCATTTAATGTGTTTTCAGACAAGGGGAAAATCAGATGCGGAAAAAGATCAATGTGCTGGCGCTGGTTTTGGCAGGATCGCTTTTGTTCGGCTGCGGCAGTAAGGATAAAGATCATATAAATAAAACAGAAGAACCGAAACCTACAGAGGAGGTTACGGTTACTGAGGAACCTACGCAGGAAGCGGAGGCAGAAAACGGGGAGAAACCTGAAGGAGATAAGGAAAAAGAGGAAGATAAGGTAATCGAGATTCCAAATGAGGAAGAACTGACGGCAGATTATACCTCAGTGGAAGGACTGATACTGGAAAAAGGCAGTCACATTGCGGTGGTTGTAAAAAATACGGAGCAGGGATATTGGAAAGCA
Source organism: Clostridiales bacterium (assembly GCA_018374355.1). GTDB lineage: Bacteria > Bacillota > Clostridia > Lachnospirales > Lachnospiraceae > Oliverpabstia. The sequence continues at coordinate 60,486 of JAHAFI010000001.1, forward strand.
GTGAAGCAGGGAATCAATCAGGCTATAGAAGACTTGAATCAGGAGCTGGGATATGAAGGAGATGATCAGATTCGCTGTACTTTCGAGGGTCCTAAGGCGGACACTGGTGTGGATGATCAGGTAAATATTCTGGATGCGGTGATTGCGGAAAATCCGGATGTTCTTTGTCTGGCAGCTATCGACATGGCTTCCTGTGGGGCTCAGTTGGAGTCGGCGTATGATGATGAGATTCCGGTAATTATTCTGGATTCCGGTGTGAACAACAGTGAACTGGTTTATTCTGTATGCGCCACGGACAATTATTCTGCCGGAGCGGAAGCAGCCCGGAAGCTCTGCGAAAAAATCGGGGATGAGGGTGAAGTTGCAGTACTTTCCCATGAAGAAATGGGGGAAACCAGTATGGAGCGTGTCAAGGGTTTTGAAGAGGAAATCAGCGCCAACCATCCAAACGTGGAGATCGTGAAAATCTCCTATGAACCGGCTAAGGAGGGCGATGCTACGCTGGAGGAGCAGATGAAAGCTGTTTTGGTGCTGTATCCCAACCTGAAAGGATATTTTGCTACAAATGAAGTTGTCAGCATTAAGGCGCTGAATGTTTTGAAGGAGTATCAGGACAGAGGAATCCAGTTGGTAGGCTTCGACCTTGGAAAGACTCAGACAGAGGCAATCCGTCAGGGAACAGAGGCAGGCGTTATTACCCAGAATCCTTACGGTATGGGCTACACCACGGTAGTAGCCGGAGTGCGTGCCAAAATGGGGCTGGAAAACGATCCGTTTGTGGATACAGGATACCAGTGGATTGACCAGAGCAATATTGATCTGGAAGAAAATGCAAAATTTTTATATGAGTAATAGAAAAAGTCCTTTTTGCAGAACGGCTCTGCAAAAGGGGCTTTTGTGCTGTGAGGAGTATAAAGGGCATCTTTTTTCATATACTACCTTTGTGTTCTGTACGAAAAAAGATTGAGAATTATACAAATGTATGATAAGATTTGGCTATATGGAAATCTAAAATGGAAAAATTAGCCGGAGGGAAAGGAGAAGCACATATGAAATACTGGACAGGTATGATGAAACATCTTACAACACTGACCCAGTTTGGTCTTTCTTTTGTTACTCCGCTTCTTTTATGTCTGGGCATTTGTGCATGGATGACGCGGCGTTTTGACATCGGTAACTGGGTTTATCTCCCGGGATTTTTTTTCGGGATGGGTGGTTCCGCCATGGTGGCGTACAAGCTTTATTTGAGGGAAACCCGGCAGCAGAAAAAAGAGAAGCAAAAGAAAGTAAGTTTTAACAGACATAGTTAAATCGGAGGGAAGTATGGGAAGTTTTTTTCATGATGTACAGCCAGCAGTAAAAAAAGAGACCAAAAGGGTAGCCGTAAGTACAATCACGGGAGTGATCCTGATGTGGATTGGATTTGCGGTTCTTCATGGGATATTCCCGGAAAAAGTACCTCTGGACTACACAGTATTTCTGGGGGGGATCGGAGGCGGGGCGATTGCCGTGCTGAATTTCTTTCTGATGGGACTTACGGTTCAGAAGGTTGCTGCTTCAGCGGATGAGGAAATGGCAAGAATGCAGATGAAGGCCAGTTACTCACGAAGAATGCTGCTGCAGATGCTCTGGGTAGTGGCGGCTATCGCTGCACCCTGCTTCCAGTTTGCAGCAGGAATCATTCCCCTTTTGTTTCCGAGCTTAGGCATCAAAATAATGGGAATCTGGCGGCGAAGCTGACAGATTTCCAATAGCCAAACAGATATGCAGGCATATCTCCTTGGCTCGTTACTTGCGGGAATAAATAAAGATAGGAGGTGGAAACATAGATGGATTTGGATATTTCAGGGGCAAGAGTCTTATTTACTCTGCCGATTGATCTTCCGGTGCTGGGAGAATTACAGATCAGCGAGACCATGGTGGTTAGCTGGCTTGTTATGCTGTTAATTACAGGACTATGCATCTGGCTGACTCATGACCTGAAAGTGGATCATATTTCTAAGCGGCAGGCGGTTGCCGAGTTTCTGGTAGAGACGGCAAATAAGTTTGTACTGGGAAATATGGGAGAAAAGTTCCGTCACCTGATTCCTTTTGTGGCGGCTCTGTTTGTTACCAGTGTGGTATCAAACCTGATCAGTCTTCTGGGACTTCGAAGCCCCACGGCGGATCTTTCCACAGAAGCGGCATGGGCTGTTGTGGTATTTATCATGATTACCGGACAGAAGATTAAAACCAGTGGTTTTGGCGGTTATCTGAAGGGATTTACAACACCGATTGCGATCATGACGCCGTTCAACGTTCTTTCGGAACTTGCAACACCGATCAGTATGGCCTGCCGTCATTTCGGCAACATTCTTTCCGGCGTGGTTATCAACGGACTGATCTACGGTGCGCTTGCGGTAGCCAGTTCCGCTCTGCTCGGTTTACTTCCGGGTGTGGTGGGCGATGTGCTGGCTAAGATACCGATTCTTGATGTGGGTATTCCGGCAGTCTTGTCGGTTTACTTCGACTGGTTCTCGGGATTTATGCAGGCATTTATTTTCTGTATGCTGACAGTTATGTATATTGCTAATGCAGCAGAAGAATAGGATGAAAACAATTTAAAAATATTTTATTTACAGGAGGATTACATTATGGAATTTCAGTTACTTGCAAAGGGTATCGCGCTGGCAGGATGTGCTATTGGAGCAGGAGCAGCTTTGATCGCTGGTATTGGACCTGGTATTGGTGAAGGTAATGCAGTAGCAAAGGCTTTGGAAGCTATCGGACGTCAGCCGGAGTGTAAAGGCGATGTTACTTCCACCATGCTTCTTGGTTGTGCGATTGCAGAGACAACCGGTATTTACGGTTTCGTAACAGGTCTGCTGCTGATCTTTGTAGCACCGGGTATGTTCATGAACTTCCTCAGCTAATAGCTGTAAGCACAAGGACAGGCCGGAAAGACCGGTTATGAAAAAAACAGGAGGTTACAAGCATGCAGGTGCAGGATTTAGTTGGAATTGTACCGTGGACCTTCATAGCGCAGATTGCGAACCTTTTTATTCAGGTGTACCTTATTAAGCGTTTTCTCTTTAAGCCGATCAATCAGATGCTTGAAAAGCGCAAAGCCATGGCTGATGCCGAGATTCAGGAGGCAGTTAAGGCGAAAGATGAGGCCAACGCCATGAAAGCCGAGTATGAGCAGAATATGCAGGAAGCAAAAAATAAAGCAAACGAGATTCTGGTAACGGCACAGAAAACTGCGGCTATCCAGAGCGAAGAGATGCTGAGAGAAGCGAGTGCTCAGGCTGCCGCCATTAAGGTGAAAGCTGAAAATGACATTGCACAGGAAAAGAGAAAAGCTGTCAATGAAATTAAAGGCGAGATCGGCGGTATGGCGATGGAGATAGCCGGAAAGGTAATCGAGAGAGAAATCTGCGAAGAAGACCATGTGAAACTGATTGACGAATTTATATCGAATGTAGGTGATGCATCATGACGCAGACTGCCAGACTGTATGGCGGCAGTTTGTACGATCTTGCTGCCGAAGAACAGCTTACAGGCATTATACAGGAACAGATGGGGGTTATTCTGGAGGTTTTCCGGGAAAATCCCGATTATGTGAAGCTTCTCATGGAACCGTCCATCCCTCAGGATGAGAGAACCGGACTGATAGAGAAAGCATTTGGTGCCGGGGCGGAGCGATATTTAGTGAATTTTTTAAAACTGCTGTGTGAGCGGAGCATTCTGGCAGAATTTGCGGGATGCTGCGAAGAATTTACACGGCGGTACCATGCGGATCATAACATTGCTGAGGCGGTTGCTACCAGTGCGGTGGCGCTGAGTGAGCAGCAGTTTGAGGCGCTGAAGGAAAAACTGGAAAAGCTCAGCGGAAAAAAGATTTCCCTGACAGTGAAAGTGGATCCTTCCGTGCTGGCGGGTCTGCGTGTGGAACTGGAAGGAAAACAGCTTGACGGAACGGTGCAGAGCCGTCTGGCAGGCGTTTCGAAGAAACTGAATGAAATAGTAATGTAAAGGATGGGAATGGAAACATGCAATTAAAACCTGAAGAAATATCCAAAGTCATCCGCAGCCAGATTAAATATTACGAAAATGCGATTCAGCAGAATGAGACAGGTACCGTACTGATGGTAGGTGACGGTATCGCAAGAGCCAGCGGCCTTGTAAACTGTATGGCCGGAGAACTGCTGGAATTCGAAGACGGAAGTTTTGGTATGGCGCAGAACTTGGAAGAAAACAGCGTGTCCATCGTATTATTTGGTTCCGATGAAAATATCGGCGAAGGCCAGACGGTAAAACGTACCGGAAAGGTGGTATCCGTACCGGTAGGCGAAGCCATGATCGGCCGCGTAGTAAATGCTCTGGGACAGCCGATTGACGGCGCCGGCCCGATTGTGACGGAAGAATTCCGTCCGGTGGAAAGCCCGGCACCGGGAATTCTGGAAAGACGGTCCGTATATGAACCTCTCCAGACAGGAATCAAAGCCATTGACTCCATGGTACCGATCGGACGGGGACAGCGAGAACTGATCATCGGAGACCGCCAGACAGGAAAAACAACGGTGGCAGTGGATACAATCATCAACCAGAAGGGCAAAGACGTTATCTGTATCTATGTAGCAATCGGACAGAAACGTTCCACAGTGGCCAATCTGGTGGAAAATCTTTCCAAAAACGGAGCGATGGATTACACCATCGTAGTAGCAGCGACAGCTTCCGAAGCCAGCCCGCTGCAGTACATTGCACCGTACTCCGGATGTGCAATGGGTGAATATTTTATGAATAAGGGTCAGCATGTGCTGATTATTTATGACGATTTGAGTAAACATGCGGTAGCTTACCGTGCACTTTCTCTTCTGATCCGCCGTCCGCCGGGACGTGAGGCGTATCCGGGAGACGTATTCTATCTGCATTCCAGACTTCTGGAGCGTGCTGCGAAACTGGATGATGAACACGGCGGCGGTTCTCTGACCGCTCTTCCGATCATCGAGACACAGGCAGGCGATGTATCTGCGTACATTCCTACCAATGTTATTTCCATCACAGACGGTCAGATCTTTTTGGAGACAGAGCTGTTCCACTCCGGTATCATGCCGGCGGTTAACCCGGGTATTTCCGTATCACGAGTTGGTGGTAATGCCCAGATTAAGGCGATGAAAAAGGTTGCCGGATCTCTGAAACTGATTTATTCCCAGTACCGTGAGCTGCAGAGCTTTGCCCAGTTCGGTTCCGATCTGGATGCCGACACAAAAGCCCGTCTGGCACAGGGCGCCCGTATTGTGGAAGTTTTGAAACAGAATCAGAATGCTCCGATCGCAGTAGAAAAACAGGTTGCGATTTTATATGCAGTTACCAAAGGCAATCTGGTCAATGTGGATGTGGAAGATGTCAATGCATATGAGTCCGGTCTGTACACGTATCTGGATACAGATGCCGAGGGTGCAGCTGTGATGCAGGAAATCCGTTCCACAGGAAAACTGGAAGCTGATACGGAAGAAAAGCTGAAAAAAGTTCTGGGTGATTATACAGAGAATTTTCTGAATACAAGACCTGAAAAGTAAAGTGATTAGGAGGAAGCAATATGGCTGCAAACATGAAGTCGGTGAAGCTTCGCATTAAGAGTGTTCAGAGCACCATGCAGATCACCAAAGCGATGGAACTTGTAGCATCCTCCAAACTGCGTAAAGCAAAAGAGCGGGCAGAAATCTGCCGTCCTTATTTTACGGAGCTCTACCGGACACTGCAGGATATAGCGGAAGAAAATACAGAGTTTTTCTCCGTTTATGCCAGAGAAGCCGCCAGTGAAAAGTACTGTTATGTGGTTGTGGCCGGTGACCGCGGACTTGCAGGAGGGTATAATTCCAACCTGTTTAAATGTCTGGAAGCGGAAAGTGCAGGAAAAGATTTTGTGGTTCTGCCGATAGGTAAAAAGGCAGTGGAATATTTCCAGCGGAAAGGAATTGAGTGCATCACGGAAGCATTTGCAGAAGCTGCGGATATCTCTGTGGCAGATTGTTTTGAAATAGCCCATCTGCTGTGCACGGAATTCCAGAAAGGCAGTTTCGGACACATCGAATTGTGTTTCACAACGTTTGTTTCCATGCTGTCCCAGCAGCCGCGGGTGTCTTCCATGCTTCCCTTGACAGATCTGGCAAAGGAAGAGCCGGAGGACGGGGAAAAATCCCGGAATCTGATTCTGTACGAGCCCAACAGCGTGGAAGTTTTTGAGGCGATCGTTCCGGAGTATCTGGCAGGTCTGATCTACGGCGGCGTGTGTGAAAGCCTTGCCAGTGAATTGGCGGCCAGAAGAATGGCCATGGAGGCGGCAACCAGCAATGCGGAAGAGATGATCGACAAGCTGAACCTGTATTACAACAGGGCGCGTCAGGCCAGCATAACGCAGGAAATCACAGAGATTGTTGGAGGTGCAGAGGGCATCTGAGTACATCTGAAACTATGTTTAGATGCAGATGCGCACAAACGGCATAACCGTGTCGTTTGGCGCTGTATCGGATGGATAGTTCGATGTGAAAAATCATAGAGGAGATTCACGAGAATGAGCGAAAAACACATTGGTGAGGTAGTGCAGGTTATCGGTCCTGTTTTGGACATCCGCTTTGCGCACGATGAACTGCCTGCGCTTCTCAATGCCATTGAAATTGATAATAAAGGCGCAAAGCTGACAGCCGAAGTTGCCCAGCAGATTGGAGATAATACGGTGCGCTGCATCGCTATGAATTCCACAGACGGTCTGGTTCGCGGCGCGAAAGCTGTAGACACCGGAGAACCGATTGCGGTTCCTGTAGGTGAGGAATGCTTGGGCCGTGTATTCAACCTTCTGGGTGATCCGGTAGATAATCGTCCGGCACCGGAGGTAAAGGAATACTGGCCGATTCACCGTCCGGCACCGGCCTATGAAGAACAGATGCCGGCAACGGAGATTCTGGAGACGGGTATCAAAGTCGTAGACCTGATCTGTCCTTACGCGAAGGGCGGTAAGATCGGTCTGTTCGGCGGTGCGGGTGTTGGAAAGACAGTTCTTATCATGGAGCTGATCCATAACGTTGCAACTGCTCATGGAGGACTTTCCGTATTTACCGGTGTTGGAGAACGTACCCGTGAGGGTAACGATCTTTACAACGAAATGCAGGAGAGCGGCGTTATTGACAAGACCGCTCTGGTATACGGACAGATGAATGAACCGCCGGGAGCGCGTATGCGTGTAGGCCTTTCCGGACTGACGATGGCAGAATACTTCCGTGATGTGAAAAATCAGGACGTACTGCTGTTTATTGACAATATTTTCCGTTTCACTCAGGCAGGTTCGGAGGTTTCCGCTCTGCTTGGACGTATGCCTTCCGCCGTAGGGTATCAGCCTACGCTGGCTACCGAGATGGGCGCCCTGCAGGAGCGTATTACATCCACAAGAAAGGGTTCCATCACATCCGTTCAGGCGGTATATGTTCCGGCAGATGACCTGACAGACCCGGCCCCGGCAACCACCTTCTCTCATCTGGATGCTACAACGGTATTGTCCCGTGAGATTTCCAGTCAGGGTATTTATCCGGCTGTAGATCCGCTGGAATCCAGCAGCCGTATCCTTTCCCCTGAGGTTGTGGGAACGGAACATTATGAGGTTGCCCGCGAAGTGCAGAGGGTTCTGCAGAGGTATAAAGAACTTCAGGATATCATCGCGATTATGGGTATGGATGAATTGTCAGAAGAAGATAAACTGACAGTTAACCGGGCGCGTAAGGTACAGCGTTTCCTGTCTCAGAGTTTCTCTGTTGCAGAACAGTTTACCGGTATGCCCGGACAGTATGTTCCTCTGAAAGAGACACTGCGGGGATTCCGGATGATTCTGGACGGCCAGTGTGATGATCTTCCGGAAAGCTGCTTCCTGTTCTCAGGAACGATTGACGAGGTTTTCGAGAAAGCTAAAAAACTGTAAGGAGGCTGTCTATGAGGACATTTCCATTACGAATCGGAACACCGGACGGTCTGCTTTTTGAAGAAAATGTAGTACGTGTAGTCTGCAGAAGCATTACCGGAGATCTGGCTATTTTGGCTGGACACTGCAATTTCTGTACTGCCCTCGGTATGGGCGAGGCTCATGTAGTCATGGAAGACGGTACCCGGCGGGAAGCTGCCTGCATCGGCGGAATGCTTTCCATGATGGACGGAACCTGTCATCTTCTGGCAACTACTTGGGAATGGAAAGAAGATATCGATGCCAAGAGAGCGGGAGAGGCGAAAAAGCGTGCGGAGAATATGCTTGCCAAAGGCGGTCTGACGGATAGAGAATATAAGATCGCGGAGGCAAAGCTTCAGAGAGCTTTGGTTCGTCTGGGTGTGAAAGAATAAGAAAAAAGAATCTCAAAGATTGTTTGTATGAAAATATAAATAATTTTGAGATTCTTTTTTTATGTCATTTTTTATCGGTGAGAAGCATATCTATTATTATAGATATAAGGAGGAGTACCCATGAAAAAAGGAATAAATGGTAAAAGAATGAAAAGCAGAAAGAGACTGGCGGCGCAGTTCATGGGTATATTGCTGTTAGGCAGCGCTGTCCCGGTTTTTGCTGCCCAAACCCGGCATTCCGGACAAGCTTGGGAAGAACAGGCTCCATCAGAAGACTCAGCATTTACTTTTCTTACGGTAAAAAGAGATACGGCCGGGGAAAGTGCGGACAAGCTTTCGAAATCCGGTATGGCTATTACTTTTTCGAAGAGTTGGGCAGCGGAGGGAGACTCTTTCCAATCGGGCAGTAAAATCTATGAGTATGGAAAAGATTACTGTTTTGAGCTGGGAGAGGGAGAGAGTCTGACGTTTGGAGGTGTTCCGGTAGGGACCGGGTATAGAGTGACAGAGTCCCGGTCTCTCTCAGCAGCAAAGAAAGGGGAATGGAAGGTGGCAGGAGAAGGAGATAATACCGTTATTTTCCCGGATACTTTTGACGGGATGGAGACAGCCGGATTTATAGGTGATAACCGTTCCCTTGTCCTGATGATTCTGGCTGTGGTGGGCGGTTTTACGGGGTATATAGTAACCGGAGAACATAGAGTGGCAGGATGGGTGGAACCGTAAAGCGGAAAAGCTTTCAGGAGGGAGAGCATGGGCTGTAAAAGAGGAAAATGGAAAAAAGTATTCCCTTGGATGGGAGCAGCAGTTTTGCTGGCACTGGTTTTGAAATACAGGATATATGCCGGAGTCCTCATACTGGCGGTTTTTCTGGCAGGAACAGTGGGAACTATTCTGTTTATGCAGGGGGCTTACCATAATCGTGAGACTGATGACAGAGAACAGGAGGAATTTTTGGAAGAGTGGAAAAGACAGAAGGAAGAAAGGAAAAAGGGTAAGAAAATGGATGGGAAGATACAGAGCAGGGAATAAGATTGCGCTGTACCTCCCAAGTACGTTAAAATCATTTGATCAGTTTTGATATTTCTTTGAAACGAGGGTGGAGTGAGGTTTCCATCAGTTCGAAAAGCAGGGATTCGTAGGAAGTAACGGCAACACCCTCCTGAATCATCCGCTTCAGAGCTGTTTCTTTATCGGAAAGCTGCCGGGAGGAAACGCAGTCTTCCACCAGAATCACTTCATAACCGGCCCGAACCAGATCAAGGGCCGTCTGCAGCACACAAATATGGGCTTCGATACCGCAGAGAATAATCTGACGGCGGCCGGAATCCATGATTTTCTGCCGGATCGCAGCATCCCCCCAACAACTGAAGGTGCGTTTTTCCAGATATTCCGTAGTCTGAGCGTGAAGGTAAATGGAAGCGTCTGACATGCCCAGCCCTTTGGTATACTGCTGGGTGATGATCAGAGGAACTTCCAGAAGCTTTAGCCCCTGAAGAAGAAGCGCTGTATTTTTCAACAGTTCCTCCGATGCAGTGATGGAAGGGAGCAGCCGCACCTGATTGTCAATGATCAGGGTGAGGGCTGTGGCTGTTTTTATTTTCATGGGAAATCCTCCTTTTTCAAATGGATGATTCAATTGTAACTGTTTTGAAAGGGTATAGCAATAACATATCCGGAGAATCCGCATATAGTATTAAAGAAGTGATGTCAGGAGGTAGTTTCATGGAGTTTGGCCAGCCGTTGCCTTTTTATATGACCTATCCGTTCATTCCCATGTTCGATCAGGAAATGGATCAGGAAAAGGATTTACAGGTTATGAAATCTTATTATTCCAGACGTGCCGCAAGAATTCAGGAGAAGGTGGAACGGGAATGCGACAGGATGGAATATAACGGAAGTATGATGTACGATGAATATCCGGATAAATTTATGATGGAGCATCTCTGCAGGAAAATTGAAAAGGAAGTAATGGAGGATGCGATGCAGGACGGGGAAGAGGATATGGATCTGCAGTCTATGCAGAGAGGCCGGGGAAATGATATGAGAGACCTGATCGGTGTGCTGCTGTTTAATGAGATGTTTCGCAGACGGTGCAGACATCGGAGATGCCGACGGTTCTTTTAAGAAAACAGGGACAGCTTTTGAGGAATCAGACAGTGCAGGTCCGATTTTTTCGGACAGTGGACTGTCTGATTTTTTAATTACTGCTTGGTGAGAGGATTTTTTCGTTTTGGGTGTTGTGATTTTACCGGAAAACCATTAGAATATATAGAGTATAGATATCATGGGTGTACGTTACCCTCAAACAGATAGATCGAATGGATATGGAAAGCCACAGGAGAAAATAGATGACAGAATTACAACAGGTTTTAGATAAATATTTGGATATAAATCTCTGCCAGATTATACTCAGCGGAGCGAAAGACAAGGAAGGGCCATCCAAAGTCAGGATTCGCCCGGTAATCATCAGGGAAAAGCTGATGTTTCAGTGTACAAGAACGGTGGGGCCGAAAGAACTCCATGAAAATCTGGGAAAGACAGAAGCCCTTGAACAGACAGAAAAATGGATGTATGCTGATTTCAAACAGCTTCAACTGGATCACAGCAGGGGAACCGTCAATGTGCTGGTGAGCAAAAAAGGGAAGTTTACCATCAAAGAAAAGAAAAAAGTAATGATTCAGGGAAGCCGGAAGGAAAAAAATGAAGCAGAAAGGATGCTGGAGCTGTCCCATAACCGGAAAAAACGGTATATTCTGGAGGAGGGAAAGCCGGTTCCGTTTCTGCAGGATCTGGGTGTCATGACAGGGGAAGGGAAAATCGTGCGGTCCCGGTATGATAAATTCCGCCAGATCAATCGTTTTCTGGAGTTTATTGAAGACATCCTCCCCCGTCTGGATAAAGACCGGGAAGTGACGATCTTGGATTTCGGATGCGGAAAGTCATACCTGACCTTCGCTATGTACTATTATCTGCACGAATTGAAGCAGTATGATGTGCGGATCATCGGTCTGGATTTGAAAACGGATGTAATCGAACAGTGCAACAGGCTGAGTGAAACATATGGTTATGAAAAACTGCATTTTTATGTGGGAGATATCGCATCCTATGAGGGTGTGACACAGGTGGATATGGTGGTGACGCTTCATGCCTGTGATACAGCGACGGATTTTGCGCTGGCAAAAGCGGTAAACTGGGGAGCTTCCGTCATTTTGTCGGTGCCGTGCTGTCAGCATGAGCTGAATAAGCAGATTTCCAATGAGGTATTGGCTCCGGTATTTTCTTACGGTGTTTTAAAGGAACGCATGGCGGCCCTTATGACAGACGGGCTGCGGGCACAGATTCTGGAGCTGGCCGGATATGAGACTCAGATTCTGGAGTTTATCGATATGGAGCATACGCCCAAAAATCTGTTGATCCGAGGGGTTTATACGGGAAAGAAAAAACAGAATGAAGCACAGATCCGAACCTGTCTGGATGCATTGGGACTACACCCGACGCTGGAGAGGCTGTTGTTTGAAGGAGGGATAAAAGAATGAAAAAGGGGTTGATAAAAGCAGGCGTACTGTTGCTTTTATTTGCTGCCGCAGTGGGAGTAACGGCAGTTTTTATAAATCGGGAAAAGACACTGGGAACAAGAAAGATGGAGGAACCGGTGCTTCCGGTGGCCTATATGGAGGTGTCGGAGATTCTGGTCAATCCCATGTACGGATATGCACAGGAGATGGAGCAGCAGTATATGAGAGACAGTCTGACGCCTCTGCCTACCGGCAGGGAATTGACGCTGGTGCTTGATCCGATGGAAAGCAAGGTGGATTCCGTCAATTATCAGGTGGCCACGGCAGACGGAACTACAGTGGTGGAAAACGGAAAGCTTACCGGACTTTCCAAGGACGGGGAATATCTGCGGGCGGATTTCCAACTGGAGACGCCGATTTTGATGAATCAGGAATACACGCTCCGGTTTGATGTGAAACTGAAAACCGGAAAGACGTATTACTATTATACAAGGATTTTGCAGAGAGCGGGAATGAATATCACCCAGTATCTGGATTTTGTGGACAACTTTTACCAGAAATGTTTAAGCAGTGAAAATTCTTCCGAGCTTGCTACCTATCTGGAACCGGATGAGACGGAGACTAACAGTACCTATGCGATGCTGAACATCCATTCCAGCTTTGAGCGGATTACATGGGGTGAGATGGCGATGAAGCTTGAAAAAAAGGCGGTTCCGGTGATCAAGGATATCAATGAAACCACCTGCAGCATTTCACTGGATTATGTGCTTTCTGATCAGGAAGAGGAGGAAGAGCCGGACTACTACAATGTCTCGGACTTTTACCGGATGCGTTATCATCAATCACGAATCCGGCTGCTGGATTTTGAACGGAAAACCCAAGAGCTGTATGATGGAGAGCATACGGAGCTGACCGGAAACGGTATCAATCTGGGTATCGTGGATCGGACAATCCAGTACCAGTCAAACCAAAATGCGGATATTGTGGCATTTGTCCAGCAGGGAGAACTGTGGTCCTATAACCGGAGCGCCAATAAGAGTACGCAGGTATTCAGCTTCCGGGACGGAGGGCTGGACAGCAGAAGCAACCTGCAGGAGCATGGAATTAAAATCGTGCGTGTGGAAGAATCCGGTGATATCGACTTTGTGGTTTACGGCTATATGAACCGTGATGTCCATGAAGGCGAGGTGGGAATCGGGGTGTACCACTATGGAGCAGAACTGAATCAGATCAGTGAGGAATTATTTATTCCGATCCGCACCGCCTACGATTATCTGAAAGGGGACATGGAATCACTCTCCTATGTTACCAGAGACGATATCCTGTATCTGATGCTGGAGGGAGATCTGTATGAGATCAATATCAGGGAAAAAAGCTATCAGGTGATTCAGGAAAACATCCAGAAGGACTGCTATGTGGTTTCAAAATCTCAGGCAAGCATCGCATGGATGAATGAAATGGAGGAAAATAATTCCACTTCGGTGACGGTGATGAGTCTGGAAGAAGGGGAAAGCTATGTGATTCAGGCGCCTCAGGGACAGAAGGTGAAGGCGTTGGGATTTATCAATGAAGACTTTGTCTACGGACTTGCCAACGAGGCAGACATTGTCACGGACAATGCGGGAAATACTACGTTTGCCATGAAAACTGTCAAGATAGAAAAATTCGGCGGGGAAGTGATCAAAGAGCACCAAGAGGAGGGAATCTGGGTAAATAAGGTAAACCTGAAGGAAGGTTCGCTGGAGCTGGAGCGTGTTCAGTGGGAAAACGGCGCATATGTGCCGATCACCAGTTCCCATATCATGAATAATCTTCAGAAGAATGAGGAAACTGTCAGTATGAGGCTGATCACCACTGAGCGAAAGGCAACGCAGATTGGATTGGATTTTAAAAAGAGCATTACCAATAAGAACGTACTGTATGCGGAATCCAATGTATTAGATCAGGAGGAACTGGCCGTTTTGGATCTGGAACTGGTGCGTCAGGAAAATAATATTTATTACGTCTATGCAAAAGGTATTTTGGACAGCACATGGACGAAGGCAAGCGATGCCATTTTACGTGCGGATGCTCAGATGGGTGTGGTATTGAACCGCCAGCAGCAGTATGTATGGGAGCGGGGAAACCGGGATGACAGCCATCTGGTGAATCTTGAAGAGGTTCCGGAGGTTATACTGAGCGGAACCATCGATGAAAGTACCATTCAGCAGTCGCTGGGAGACGGATATACCACCCTGAACATGACCGGATGTACTCTGGACAGTATATTGTATCAGGTGAGCAAGGGAAATCCGGTGGTGGCGAAGGTGTCAGACACGGCCAATGTGGTGATTGTAGGGTATAATGCGAAGAATACGATTTTGTACTATCCGGCAACCAAGGAGCAGGACTATTATGGCATTCAGGACAGCACCAATCTGTTTGAACGGGCCGGAAATGTATTTATCGGATATATGGAAAATATGGGAGAACCAAGTAAAGGAGAGTAAAGGATATGGATGAAAGAATTGTAAAGCTGGCTAGAGGGCTGGTACGGTATTCTGTGAAGGTGAGAAAAAATGATAAGGTGTTTATCGAGTATTTCGGAAAGGACACGGAAGCGCTTGCGCGTCAGGTGATCAAGGAAGTGTATGCTGTAAACGCGATTCCCTTTGTACGCTTTATAGAACCACGGGTGCAGAGAGAAATCCTGCTTCATGCAAGCAAGGAGCAGATGGAAATGATGGCAAAGTTTGATACCGTTCAGATTGATGAGATGGACTGCTACATCGGTATCCGGGGAACGGATAATATTTCCGAGCTGTCCGATGTACCGGCTGATAAAATGGCGCTTTATAACACGTATTACAACGCTCCGGTTCATCATGAACGCCGGATCATGTATACCCGCTGGGTGGTGCTCAGATACCCGAATCCGGCTATGGCGCAGCTTTGCGGAACCAGTACGGAGGCTTTTGAAGATTTCTACTATAAGGTGTGCACGCTGGACTACGCAAATATGTCGAGAAACATGGAATTCCTTGTGGCGTATATGAACTGTACAGATCAGGTGCGGATCGTGGCGGAGGGAACCGATCTTACCTTCTCTATCAAAGGAATACCGGCAGTTCCCTGTGCCGGAGCCTGCAATATCCCGGACGGCGAGGTCTATACGGCCCCTGTCCGCGATTCTGTAAACGGTGTGATCACATACAATACGCCCTCTTCGTACAACGGATTTGTCTATGAAAATATACGTCTGGAATTTGAGAACGGCAAGATTGTGAAAGCAACCGCAAATAATACGGAAAAGATCAACGAGATTTTTGATACGGATGAAGGGGCAAGATACGTAGGTGAATTTGCCATCGGCGTGAATCCTTATATTCTCACTCCTATGCAGGACACACTGTTTGATGAGAAAATATGCGGCTCCATTCATTTCACACCGGGAAGCTGCTATGATGACGCTGAGAATGGAAATGAATCGGCAATCCACTGGGATCTGGTTCAGATTCAGCGCCCGGAATACGGCGGCGGTGAAATCTATTTTGACGGGGTTCTGGTTCGTAAGGACGGAAGATTTGTGGTTCCGGAGCTGGAATACCTGAATCCGGAAAATCTCAAATAAAATTGATGAAACGGTAAGAAAAAGCCTGCAAAACCGATAAATTTGGTAGATGCAGGCTTTTTTCTGCAACAAAAGGGAAGTTTTTGGACACTTATTCTATGAAATGCATTTCAGGGAGGTGAAAATATGGAAGGAAACCGGGAACAGGATACCTTTATCCGGCTGTACGAAGGGGTATATCAGGATATGTACCGTTTTGCCCTGTATACCTTAAAAAATACCCACGATGCGGAGGATGTGGTCGGAGATGCGGTGGCGGATGCTTTTGAAAGCTTCGGTAAACTGCGGAGTCTGGATTCATTCCGTCCATGGATTTTTAAGATACTGTCGAATAAATGTAAACGGAAATTAAAGGAATACGTTCAAAAAACAGTGGAGCTGCCGGATGATCTGAAAAGCACAGCCGCGGGTCTGGACGAGGATTGTCAGGTGCGGCAGGCCTTTGCCCGGCTGGACCGGGAGGAAAGACTGGTTATTTCCATGCATATTTTTGCCGGATATACCAGTCGGGAAATCGGCAAGATTTTACATAAGAACGAAAATACCATTCGTTCAAAAGAAAGCAGGGCGTTGAAAAAGATGGAACGATGGATGCAGGAGTAGGAGGTGCGCATATGGAAGACTGGAAGAAAAAAATAAAAGACTCCGCCGGACACGCAGAGATTCCTGATTCCCTGAAACCGGAGAATATACAGGGATATTTGAATAAAAATAAGAAAAAGAAAAAAGTGATATCGTTTTACCGGACTCTGCCGGTATTAGCCGGGGCGGCAGCAGTGGTTCTGGCGCTGGTGATAAGCCGTGATACGGGATTTTCCAACAAAAGTGCAGTACAGATGGAGGAGACGGCCGTGGATACGGTGGAATCGGCCAAGGCGGATGCCCAAAGTGCTGCAGGAGCGGAAAGCGGCGCAGAAGCGGGGGAGGAAAGAGACGAAGGAAGAATGACAGGAACATGGGAAACGGAGCTGTACAGCGGAAACCGGACAATCGGTGAATTCTACCATACTTCTACCTATGAAGACATTGAAGAACAGGTGGAAAAGGCATGGGAGAGCTGGTATGAGAATGAAGAAATCTACGACGGAGTATTATTGGAAGAGAAAGCGGAAGAAGAAGCACAGGCGGGGGAAGCTGTTCAGGATCTTGACGGGAATACAGAGGAGTATTCCACCACAAATTTACAGGTGGAAGGAGTAGACGAGGGGGATGTGGTGAAAACTGACGGAACCTATCTGTATATTCTGGGATCGGACAACAGAGTGAGCATTGTGGAAGCGGATACGCTGGAAAGAGTGTCGGGCTTTTCCTATACCCAGTCCAGGGGGGATGTGGATTTCAAAGAAATGTATGTGGACAAGAATCAGTTGATTCTTGTAGGAAACAGTTATGAAAGCCGTCTGGAGGAGACAGGGGAGGACATGTACAGTATGGAAAACAGCTCCCAGACTTTGATGGAGACCTATGATCTGTCGGATATCAAAAACCCTAAGAGGATGGGCGCCATTCGTCAGGATGGCAGTTACCGTACATCCAGAAAAGTAGGGGAATACATTTACCTGTTCAGTGATTATCAGCTTTATCCGGGCGAGGGAGATGAAAATAAAGAAAAAATCCCTGAGATCAACGGTGAAAAAATTGCAGAGAATGATATTTATCTTCCGCTGCAGATAAAAGAATGCCGATATCTTGTGATGTCTTCTGTAAACACAACAGTCCCGAATAAGGTTCTGGAGAAAAAATCCCTGATGGACTCGGGAAGTCAGTTCTATATCACGAAGGAAAATATTTATGTACTGCAAAATGAATGGCAGCAGGACCGGGGGTGCACCAATGTGATCAAATTCCGGTTTGAAAATGGAAAGATCGAAGGTGATGCGGCGGCAACACTGCGGGGTGAGGTGACGGATACCTTTGCAGTCAATGAGCATGACGGATATCTGCGGGCGGTTCTGACGGAATGGAGCGGCCGGGGTCAGACGAACCGAGTCTATGTGCTGGATGAGAACATGACAATCCGGGGGATGATTGACGATATTGCGCCGGGAGAGACGATTTATTCGGCACGGTTTATGGGGAATATGGGATATTTTGTTACTTACAGGAATACGGACCCGCTGTTTTCAGTAGATTTTACGAATCCTGACCAGCCGGAAATTTTAGGAGAACTGAAAGTTACCGGATTTTCGGAATATCTGCATTTTTACGGTGAGGACCGGCTTCTCGGTCTGGGGTGGGAGACTGATCCCAACAACGGGGAGAATCTGGGGCTGAAACTTTCCATGTTCGATATTTCCGATCCGAAAAAGGTGGAGGAGAAAAAGAAGCTGGTTTTAAAGGGGATCGATGGCTGCGAAGGCTTGTATGATTATAAAATGATTCTGGCAGAGCCGGAGAAAAACCTGATTGGATTTTCTGCATTCGAGACGGATGAAAGTGGACGCCATGGCAGGTATCTGGTGTTCTCTTATGACCCGGAGGAAGGGTTTCAAAAAGTATTGGAACACGAAATGGAACAGGAAAATTACGCGTATGATACCAGTACCCGGGTGCGGGGATTGTATATCGGGGATTGGTATTATGTGGTTGAAGAGAAAAAAATCACGGTTTTTGACATGAAAAATGGCTTTGAAGAGGTGGGAAGCCTTGAACTCCCCAAAGAAAGGTGATACAATGGGCAGATAAACGATTCGCATTGTCCGAAGGCTGAGTACGGACGATGGCGAAAATATAACAAACGAGGGAGGACTGCTCACCATGCAGCTTACTACTGTCAGAGAGATTTACAGAAATCGGGAAGCATTCCTGAATAAGGAGATTACCGTTGGAGGATGGGTACGAAGCGTACGTGACTCTAAGACATTTGGATTTATCGTGCTCCATGATGGAACATTTTTTGAAACATTACAGGTTGTTTACAATAATAATATGGCTAACTTTGCTGAAATTTCCAAGCTGAATGTAGGGGCGGCCATCATCGTAAAAGGTACACTGGTACCTACTCCGCAGGCAAAACAGCCTTTTGAGATTCAGGCTGAAGAAATCTGCGTAGAAGGAGAATCCACACCGGATTATCCGCTGCAGAAAAAACGTCACAGCATGGAATATCTGAGAACTGTCACCCATCTGCGTCCCAGAACCAATACCTTTCAGGCGGTGTTCCGTGTGCGTTCTCTGGTAGCTTATGCGATTCACAAGTTCTTTCAGGAGAGAGGATTTGTATATGTGCATACGCCGCTGATCACCGGAAGCGACTGTGAGGGTGCAGGAGAAATGTTTCAGGTAACCACGATGGATCTGAATGATATCCCGAAAACAGAAGACGGAAAAGTAGACTTCTCCAAAGACTTTTTCAATAAGGCTACAAACCTGACCGTAAGCGGACAGTTAAACGGCGAAACTTACGCACAGGCATTCCGAAACATTTATACCTTCGGTCCGACCTTCCGTGCGGAAAACTCCAACACCACCCGCCATGCGGCTGAGTTCTGGATGATCGAGCCGGAGATTGCATTTGCTGATCTGAAGGACGATATGATTCTGGCGGAATCCATGCTGAAATATATTATTACTTACGTTCTGGAAAATGCTCCGGAGGAGATGAACTTCTTCAATTCTTTTGTGGATAAAGGACTGCTGGAGCGTCTGAACAATGTGGTGAATTCCGAATTTGCTCACGTTACTTATACGGAAGCCATCGATATCCTGAGCAAAAATAACGACAAATTCGATTACAAGGTATCATGGGGATGCGATCTGCAGACAGAGCATGAGCGCTATCTGACAGAGCAGGTATTTAAACGTCCGGTATTCGTTACCGACTATCCTAAGGACATCAAAGCATTCTACATGAAGATGAATGAGGATGGAAAAACGGTGGCAGCAGTAGACTGTCTGGTTCCGGGAATCGGTGAGATCATCGGAGGAAGCCAGAGGGAAGATGACTACGACAAACTGGTAGCCCGTATGGAAGAAATGGGTCTGAACAAGGATGATTATGATTTCTATCTGGATCTGAGAAAATACGGAAGCACCAGACATGCAGGCTTTGGTCTGGGATTTGAACGCTGCGTGATGTATCTGACCGGTATGGGCAACATCCGTGACGTGATTCCATTCCCGCGTACCGTAAACAACTGTGATTTATAATCTGTAAAAACAGGAGAATTTATGCGATTTATTCATATTGCAGATGTACATTTGGGGGCAGTTCCGGATCCGGGCTGTCCCCAGTGTGCTTTCAGGGAGAAAGAAATTTGGGAGACCTTCCGTAAGGTGATCGCACTGGTGAAAAAAGAGAAGATCGATCTTCTGCTGATCGCGGGGGATCTGTTTCATCGGCAGCCTCTGGTCCGGGAAC
This sequence comes from Clostridiales bacterium, assembly GCA_018374355.1. GTDB lineage: Bacteria > Bacillota > Clostridia > Lachnospirales > Lachnospiraceae > Oliverpabstia. The sequence goes on from JAHAFI010000001.1 coordinate 80,338, forward strand.
TGCGGGAGGTAAACTATCTGTTTTCTACCATTCCCCATACCCAAGTGGTATGGATGGCAGGAAACCATGATTATCTGAAAACAGATTCTGCTTACCGGAAGGTAAAATGGGAAGAAAATGTCCATGGATTTTTCAGTCAGCAGCCGGAGGAGATTTATTTTCCGGCGCTGGACACATGGATATACGGACTGAGTTATGAGAACCGGGAAATCCGTGAGAGACTGTATCAGAGGATACGGCCCAATGGAAAACCGGGAAATCATATTCTGCTGGCCCACGGAGGAGATGAAAAGCATATTCCCATAGGGAAGGAAGACGGGGCAGGATTTGATTATGCAGCACTGGGGCATATCCATAAGCCGCAAATACTGGTTCCCAATCAGATGGCTTATGCGGGAGCGCTGGAGCCGCTGGACAGAAATGATCTGGGCGCCCACGGCTTCATTTACGGGCAGATGAACGGGGATGGAAAGACGAGACCAGAGGTGAAAATCGGTTTCGTACCGGCTGCCAGCCGCTCCTATCTGGACATTGACATAGCGGTTCACTCCTCCACCACCCAATTTGGTCTGGAACAGAAGGTGCGGGAGAAAATAGAGCAGAAGGGCAGCCACAACATTTACCGGGTGCATTTGAAGGGATTTCGCAGCCCGGATATGGAATTTGCAGTGGAAAATCTGTACAAATTGGGAAATGTGGTGGAAGTCCGGGATGATACCCGTCCCTGCTATGATCTGGAAAAACTGAGAAAGCAGCAGGAAGGCACGCTGGTCGGGGAGTATATCCGCTGTTTTGACGGTAAAAATGGAACGGTGGAACAGAAGGCGTTATATTACGGCCTTCAGGCTTTGATGGAGGCGGAGCTATGAGACTGACTTATCTGAAAATACAGCATTTCGGAAAATTGAAGGAAAAGGAATTTTTTCCGAAAGAGGGAATCAATGTAGTTTACGGCCCCAATGAGAGCGGAAAATCCACACTGCACGCTTTTATCAGGGGAATGCTGTTCGGTATGCCGAGATACCGGGGACGGGCCTCCAAAACGGATCCTTATACTAAATACGAGCCATGGGAGCGTCCCGTAGATTATGCGGGAGTCATGGGCTTTCAGGCGGGTGGAAAGGAATTTCGCGTTGAAAGAAACTTTTATAAGGGAGACATCAGGGAAAATCTGATCTGTGAGACGGATGGAGAGGAGCTTTCCATTCCACAGGGAGACCTCCGGATGCTTTTGGGCGGAATCAGTGAGAGCATTTATGACAATACCGTATCCATCGGACAGCTTCGCAGCGAGACGGACGAGGGAATGGTGCGGGAGCTGCAGAATTATATGTCCAATTATGAAAGCGCCGGAGCCGGGGATCTGGACGTTCAGAGAGCCGGGGAACGGCTGAAAAAGAAGAAAAAACAGTGGGAAAATAAAATCCGTGAGCTGGAGCTGGGGCAGGCACAGCAGATGGAGGAAATGGAAAAACGTATGGAGTATCTCCGCAAAGAACAGGAGGGACTGGAAAACCAGTTGGATCAGGTGAGGGCGGAGATCGAAAGACAGCAGAACACTTCTGTTTGGGAAAAAGAAGAGGCCGGTCACTTACCGAAGGCTGTACAGGAGAACGAAAAAAAGGAGCCTGTCCGGCAGGCAGAGGCGAAGGATAAAACCGGAAGGGGAGGCTGGATGCTTACAGTGAGCGGAATGCTTTTCGGAGCGCTTTTTCTGCTTCTGGCTATCGGAAATCCTTTTGCATTTACGGGAATGGTACGCATAGCGGTCGGAGTCTGCGGAGGATTGGGAATGGCTTTGGCAGTTGTCGGAAGCTGGAGGATGTTTCGAACTATGAGCCGGAGAGCCCATCAGGAAAGACCGGAAAGGACTGGGGAAGCAGAACAGGAATCTGCCGGAGAAAGAAACACCGAAAGCGAAAGAAACATTGAAAGAGAAAAAAGCCGGGACAGGGAAGAGTATGTGAACCGCCTGAAAGGCCGCGAAGAGACCCTTTTACAGCAGATGGAGGAAAAACATACCCTGCTTCAAAACCTTCAGGAAAACAGGGCAGAGAAGGGGGAAAAACCACAGGAAATCCGAAACTGCGAGATTGAGATCCAAAGTCTGGATCTGGCTATGGAAATGCTGGAAAAACTGTCGGGAGGAATGCGAAGAAGAATCGGCCGAAGGCTGCAGGGACGCATGGAGGAGATACTGGCAGAAATTACAGAAGGAAAATACGGACGGATTTTGATGGATGAGGATATGAGGGTCAGTCTGTATGAAGGAAACCGTCAGACGGCGCTGCATCAGTTGAGCCGGGGCACCGTGGAGCAGGTATATTTTGCCCTGCGGATGGCGGTAAGCGAGGTGCTCTGCGAGGAACCCATGCCGGTGCTTCTGGACGATGTCTTTGCCATGTATGATGAGAAACGGCTGGAACAGACGCTGGGCTGGCTGGCTGCCCGGGGAGGACAGGTTTTGATTTTTACCTGTCACAAAAGAGAAATGGAATTGCTTCGCCGGATGAAAATTCCGGCTAATATCATAGAATTGGAGGAAACACCATGCTGAGAATCGGATGTCATTTGTCATCTTCCAAAGGCTTTCTGCATATGGGAAAAGAGGCGGTAAAAATCGGCGCCAATACGTTTCAATTTTTTACCAGAAATCCCAGAGGAAGCAGGGCTAAGGAGATTGATGAAAAGGATGTGGAGGCGTTTTTGGATTTTGCAGAGGAACACGGAATCAGCAGGATTCTGGCTCATGCCCCTTACACACTGAATCCCTGCTCTAAAGATGCCCATACGAGGGAATTTGCGCTGATGACCATGGAGGATGACCTGAAGCGGATGGAATACGTTCCGGGAAACTGCTATAATTTTCATCCGGGAAGCCATGTAGGGCAGGGAACAGAGGAAGGAATCCGGCTGATTGCCGAAACTTTGAACCGGATTTTGAAAAAGGAGCAGACCACCACAGTGCTTTTGGAGACCATGGCGGGAAAGGGAACAGAGGTGGGAAGAAGCTTTGAAGAACTGCGGGCAATTCTGGATTTGGTGGAATTAAAGGAGCATATGGGTATTTGTCTGGATACCTGTCACGTTTATGATGCAGGATATGATATTGTGAATCATCTGGATCAGGTGCTGGAGGAATTTGACCGGGTGATCGGTCTGGAATATCTGAAGGCCATCCATCTGAATGACAGCAAAAATCCTTTCGAAAGTCATAAGGACAGGCATGAAAAAATCGGTGAGGGATCTTTGGGAGAAGAGACCTTCCGGGCCATCGTCAATCATCCCCGGCTGAAAGGAATCCCCATGTATCTGGAAACACCCAACGAACTGGAGGGATATGCGAGGGAAATTGCCCTGCTGAAGAGCATGGAAAAATCAGAACAGACAGCCGCCGAAAAATATCTGCCGTATTTTATGATGGATGAAAAGGAGCCGTTTGAGATTGAGGGAATCGGATATACCATGTTTACCGAAACCGGAAAGAGCGCTTCCTGCAGCCGGGTTCTGGAGGTGGACAAGGCTCAGGTGGAGTACGTTATGGAATATGCGGTGTATTTTGATTATGATATACAGCATTTGTACGATCTGGAACATATTTTCGTCTATGTGGGAAAAGATGGGAAAGTGGTGGATGCAGAGGCAAGCTTCCACGGATGGATGCTGAAAAGTATGATCAACCATGATCTGAAATTTGTGGACGGAACCCATCCGGTGTTTTACATGCAGGGAGGAAAACATGCGATGATGCCGGATCCCCATTATTTTGAACTGTACCCGGAATATATTACCGCCTGTAACGAGTATGCGGGAAAAGACGGGCTTCTGGTGACGGAAATGTTTGAAGAGGATTTTTGCACAAACCCGGAAATCGATGGGAAGATAGAAAAATATATAAAAGAAAACTACTCATTTACACCGTCAAAACAGTTTATTCCGGTGGATATGAAAGAGGAATGGCTGATGCCTTTCCCGCAGTTAAGGGAAAGGATTGTAAAACGGATACGGTCAAAGGTGGAGGAGTTTGAAAATATGCAGTAGATACGAGAATTTTACACAGAAAATCATCGTTTTTTACATTGTTTCATTTTAGCTGTTCGTCTATAATGCAGAGATAAAAGCAGAAGAAAGGCGGGGACAGCAGTGGAAGTGGTAGCAATGTTTAAAGAACAGATGATGCAGCAGTGGGAGCTTATGGTTCGGATTGTTGTGGCATGTATTTTGGGAGCCTGCATTGGCTTTGAGCGGAAAAACAGGAACAAGATGGCAGGGGTTAGGACCCATGCGGTTGTAGCGTTTGGTTCCGCCCTGATTATGGTGATTTCAAAGTACGGGTTTATGGATATGGGAGGCTTTGACGGTACCCGTATTGCGGCTCAGATCGTAAGCGGGATCGGTTTTCTGGGAGCAGGAATCATTTTTGTGAGAAATAACAATTCGGTAAGCGGATTGACAACGGCTGCGGGAATCTGGGCGACGGCAGGGGTCGGCATGGCCTGCGGCGCAGGACAGTATTTTATATCTGCTTCCAGTACATTCCTTCTTGTGATTTTACAGATCGTACTGCATAAAGTGAGCTTTTTCTCCAAAGAGGCGTGCCGGGCGGATGTGAGGGTCATCATGAACGGCGGGGACCTGCAGAAACTGGAGCAGCACATTCTCAGGGAGAAGGTCAGCATTATGTCAATGAAGGTGAATAAGCTGGATGAGGAAAATACCAAACTGGATATGGATCTTCTTCTTCCTCCGGATTGTGATAAGACGGATTTTATCAGCGGTATTGCAGAGAGAGACGATGTGGTTTCCGTGAGAGGACGATAGTTGGTAATTATTCAGGACACCGTCCTTCATAGTCGCGATAATTGAAACAAACAGAACGAGGTTTCCGTTTTTGAAGCGGAAACCTCGTTCTGTTTATCAGGTGGTATATTTTGCAGTGATGAAACGGTTCTCAGATTTTTTCCTGATTTCTGAATTTGGTCAGAAGCTTCTGGATTCTTTCTACAGGATTCAGAAGTTTGCTGATAGAATCGTCGTGATTCAGGGTATCGATGATCAGGGCGATATATTTACTCATATCACAGTTTACATAATACGGGCGGCTCAGAAGTTCCGGTGACTGATAGATCAGGTTCGTAGTCAGGATTCGGTCGAACATGCCCTCTTCGAAGGCCTTGTCAAACTTGTCCAGACCGTTGGTGAACAGACCGAAGGTGGAACACATGAAGATCTTTCCGGCGCCTTTGGATTTAAGAAGCTGCGCTACTTCCAGCATACTGTCCCCGGAGGAAATCATATCGTCGATGATGATCATATCTTTTCCTTCTACGTTGGCGCCGAGGAATTCATGAGCAACGATGGGATTGCGTCCGTCTACGATGGTGGAGTAATCCCGGCGTTTGTAGAACATACCCATGTCTACCCCCAGATTGTTTGCCAGATAGATAGCTCTTCCCATGCCGCCTTCATCCGGGCTGATGACCATCAGATGATCTTTATCCAGTTTCAGATCCGGCTGGTTTCTCAGCAGGTTTTTGATAAACTGATAAGCCGGCTGTACCGTCTCAAATCCGTGGAGAGGAATCGCGTTCTGGATGCGGGGGTCATGGGCATCGAAGGTGATGATGTTTTCTACACCCATATTTACCAGCTCCTGCAAAGCCAGCGCGCAGTCCAGAGATTCTCTTCCGGAGCGTTTATGCTGACGGCTTTCGTACAAGAACGGCATGATTACGTTGACTCTGCGGGCTTTTCCGCCGATTGCTGCAATGATGCGCTTCAGGTTCTGGAAATGATCGTCCGGTGACATATGATTTTCCATACCGCACAGGGAGTAAGTCAGGCTGTAGTTGCATACGTCGATGAGGATATAGACATCATCGCCGCGGACGGATTCACGGAGAATTCCTTTTGCTTCGCCGGAACCAAAACGGGGAAGCTCGGATTTGATCAGGTAGGTGTCCCGCTCATAGCCATCGAAGGCGATGGCATTTTCCTGCTGGCTGAGTTTGCCTTCCCGCCAAGACACCAGATATTTGTCAACTTTTTCTCCCAGCTCGGCACAGCTATAAGGAGAAATGATTCCCAGACGTCCTACCGGGAGTTTCTGCAAATCTTTTGTGTTTTTCTGCTCCATTCTTTAATTACCTCCTAATAATTTTTTCTGGATGCGGATATCGCTGCCAATCAGTTTGACCATGGTGTAATTGCTGGAAACTCTGGAAAATACCCGTTCAGAGTATCGGTCCATGAAATTTCCAAGAGTTAGGTTGGTTGAAATAATAGTTGATTTTTTGCGCAAAATTCTTTCATTGATGCAGAGAAAGAATTGAGAAGCCACGAAACTGTTGGTGAGCTCGGTTCCGAGATCGTCGATGATCAGAAGATCACAGTTCAGGATGTAGTCATTTTTCCCCTGAGATTCCTCGGAATTGGAAAAGGTTTTTTCTGCAAAAGCCTCGAACAGATCAAAAGCAGAATAATAAATGACGCTGTGGGTGGTGTCAAGCAATTCCCGTGCGATGCAGTAAGAGAGGAAGGTTTTTCCTACTCCGGTATCGCCGTACAGGAAAAGATTTTCAAAGGAACTGTCAAAATTCCGTACAAAATCCTTTGCATGGGAAAGCGCTTTTTGGGCTGTCTGTCTGGCAGATAATCCGGTAGCGTCATTGATGATCTCTTCAGAATAGTAATCAAGGGAAAACATAGAAAAGCTTGCTGTTTCTAATAATTCCCTGATATTGGACTGGGTATACAACTGTTCGCTGACCGCTTTTTTAAAACAGATGCATTTTTCATTATCCACATACCCGGTATCCTGACAGATGGGACAGGTATACTGGGGTTTCAGATAGTCTGCGGGAAAACCGTTGGCTAAAAGAAGCCGGGTACGCTCCCCGGAAAGAGCGCGGATCTGTTCTGACAGGTCAAAATCCTGTCCGCAGTCTTCGCCGAGAAGAAGCCGGGCTTTTTTCATGCTCACTGCGGCGATTTCCCGGTCGATCTGCGGAAGCCGGGGGATTTTTGCGTATGCTTGAGCAATCCGGGTATCCTGATCATGCTTGTTGCGTAGCTGTAATTTTTGATAATAACGCATCAGGGCGTCATACTGGCTGTTTTGCAATGCCACGGCAATACTCCTTTTATTTTAATAACTGACTTTCCAGATCGGAGTAGTTGTAATCCCTCTGCTGGAAATTATTGAAGTTGTTGACGGAAGAGGATTTCTTCCGGGCTTTCTGCTCCGCACGGTCCGTCTGAAGCTGGCGGTGGAGGGTATCCAAAGCCTGAATGTCGGTAAGATGGCGCACGCCTTTTTCCTTCCAGCCGGACAGAATCTTGTCGGCATACCGGAAATTAGCTTTTCCGGTGGAAGCGACGGTGCGGGCGCAGGCTTCCGTAAGAATATCCATGGTGAAACCGTAATCCTTCATCCAGTGGTTGATGGTATTGACCTCTGCCGGGATGGGATTGCGATTGGTGATCCCGAAAGCTTTCAGGATTGTAAAATAATTCCGGTGATATGTAGTGGTTTCCTGTTTCGCCTTGGTCACGGAATCGATCCCGGAATCAAACCAGTTGAAAGCCACTTTCTTTATATAATGAATATCTCCGCTGCCTTTGGAGACGCAGTATTCGATCAGATAGTCGATCAGGTCCACGGAAAAATGAAGCTCCTCGTAGATATACAGAAGCTCATCAGTGACAGAACGGGACAGGGTTGTTCCCATATACTGTTCGGCAATGAAAAGCATCTGACGCACCTCTTCATTCTCCTGTAACTGACGGATGCGGTCAGCGCTCAGCTTCTTTTTGACGGGAGTGGAAGAGGCGTTTTTTTGAGTTTCCGGTTCCCGGGTGGAAGCGGCCTCCGGCATGGAGACTGCTGCAGGTACAGGAGCGGGGGCGGCTGGCTGCTCGGCCAGAGGCAGGGAAGCGCCGGCTGGCACCATCGGTTCGAGAAAATCGATGGAGGCCTGACTGTCCGTTCCTGCCAGAACCAGAAGCTTCTGTGCTTCCCAGTAACGGAGGGTGCGTAAAATATCGGTTTCTGTACAATTGAAAACATCTGCAACGGAGGCCAGATTCAGGTCGGTCTGTCCGCCTTTGAGACACCGGAGCAGATAAAGATAAATTTTAACAAATTCCCCGTTGGCACAGGGCATATAGTAATCAATAAATATGTTAGAGATAATGGTAACTCCGGAGGAGCTGCCATTGTGTAAAGATAATTGCATGAGGGTACACCTGCTTTGCTGATATTTGATATAGAAGAAAAAAGGGGAATCTAACTACCCCGCCGGGGCAACCTCCCTGCGGTCGGTCGCGGGCTTCGCCCCATGTAGGAAAGCCACCGAAAGGTTCCTTGCGTGGAAATGCGATGGACTCGAGTGGTGGAATCTAACTACCCCGCCGGGGCAACCTCCCTGCGGTCGGTCGCGGGCTTCGCCCCATGTAGGAAAGCCACCAAAAGATTCCTTACGTGCAAGCACGACGGACTCTTTTGATGGCTTTCCTACGCCCGGCTCATTGCTTTCGCGTACATTATAACATAGTCCCCGGAGAAAGCAAATAGACATTTTCAGGTTCTTAAAGCGGAGCTTTTTGAGATTGTTTTTTGGGGAAATGTGGATACTGTGGACAATGTGGATAGAAAAGGGGAACTTTTATTATTGGTAACCTGTAAATGTCGAGAAATAGCGATAAAGTAAAGAAAAAGGTAAGTAGCTGTGAAATTTTATGTAAACAAAGTTATGCACAAAAAAATCCACACGTTTTTCCACTAAAAATGTGTATAAACGTGTGGATAATGTGGATAACTTACAGTCCCAGCAGGTGTTCCCCGATTTTTACCACATCTCCGGCGCCCATAGTTATCAACAAATCGCCTTGGATACAATTTTCCAGTAAGTAATTTTCGATTTCATCGAAAGTGGGGAAATATTCGCAGGGAGTTCCCAGTTCCTGAATGCATTTTTGCAGGTCTTTGGAGGAAATTCCCAGAGTATTCTGCTCTCTGGCAGCGTAAATATCAGCCAGAACCACATGGTCAGCCAGAGTCAGAGCCTTGGCAAAATCATGAAGCAGGGCTTTTGTTCTTGTGTAGGTGTGAGGCTGGAAGACGCACCATGTTTTTTTATGCGGATAATTTTTGGCAGAGGTCAAAGTTGCCTCAATCTCTGTGGGATGGTGTGCATAATCGTCAATGACGGTAACTCCGCCAATCTCTCCCTTTAACTGAAAACGGCGGTCTGTGCCTGTAAAACCCGCGATACCTTTTTGGATATCCTCACAGCTCATGGAAAGCTTCATGCCCAGAGCGATTACGGAGAGGGCATTGGAGACATTGTGCAGTCCGGGAACGCTCAGGGAAAAATGTCCCACAGTTTCGCCGTCTTTTTTACATACAAAGGAAGCATGTCCCAGTGCATTGTAGGTGATTTCCTCCGCAGTGTAATCAGCAGAATGCTCCAGACCGTATGTAATTACTTCGCAGTCCAGATCTTTCATAATCTCTTCATAATGAGGAGTATCACTGTTGATGATCAGCGTGCCGTCTGTCGGAAGCTTCTCGGCAAACAGGCGGAAGGAGTGACGGATATCGTCGATGTCCTTAAAGAAATCCAGATGATCTGCATCGATATTCAGAATGATACTGATCTTGGGAAAGAAGCTCAGGAAGCTATTGGTGTATTCGCAGGCCTCCGTAATAAAAGTTTCGGAATTTCCCACGCGAAGGTTTCCGCCGATGGCCGGGAGGATTCCGCCCACAGTGATGGTGGGGTCGAAACCGCCTTCCAGCAGAACATGGGAAGCCATGGAAGTAGTGGTGGTTTTTCCGTGGGTTCCGGATACAGCGATAGGAATCCGGTAATTAGTCATGATCTGACCCAGCAGGTCCGCCCGGGTCATCATGGGAATTCCTTTTTGGGCTGCACAGGCATATTCCGGGTTATCCGGATGAATCGCTGCGGTATAGACTACCAGATCAATTCCTTCAATAATATTAGATGCCCGCTGTCCGTAGAAAATCTGTGCGCCTTTTGCAGTCAGATGATCAGTGAGAGGACTTTCTTTGGCATCGGAGCCGGAAATAGTAAATCCTTCCTGCAGAAGAATCTCTGCCAGTCCGCTCATGCTGATTCCGCCGATACCGATAAAATGAATATGAATAGGTTTATGAAAATCAATGGTATACATAAAAAAGTCTCCTTATACGATAAATAAAAGTCGTAACTATTCAGGAACCTGTCCTTCATAGTCACGAATGCATGCACACAAACTGCATTTCATGCAGTTCGGCGCCTGTACGTCTCGGGATTGACCTGCATTTGCAAGTCAACACCTCGCGGGACAGTGACTACCTGAATAGTTAATAAAAGTCATCATAATCATTATATGATGAAAAAGTGGAAAAGAAAAGGTTTTTTTCGGTTTGGAAGATACCCAGAAGTTGGTCGTAAAATGCCGAACAGTTCATAGCTGTTTGGAAGAATTTGATGAAATTTCCGGAGAAATGACAGAGAAAGTCGAAGGAAGGGGGAAAAGATCGACCAAAAGTTGTATAAATGTAATAAAAAGATGAAAAAATACGATAAAAATATGTAAAACATGTTCACTATTTCGAGAAAATGTGTTATAATTTTTAATCATATATGACAAGAGGTGATAGCATGATTAAAAAAGAAATGATTGCAATGCTATTAGCCGGTGGACAGGGAAGCCGTCTTGGTGTCCTTACCGAGAAAGTGGCGAAACCGGCAGTAGCGTTTGGCGGAAAATATCGTATTATCGATTTCCCGCTGAGTAACTGTATTAATTCGGGAATTGACACGGTAGGTGTGCTGACACAGTATCAGCCGCTTCGTCTGAATACCCATATCGGAATCGGTATACCATGGGATTTGGATAGAAATGTAGGCGGTGTTACCGTACTTCCCCCCTATGAAAAGAGCAGTAACAGCGACTGGTATACAGGTACAGCTAACGCTATTTTCCAGAATCTGGCATACATGGAGACCTATAATCCCGATTATGTGCTGATTCTCTCCGGAGACCACATTTACAAGATGGATTATGAAGTTATGCTGGATTACCATAAGGCAAACAAGGCAGATGTTACTATCGCCTGCATGCCTGTACCGCTTGAAGAGGCAAGCCGTTTCGGTATTATGATTACCGATGAAAGCGGACAGATCACAGAATTTGAGGAAAAACCGGAACATCCGAGAAGTAATCTGGCTTCTATGGGTATCTACATTTTCTCATGGCCGGCGCTGAGAGAATCTTTGCTGGCACTGAAGGACGAGCCTCATTGCGACTTCGGTAAACACATCCTTCCATACTGCAAAGACGGCGGAAAACGTCTGTTTGCATATGAGTTCAATGGATATTGGAAAGATGTTGGAACTTTAGGTTCTTACTGGGAAGCAAACATGGAACTGATTGACATTATTCCTGAATTTAATCTGTATGAAGAATTCTGGAAGATTTATACCAAAGGGGATATTATCCGTCCCCAGTATGTTGCCAGTGAAGCGACAATTGAGCGCAGTATTATCAGTGATGGTGCGGAGATTTACGGAGAAGTACATAACTCTGTAATTGGACCCGGAGTTACCATTGAAAAAGGCGCAGTGGTTCGTGACTCTATTATCATGAAGGAGACAACCATTGGAGCTGGCAGCCAGATTGACAAGGCAATTATTGCAGAAAACGCAGTTGTAGGTGAAAATGTTGTAATGGGCGTTGGAGAGGAAGCTCCTAACGTATTGAAACCTGCAGTTTACGGATTCGGCATTGTAACAATCGCTGAAAATACAGTGGTTCCGTCCAATGTGAAGATTGGAAAAAATACAGCTATCAGCGGTGCAACCACACCGGAGGATTATCCGGATGGCGAGCTTGCCAGCGGTGGCGCAATTGTAAAGAAGGACGGTGAGTAGAATGAGAGCATTGGGAATTATTTTAGCGGGCGGCAATAACAACAAAATGAGAGAGTTATCACATAAACGAGCAATCGCAGCCATGCCTGTTGCGGGAAGTTTTCGGAGCATCGACTTTGCACTCAGCAATATGTCCAACTCTCATATTTCTAAAGTCGCTGTATTGACGCAGTATAATGCAAGATCATTAAATGAGCATTTAAGCTCATCCAAATGGTGGGATTTCGGAAGAAAACAGGGAGGACTGTTTGTATTCACACCTACCATTACACCTGATAACAGCTTCTGGTATCAGGGAACCGCAGACGCAATCTATCAGAACTTGGATTTCCTTAAAAAGAGCCATGAGCCCTATGTAGTAATCGCTTCCGGTGATGGAATCTACAAACTGGATTACAATAAAGTTCTGGAATATCATATTGCAAAACGCGCTGACGTAACCATCGTATGCAAAGATGTAGAAGCAGATACCGACGTTACCCGTTTCGGATGTCTGAAGATGAATGAGGATTATCGTATTGAGGAATTTGAGGAAAAACCGATGATCTCCAGTTCTCATACAGTGTCCACAGGTATCTACGTAATCCGCCGCCGCCAGTTGATCGAGATGATTGAACGGTGCGCTCAGGAAGACCGTCATGACTTTGTAAAAGATATTTTGATTCGTTACAAAAACCTGAAAAGAATTTATGGATATAAGATTGACAACTATTGGAGCAATATTTCTACTGTTGAGTCTTACTACAAAACCAATATGGATTTCCTGAAACCGGAAGTAAGAGATTACTTCTTCCGTCAGTATCCGTCGATACAGTCAAAGATTGAGGATCTGCCTCCGGCAAAATATAATCCGGGCAGCATGGTGAAAAACAGTCTCGTTGCCAGCGGATGTATTATCAACGGACAGGTAGAAAACTCCATCCTGTTTAAGAAAGTTTACGTGGGAAATAACTGCGTGATCAAAAACTCCATCATTCTCAATGATGTATATTTGGGGGACAATACCCATATTGAAAACTGTATTGTAGAGAGCCGTGATACAATTCGAGCAAACTCCTATCATTGTGGCGAGGATGAAATTAAAGTAGTTGTTGAGAAAAACGAGCGCTATGCACTTTAAAAGAGTCAGCCACACATAATATACTTTGAAGGAAGGCATATGAAAGGGGCAGGTTTATGAATATTACGGATGTAAGAGTACGGAAAGTAGCTAAAGAGGGAAAAATGAAAGCTGTCGTTTCGATTACTATTGACGAGGAATTCGTGGTACACGATATCAAGGTGATCGAGGGCGAAAAAGGGTTATTTATAGCTATGCCCAGCCGGAAAGCGACAGATGGAGAATATCGTGATATTGCACATCCGATTAACTCCGATACAAGAGAACGGATTCAGGATATTATTCTGGAGAAGTATGAAGACGTAATGGCGGAAGACGCTATTGCTATGGAAGCGTAACCAATTGTCATATATGGGGGAACGTGGAAAAGCGGTGACTGGGGGGTCACCGCTTTTTATCATGTGGCGTACGGAAGGATTTTGTGATATGATAGGAAAAACTGTCCGCAGAGGAAGTTCAGAATATGCGGGGACAGTATACGGAACAGTCAGGAGGATGGCATGAGACAGGAATTACCGGAAGCATTTGAAAAAAGAATGAGAGAGATGCTGGGGGATGAATTTGACGCATATCTGGACAGCTATGAGAATCCGCGCCAGTACGGGCTGCGTGTAAACCCAATGAAAATTACGGGAGAGGAGCTGGAAGAAACGGGGGATTTCCATCTGACCCCGGTTCCTTGGACGAAGGAGGGCTACTTTTATCAGGAGCAGGACCAGCCCGCCAGACATCCCTTCTATACGGCAGGGCTTTATTACCTGCAGGAGCCCAGCGCCATGACGCCTGCGTCCAGACTTCCGGTGAAACCGGGGGAGAGGGTGCTGGATTTATGCGCCGCTCCGGGTGGAAAAGCTACGGCTTTAGGGGCAGCTCTTGGGGGAGAGGGTGTTTTGGTGGCAAACGATATCAGCAATTCCAGAGCAAAGGCTCTCTTAAAAAATCTGGAGCTGTTCGGCATTTCCAATGCATTTGTGACAAATGAAATTCCGGGAAAGCTGGAGGAAAGCTTCCGTGGATTTTTCGATAAGATTATGGTGGACGCACCCTGCTCCGGGGAGGGAATGTTTCGAAAGGACCCGGATGTGCGGAAAACATGGAACGAGGAACGCCCCGGGTATTTTTCCAAAATACAGAAAGATATTTTGAAAAATGCAGTGTCCATGCTCCGGCCGGGAGGGAAGCTTTTGTATTCTACCTGTACCTTTGCGCCTGTGGAAAATGAGGGAAGCATTTCATGGCTTTTGGAGAACTGCCCGGAAATGGAGCTGCTTCCCATAGAGCCGTATCCGGGATTTGCACCGGGAAACCCACTTTGGGGAAATGGAAACCCGGAGCTGGAAAAGTGTGTCCGTATCTGGCCGCACAAAATGCAGGGAGAGGGACATTTTCTGGCGCTTCTGCAAAAATCGGAGAGTGCGCCGGGGGAGGAGATCCGTCTGGGAAAACCTGCAAAGCTGGATAAAAAGAGCAGGGAAATTCTGGCGGACTTTTTTCAGGACTGTCAGTGGAAACCGGACTGGGAGAGGACAGAAATCCGGGGAGGAAAGGTATATCAGGTTCCGCTGCTGCCACAAAAGCTTTCCGGCATTCATTTTCTGAGAAACGGGCTGTATCTGGGTGAGATGAAAAAGGACAGGTTTGAGCCCTCCCAGCAATTGGCTATGACGCTGAAGAAGGATCAGTATGCAGGAACGCTGTCCCTGAAACCGGAAGATGAGCGAATCGGGCGTTACCTGAAGGGAGAGACGATTCTGGTGGAAAAAGGGGAGGCCAGCCGGGAAAAGGGCTGGATTCTTGTATGCGCAGACGGATATGCGTTGGGCTGGGGAAAACTGGTGAATGGTGTCTTGAAAAATAAATATTGGACTGGGTGGAGAAAAAATTAGGGATTCTGAAACAAATATTACGTAAGTATTACAATATATTAAAAAAATATCTTCCCATCAGGGATTTTCTATGGTATAATACGAATTACGTGAGGGAGTAAGAGGAGAAAACAATGAGAAAAAAAACGATCATGAGTATTCTTCTTTCAGCTTTTCTGGTAATGGAAAGTGTGGTGACATGTTTTGCGGCCACCACGCAGGAGAAGATTTCTGATGCGAGAGCAAAGCAGCAGGAGAACCAGTCCAGTCTGGATAAGACACGGGAAAAGATTGAAGAACTGGAGGCTGAAAAAGGAGAATCCGAAAGTTATCTGCAGGAGCTCAATGTTCAGCTTACAGATTTGAAGAATAGTCTGGAACAGCTTCAGAGAGACTACGATGCAAAACAGGAAGAACTGACTCAGCTTCAGGCAGAGCTGGAAGCGGCAAAAGCTGACGAGGCAGAGCAGTATGAAGCGATGAAGCTTCGTATCCAGTATATGTATGAAAATTCAGCAGATAATTATGCAAGTATGCTGTTCCGTTCGGAGAGCGTGGCTGAATTTTTGAATCAGGCGGAAAATATCTCCAAGATGGCTGAGTATGACAGAAACATGCTTCAGGTTTATCGGGAGACAAAAGAAGAGATAGAAACAAAAGAGCAGGAAGTGGCACAGGAAAAGGACGAAATTGCTGCGGTTCGTGAGGAAAGTGCGGACAAGCAGGCGGCAGTGGAGGAATTGGTGCAGGCTACATATAATCAGATTCGGGAATATCAGGAGGATATCCAGAATCAGGAATCGGCAGAAAGCCAGCTTCTGAATCAGATCAGCGCTCAGGAGGAGGCCATCAATGGCTTGCTGAGACAGGCGAAGGAGGAAGAGGCGGCAGCTCGTCTGGCAGCCCAGAAGGCCGCAGAGGAGAAAGCGGCAGCAGAAAAAGCGGCGGCAGAGAAGGCCGCAGCCGAGAAAGCGGCAGCAGAAAAGGAAGCGGCTGAGAATGCAGCCGAAAACTCCAAACCGCAGAATCCATCAACATCGGGAGGCGGTTCCGGTCAGAATTCCAATCAGAATAACGGCGCATCTTCAGGTTCCAATGAGGAAAAGGAAGAGGAAACAGCAATCGACACCTCAAAGGGAAAATATTTGGGAAGATTTAAGCTGACGGCTTATTGCACATGCCGGATCTGCTGCGGAAAATGGGCAGGCGGCGGTACGGCCAGCGGTGCGGCGCCCACTCCGGGAAGAACCGTAGCCATGGCGGGAGTGCCTTTTGGTACGAAGCTGTCTATCAATGGCCACATCTATACGGTCGAGGACAGAGGAACTGCTTATGGTCATGTGGATGTTTTGATGGGAAGCCATGCAGAGGCGCTGCAGTTCGGATTGAAATATGCAGATGTTTATCAGGTTGGATAAAAAAGATTTGGTTTTAAATGAAATGAAAATGATTGACAGGGCGGCTTGAAAGGCCGCCCTGTTTTTTGAGTTTGCGGAACAGGCGCGTGAGCTTAGAAAGCAGCTATCTTGCCCCGGCTTTCCGTATGATACACAGAATAATTCCTGTCAGATTCAGCATAAAGAAACCATTTCCCAGATCCATGACAACACGGAAAAGCTGTTTAATTCCCATCAGAAAATCTGGTTCTCCGGGTATCACAGGATCCACATAGCGTGCGGCCAGTATCAGAAGCACAAACATGCAGAAGCCAAAGCATCCCCGTCCCATATCGATTCGCCGGACTTTTCCGCTATCCGGCATCTTTTTTCTGCTGAGCATCCAGAGGGTCTGGAGCAGGCCGAATCCCACAATACATAATGCGCCGATAAGGAAAATCCCCTGCGCATAATTCCTTTCCCGGATTACCCCTGACATGGAGCCGAGTACCACCCGGGAAGCCCAGAAACCAAGGAAGAGCTGAAGGGTGCATAAAAGCATTACTCCGCTGCAGATCCATTGGATGCAATACATAAAAAGCTTCCAGAGGGATTTCGCACTGCCGGAGGTAAGGGAACCTACAGTAGAAAGCACATTTCGCTTTTTCTTTCTTTTTACTTTGGTTTTCCGTTGAACTGTCTGCCGGGATGGAGACGAGGAAGAGGAGGCTCTGCGTTTGGGGGCAGAAGCTTTTTTCTTAGGTACAGTTACTGTTTTTTTGACGGTTACCTGCCGGACAACTTCCTGCTCTGAATTTGGGGAGACGGTGAAATCATCTTTAATCGGCTGGTCTGTATCTGGAACTTCCAAAACTGTGCCGCAGAAGCTGCAGTATTTTCCGGTAACTTCCTGTTGGCATTTCGGACATAACATAAAATCACTCCCTTTATCAATTCTACTGATATCGAAACATGATACACATGACCTTGTGACCCTAGTATCATTCTGATATTGTAGCATGAAATAGAGGGAGTGAATCTTAAAATTCCATAAAAAGACCATGGCGGTTTTCTAAAGAAAATCTAACGGGTAACCTTTCGTACCCATTTCCAGCTTTTCAGCCGCAGATAAACGGGAATCGCCTTGTAGAGCTGGTCCCATTTCAGGAGAAAGAATACCACAGCGGGGGGACATTTCAGCCAGAAGGCAGCCAGCGAGGATAAAGGGACAATAATTCCCCACATACTGATCAGGTTCATCTTCATACTGAAGGTGGTGTCTCCGCCGCCTTTGATGATTCCGGTATCGCAGGCCATCTGGTAGGAGGTTCCTACTGTGGTAATGGCGAGGATGAACATGAACTGCATGGCCAGTTCATGGGATTCGGCTGAGAGATGATACATGGAAAGCACCGGTCTGCGGGCAAAATATATCAGAAGCCCGGAAACAATGCCGATTCCTATAAAAAGAATCTGAAGGGTATGTACCAGTTCTTTCAGCCTGTTTTCATGTCCCTCCCCGATGGCTTTTCCCACCACGATTCCGGAGGCGCTGGCGGAGCCGTAGGCCACAACGGACAGAATCTGGAAAACAATGGTTGCAATAGAATTGGCTGCAATGGCCGCTGCTCCCAGATGCCCTAAAATTCCGGTCTGAACCATCTGGGCGAGGCCCCACATGGCGCTGTTCATCAGCACCGGAAGGGAGATACGGGTATAATCCCCCAGATAAGTCCGGTCGATCTTCAGAAGCTTTGAAAAGTTCAGGCTGAGACGGTGTTCCTTATATTTCAGATACCACAGAACAATACAAAGCTCCAGACAACGGGAAACCAGAGTGGCAATGGCAGCGCCCTGCACACCCATCTGCGGGAATCCGAAATGCCCGTAAATCAGACAGTAGTTCAAAATAATATTGTTGATCAAAGTCACCCCGGAAATCACGTATCCGATCATAACGATACCGATACACCGCAGGGAAGTAACGAGAATATTGGTCAGGGTGAACACAAGGTAGGAAAAACATACGATTTCCATATAGCGGGTTCCTTCAGCGATCACAGCCGTGTCATTTGCCAGCAGTCCCAGAAGCTTTGAGGGAGCCAGCAGGGCTCCGAGAAAAATGATAATGGCCATCCCGAGACCAAACCGCAGGGCAGAACCGATGATGTGGGGAATTGGTTTTAGGTTGCCCTTTCCCCAGTATTGGGAACCGAGGACGATAACCCCTTCTCCTGCGCCGGAAACCAGCATCTGAAGGAGAAACTGAAACTGGTTGCAGAGAGCCGCACCGGACAGGGCAGTCTCGCTGTAAGCCCCCAGCATCACGTTGTCAGCGAGGTTGACGCTGTAGGTGAGAAGATTCTGGAGGGCAAGTGAAAGGGTCAGGGTGATGAAGGAACGGTAAAATTGTTTGTCTTTTAGCATGGTGGTAAATCTCCCGTGTATGATGGTATTTTAAGGGTATTTTACCATAATAGAGGAGAAAGCGAAATAGGGTTTACGGCTGTAAATATATGTTGGAATTTTCTCAAATTCCATAGTTGACACCTTATATACCGATTGGTATAATAACAAAAGAAACACCGGATCCTAGCCCGAAAGGAGTATGCAACATGGACAATAGAGAAATCATCCTGAAAACAGCCCTGAAACTCTTTTGCGCCCGGGGCTATGATGCCGTGGGGGTTCAGGAAATCGTAGATCAGGCGGGAATCACCAAACCAACTCTGTACTACTATTTCGGAAGCAAGCAGGGACTTTTGGAAGAAATTCTCCGCTCCAACAGCGCTGTTCTGGAAGACATGCTGCGGACGGCGGTAGGCATTCCCGGTCAGGTCCCGGAAGTATTATACCGGGTGGCAAGGGCATATTTTGACTTTGCCGGAACCCATCGGCAGTTTTATCTGTTTATGCTGAGCCAGTTCTACTCGGGCCGCGAGACGGAAGGCTTCAAGGCCGTTTATCCTCTGATTCACAAATACTATCAACTGGTAGTCAAAATTTTCGAGGATTCCGTTATGTGGCTGGGTAATATGCGGGGAAGGCAGGAACAGTTTGCGGTGAGTTTTATGGGAATATTAGATTCTCATATGATGATGCTGGGAAGGGACAAGAGAGAAGACGAGACGTTGGTGATGACAGATGAAAAAACCTACGAGATCGTACATCAATTTTTACATGGAATATATTCATAAGACTAAAGGGGGACTTTTTTCGTGGCAGCATGGTTTGAAGAAGCAGTATTTTATCATATGTATCCGATAGGAATGGCAGGAGCGCCGAGAGAAAACAGACAGACGGAGGTAACCCACCGGTTTCCGGAATTGGAAAAGTGGCTTCCCCATATCAGAAATCTGGGATGCGATGCAATCTATATCGGCCCATTGTTTGAATCCACAACCCATGGATACGATACAAGGGATTACCGCATGGTGGACAGGCGGCTGGGAGATGAAAAGGATTTTGTTTCCTTTGTGGCGAAAGCCCATGAACTGGGGATAAAAGTGGTGGTTGACGGAGTATTTAACCATACAGGAAGAGAATTTTTTGCATTTCAGGATATTCAGCGCAATCGTGAGCAGTCCGGATACATAAACTGGTATAAAGGAATCTGGTTTGGGGGAAATACATGGTACAATGATGGATTTTCTTATGAGGCATGGAGAAACTGCTTCGAACTGGTCAACTTGAATCTGCAGAATCCGGAAGTGAAAGAGTATCTTTTGGACAGCATCCATTACTGGATTCAGGAATTTGATATCGATGGAATCCGTCTGGACTGTGCAGACTGTCTGGATTTTGGATTTATGGAAGAGATGCGCAGACGCACAGGAGAATGGAAACAGGATTTCTGGCTGATGGGTGAGGTGATCCACGGAGATTATGCCCGTTATATTCAGGATGGAAACAGACTTTTGCACAGCGTAACTAACTACGAACTGCACAAGGGACTGTATTCCGGTCACAACGATCACAACTATTTTGAAATTGCCCATACGATCCGCAGGGAGTTTGACAGTAACGGCGGTATCTACCGGGGATTAAAGCTGTATTCCTTTACCGACAACCACGATGTGGACCGTCTGGCAAGTAAATTGAGAGTGCAGGGGCATCTGCCTTTAGTGTACACGCTGCTGTATTTTCTTCCGGGAATTCCGTCCATCTATTATGGCTCTGAGTGGGGAATTCAGGGAAGAAAAGAGGGTGGAAATGACGATCCTCTGCGCCCGGCGCTGAAGCTGGAGGAGATGGAGAGACAGAATCCCCATCCGGAACTGGCAGAGTGGATTGCTGTGCTGGGCAAAATCCGGAAGGAACATCCGGAGAGCATTCACGGTGCATACCGGGAGCTGCTGCTGACAAACCGACAGTATGCATTTGCCCGGATACAGGATGAAAAAGCGGTGGTGATCGCAGTGAATAATGATGAAAATGAGGCTGCCAAGGTATGGATTCCGATGCCTGTGGGCGGAAAAGCATACAAAGATGCAGTAACAGGAGAAAACGGAACAGAAGAGGGCGGAAAGCTGGTTATGGAACTGCCGCCAAATGGTGTGAAGATATTTGTCGCAATGCAGAATTGAAAAAGCGTTTTGATGATGTAAAGGAGAAGCGTTATGAGTGAAAAAATGGAATTTGGGGAACTGGATCAATATTTGTTCGGTCAGGCTACACACTATGATATTTATAAAAAAATGGGAGCCCATCCCACAACCAGAAATGGACGGAAAGGCGTGTATTTTGCGGTGTGGGCGCCCAATGCGGTTGAAGTGAGCGTGGTTGGTGAGTTCAATGAATGGGAAGCGGAAGCCAATCCGCTGACAAAGGCTGGCCCCATCGGTGTATGGGAAGGCTTTGTTCCCGGTGCGAAGGTGGGGGATCTGTACAAATTCTGCATTCATGCGCTGGATGGAAGAGAATTGTACAAATCAGACCCTTATGCAAACTGGTCCGAGCTTCGTCCGGGAAATGCTTCCCGGGTGGCAGATATTACAGGCTTTAAATGGGGAGATGCTGCATGGGTGAAGAAGAGACAGGAAACCGATCCTAAGGAAAGTGCAGTATCTATCTACGAGGTGCATCCTGGTTCATGGAGAAAGCATCCGGCTACAGAGCAGGACCCCAACGGCTTTTACAGCTACCGGGAATTTGCTCATGCTCTCACCGACTATGTGAAAAGAATGGGATATACCCATGTGGAACTGATGGGAATTGCTGAGCATCCCTTTGACGGTTCTTGGGGCTATCAGGTGACCGGTTATTATGCTCCAACTTCCCGCTACGGTTCTCCGTTAGAGTTCAAATATCTGGTAAACTATCTGCATAAAAATAAAATCGGCGTAATTCTGGATTGGGTTCCTGCTCATTTTCCGAGGGATGCTCACGGACTGGCTGAATTTGACGGAACCTGTGTTTATGAGCATGCTGACCCGAGACAGGGGGAACACCCGGATTGGGGAACAAAGATTTTCAATTACGGAAGAAATGAAGTGAAAAACTTCCTGATCGCCAACGCACTGTACTGGATTGAGGAGTTCCACATTGACGGTCTTCGGGTGGATGCGGTGGCATCCATGCTGTATCTGGATTACGGTAAAGAGGACGGTCAGTGGGTTGCCAATAAATACGGCGGCAATCAGAATCTGGAAGCAATCGAATTCTTTAAACACTTAAATACGCTGATCCGGGGAAGAAACAAGGGCGTTATGATGATTGCCGAGGAATCCACTGCATGGCCTAAGGTTACGGGAGATGTGGAAAAAGAGGATGGTCTGGGATTTTCCTTTAAGTGGAATATGGGCTGGATGCATGATTTTCTGGAATACATGAAACTGGACCCGTATTTCAGAAAATACAATCACAATAAGATGACATTTTCCATGACCTATGCGTTCAGTGAGAACTACATCCTTGTGCTGTCCCACGACGAGGTGGTTCATCTGAAATGCTCCATGATCAATAAGATGCCCGGAGAGTACGATGACAAATTTGAGAACCTGAAAGCCGGATATTCCTTTATGTTCGGCCATCCCGGAAAGAAACTGCTGTTTATGGGACAGGAGTTCGGACAGTTTCAGGAGTGGAGCGAGGAGAGAGAGCTGGATTGGTATCTGTTTCGTGAGAGCCGTCACCAGCAGCTTCAGGACTATGTGCGGGATCTTTTGCAGATGTACAAAAAATATCCGGCCCTCTATGCAAATGACAACGGCTATGAAGGATTTGAATGGATCAATGCAAACGACGGGGATCGGAGCATTTACAGCTTTGTCCGCTGGTCACCTACAAAACGAAATAATCTGCTCTTTGTGTGCAACTTTACGCCGATTGAGAGAAAAGACTATTGGGTAGGAGTAGATAAGAAAAAACAGTATAAACTGATTTTAAACAGCGCAGATCCGGCATACGGCGGAAACCATGGTGTGGAAAATCCGGTATTCAAAGCGGTGAAGGGCGAATGTGACGGAAAACCGTATCATTTGGAATATTCCCTGCCGCCTTATGGAGTTGCAGTGTTTACATTTTAAAGTAACTGTTCAGAAGGTCACTGTTCCGCGAGGTGTTGCCTTGCAAATGCAAGGCAATCCCGAGACATACGAGCGCCAAACTGCATGAAATGCAGTTTGTGTGCATGCATTTGTGACTATGAAGGACAGGGTCCTGAATAGTTGCATTTTAAAAAATCAACCCATGGGGAAATGATCGAGTTTTCCCATGGGTTGATTTTAGTTTACAGGCAGATAAAACCTCTGCTATACTTGAATTCGTATGAGTGTTAAATACTGCAAAGAAAATCGTGTATATACAAAAGAGCCGCACCGATTGCAGGAGCAAGCTGTCCGTGGCTGCTCACCAGAAGAAAATGTTCTTCCATCGGAAAGGGCGATGCACAGGCTGCGGTATTTTCCAAAAAGGAAATATCCTCCTGTGTAAAATAAGGAGCCAGATAACCGCTGAGAATGATTTTCTGGTCCAGCAGTGTAGTCAGGTTGCGGATGGCAAAGGAAAGCTGGTTCAGGTATTCCTGCCAGATATTTTCGCAGAAGGAATCGCCCGAACGAAGCTTGCAAAAAAAGCTTTCAATGTCCATGTTGGAGTTTTTGCTGAGACTGTCTGCGGAACAATACGTTTCCAGACAGCCTTTTTGTCCGCAGTAACAAAGGGGGCCTTCGGGATTGAGACAGAGATGTTCCAGAGCGCCGCTGTGCATTCCGGTTCCGTTGTGCACTTCTCCATTGATAATGACGGCACCGCCCAGATTCCGGTTGAGAAGCATCACAGTCATATCCTTTTCTGAAGGGTGAAGCCACAGCTCCAGAAAGGCAGCAGCCTTGGAATCGTGGACCAGCCGGCAGGGAAACGGAATGTGGGCGGCAAGGTCGGAAAGCTTCATTCCGGTATGATTCAGAATGGAACCGTAGCTTACAGACTGTCCATCTGTGGAAATGATTCCCTGTATGGCGATGGAGACGCCGAGGATTTGTTCTTTTTTCAGATGATTTTCTTCTATAAATGTGGAAACTTCTTCCCCCAGCCGGAGATCATAAGAGGGGGAAAAAGAAAAAGGCAGAATTTTAGCAGCAGAATGGAGGACATTTCCGTATAAATCGATGGCGGTCAGGTGAACCATTTCTTTCAGAATGCCCACGCCGATGGCAATGCGGGCGGTCCGGTTGATTTCGATGGCATAGGCTTTCCGGCCTCCGGTAGACTCATAGAAACCGCTGCGGATGATCAGATGATCCTCCTCCAGCCATTTGAGATTTTGGGTAATGGTGGACAGCCCCATCTGGAGATCTTCCGAAATCCGCTGTTTGCAGACACGGCGGTTCTCGTAAATATAGTGATAAACTTTGCTCCGGTTGATTTTTTTGACCTCCATGGTGGTCATGCCTCTTGTGCTCATGCCGATTCCTCCGTAAATTCAATTGTATCTGTTCAGATACCTTTAAAACATCCCAGTGCCGTCTGCTCAGGCGGCTATCATATAAACAGTTTACTATCCGGTGGTGAAAAAAGCAAATTTGAAAATGAAACTTGTGAATAAGTACCAAAAAAGAAATGAATTATTTGGAGATAATTATAATTGCAATTTTACATTTCCGGTATTATGATGGACTTATGAATGACAGTTACGCAAAAGTTATTATGGAGGACAAAAAGAGATGAGAAGCGCAGTTTTTTACGGAAAACATGATTTGAGAGTTGAGGAGCATGAGATGCCTGTTGTAGGACCAAAGGATGTACTGATTCAGGTGAAAGCGTGCGGAGTATGCGGTACGGATGTACATATTTATGAAGGGGATAAAGGTGCCGCAGATGTGACGCCTCCGACCATTCTGGGACATGAATTTTCAGGAGTAATCGCTCAGGTGGGAGAGGAAGTTACTGCTTATCATGTAGGGGACAGAGTATGTATTGACCCTAACTGTTACTGTGGAGGATGTGATCCCTGCAGAAACGGAGCAGCCCATTTCTGTGAGCATATGATTGGCTATGGAACTACCGTGGACGGCGGTTTTGCAGAGTATTGTGCGGTAAATGAGCGTCAGGTCTATCTGCTGGGAGAGAACACTTCCTTTGAGCAGGGGGCTATGACGGAGCCTGTGGCATGCTGTCTTCATGGGCTGGATATGTGCGAGATCCAGCCGGGACATCAGGTTGTGGTGATTGGCGGAGGCATGATCGGCCTTTTGATGCTGCAGCTTGCAAAGCTGGCAGGAGCATCCCGTGTGGCTCTTTTAGAGCCCGTGGAAGGAAAACGGAAAGTAGGAAAAGAGCTGGGCGCTGATATCTGTATCGACCCAATCCATCAGGATGCAAAAGCGGCTCTGAAGGAAGCTGGATTTACATGGGTGAATACTGTTATTGAGTGCGTGGGACGTCCTTCCACCATCGAACAGGCTATTGAAATTGCGGGAAATAAAGCTGTGGTTATGATGTTCGGACTGACAAAACCGGATGAGACCATTTCTGTAAAACCATTTCAGGTATTTCAGAAGGAGCTGGTGCTGAAGGCCTCTTTTATTAACCCTTATACACAGAAACGGGCGCTGGATCTGATTGATTCCGGACGTCTGGATGTGAGCAGTATGATTTATGAAGTCTGCGGTTTGGAGGAACTGGAAGATGTACTGTCCAAACCGGAAGTAAGAGCGAAAGGGAAGTTTATTATTTCCCCGGAAAAATAAAAGGAGAATGGGACAACATGAATGCAAGAGAAAGAGTAAATGATATTTTCCGACATAAAAATAACGCAGGAAGTGCGATGTGGACAGGACATCCCAACGATGCTACCGTTCCGATTTATGCGCAGAAATGGGGAATCGAGCCCACCAGAGAGGCAATCTTTAACTACCTGAACGATGACTGCCGCTGGATCAGTGCAGATGCAGGATACCTTCATCCGGAAGGATTGGCAGCCATCGATCCGGGATATCGCACGGAGCGTAAAACGTTGAGCAGCGGCGGTTTTTTCGCTGATGCGGAGACGGTCAAAGAGGTGGATGCTTATCCGTGGCCGGATGTGAAACACTGTGACTTTACGGAAGTCTATAAACAGATTGACCAATTTTCCGACAAAATGGTGTTTACCGGGCTTTGGAGCTGCTTTTTCCATCAGGTAGCCGACTTTTTCGGAATGGAAAACTATTTCATCAAGATGTATGAATGTCCGGAAGTGGTGGAAGCTGTTACGGAGAGAGTCGTGGATTACTATGTAGCGGCCAATGAAAAGTTTTTTGCAGGTCTGGGAGACCGGGCAGATGTGATGTTTTTCGGAAATGATTTCGGAACCCAGTTGGATCTTTTCATCTCACCGGAATTGTTCCGCAAGTTCGTGCTTCCTTCCTTCAAACGGCTGATTGCGGTTGGGAAGAAATACAATAAGCTGATCATGCTCCATTCCTGCGGTTCTATCTACAGAATCATTCCGGATCTCATCGATGCGGGTGTGGATATTCTCCATCCGATTCAGGCACAGGCGGCAGGGATGAGCGCAAAAGATTTGGCTCAGTATAAAAACGATCTGGCCTTTGTGGGAGGAATTGATGCGCAGTCCTTCTTTGTAAATGCGACACCGCAGGAGATTAAGGATGAGGTACACCGGGTACGGGATATTCTGGGCCCGAGCATTGTAATCTCACCCAGTCATGAAGAGATTCTGCCGAATGTTCCGGCTGAGAATATTTTTGCCATGGCAGAAGCGGCAAGAGACTAAAGTGAATATCATAAAAAGAGAAGTCCGACAGCCCGGTGGCTGGGGACTTCTCTTTTTCGATTTGGGTGCGTTTTGGAAGGAAATAGAAATAAATTATACAGTGATTTTTCGTGCTTCATGCTCTGCCGCTACTTCCGCAGCAGTTTTCTCCCGAAGCCTTGCAGCCCCGTGATAATCTTTGGCAGGAATCAGATTTCCCTTTGCCAGATTTTCCTTCGCCTGAGCGATGGCTTCGGTGTACTGAGGCAGCCACTGTTCCTGTGCTATCAGCATTTCATCGATCATTTGCCAGATTTCAGGAGGATTGCACACAGCTCCCGTGAGCGGGTCCATCATGGCGGCCTGTTTTAAGAGAGAAACATCTCCGTGAACAGCCGCTTCCACAGCCAGCTTCTGAACCCAGATGGACTGGGAACATACAGCAGCACAGCCCAGAGGCAGATCGCCGATTTTCGGAACGTTGATTCCGTTTCCATCCACATAGCAGGGAACTTCAACTACGGATTCTGCGGGAAGGTTTGTGATACAGCCTTCGTTCATGATATTAAAGTGTCCCCGGTAGGTTCTTCCTGTTTCCAGCGCTTCCATGATATAGGAACAGTGTTCCTTTCCTCTTTCAGAACCATCCAGCTTTTTCGGAGGCTCTGCCAAAATCTTGGGATAATCGGTTTCAAACCAGTTCCGCTCTTCTCTGGTCACCCTTAAATATCCTCCGGTTTCCCCGTTAATCCAGTTGTCCAGATTGATCCAGTTGATGATCTCCTCCGGTCTTTTTCTGTACCATGACACGTATTCCGATAAATGGCCGTTAGATTCCGTAGAATAGTATCCGAAACGTTTGAGTATATCGATTCGAACCTTCTCCTCGTCACGGAATTTTTCGTGGGCTTCAAAACCGGGGAGAATTTTCGGCAGCATATCTTCGCCGTTATGTTTTACGGAAATATACCATGTCTGATGGTTGATGCCGGCGCAGACAATATCCAGTTCTTCTCTTGGAATGCCCAGAACTTCGGCAATCTGCATTTCCCCGTGGATCTCACCGTGGCACAGACCGATGGTTCTGACTTTGCCGTACTTGTTGCAGGCCCAAGTTGCCATGGCGTTGGGATTGGAATAATTCAGCATAATGGCTCCCGGTTCGGCCACCTCACGGATATCCTTACAGAACTCCAGCATTTCAGCAATCACACGCTGTCCGTACATGATTCCTCCGGTACATAAGGTATCCCCTACGCACTGATCTACGCCGTATTTCAGCGGGATTTCAATATCCGTCTCAAATGCTTCCAGACCGCCGATGCGGACGCAGTTGATAATGTAGCGGGCATCCCGGAAGGCTTCTCTCCGGTCGGTAGTTGCCTGAATGGTGATGGGAATATTATTGGCATTCAGATCCTTTTGGCACAGCGCTCTTGTTTTCTCCAGATTGTCCTCATTGATGTCGGTGAACGCAATCCGGATATCGTGAAACTCGGGAACAGACAGAATATCTGTAAAAAGTGTGCGGGCAAAGACGAGACTTCCCGCGCCGATAAATGCTATTTTAAAACTCATAATGAAATCCTCCTCAAGTGAATTAGTGAACTGATGTAACTGATTATATAACAGATGGTACGGGGATGTGGAAACTATTAGGATGCAATTTGCAAAATGCAAGATATTGCCGTATTTACTTTTGGGTGATACACTGGAAAAAAGTGAGGGATTGATTATGTATAGTATATTTCAGGAAAAGAATTCATTTGCCGCGGTTACGGCTTTTTATGCGGTATCGCTCTCGGAATTTCATATGTCGGCACATTCCCATGACAGTTGTGAAATTATGTATGTGACCGATGGAAGCTGTAAAATCTGGTGTGAGCAGGAGGAAATGACACTGCTGAAAAATCAGTTTATTTTTATTGACGCAAAGGTGCCTCATCGGCTGTTTATTGAACCGGGGCGTCCCTGCGGGATTTTAAATATTGAATTTCTGTGCGGAGAAAAGGAAACGCCGGCAGATTTGGGGATTTTGCGAAAAAACAGTCCGGATTTTCGAGGGTTCAGCCAAAATGCCGTCTCTTACGTGAGGGGAAATGATCTGAGAAGCTTCGGGTATTCCCTGAAGGATTTGATTTCGTATCTTCAGAAGGAGTCCGATGCAGAGGATTATCTGTTTAATCTGCTGTTTCAGCGGATGCTTTTGGAGCTTTCTTACTGTGTGAAGCAGAATAAAAAGTCGAGGGGGATTGCCTATCTGAAAAAGGCCTGCGGGTATATAGAAGAACATCTGCTTTCGGATATGAAGATTCCTGAGATTGCGGAATATACGGGGATTAATAAGTCTTATCTGCAGCAGTTGTTTTCGGGATTTCTTCACTGTACGATTACGGAATATATCAACCGTAAGCGGATGGAGCAGGCAGAATTTCTGCTGACCAACAGTACCATGAGCGTTACGGATATTGCTTTTTCAACAGGTTATAACAGCAGGCAGCATTTTGGGCATACCTTTGAAAAGTATTATGGGATGTGTCCGAAAAAATACCGGAAGCTGCATATGCGTACGCTGGTGCCGGATACGAAGGAGAATCAGTATGTGTTGGAAAATGGGTGTAGGGTGGAGTGTCTGCAGTTGGGGAAGAGGGAAGAATAAGTGAAATATAACATAAATATTTACAATTAAACATTAAAATGTTATATTGCGAAAAGAGGTGATGAAAATGACGGGAGTTTTGGATTATTTAAAGCAAATGATAGATGATGAGGCAACACTGGAAGAATGGGATGCCAAACAATATTTGAATTTGCATTTGGCAGGAAGTTATATGTATTACAGGGTTACGGTACTTGCAGAAACATTTTTGCTTATTAAGCCGGTGGAAGAACAGACGATTCAGAAAATGAAAACACATATATTCAGAATCAAAGAAAAAACAGGCTATGAGGCTGCGGTGTTAGTGGAGCAGGGGACTCCGTATCGTGTAAAAAAAATGTTGGAGGAGAGAATTGCATTTCTGACAGAAGACAGACAGATGTATCTTCCATTTCTGGCATTGCATATAAGGAAAACACAGGAAAAAAGAGCGGAGGCTGAGAACAAAGAACAGTTTACAGCAGCAACGCAAATGGTTTTTCTGGCACTTTTATATGCCCGGCAGACGGAATTTTGTACGGAAGAATTGGTAAATGATTTAAAACTATCCACAATGACTATATTAAGAGCGGCTGATGAATTAAAAAAAATCGGAATAGTGAAATGTGATATTGGAGGAAAAACCGGAAGGAAAAAAGTATTTCGACCGATTGAAAAAAAAGAGTATTATCGAATTGGCAAAGAATATCTGATAAATCCGGTAAAAAAGAGTTTTTATGTGAGTCATATACCAAATGAAGTGAACGCGTATAAGGGCGGCCTGACTGCATTAGCCGAACAAACGCTGTTGGGTGAGCCGGGAAACGAAACTTATGCGGTCTATGGAAAAATATCGGAGCTGGAAAAATATCAGGTGACAAAAATCCAAGCATTGACGGAGGGTATGCCGGAAATTCAGTTAATGCAATACGATATTGGGAGATTAACGGAAAACCAATATATCGATCCCATAACATTGAATTTAAGTTTGAAAGAAAAAGATGACAGGACAGAAATAGCAATAGATGAACTGATGAGAGGTATAGAATGGTACGGGGAGTAGA
Source organism: Clostridiales bacterium (assembly GCA_018374355.1). Classification (GTDB taxonomy): domain Bacteria; phylum Bacillota; class Clostridia; order Lachnospirales; family Lachnospiraceae; genus Oliverpabstia. Next base: position 110,544 of record JAHAFI010000001.1, read on the forward strand.
AAAATTCAAAGACTATTTTAAAGAATACGCAGGGCAGTATGTATTTATTGGTGGTGCGGCCTGTGATATTCTTCTGGGAAATATGGGGGAAGACTTCAGAGCAACGAAAGATTTGGATATCGTATTGATAATTGAGGCTCTGAATGAAAGGTTTATCAGTACTTTTATTTCATTTGTAGAAGCGGGAGGTTATGAACACATTGACAAGGGGACAGGAGAAAATCAATTTTTCCGTTTTTCTAAACCAAAGGATCCGACGTTTCCTCATATGATTGAGCTGTTCAGCAAAAAACCGGAATATCTGGGAAATGCTATGAAGCGATTAGGCCCAATATATATTAGTGATGAGGTTGTGAGTTTGTCTGCAATACTTTTAGATGATGAATATTATGAACTTCTTAGAACGGGAGTAACCGTTATTGACGAAATATCTGTGTTAGATTTGAAGCATATTATTTTATTTAAAATGAAAGCGTGGCTGGATTTGACGAATAGGAAGAATACAGGGGAGCGGATTGACAGCAAGGATATAAGAAAGCACAAAAATGATATCTTCCGTTTGGCAGGAAATCTTGACAGAGATGATAGAATATTTATTTCGGGTCAGATCAGGAAAGATGTGGAAAAATTTATAGAAAGTGTAAAAAATGATTCAGTAGATTTGAAAAATCTTGGAATCAGAAATGCAACGTATAGTGAACTGCTGGGAATGATAGCGGAGTGTTATGGTCTATAAGGTGCAGGCCGGGAGGGAGCGTCTAAAACCTTCTCCCGGCCTGCTGATTTAGGGGGATTATTCCCCCCGATATTCCCGAACAAGCTCAATCATATTCAGATAACTCTCTGTAGGCACATAATCCGGTATGGAATTTCCGGTTCCCAGAGCAATTCCGCCGTGATTTTCACATTTCCGTATTACATCAAAGATGTATTCCTTCAATTCTTCTTTGGAAGAATAGCAAACCACATCCACATCAAATCCGCCGAAGTTTCCGATGGTGTCACCATATTTTTCTGCCCATACGGGAAAAGGTGCAATCTGGTCTTCATTGGAATGTTTTGCATTGATTCCAACGATTTGGATCAGATCGTCCATCAGGTGAAAGATATTTCCGCAGGAGTGAAGCAGGAAAGGTTTCTGATAGCTGTGTACCAGATCAACGGTTTTTTTGTACCATGGAAAAATATGTTCCCGAATATCAGCAGTGGATAAAAGACTGTTGCTCTTATACCCTAAGTCATCTCCGAAGCGCAGGACACAGTAGATATCGCCGAATTCCTGCATAAAACGCCTCCAGATTTTTTGATGGACTTCGCCCACTTTTTTGAACAGATCTCTATAGAGCTCCTCATCGTCTGCACCGATATAGCACAATCCCTGAAAACTGGTCAGTTCCTGAACGCATTCAAAGATTCCGTTTCCTACGCCGCCGATGGCTTTCATTCCTTCCGGCATCCGTTTTCTCAGAGCGCGGAAATATTTGGAGTTCTGCTTGAAATATAATTCCGGTAGCTCTTCCCATGGATAACGTTCAAAATCCTCACGGGTTTTGATGACCGGATCTACCCGGCTGTCACCCAGCGCGCCGCTGCCCGGCATAATCTGACCGATACAGGCCTCAAAGGTTACTACATCGTATCCGCTTTTTTGAAAAAAATCACTGTAGACGGAAAAAAATTCTTCGATATCGGCTTCATCACCGGAAAAAAGCGCTTCCAGATCCGTTCCCATGATTTCACTGATTTTTTTGAAGGAAACATTGTGCTCGTATAATGGGAGACGGCGGGGAGTCCGGTTCCATGCGGCATCCAAGATGTTTCGGTAGTCCGGTTGAAAAGTTTTCATGTTGATTCCCTTCTTTCTGTAAAAAATGATTGACTTTCTGTTTTTGGAGCAGGGGACATCCATTATAGATACCGCAATGGAACTCCATTTCGATATCGGTAATTATTTTTCTGTAGTATTTAAAAGTATACTACGATGTCCCCGTCCCGGTATTTACAAAGTTTGTCGTAACTTGAAAAATCAGAGCCAGTGCTTCAAATCGCATAAAAATGCATCAACATCTTCTTTCTTCGTAGCCCATGAAGTAACGAACCGGATGCTCGTATGCGCCGCATCGACTTTTCTCCAGAAGGAAGTTTGATATTTGCTGTTAATTTTTTCTACCAGAGCGTCCGGCAGGATCGGAAACAACTGATTGGTGGGAGAGTCGGAATCACAGGAGAATCCGGCATCGGCAAAGGCCTTGCGGATCGGATCCATCATTTCATTTGCGTGACGTCCCATTTCAAAGTAAAGTCCGTCCTCCAGAAGGGTTTGAAATTGAACGCCCAAAAGCCAGCCCTTTGCGGTCATGGCGCCGTGCTGCTTGATGTTGAAACGGAATTTTTCCTTCAGACGGTCATTGGTGATGACCAGAGCTTCCCCGAAAAGAGCTCCAACCTTCGTACCTCCGATATAAAAAGCATCGGTAAGGCGGGCCAGATCGGAAAGAGCCAGATGGGTTTCTTTTACAGCCAGAGCCATTGCCAGCCGGGCTCCGTCAAGAAACAGAAGCAGTCCCTGTCTGCGGCAGTAGGAAGAAAGGTTTTCCAGTTCTTCTTTGGTGTATACACTTCCAAGTTCCGTAGGGTTGGAGATGTAGACCATGGCCGGGTCTACCATATGCTCGTCGCTGTGCTGGTCGAGAACGGGCTGAATCAGCTCGGGAGTCAGCTTGCTGTCCTCAGTAAAAACTTCAATCACTTTATGTCCGGTAGCTTCAATTGCTCCGGTTTCATGGACATTGATATGTCCGGTGGAGGCAGAAATCACAGCCTGATAGGGACGCAGGGCATGGGAAATCAGGGTCAGATTGGTGATGGTTCCACCCGGAAGGAAATGCACATCGGCAGAAGGGGCCTGTGCCAGTTCGCGGATAAGGTCTGCCGCCTGTGTGCAGTAGGAATCCATTCCGTAGCCGGGGTTCTGTTCCAGTCCCATGGCTGTCAGTTTTTCCAGAATCTTAGGGTGGGCACATTCACTGTAATCGTTTAAAAAACTGTACATTGTCGTTACTCCTTTGGTAAACATCATATTTTAGAATTTCAGCGGGACAAATACCATCTGCCCCGATATCTTAAATTTGAGAGTATCATAGCATAATGAAAATGGGATTGCAATGTTGCCGGAGATGCAAAAATCTTGAGTGATACGGATTTTGGACGGAAATAGCTGCCATATATAGGACGCTGTACGTTTTGAGACAAGGCTTTGTAAAAGTATGGTAAGATGTAGGGGCAGAAAGTTTTTTTCGTTCGTTTGGACGTAGATGAAAAATTCCGATGCATATGTCCAAAAATATAGTAAAATATGGGAGATATTCGTCACTGAAAGGTCCGTTTGGACGTAGGGAAATAAAATTTCTTTATAAGTCCACAGTTTGGCAAAATTGTGGACAATATGAGCAGAATTCTCCTGTGTATGTCCAAAATGAAGGATGCCAGTTTTAAACGCCTGTGTGTGAATCAAATTTTGGACAATGGTGAACGGAAATCATTGCTCACGTCCAAAAGGATAAATAGAGAGTTACTGAAAAGTTACGGAAAAGCAAAGGTTCCTGCAATAATAGCCTTTACTTTTGGAAAAAAGTTGCTATAATAAAAAAAGATGTGACCAGATATTGTATACACGGGGGCTGTTGGTAAAACAGCCCTTTTTGGGCGTTTAAGAAAGGAAGTATTTTATGACAAAAATTGATATTATTTCAGGTTTTTTAGGAGCAGGTAAAACCACGCTGATCAAAAAGCTTTTGTCAGAGGCTTTGAAGGGAGAGCAGGTGGTATTGATTGAAAATGAATTCGGTGAGATCGGTATTGACGGCGGTTTCCTGCAAGAATCAGGAATCGAGATCCGGGAAATGAATTCCGGCTGTATCTGCTGCTCTCTGGTGGGTGATTTTGGAACTTCCCTAAAAGAAGTAATCACCACCTACCATCCGGACAGAATCGTAATCGAACCGTCAGGAGTGGGAAAATTATCTGATGTGATCAAAGCTGTGAAGGATGTGAATGTGGACTGCGAGATTGCCCTCAACAGCTATACCACAGTGGTAGATGTGAATAAATGTAAAATGTATATGAGAAACTTCGGCGAGTTCTTTGAAAACCAGTTGGAACATGCAAAAACCATTATTCTCAGCCGCACGGACACACCGAAGGCTACGGAAGAAAAAGTAGAAAAAACGGTAGAAATGATTCGTGGAGTGAATAAGGAGGCAGTGATCATCACCACTCCGATTGAACAATTGGAAGGCGGACAGATTCTGGCAGCTATGGAACAGGGAAGAGAAGAAGAGGAAGAAATCTGCCCGGTATGCGGTCATCATCATGAGTACCATGATCATGACGAAGAATGTTGCTGTGGCCACGACCATCATCATGATCATGATGAAGAATGCTGCTGCGGCCACGACCATCATCATCACGATCATGATGAAGAATGCTGCTGCGGACATGACAACCATGAACATGGCCACGATCATCATCATCACGATCACGACGAAGAATGCTGCTGCGGCCACGACCATCATCATCACGATCATGATGAAGAATGCTGCTGCGGACATGACCATCATGACCACGATCACGCTCATCATCACCACGCCGATGAAATTTTCACAAGCTGGGGCCGTGAGACTGCGAAAAAATATTCCAAAGAAGAAATCGAATCCGTTCTGAAAGCTCTTTCTGAGGATGAAAGCTTCGGCATCATTCTCCGTGCAAAAGGAATGGTTGACGGAAAAGACGGCGAGTGGATTTATTTTGACATGGTTCCGGAAGAGTACGAGGTACGCACAGGCGGCCCGCAGATCACCGGAAAACTCTGTGTCATTGGTTCCAAAATGAATGAAGAAAAACTTGCAGAAGTATTTGGGGTGAAATAGTCATGTTTGATAGAGATGTGCCAGTATATTTAATTACAGGATTTCTGGAAAGCGGAAAAACAAAATTCCTTGATTTTACCATTCACCAGAATTATTTTCAGATTCCGGAAAAAACTCTTCTGATCGTCTGTGAAGAGGGGGAAGAGGAATACGATGAAGAGGATTTGAAAAAATACAATACCGTGATGGAAATTATCGAAAGTCCCGAGGATTTCAACGGAGATACTCTGCGGATGCTGGATAAAAAGCATAAACCGGAACGTATCCTTCTGGAATTTAACCCGCTGTGGTCGGTGGATAAATTTTACGAAATGCCTCTGCCGAGGGGATGGGACATGGCTCAGCACATTGTAACGGTGGATGCAAGCTGTTTCCAGATTTATATGAACAATATGAAATCCCTTTTTGTGGAAATGATCCGCGGCGCCGACATGGTTATATTTAACCGCTGCCGCCCGGAAAATCCTCTGGCAAGCTTCAGAAGAAGCGTAAAGGTGGTAAATGCTTCAGCGGAAGTCCTTTTCGAAGACGAAGAAGGGGAAATCGAGGATATTTTTGAGGATGAGCTGCCTTATGATATGGATGCGGAGGTTGTAGAAATCGACGATATCGATTTCGGCATCTGGTATGTGGATATGATGGACAATCTGCAGGATTATGTGGGAAAAACCGTGAAATTCAAAGGACAGGTATTGAAAAGCCGGGATCTGAACGCCGGATTTTTCGTGCCGGGAAGAATGGCCATGACCTGTTGTGCAGACGATACTCAGTTTATCGGTTACGTATGCAAGAATCCGGACGCAAAACGTCTGCGGATGGGTTCGTGGGTGGAAGTGACTGCAGAGGTCCGTGAAGAATATATGGAAGTATACCATGACGAAGGACCCGTTCTGTATGCGAAGGAAATTAACGTGACGGAAAAACCGGAGCAGGAACTGGTATACTTCACCTGATGAGAGAACAGGCCAAGCCCCGCACCTGCTGCGGGGCTTAGAAAACCAAAAGAGACGGGTGCAGGATGTACCCGGTAAGATAAGGAGAAAGACGGATGTTTATAATTGTAGGACTGGGAAATCCGGGAAAACAGTATGAAAATACCCGCCACAATGTGGGATTTGATGCCATTGATACGCTGGTGGATGAGTATCGTATTCCCTCTTCCGGCACCCAGCATAAAGCGCTGTGCGGGAAAGGGGTAATCGGAGGACAAAAGGTGCTTCTGGCAAAACCACTGACCTACATGAATCTGAGCGGAGAATCTGTGCGGGCGCTGGTGGATTATTACAAGATTGATCCGGAGACGGAGCTTCTGGTGATTTTTGATGATATCAGTCTGGAGCCGGGACAGATTCGGATCCGGAAAAAAGGAAGCGCAGGGGGACATAACGGAATCAAGAGCATTATTTCCCATCTGGGCACCCAGAATTTCCAGAGAATTAAAATTGGAGTAGGTGAGAAACCGAAAAACTGGGATTTGGCGGACTATGTGCTTGGCGCATTCCCGAAAAATGACAGAGAGCTGGTGGATGAGGCGCTAACGCATGCCATGGAAGCTGCGGCTCTGATCGTACAGGGAGAGACTGATGAGGCAATGAACCGATTTAATGGAACCAAAAAAGCCAAATAGATATGCAGGCATATCCGTCGGAATCGCTGCCTGCAGGAATAAGGCGGGAAGGAAAAATATCAGAAAGGAAAATCAACAATGGATGCATTCGTACAACCACTATATCATCTGGCGGATTTTGAGGATGTAGAGAAGCTGATACAAAAGCAGGGAATTATACAGGTTTCCGGATGTCTGGATTCCCAGAAGGCTCATTTTGCCAACGGAATTTCCGGTGCCTTTGATTTCCGGCTGATTGTCACGGAAAACGATCTGAAGGCCAAAGAATTTTATGAGGATTACCGGCTGTATGATCCGGAGGCGCTTCTGTATCCGGCCAGAGACCTGATTTTCTATCAGGCGGATATTCACGGGAATCTGATCACCAAGCAGAGGATTCAGACCTTGAAGGCTCTTCTGGAACGGGATCAGGTGACTGTGATCGCATCCATGGACAGTTGTCTGGATTATCTGATACCGCTGGAAATCTGGAAGAGCAGGGTGCTGCATTTCAAAAACGACAGTGAGATTGACCTGAATAAAATGAAAACCGAGCTGGTAGAACTGGGATACGAGCGTGCCGCTCAGGTAGAGGTGCCGGGACAGTTTTCCATCCGAGGCGGAATTATGGATATTTTTTCCCTTACCGAGGAAAACCCTTGGAGAATCGAGCTATGGGGAGATGAGATTGATTCCATTCGAAGTTTTGATGTCCAGAGCCAGCGCTCCATAGAAAATCTGGAGGAGATTTCCATTTATCCGGCAACGGAAATGGTTCTGGATGAGGAATGCATTTCGCGGGGATTGGAAGCCATTGAAAAAGAGGCAAAGACCAGTTACCGGAAACTGCGGGGGGAATTTAAGACGGAGGAAGCGGCCCGGGTAAAGAATCTGGCAGAAGAAATCCGGGAACAGATTCAGGAATTCCGGCATTTTGCCGGGGCAGAGAGCTTCATTCACTATTTTTATAAAAAGACGGTATCATTTCTGGATTATTTTCCGGAAGAAGCCATTGTGGTTCTGGACGAACCTAACAGGCTGACAGAGCACGCAAAAGCCACGGAGGAGGAATTTCGGGAGAGCATGATTCACCGTCTGGAAAAGGGATATCTTCTTCCGGGACAGATGAACCTGATCTGCCATCATCAGGAAATCGTACATCGGTTTCATCAGCGTCATACCCTGTCGCTTTCCACTATGGAGCCCAGAGGAAGCGAGTGGAATTTTAAAAAAGAAATCCAGTTGACGGTAAAATCGGTGAATCCGTATAACAACAGTTTTGAGATGCTTTTGAAAGATTTGAAGCAGTGGAAAAAGTCGGGCTATCAGGTGCTTCTTCTTTCGCCCTCAAGAACAAGGGCTGCCCGTCTGGCGGAGGATTTTCAGGAGGAGGGTCTGGCTGCATTTTACAGTGAGGATCCCAGCCGCCTGATTCAGAAGGGAGAAATCAAGGTTGCCTGCGGGTATGTGGCGCGGGGGTTTGAATATCCCCTGATTAAGTATGTGGTAATCGCCGAGTCAGATATTTTCGGGAAAGAGAAGAAGAAAAAACGGAAAAAATCCGAGTACAGCGGAAAGAAAATCCAGAGTTTTTCCGAATTGTCAGTGGGAGATTTTGTGGTTCACGAAAACCATGGTCTTGGTGTGTACAAGGGCATCGAGAAAATGGAAGTGGACGGTGTGGTAAAAGATTATATCAAAATCGAATACGAGGGAAAAAGCAACCTGTATATACTGGCAACCCAGTTGGAACTTCTGCAGAAATATGCAGGAGCAGATGCAAAACCGCCAAAGTTAAATAAGCTGGGCGGTCAGGAATGGAAAAAGACAAAGACCCGGGTCCGGGGCGTGGTGAAAAATATCGCAAAGGATCTGGTTGAACTTTATGCGGCGAGACAAAACAGCGAAGGCTTCCAGTATGGACCGGATACGGTCTGGCAGAGGGAATTTGAGGAAATGTTTCCCTTTGAGGAGACGGAGGATCAGCTTCTGGCAATCGATGCGGCGAAAAAGGATATGGAGAGCAAAAAGGTCATGGACCGTCTGATCTGCGGTGATGTGGGTTACGGAAAGACGGAAATTGCCATCCGTGTGGCTTTCAAGGCCATTCAGGAGGGAAAACAGGTGGTTTATCTGGTGCCCACCACGATTCTCGCCCAGCAGCATTACAATACCTTCATCCAGAGAATGAAAGAATTTCCGGTAAGAGTTGACCTTTTATGCCGCTTCCGGACGCCGGCCCAGCAGAAAAAGACCATTACGGACCTGAAAAAGGGTCTGGTGGACATTCTGATCGGTACTCACCGGGTTCTTTCGGCGGATGTAAAATTCAAAGATTTAGGTGTGTTGATCATTGACGAGGAGCAGCGTTTCGGCGTTACTCACAAGGAAAAAATCAAACAGTTAAAACAAAATGTAGACGTACTGACGCTGACGGCAACGCCGATTCCAAGAACATTGCATATGAGCCTGATCGGAATCCGGGACATGAGCGTCTTGGAGGAGGCGCCTCAGGACCGTACGCCTATCCAGACCTACGTTATGGAGTATAATGACGAGATGGTGCGGGAGGCCGTCAGCCGTGAGATGAGTCGGGGCGGTCAGGTGTATTATGTGTACAACCGGGTAAATAATATTGCGGAGATTGCCAATCAGGTGGCAAAGCTGGTTCCCGAAGCAAATGTGGCCTTTGCCCACGGGCAGATGAGCGAACGGGAGCTGGAAAAAATCATGTACGGATTTATTAACGGAGATATTGATGTGCTGGTTTCCACTACGATTATCGAGACAGGGCTGGACATTTCCAATGCAAATACCATGATTATCCATGACGCAGATCGATTGGGACTTTCCCAGCTTTATCAGCTTCGGGGACGGGTAGGCCGTTCCAATCGGACAGCATACGCTTTTCTGATGTATAAGCGGGATAAGATGCTCAAGGAGGTTGCGGAAAAACGGCTCCATGCCATCCGGGAATTTACGGAGCTGGGAAGCGGGATCAAAATCGCTATGCGGGATCTGGAACTTCGGGGAGCGGGAAATCTTCTGGGGGCAGAGCAGCATGGACATATGGAGGCCGTGGGATATGATCTGTACTGCAAGATGCTGAACGAAGCGGTGCAGGAGGCAAAGGGAGTTGCGGTAAAAGAAAAGTTTGAGACCATGATCGATATCAATGTCAACGCCTATATTCCCGAAAAATATATTCCCAATGAATATCTGAAGCTGGATATTTACAAACGGATTGCAGGAATCGAGAGTCAGGAGGAATATGAGGATATGCTGGAGGAACTGCTGGACCGTTTCGGAGAACTGCCTAAGACGGTGCAGAATCTTCTTGCCATTGCAAATCTGAAGGCGCTGGCCCACCGGATTTATCTCACAGAGGTGAAACAGATGGGGGAGGAACTGAGGCTTACCATGTATGAGAAAGCTAAAATTGATCCGTCCAAAGTGCCGGAAATACTGGAAAAATATCCGGATGAACTGCAGTTTAAAATAGAGACAAATCCATATTTCATTTACAGACCCAGAAAACGCAGAGGAAAGGAAAAACTGCCCATGATGGAGAAAGCGGAAGTGCTTTTACAGGATATGCAGGTTCTTGTGGAAAGTTAAGAATGTGAAAAAACTTTGAAATCAAGGAAAAAGGTTGCCCCTGTCTGAAAAATGGAATATAATCAGAACCAGAAAATAAAAAAGCTATACGGAGGAAAAGATGAAAAAGATGAATAACAAAATTGCATGCGGCATTCTGGCAGCTTCTATGTTTGCAGCCAGCCTTGCAGGATGCGGAAAATTAGATGGAACCCAGACAGCAGCTACCATTGACGGAGAGAAAGTAACTCTCGGCCTTGCAAGCTATGTGACCAGAGACCAGCAGGCGCAGACGGAAAGCTACTATGCGATGTTTTCACAGAGCGCAGGAATGGATATGACAGGAAATATCTGGGATCAGGAGGGTGAAGACGGAAAAACTATGGGTGAATCATCTAAAGATGATGCCATGGATACCCTCAAAGGTCTTTACGCTATGAAAGCCCATGCGGAAGAGTATGGAGTAGAAATCAGCGAGGAAGAGCAGACAAAGCTGGAAGAAGCAGCGAAAGCTTTTATGGAGGCCAACAGCGAAGAGACTTTGGCTGAACTGGCAGTTTCAGAGGCTGATATCGTAACGTATCTGGAACTGATGACCATCCGTCAGAAGATGCACGATCCTATGGTGGCAGATGTAGACACGGAAGTAGATGCAGATGAGATCAACCAGTCTAAGGTGACGGTGGTAAAGGTGACTACAGAAGGCACAGAGATGGACGAAGAAGGACAGACGATCGCATTGACTGATGAAGAAAAGGCAGCGAAAAAGGAACTGGCAGAAGCGGTATACGAAAAGGTGAAAGCTTCCGACGATCCGGCAGAGGCAGATATGGATGCTCTTGCAAAAGAAGTGGACGAAACCCTGTCGGCTTCCAGCAGAAACTTTACTACCGCAGGCAGTGAAGAGGAGACTCTGGATGAAAAAGTGAGAGAGTCTGTAGCCGATCTGGAAGACGGCGATCTGGTATCTCAGGTGGTAGAGGGAAGAGATGGATACTATGTAGTGCGTCTTGACCTGAAACACGACGAGGAGGCTACCCAGAATAAAAAAGATTCCATCATTCTGACAAGAGAGCAGGAAATGTATGATGAGCTTCTGGACGAATGGAAGGGAGCTGTGGAATTGAAAATCGAAGAGGACGTTTGGAAAAAAGTCAAAGTTACCGATAAAAAATCATTCCAGTACAAAGCGGAAGAAACTGAGGCTGAATAAGCAGAAAACGGGTAACTGTTCGGAAGAACAGGGGACAGAATAGTTATGAAAACGGAGGAAATTCTATGGGTGCAGAACAGTGGGTAAGCGGAATCCAGCATATCGGGATTCCTACATCGGATATAGAGCAGACCATTGCATTTTATGAAAAATTAGGCTTTCAGACGGAGCATAGGAATACAGTTCCGGCAAACGGAGCGCCGGTGGCATTTCTGCGCCTGAAAAATCTGGTTATTGAGACCTACGGGGAAGGCGGAAACGGTCTGGACGGCGCAATCAATCATTTTGCGCTGGACTGTACGGATATCGAGGCTGCTTACCAGTGGGCGAAAGAACAGGGATTTGTAATTCTTTCTGAGGGAATTGAAGAGCTTCCCTTCTGGGAAAACGGAGTCGCATTTTTCATTATTCAGGGTCCAAACCTTGAACGGATAGAATTTTGTGAAAGAAAGTAGCCACCCGGACAGAGGATAACCGCAAGAACAGGAGAGACAGTAGATGACGAAACAGGAATTTATAGAGAAAACCGGCAAAGGGGTAGTACTTTTAGATGGAGCTACAGGATCCAATCTCAGAATGGCGGGGATGCCGGTGGGGATTTCCCCCGAACAGTGGGTGCTGGAAAATCCGACAGTTCTTCAGGAATTACAGCTTGCTTATGTGGAAGCCGGCAGTGAGATCGTCTATGCTCCTACCTTTGCCGCAAACAGAATCAGTCTGAGAAACTTCGGGCTTCAGGAGCGGGTGGAGGAGATGAATACTCGTCTGGTGCGGATTTCCAAGGACGGCGTGGGAAGCAGGGCTTTAGTGGCAGGGGATCTGACCACCACCGGACAGCTTCTGGAACCCCGGGGAGATATGACCTACGAAAAGCTGTACCATGCCTATCAGGAACAGATCAAAGCGCTGGTGGATGCCGGGGTGGATCTTCTGGGTGCAGAAACTATGCTGGGAGTGGACGAGACGGTGGCTGCCCTTGATGCGGCTCAGTCCGTATGCGACCTGCCTGTGATGTGCACGCTGACGCTGGAGGCGGATGGAACAGCCATGTATGGCGGAAATGCGGTGGAGGCGGTTCTTACCCTTCAGGAAATGGGAGCCTCAGCCGTAGGCCTCAATTGTTCTGTGGGACCGGATCAGTTGGAATCCGTTGTGGCGGCTATGAAAGCAGTGGCGAAGGTGCCGATTATCGCAAAACCCAATGCGGGGATGCCGGTGATGAATGACCGGGGCGAGGCGCTGTATGATATGGATGCGGATAGATTTGCCGGACATATGAAAAGGCTGGTGGATCTGGGCGCAGGTATTGTGGGCGGATGCTGCGGGACGACACCGGAGTATATCAGGAAACTGGCAGGTGTGCTGGGGAAATAGAATGAAGAGGAGTAACTGTTCAGAAAGTCACTGTCCCGCGAGGTGTTGACTTGCATTTGCAAGGAAATCCCGAGACATACGAGCGCCAAACTGCATGAAATGCAGTTTGTGTGCATGCATTCGTGACTATGAAGGACAGGGTCCTGAATAGTTATGAACAGGAAAACGGATTTGCTGCAGAAAAAAGCAGTGGAATCCGTTTTTGACTATAAAGATTGTCTCACGGCAAGACAAGAGGAAAAAATAGGGGTAGAACATATGGCAAAGCTAAAAGATTATGATTTGGAAAATATCGATGAATTGTGTGATTTAGGGAAAGCGTTGTCATCTCCTGTCCGTCTGGAGATCCTTCAGCTTCTCTACGGTGAGAGTCTCATTATCGGAGAAATTGCGAAAAAAATGAATCTTCCCGCATCCAGCACGGCTTTTCATCTGAAACTTTTGGAACAGGCAGGACTGATCCGGATGGAGGAACAGCCGGGAACCAGAGGGAACACAAAGCTCTGCACGAAGAAAGAGGATTACATTACGATCAATCTGGTCTCCCGGAATGCAGATATTGCAGAAATTTTCAGTGCGGAAATGTCGGTGGGGGCATACAGCAGTTGTAAGGTGACGCCCACCTGCGGAATTCAGGGAGTGGACGGAATCATTGGAAATGAAGACCGGGAATATTGCTTTTATTACCCGGAAAGAATGCACGCAGGAATTTTGTGGACATCCTCCGGATATGTGGAATATAAATTTGCCAACGGTGTTCCGAAAAACCGAAAGGTGAAAAAAATCACGGTTTCCATGGAAATCTGTTCCGAGGCTCCCGGTTACCGTGAAAACTGGAAATCGGATATCACGGTTTGGATCAATGGGATGGAGTGTGGGACGTGGACCAGCCCGGGAGATTTCGGGGCGCGGAGAGGCCGTCTGATGCCGAAAAACTGGCCAAATGGTTCTACCCAGCATGGCTTGCTGACTACATGGGAGGTAGGGCCGGAGGGAAGCTATATCAACGGGGAAAGAGTTTCGGATACCAGAGTGGATGAGCTTGACCTGATGAAGAATTCTTTTGTGTCGGTAAAAATCGGAAATAAGCCGGATGCCCGCTATGTGGGGGGATTTAATATTTTTGGGAAACATTTTGGAGATTATGATCAGGATATTATACTGACTATGGAGTATTGAGATATCAGGGGCAAAGGGTGTTTTGCCCCTGATATTTTTTAAAACCCGGTGTCAAAAGGTTTTTTGAACGCAGCATCTTCTTAAAGGAACAGTAAAAATATAATTTCCAGAGATCTATCCATTAAATAAACAATATTATTGTTTAAATAAAAAATAATACAGGGGAACAGGGGTAAAAACCACAAGAATATGTTGACAAACAGGTAAAATATGATATGATTAGCACAAAAGAAACAGAATAACTGTTAAAAGACGAAATAGAATCATTATATCACGGAGGAACAGGACAGTATGAAGTGCTATATCAAAGATTATCCAAGAACCCAGTTTGTCAGAAGAGACTGGGAAAATCTGAACGGAACATGGGATTTCGGATTTGACGACAAGAACTGCGGCGAGCAGGAAAAATGGTTTGAAGAGTTCAAAGGGCAGCAAAAGATTCAGGTGCCGTTTACTTATGAGACAAAATTAAGCGGCATTCAGGATGAGACACGCCATGATAATATCTGGTACAGAAGAACGGTACAGGTGGACGGAAGCAAACTGGAGAAAAATAATTATGTGATTCACTTTGAAGGCAGCGATTTTGAGACGAAATTGTGGGTGAACGGACAGTATGCCGGAAATCACAGAGGCGGCTATGCTAGATTCTCCTTCGACATTACCAATCTGGTAAAAGACGGAGAAAATGAACTGGTAGTAAAAGTGGAAGACTCCTTCGATATGCAGCAGCCGAGAGGAAAACAGCGTTGGATCAACGATAACTTCGGATGCTGGTATGTACAGACTACAGGCATCTGGAAAACCGTATGGACAGAGTACGTTCCTAAGATCAGTCTGGCAGCAGTGAAGATGACACCGAATATGGAGGAGGCTTCACTGGAAGTAGAATACGAAGTGGACGCTCCGGAAACAGAGCTGGGCGCTGATCTTCTGGTGGAAGCGACTGTTACCTTTGATGATGTGCTGATCAGTAAAAGCATGGTTGCCGTTGTTTCCAACCATATTGAAACAAAAATAAATGTATTCCTGAGAAATAATCATAATCTGGAATGGGGAATTCACCACTGGTCACCGGCTACTCCCGATTTGTATGATATCGAATTCCGTGTAATCAGAGCAGGTGAAGTAGTTGACACTGTAGAGTCCTACTTTGCTATGAGAGAGATCCGCATTGACGGACAGAATATCCTGCTGAACGGACATCCGCTGTATCAGAGACTGATTCTGGATCAGGGCTACTGGAAAGATTCCCATCTGACACCGCCCAGTGAGGAAGCTCTGATTGAGGACATCGAGAAAATTCAGGCTCTGGGTTACAATGGACTGAGAAAACATCAGAAAACAGAGGATGAAAGATTCTTATACTGGTGTGATGTGAAAGGTATGCTGGTATGGAGTGAAGTTGCTGCCGCTTATCAGTATACAGATTACGCAGTTACAGAATTTGCCAGAGAGTGGATGGAAATCGTAAAACAGAACTATAATCACCCCTGTATCATTACTTGGACTCCGTTTAATGAGTCATGGGGCGTAGGCCATGTAGAGACAAGGCCTATGGAACAGCATTTTACAGAGGCAATCTACTATCTGACGAAGAGTTTGGATAAATATCGTCCGGTAATCGTAAATGACGGCTGGGAGCATACCGTTTCCGATATTATCACTTTGCATGACTATGAGGAAGTGGGAGAGGTTCTGAGAAAACGCTATACCGAATGTAAAGATGAGATTATGACCACGGAAGTTTACCACAGCAGCGGAAAATCTGCGTTCGCCAATGGATATGGATACAAAGGACAGCCGATCATCATCAGTGAGTACGGCGGAATTGCTTTCAACAACGATGATTCCGGCTGGGGATACGGCAATAAGGTAAACACCAAAGAAGATTTCATCAGAAGATTTGACGAGATTACCACGGCTGTAAAAGAAATTCCGTATGTGTGCGGATTCTGCTATACACAGGTTTCCGACGTACAGCAGGAAATCAATGGTTTGATGGATATGGAGAGAAACTTCAAGGTTGAGCCTGAAGTGATTAAAGAAATTAATGAGCGTGAAGTAGGATACTGGAGATCCTTCATGTAAACGAAAGGGTAAGACCTGCCCCGGCATACGGAAATTTCCTTTTACAGGATAAGTTCCTGTGCCGGGGCTTTTTTGAAAGGAGATGGTATGATGGAGAAATATATGGGAAAGCATGTGTCTTTTAAAAATATGACGGTGACAGGTAATTTCTGGAAAGAAAAACAGGATTTATTCCGGAAAATAACTGTAGGGGCCGTATACGACAGATTTGAGGAGACAGGAAGATTTGAAGCCCTGAAATTTAACTGGAAAGAGGGAATGCCCAATCAGCCCCATATTTTCTGGGAATCGGATGTGACCAAGTGGATTGAAGGAGCAGCCTGCTTTCTGCAGCAGCAGAGAGATCCTGAACTGGAAGCAAAGGTGGATGAACTGGTAGAGCGGATGCAGAAGACACAGGAAGAAAATGGTTATCTGAATGCATACTTTACGGTGGTGGAGCCGGAAGCGAGATTTACCAGAAGAACCGACCATGAGCTTTACTGCGCAGGCCATCTGGTGGAAGGGGCAGTGGCTTATGCGGAAGCTACCGGAAAAACGGCTATGCTGGAAGTGGCAAAGAAATATATTGATCTGATCGACCGGGTATTCAGAGTGGAACATTCTGCCAAATTCGACACACCGGGTCATGAAGAAATTGAACTGGCGCTGTTTCGGCTGTATCAGTATACCGGAGATGAAAAGTACAAACGTCTGGCGGAATACTTTATCGACACCAGAGGCACCAGTGACAGAGACGAAACCTATGATTTCACAGATCAGGAACATATGCAGTCCCACAAACCTGTAAGGATGCAGGAGACGGCAGAGGGGCACAGTGTCCGGGCGCTTTATCTCTACAGCGGCATGGCCGATATGGCTCGTGCGGAAAAAGAGGAAAAGCTGGCGGAAATCTGTAAAACATTATTTAACAATATTACCGGAAAGAGAATGAGTATTACCGGAGGCATCGGCTCCACTTATCGTGGGGAATCCTTCACCTTTGATTATGATCTTCCGGAGTACACCGCGTACAATGAAACCTGTGCGTCCATTGCGCTGGCTCAATTTTGCAGACGTATGTGGCTGATCGAGGCAGACAGCAGATACGCAGACTGCGCAGAGCGGGCTCTTTATAATACGGTACTCAGCGGGGTTTCTCTGTCAGGGGACAGATTTTTCTACGAAAATCCTATGGCGGTGGACCCGAAAAGAAATGCTTTCAATGATTCCAGAGCGGAGGGATTAAGAGAACATCTTCCCATTCTTGAGCGGGTAAAAGTATTTGGCTGCTCCTGTTGCCCGCCAAATCTGCTCCGTACGGTTGGTTCTGTGGCTGATTATATGTATTCCGTATCAGAGGATACGATTTATGCGCACTGCTACATGAGCGGGGAAGGGGTTATTGACTTAAACGGCAGGAACATAACTTTGAAACAGGAGACAAACTATCCTTATGAAGGAAGCATCGCCTTCACAACGGAGACAGGAGGAAACTATACCATTGCACTGCGTATTCCGGGCTGGGCTTCCGGTCATGTGATAACAGTGAATGGGGAAGAGGCAGAGCATGACCTGATTACCGGATATGCTTATATCAACAGGGAATGGAAGCCGGGAGACCGGATGGTTCTGGAACTGCCGATGGATGTGAAGATAGTGGAAGGCAATCCCCGTATTGTTGACCTTGCAGGACGGGCAGCCGTAATGCGGGGACCGTTGGTATTCTGTGGGGAAGGAATCGATCACGGAGACCGCCCGCTGAGGGATATCAGAATCACCAGAGGAAACAGTTTCACAGAAGAGACAGCAGTGATTGATGGAGAGATAATTCCGGTGTTGAAAACAAAAGCTTACGTGAGACAGGATACAGAGGAA
The DNA here is from genome assembly GCA_018374355.1 of Clostridiales bacterium. Classification (GTDB taxonomy): domain Bacteria; phylum Bacillota; class Clostridia; order Lachnospirales; family Lachnospiraceae; genus Oliverpabstia. The sequence goes on from JAHAFI010000001.1 coordinate 128,389, forward strand.
CTCTATCTGGACACTCCGGCGGCAGAAGATGAAATTGAACTGCAGTTGATTCCGTACTTTGCTTGGGCCAACAGAGGGGTTACGGAGATGACAACGTGGTTTTTGCTTCGGTAGCTGAAAAGCAAATACATACCGCACCGATTCGAGGAAGTTTAGCAAAAAATATACCAGAAAAATAAATAAACAGGAGGACTTTTCATGGAAACAAAAAAATTTTTACCAAGAGCAATACCGTTAGTAACTGTAGACCCTTATTTTAACATCTGGTCAACAGCAGATCATCTGTACGATGATGCTCCCCGCCACTGGACCGGAAAAAGAAATGCCATGACAGGCTGCATTCAGGTGGATGGCGTTTGGTACAGATTCATGGGAAAAATTGAACTGAATAATGAGGATTATTATCTGGAACCGAAAGTTCTGGAACAGAAATCGGTGGAGCTTACCCCCACAAAAACCATCTATGTATTTGAAAATGAACAGATTTCTCTGGAAGTGGAATTTATGACACCGCTTTTGATGGACGATCTGAAATTGATGAGCCGTCCGGTATCTTATATTTCTTATAAAGTATCTGCAAAAGACGGTCAGGCTCATAAAGTAAAGATGTATCTGGACATCACTTCCGAAGCTGCTGTGAATACCAGTGATCAGGCTGTGGAATTCGGCGTTGATGAAAACAGTATCTTCTGCGGCAGGGGAGACAACGATGTGCTTGCAAAATCCGGTGATGGAATTCGGATTGACTGGGGATGGCTTCATCTGGCAGCGCCTGACCACGAATATCTGATCATGAATACGGAAGACAAAAAGAGATGGCTTTGGGGCGGCAATGAAAGCCTCGCATGGCCGAAGCTGGGTGGAAAAATGACCGGAAATGTGGGACTGGCTCATGAAGTAAGAAAGGGCTATCCGGCTCTGGGATGTGCTCGTCAGTTTGAGGTATCGGAAGGGAAAGATAAGTCCGGCATGGTATGTCTGGCTTACGATGATATCCGTTCCATTCAGTATTTTGGAAAAGACGTAGAGGCTTACTGGAGAAAAGACGGGGAAACCTTTGGAGAGGTTCTTGTTAAGGGAATCGAAGAGTATGAGAAACTCCGTGAAAAAACAAAAGCTTTTGATGAAGAACTGAAAAAAGAGGCTATGGTTTACGGAGAAAAATATTACGATATTCTCTGCGTAGCTTACCGGGAATCCATCGCCGGACATAAATTGATTGAGGTAGATGGGGAACTTCAGTTTTTCTCAAAAGAATGCTACAGCAACGGATGTATCGGTACTGTGGATATCACCTATCCATCGGCTCCTCTGTATCTGAAATATTGTCCGCAGCTTGTAGAGGGAATGTTGAACCCGATCTTCCATCTGGTCAGTGCAGGACTGTGGCCATTTGAATTTGCTCCTCACGATGTGGGACAGTACCCGCTGGCAAATGGACAGGTTTACGGTATGAATCCGAGACTCCACCTGCTGGAAGAGGAAAATCAGATGCCGGTAGAAGAGTGCGGAAATATGATTTTGACAACAGCAGCAGTATGCAAAGCTGAAGGAAATGCAGAATATGCAGCGAAGCATAAAGAAATTCTGACCCAGTGGGCAGATTATCTGGTGCGTATCGGATGGAATCCGGAAAATCAGCTCTGTACCGATGACTTTGCCGGACATCTGGCACACAACTGCAACCTGTCCATCAAAGGAATCTTGGCGGTTGGAGCATGGGGAAAACTGCTGAGCGAAATGGGTGAGGAACAGCGGGGAACTTACTACGTGGACAAAGCGAAAGAGCTGGCGGTACAGTGGGAGAAAGAAGCATTTGACGGTGACCATTACAGACTGACCTTCGACAGAGAGGATAGCTGGAGCCTGAAGTACAACCTGATTTGGGATAAACTGCTGGGACTGCATATTTTTGATGAAAAAATTGCAGAAACAGAAGTAACATATTATTTGACTAAATTCAATCCTTACGGTATTCCGCTGGATTGCAGATGCGATTATACAAAGAGTGACTGGGAGATGTGGTCAGCAGTTCTGACGGATAATGAAGAGTACAGAAACAAAATCATTGATACCATGTGGGATGCACAGTGCGCCATGGATAAGAGAGCGCCGCTTCCGGACTGGTATCATACAGAGAAAGCGGTTGCGGAAGGCTTCCAGAACAGAACTGTTCAGGGCGGATTGTTTGTTTTACTGTTGAATCGGTAAGGGATAAAAGACGAGAAGGCAGGGGGTACAATTATGAAGTTATATGAAAAAAACAGAGAAAAGAAATTGTCAAAAGCCTTATTTGAAAATCCCACTTCGGAGTACAGAGGAACTCCGTTCTGGGCATGGAACTGCAAAATAACGCCGGAGCATATCCGAAACGGCTACGCTGAGATGAAAGAAATGGGGATGGGCGGCGCTCATCTCCACTGCCGGACAGGAATGGACGTTCCCTATCTCAGTGAAGAGTTTATGGATCTGGTAACGTGCAGTCTGGAGGAAGCGAAGAAGCAGGATATGCTTCTCTGGCTGTACGATGAAGACCGCTGGCCGTCAGGATTTGGAGGCGGATACGTTACCCGGGATCATAAATACCGGAGCCGTTTTCTGGTATTCAGCCCGGAAGATCTGGATAAAAAATATTTCCAACCGACTTATATTTCAGGAGCTCAGGCTGTCAGAAATACGGAACGGGATTTGCTTCAGTGCTACGGGGTGAAAATCGTGGACGGCTGGCTGGCAGATTACTGTCTGCTGGAAAAAGATCAGGAACCGCCTGTGGGCTACACAAAATGGTATGCGTACAAGGAAGTATCAGGAGATAATCCATGGTTCAATAATCAGGCATATCTGGACACCCTGAATCCTGAGGCAGTAAAAAAATTTATCGAGATAACCCATGAAAAATATGCCGAAACCGTGGGAGCGGATTTTGGGAAAAGAATACCGTCCATCTTTACCGATGAACCGCAGTTCTGCCATAAGGGAAGAATGGGATATTCTCTTGCACGGGAATCCGTTATCATCCCGTATACGGACGATCTGGAAGAAACCTTCTGTGCAGCCTACGGACACAGTCTGCTGGAAAAACTTCCGGAGGTGTTCTGGGAACTGGGAGAAGATGAAGTATCAGAGACAAGATATCAGTACCATGACCATGTCTGCCAGCGGTTTACAGAGGCCTATGCAGTGCAGATTGGAAAATGGTGTCAGGAACATGGGCTTCGTCTGACGGGCCATATGATGGAAGAGCCTACGCTGATGTCCCAGACGGCTGCCTTAGGCGAGGCTATGCGCTCTTATAAAGGATTTGATATTCCGGGAATTGATATGCTGTGCGACAGCCGGGAACTTTCCACTGTGAAGCAGGCGCAGAGTGCAGTACACCAGTATGGCAGGGAAGGAATGCTCAGTGAACTGTATGGTGTAACCAACTGGGATTTCGATTTCCGGGGACATAAGCTGCAGGGAGACTGGCAGGCTGCTCTGGGTGTTACAGTCCGTGTGCCTCATCTGAACTGGGTGAGCATGGCCGGAGAGGCAAAAAGAGACTATCCGGCGGCAATCGGTTATCAGTCCCCATGGTATAAAGAGTATAAAATGATGGAGGATCACTTTGCCCGGGTAAATACAGCCATTACCAGAGGAACCCCGGTGGTGAAGGTTGGTGTGATTCATCCAGTGGAATCCTACTGGCTGTACTGGGGAACGGAAGAAAAGACCAGCGTCATCCGCAAAGAACTGGAAGAGGGATTCCATTCAGTGATCGACTGGCTGCTGTACGGACTTCAGGATTTCGATTTCATCTCAGAAGCTCTTTTCCCGGAACAGACAGAGTTGGGACAGATTACAGAGGGAAAACTTCCGGTAGGAGAAATGAAATACGATGCTGTGATTGTTCCCAATTGTGTCACTTTAAGAAAAACAACGGTGGAACGACTGGAAAAATTCCGGGAACAGGGTGGAAAAGTAATCTTCACCGGAAAACTTCCCAAATATATGGATGCGAAAAAAGATGATCGTCCGGTACAGCTTGCAGAAAAATGTCTGCAGGTTCCATTTGTCTCATCGTCCATCATGGAAAATCTGGAAGAGTACCGTCTGGTTGAGGTGAAGGATGAAAGGGGAATCCGTCATGACAATATGATTTACCAGATGCGTCAGGACGGGGAAAACCGCTGGCTGTTCCTTGTTCATGTGGAACCTATGAGAAACCGGGATATGCCTCATGGGGAGCATAATACCATCACACTGAAAGGAAATTGGAAGATTACCCTGTACGATACCTTCAGCGGAGAGACAAGGGAAATCCATACGGAAAACAGAGAGGGAAATACCAGCTTTACTTTGACCATGTTTGAACATGACAGTCTTCTGCTGTACATGGAGCCGATTGCTATGGAAGAAATCGGCTGCAAAGAAGACGGTGAACAGATGACCGGAAGTGAAAAAGAGAATGAAGGCGCAGATCAGAAACGCATCTGTATTATCCCGGAAAAACCCATGGATTACGTTCTTTCCGAACCGAATGTCTGCCTGCTTGATATGGCAGAATACCGTTTTGACGATGGGGAATGGCAGTCCCGGGAAGAGGTTTTGCGAATCGACAATCAGTTCCGGGAACTGTTAGGCTATCCTCTCAGAATGGAGGCATATGCCCAGCCTTGGACGGATCAGGAGGATTGTCCTTATGAACACCGTCTGACGCTGAAATTCACTGTTTACAGTGAGGTCAGCCTGAAGGATCTTCATCTTGCTCTGGAAGATGCTTCCGATGTGGAGATTCAGATTAACGGAAATCATATAGCTTCCGAAGCTGACGGATGGTATACGGACAGAGATATCAAGACGGTTCCCATCGGCAGCCTTTGTAAAGGAAGCAATGAGATACAGGTTTCCATTCCCTATAACAGAAAGAGAAATATCGAAGCCATGTATCTTCTGGGCGAATTCGGCGTTTGGGTGGCAGGAAGTGTAAGCGTATTAAAGGAAAAACCTGCAAAGCTTATGTTTGGAGATATTACCCGTCAGGGATTCCCGTTCTACGGAGGAAACGTAACGTATGATGTCCCGGTAAACCTGCCGGAAGGGGAAGCAGCAATACAGATCTCCCGGTTCCGCAGTCCCCTTTTGAAGGTGGAAATGGACGGAAAAGAAATGGGTCCCATTGCGCTGTCACCGTACGTTGTCTCTCTTGGAAAGGTAACGGAAGGGGAACACCGGCTGAAAATCACAAGCTTCGGAAACCGGGTAAACACCTTCGGAGCCATTCACAACTGCAACGAAGTGGAACGGTGGTTCGGACCGAATGCATGGCGTACGACAGGGGAACAGTGGTCCTATGAATACTTTATCAACGAGACAGGAATTCTGAAAGCGCCGGAGATTTCGGTGGATGTGAAGAAATAATTTTCAGTGAATGGTGCTAAGCCCAGAATTAGAATCTGTGGCTTAGCACTATTTTTTCCCGCAGGCAACGAGCCATGCGGATATGCTTGCAGCGGGGTTTTTGACTAACGAATATACAGTATGATTTTTCCATCCGCAGCTTCCAGCACAAACCCGCCCTCAACTTCACGGATATTACCTGAGACTTTAACAGCATACTCAGAATTCTGATAGGAAAAATGCAATACATTCCCAATCAGGCGGATCCGGGCTTTGCAGTCTCCGATTCGGAAACGCAGAGTACAATTCTCAAATATAATCTTCTCCTCATCAAAAGAAATACTGCAATTACCGGAAGAGGCAGTCAGACTTCCCTCTTTTGCGCTGCAGGTAAATCTTCCGTCACCGCCATCGATAAACAGACCGCAGTCATCGGTGTCCTTACCCCAGATCAAGGTATCTACGATCGGCAGATTCTCATAAGTGGCATACCAGTTATCGCAGGGTGTTTCCAGATAAGGCTCTTTGACGGTCTCTTCAAAAAGATAAAGCGCCCGCAGATACAGTTTCCCTTCTCTGGAAAACAGGTTGGCCGTATAATTTTTACAGTCATAGTAGGCAGACTGCAGCTCCTGTCCGGTCCAGTCATCGTAGGCCACAACGCTGGTAGGCGGTGTAGTCGGATACGTTTCTTTGAACCAGCGGCCGCTGTCACACATCTTCATAACCGTTACATCGTCTCTGGATGCCAGTTTTTCCAACTGCATGGAAAGCCCCGGGATAATATTCTCATAGGAAAAGCTGTTTTCCTGCCCGAGCTGCATATAAGAGAAGCCCATATTTTCATTTTCCCAGTAGGTTTTGAAAAACCAGTCCACACAGGATTCCGTCTGCCCCGTATGCCATACGGGCTCGAGGGTGTAACAGCCGCCGATATCATCCTTCAAAAATTTTCTTCCATCGTAGTTGTGTACGGGACAGGAACCAAGTAAACGAAAGACCGGTACATGGATTTCATTTTCGGCTGTCTGAGCGGGACAGAACATATTATATTTTGAGGGATAATATGCCTGATTAAAATAACCGCCGATCAGATTATAGGCATCGGTATTCACCTGATCTCTGCAAATGGCAAAGGCATCGATTTCATAGTTCTTAGATAAATATTCCATGGTAAACGTATCGATCAGCCAACTGGCTACTGTTTTTGGATAAAAGCCGAAAATCTCATGGAATTTTCTCATGGCTTCATCGATCAGGAGCCGCCGTTCTTCCTGAGTGTAGGCCATGGAAAATCCCGGAACTACATGCCAGTCCCATTCCCAGTCCTTTTCGCCTCTCCATGGAAGCCCCACTTTGTCAGTGAGAGGCTTTACAATTTCCAGCCATAAACCCAGTTCCATTTTTTCGTCTTTTTCCCGCAAAAATAATTCTGCGAAATCAGATTCGGTCAGCGCATCGTACTGGAGCAAAAAGGTATTTTCAAAACCGTATTTTTTTACCAGTTGGATTTCAAGCTCTGCAGTTTTTAAGAGCTTTTTTTCTGTCTCCAAATCACGGGGCTCTTTAGCCCGGATAAAGTTCATAATATTGACAAGATTCATAGGTCCTCCTCTTGGTCAGCGTAAGAGATGTTTTTCCGTATGCTGAGTGACTTTTGCATATTGTACTATTGGTTTTGACAGAAGTCAATAAGAAGGAGAGGGTATCGGAAGAAAATCAGAACAGCCAAAAAACGAAGCAAAAAAAGGGAAAAATTGGTTGATTTTTCAACGAAAAATGTCTGAATAATACACACGAAATCAATTGAATACAAGACAGATAAAAGCTGTTGGAGTATAGTTCTCAGGAACTATAAAAGTACATAATTGTAACTCTTCAGGAGGAAATGAGATGAACTGCAGAGAGAAAGTGTTGGGAACACTGGGCTTTAAAAATATGCAGGGAGAAGGGAGCGTGCAGGAGACTTTTTATCCATGGGATCAGGCAGTGGACAACTGGACAGAACAGGGGCTGCCGGAGAGGTACGGATCAAAATATCTGTACACGGATTCCGGTATGGCGGAACCGGTTGCGGCGTATGAAAAATACTTGGGATTTGACAGTGTCCGAAGACTGGACTTTACCATACCATGGTGGAAATTTTGCAGACAGGGGGAAATTACGGATCAGAAAAGCTGGGAGAAGTTAAAGAGTGAGACAGAAAAGGAACTGGCAGTCCGTTTTACAGATCAAAGAATAGAAGAAATCTACGAGAAATACCGGGAACCTCATGAGAGGGGAGAGTTTTCGGTCTGCGTCAATATACAGGGGTTTTTCTGGATTCCCCGGGATCTGATGGGGATAGAAAATCACTTGTACGCATTCTACGATGAGCCGGAGCTGATGCATGAGATCAATCAGTTTGTGCTGGAAATTTATTACAGGTATCTCACAAAAATTGTGGAAATTCTCCAGCCGGAGGTGCTGTATTTATCAGAAGATCTCAGCGGGAAAAATGGTCCGATGGTGTCGCCGGATTCTTTTGAAGAATTTGTCGGTTCTTATTATGAAAAATTATTTCCCGTGCTCCGTGAAAATGGTGTAAAAAATATATTCATAGATACGGATGGGGATTTTCGTTTGCTGATACCGTATTTTCTGAAAGCCGGTGCAGACGGATTCCTTCCCATGGATGTCAATGCGGGAATGGATATTGTGGAGGTTCGGAAGGAATTTCCCAAGGTAAAGTTTATAGGCGCTTTCAATAAGCTGGTTCTTCTGGAAAACGAGGAGGCAATTGATAAAGAATTTGCGAGGCTTCTTCCGGTGATCCGTCAGGGAGGATATATTCCGGGACTGGATCACCAAGCTGCACCGAATACACCGTTCGCAAACTACAGGTATTATATCAGCCGGCTGAAAGAAGCTATGAAACAGGCGGGAGCAGATGCTTGCTGCGGTACTCGGAAGGACTGATGCCAAAGTACCGGGTAAAATATCTGGTGTAGTGTGAATGGTCATAAAAAGCCAGAGCAAGGGCAGTTTCCGTAATGGAATAATTTTCAGCAAGGAGCTGACAGCTTTTTTCAAGCTTCGTTTCCAGAATCAGTTGAGACAGCGGTGTATGAAAGGAATTCTTAACTACCCGGTTCAGGTACTGGGGATTCAGCGCCAGTTTTTCCGATAAGAGGCTGATAATCTCGGAAAGGGGAAGCCGGATGTTTTCCGCAATCAGCCGCAGGATACGAACATCTCTGGAATGGGAAATATCTTTGCCGGAAACTGACGGGCGAATCCATGCATCGCAGAGTATCAGCAGGAGATTGCTGAAAATATTTTTCCGGTAGGAATGTGCCAGCGGAGGAAAAAGCTCCGGAACATCTCCGAACAGGTTGACCTGCTGGCGGATGGCAGCAAGCTTATCTGAATGAAGCTGAAGATGAATGGGATTTTCCAGATTCTTGACGATGCAGTTGAGAAAAAAGTCCATAAAAATACTATGGGCATCGTTGGTAATACCCAGATTCTCCAAAATGATTTTCGGAAGAATATAGAGGTTCTGTATCAGACAGTTTTCGGAAAGCTCCAGTGCATGAGAAGTTCCGATAGGAATGAAATAAGCGGTTCCCGGCTCCATAGGGAAGGATTGCTGATTTACATAATGAGTGCCAAAGCCTTCTAATACGATACCGATTTCAAAAAATTCATGACAATGAAAGTCTCCATGGGAAGGAGACGAATAGAAATAGGATTCCATATAAAAGGGTAAGCTCGTATTTTGTTCAATAAATGATGTTTGGAGTGTACGATAAGTTTTCATAAAATAAGTATAATTCCTGCGAGGGAATAAGGCAAATAAAATTTATAAAGATTTGCACGGCAGGGACGTACTTGAAAGATAAGGAGGGACTTTATGAGTCAGATAAAGTGGGTATGGAAGCAAATGAAAGGTTTTCAAAAGCGTTACATAGTTTACCTGTTTTTGGCAATGATTCCACAGGTTATGATGCTTTTGAATCCGATGATCACACAGGAAATTGTAGATGGAGTTCTGTATAAGATTCCTGAATATGAAGGAAATATGGAACCGCTGATTCGGAAACTGGTATGGCTGGTATCGCTGATGATCGGTTTTACGGTACTCCGCACAGGAATCCGTTATTTCTCTATGATCGGCATAGAAGACTGCGGACAAAAATTTCTTTACGGAACCAAGAAAAAGATTTACGGAAAATTACAGAGACAGGACCGGGCCTTTTATAAAAGCCATCAGACCGGTGATCTGATGACCCGTGTGACCGGTGATGCGGAAATGGGAAAGCATGGAATTGTCCATCTGCTGCGTGGCTTTCTGGAATGTATCATACTGTACGCAGTCAGCGCCGGGTATATGTTTACACAGGATGTTGTTCTTACCGCATCTTTGATGGTATTTACACCATTTATTTTTATCGTTACCTACAGATTTGCCAAAGCAGCTCATCCCTATTATGTGGAACTGCGTGAAAAACTGTCGAAGCTGAACAGCAATGCGCAGGAAAACATTGAGGGAAACCGTATTGTCAAAGCTTTTACAAGAGAAGAATACGAAAAAGAAAAATTCCGTAAAAAGAATATGGACTTTCGAAATGCAAATGTGGAAGCCTCTTTTGTATGGCTGAGATATTATCCGGCCATTGAAGGATTTTCTCAGGCTCTCCCTTTGATGGTATTGCTTTTAGGCGGATATTTCCTGATGACAGGAAGAATTACAAGCGGAACATTTTTGGCGTTCAACAGCTTATGCTGGACCATGGCAGCGCCTATGCGTACTCTTGGCATGCTGCTGAATGATACACAGCGTTTTTATGCAAGTATTGATAAAGTGATTGAACTTTTTGAGGCAGAGCCGTCTATCAAAAATAAAGATGGCGAATTGATCAGCAAAGACCGTCTGGAAGGAAAAATTGAATTCAGGGATGTCAGCGTAAAACTGGAACACAGCGATATTCTTGAGCACGTAAATCTGACCATCAATCCCGGTGAGACAGTGGCTATCATGGGTTCTACCGGTTCGGGAAAAACTACGTTGATCAATTGCATTTCCCGTTTTATCGATGTAACGGGCGGTGCGCTTCTTCTGGATGGCATTGACGTCAAAGATTATGATCTTGACACGCTGAGAAGGAATATTGGTGTGGCAAATCAGGATGTATTTCTATTTTCCGATTCGATCGACCACAACATCGCATTTGGAAACAGCAAAATGAGACGGCGGGAAATTGAACGTTTTGCAAGAAAAGCAAAGGCGGACTTTATCTGGAATATGGATTCGGGATTTGAAACCCTGATCGGAGAACGGGGAACCGGATTGTCCGGCGGGCAGAAGCAGAGACTTGCTCTTGCCAGAGCGCTTGCGGTGAAACCGCCGATTCTGATTCTGGATGATACAACATCCGCAGTGGATACGGAGACAGAGACTTCCATACAGAACAATCTGGAAAATCTGGATTATACCTGTACAAAGATTATTATTGCACAGAGGGTTTTCTCTGCAAGAACAGCGGATAAGATTGTTATTCTTGATAAAGGACAGATTGTGGAATGCGGCACTCAGGAAGAACTGTTACGAAAAAATGGTTATTACGCAGAGATTTATCTGCTTCAGAAGGGATACTCCAGTATGGAGGAAGCTCTGAGGGCAGAAGGGAAGGAGATGTGATTCATGGCAAGGAATAAATTTGATCAGGATGAGAGTTTAGAGCGTGAGTTTGATGCCCAACACCTGAAACGGGCAATGGTTTATGTAAATCGCCATAAGAAAAAAATGCTGTTTGCACTGCTTATATCGGCAATATCAGCGATTTGCTCGCTGGTTCCGGCAAAGATTATCGGCTATGCAGTTGATTACACGATTCCGAATAAGGATCTCAACCAGTTGACGGTATTGGTATTTGCTATGGCTGCGCTGATTGCTGCCAGTGTAATGCTGGCAGTATGGCGATCGAAAATTATGACGTATGTGGGACAGGATATCGTATTTGACATCCGAAGTGATCTGTTTGAAAAATTACAGGAATTACCGTTTAAGTATTTTGATGAGCGTCCCCATGGAAAGATTTTGGTCAGAGTTATCAATTATGTAAACAATGTTTCGGATATGCTTTCAAATGGTATCATTAACTTTGTTTTGGAAGTGTTTAATATTCTTTTTATTATGATTTTCATGCTGACAACCAATGTAAAGCTGACACTGATTGTTCTGGTGGGAATTCCTTTTCTGGTAGTTGGACTGATGATTCTGAAACCAAAGCAGCGTAAGGCATGGCAGGCGGTAAATAATAAAGGCTCTAATATGAACGCATATTTTCAGGAGAGTATTAACGGAACGACCATTACACAAAACTTTGTGCGCCAGAAAGAAAATGAAGGGATTTTTGAGGAGCTGAATAAAGATAATTATGAAGCCTGTATGCATGCGATCCGTCTTGCATATCTGATCTCTCCAATCGTAGATATCATTGCTGTGGCGGCAGTTGGAGTGATGTATCTGACAGGAGTTGCTTGGACAAAAGCGATCAGTTTTGGTATAATTCTGATTATGGGAGACTATGCATGGAGGATGTGGCAGCCGATTATCAATATTGCCAATTTGTACAATAACCTGTTAAATACCATTTCCTATCTGGAACGTATTTTTGAAGTCATGGATGAACCGGTAAGCATCAAGGATGCGGAAGATGCGGAAGTTCTTCCGGAGATTACGGGGGCCGTGGACTTTGAGGATGTGACCTTTGCTTATGAGGACGGGCAGAATATTCTGGAACATATGGACCTTCATGTAAAAGCAGGTGAGCATATTGCGCTGGTAGGCCCTACCGGAGCAGGAAAATCAACGGTAGTAAATCTGCTGTCCCGCTTTTATGATGTGACCGGCGGAAAAATAAAGATGGATGGATACGATATTTCAAAAGTCACACTGCATTCCCTGCGTTCCCAGATGGGTGTGATGCAGCAGGATAGTTTTATCTTCGCCGGAACAATCGCAGAAAATGTCCGCTATGGACGTTTGGATGCATCCGCTGAAGAGGTGGAAAAAGCATGTAAAATTGTATGTGCGTCTCAGTTTATTGAGAAAATGGAAAACGAATATCAGGCAGAGGTAGAAGAAAAGGGCGGAACCCTCTCACAGGGACAGAAGCAGTTGATCACTTTTGCCAGAACGCTTCTCAGAGAGCCTAAAATCCTGATTTTGGATGAAGCTACCTCTTCGATAGATACCAAGACAGAAAAAATGCTTCAGGAAGGTCTGATGAAGCTGATTGACGGTAGGACAGCATTTATCGTGGCGCATCGCTTATCAACGATAAAAAACTGTGACCGGATTCTTTATATTTCCGATAAGGGAATTGCTGAACAGGGAAGCCATGAGGAGCTGATGGAAAAGAAAGGGCTGTATTATCAGCTTGTTGTGGCACAGCAGCATTAGAAGCATTTGGGCAGAAGAAATGCGGTAATTCGAAGGTCAGAAGTTTATAAAGCCGACAGGAGGTAAAAAGATGCAGGAAATAGAAAGAGATCGAACGGATATTTTTCGTGTGATGGATGAAAAAGCAACGCATCTGGGAAAAAAAGATTTCAGAAGCAGAAGATTTCTTTTTCCGAAAAAAGTTCTCTGGACACAGGGAGAAGTGGAGAACGAACAGGCTCTTTTGGAAGAACAGGAACTGCAGATTTCCCTGTCGGCAAAAAATCCCTGTATAATGAGAAATGCAGAAGGCAAAAAGGCATCCGTTTTGTTAGACTACGGAGTGGAGATCCATGGAGGAATCCGTATCTTCGCATGGGAAGACAGTACCGGAAAAGGCGCCAAAGTCCGTGTCAGATTTGGAGAATCCGTTTCGGAAGCAATGAGTGAGCTGGGAGGCGCTTCCAATGCCACAAATGATCATGCACGGCGGGATATGATCATAGAAGTCGGTATGATGAGTATGAACCAGATTGGTGAAAGCGGGTTCCGGTTTGTGCGGATCGATCTGCTGGAAGATCATGGGGAAATTTCTCTAAAATCAGTGCCGGCAGTATTGATTTATAAGGATGTTCCGTATCGGGGGAGCTTTTCATGCAGTGACGCTCTTTTGAACCGTATTTGGGATGTGGGTGCGTATACGGTTCATTTGAATATGCAGGAATATATCTGGGATGGAATAAAAAGGGACCGTCTTGTATGGGTAGGAGATATGCACCCGGAGACAACAACGATACAGGCAGTTTTCGGGGCAGATGATTCTGTGGAAAAAAGCCTCGATTTTATTCGGAAGGAAACTCCTCTTCCGGGGTGGATGAACGGAATGGCAAGCTATACGATGTGGTATGCCATTGTTGTGTATGACTGGTTTTTGCATACCGGAAACCGGGAATTTGTAGAAAAACAGAAGGATTATCTGATAGGAATTCAGAAGATGCTTTCGGCGCATATTGATGAATACGGACAGAGCACTGTAAAAGAAGGGCGTTTTCTGGATTGGCCATCCGAAGGAAAAAAGGAAGTGGTAGACGCAGGAGTTCAGGCAATTCATATTTGGGCGGAAGAGAGTCTGAAAAAGCTGTTTCTTGTTTTGGAGGAGGAGCAGGCTGTAAAGCAGTGTGAGGATGACATCCAAAGACTGCGAAGATATGAGGCGGATTACAAAGATTCCAAACAGGCAGCAGCGCTCATGGTTATCAATGGAATGAAAGATGCAGTTCAGGTGAATGAGGACTTGCTGAAAACAGGTGGGGCAGAGGGCATGTCTACCTTCATGGGGTATTATATTTTGACGGCAAGAGCAATGGCCGGCGATTATGAAGGCTGCCTTGATTGTATCAGAGACTATTGGGGAGGGATGCTGAAGCTGGGAGCAACTACATTTTGGGAAGATTTTGATATCAAATGGATGGAAAATGCTTCCGGAATAGATGAAATGCCGGAGGAAGGCAAAGTGGATGTCCATAAGAGCTGCGGAGCATTTTGTTATAAGGGGTATCGCCATAGCCTGTGTCACGGCTGGGCTTCAGGGGTTACACCATGGCTGTCGGAAAACGTTCTGGGTATTCAGGTTATGGAGCCCGGATGCAGGAAAATAAAAATCGAACCGCATCTGGGGGATTTGGAGTGGGCAAAAGGAACGTATCCTACACCTTATGGGGATATCTGGGTGTCCCATGTCAAGAATGGGGATGGAACTGTTTCTACAGAGATGGTGATTCCGGAAGGGGTAGAAGTTACAGAATAAGAGGGTAACTTGTTCGAAAAAGAGGGGCTGCAAATTCCTGACAGTCCCCTCTTTTCGAATATACGGTAAGTAAAATCACAGTCTTTTTTTCATCTGTTCACAGTAATATTTTACATTATCCCATTCTGCATCCGGTGCGATTCTGTGGTCCGGGCATGGGATATATCCGCCCAGCTTAATCAGCCTTTGCAGCCTGTCCACTTCTCTGTCAACGGCTTCTTTGTCCTGAGAAAAAACATTTTTGTTCATGCCGCCCACGCCCCGGATGATCTGACCGTATTTTTCGCGCCAAGGAGCGATTTCGGCGTTCCATGTACCGACTTCGATGGGAAACATGGTATTTACCCCGTTCTCCAGCCAAGTGGGAATCAGGGAATCGATGCAGCCGTCACAGTCCAAGGAAACGATAGTGATGCCATGCTCCTTTAATAAATCGGTAATTCTCTTATAGTGAGGCCCCACTTTTTCACGGAAAACAGACGGAATGACAAGGGGACCGTTTTTGAAACAGATGTCTTCCCAAAAGTGAGCGAAATCAAAAGTGAGACCCTGCTCTAAAGTGTATTTTACGGTTTCGCAGCACAAGGTTCCCACAGTATCGATAATTTCATCATAGAGATCTTCATCGTCAGCATAGAGATAACTGATTCCTTCCACTCCCATGATGTCGCGGATTCGACCGAACAGACTGCCGCAGTGAAGTCCGATGGGATTATCGGGATTCATCTCTTTCATTTTCTTATAGCCGTCAATGGATGCACGGTCGGGAGAGAACTGGAGACGCCATTTGTAATGTTCTTTCCATGATTCTCTGTCTGTCAGCAGATGATCAATTTCTGCAGGGATAGATCCGGCATCGTCCTTTTGAAGAACAATGACGCCATCACTGTTTCGCATCATGCGGCCGCCGGATGGATATGCGCCTACATCCTTCTGCTCAAAAGAGGGAAAGAGGGAGGTTGCGGGGCTGAAGCAGTAATACCAGTTGAAGTCAAATCCAAGGCGCTCACCGATGCGCTTATCATATTCATTTCCATCTCCCCAGCTAAGGTATTCTTCTTCGGTAATATGTCCTTCATGATACCATTTTTCCAGTGTCTCGTTCCAGAAACCAAAATGAACTACAGGCATACGGTCATATGGCTGATAATTTAAAATTGCTTTTACACGTTCACGGTTAGTCATAATTTGCTCCTTAATAAATGTTTATATTTGTTTGGATTTATTATATAATACTATCAGTGAAAAAACGGTTCAATAGAGAAAGTTGTTAAAAAATAGAGGAAAATTGCGCTATGAACTTAGAGTATGATCTGACAGAAGTGACGGTTTTGGATTCCTTTTCTTTTACATCCGGGACGGAAAAATGTTTTCCCTATATGGCAGATGTCGGAGGCCGTTATTACTGTGGAAAATCCTATTATACAAAAAGAGAATTTTTTTCACAGTCCCTTTTTCTGTATACCTGCAAAGGGCAGGGAGAAATTACATACAGAGGAAAAACAATAAACTTATTGCCGGGAATGATGATTCTGCTTGACGGAAAATACTCCCATCAATATAAAACGGCGAAAGAAGATGGGTGGGAATTTTTCTGGTTTCATTATAATGACTGTTCGCCGTATTCTTTTGCCGACTGCTTTTGGGAGAAAAATCTGCAGGTTCAGAGAGCGCCGGTGGAAGAGGTTGAGCATTTTTTTGCGGAACTAAAGGAATTATCGAAAAAGCATGTGATGTTCAGTAATATGCAGAATTCCCAGCTATTGTCAGAGTTCTTTTGCAAATGGGCTGTCCATAACATGAAACGACAAAACTCGGAGCTTACCCAAAAAGAAGAAATTGCCAATAAAGCCCGGAAATATATACAGGAAAATTTTGAAGCAGAAGTGACAGTAGAAAAACTGTCAAATATTTGTGCAGTTAGCAAATATTATTTTATAAGAATTTTTGCAGATGTGGTTGGCATGACACCCCATCAGTATCTTCTTTCTATGCGCATTGGTCATGCGAAGCTATTACTGTTGTCTACGTCAGATACGATCAGGGAAATTGGAGAAAAAGTAGGTTTTGATAATGCCAGTTCGTTTATTGCGGCATTTAAAAAGATCGTAGGGGTTACACCCTTGGTTTTTCGGAATACAGGAGAAAAAACATCAGGAGGTATTTTATAATGAACTATAAATCCAGTCTTTTTAAGGAAATCTCTTCTGAAGAGATTCAAAAAATTTTTCTTCACAGTCTCGGAGAAGCCCGGATTGAGGAGGCGCATCTTTTAAAGGGCGGTCTGTTTAACACCACCTATCTGGTAAGTTATGGTGAGGAAAAGAAGAAAGCAGTTTTGCGTCTTGGGCCGGTAAACAGGCATCTTTTGATGGAATTTGAGGAAAATCTTATGCAGGCAGAGGAATATGTGTGCAGTGTCTGCCGGAAACAGGAAATTCCCTGTTCAACGATTCTTGCATGCGATACTTCAAGGAAGATCATAGACAGGGATTTTATGATTGTGGAGTATATTCCTTCCGTAGTTATGTCGGAAGCCAAAAAACAGGAAGGAAAGTTGTCAGAGGAAGCGGAGGACTATATTTGCCGGAGGACAGGGGAGTATTTGAAAAAACTGCATCAGGTTACAGGGGAAAGTTTTGGATATGTTTCCTTTGTTCTGAAGGGACAAGCTTTTGATTCTTGGGGGGAGGCGCTGTGCTATGAAGCTGATGACATCCTTCGGCGGCTGGAAAAGACGGGAGGATTTACCAAAGATGAGGCCGCGGCTGTGCGGAAAGTTTTCTACGAAAGAAAAGAATTATTAGACGAAATCAAAACCCCTCATCTGCTTCACGGAGATATCTGGACCACAAATATATTATTGAATGAAGACTGTACGGAAATAGCAGCCCTGATCGATGGGGACAGGGCTTCCTTTGGAGACATTGATTTTGAATTTGGCGGCACGTGGATTCAGAACCCTGCATTGAAAGAAGCTTATGGATATGAACAGACAGGTCCGATGACGGAAAAAAGGGAAGAGCGTCTTTGGCTTTACCGGCTGTATTACAGGATTTTGGAGGCTTATGTGTGGATGATAGAATACAATGAGATGGAATTTTTCCGGGAAAATAAAAGAGAGGCTTTAGTGGCGGTAAAAGGAGGTACGACCTATGAATAAAATACAAATACCTGATACAGATTTGAAATTATCCCCTCTGGGGATGGGGTGTGTCAATGCAGGGTTGAAATGGGAAGGCGCGGCGGCAGACCGGATGTTTGATGCGTTTTACGATGCCGGCGGAAATGTTTATGATACGGCCCGGGTTTATTCTGATTGGATTCCGCCGGAGACGGGGCGCAGTGAGCGGGTGATCGGAGAATGGCTGCAGCGAAGCGGAAAGAGGAACCGGATTATTCTTGTGACGAAGGGCGGCCATCCGGATATGTGCTGTACGGCGCCGGATCTGCATCGTTCCCGTGCAGTACCCGAGGAAATGCGCCGGGATCTGGAACTTTCCCTGAGAACCCTTGGGACAGATTACATTGACCTTTATTTTTTTCACCGGGACAATGAAAATCTTCCGGTGGGAGAACTGATGGAAACGATGGAAGAGTTTGTACGGGAGGGAAAAATCCGATATTACGGGTGCTCTAACTGGAGTACGGAACGAATGAGGGAGGCAGATGCCTATTGCCGGGAAAAGGGATACCGGGGGTTTGCAGCAAATCAGGCGCTCTACAATATTGGCCAGCCCCATATGAAACCGCCGGGAGACGACACGTTGGTGCTTATGGACCGCAAGATGTACAAGTATCACGCAGAAAATCCCGGTAATCTGGCAATGCCCTATACAAGCACCTGCGGAGGTTTCTTCCAGAAGTTATTGGAAAAAGGACCGGAAGCCGTTCTGCAGAGCGATTATTACACACAGCCGAATCTTAGACTGGCAGAGAAGATAAGGGAAGTTATGGAGAAGTATCATGCGACGGCCACACAGGTTGTATTGGGATTTCTTACCTGTCAGGAATTTTGCTGCCTTCCTCTTTACGGACCGCGGAATGAAGCGGATATTGCGGAAGCGATGGGGACGTTTGAGATTGGATTTTGTCGGGAAGATTATGAAGGAGTCGAGGAGCTTGAGTAGAATGGGGCTGTAGACAAAATAATTCAAAGGGGGAAGCTGAGGAGACATATTTTACTTCCCCCTCTTTTTATAACACATCTGATTTACGCCAGTCTTATTTAATTTCTTGCAAACATAATATTCACGTTTTATTCCCGCAGGCAACGAGCCAAGCGGATATGCTTGCATATCCATTTGGCGACTGCTGCAGGGTTTTTGACTTCCATCATACTATATAATTGGGCATAGTGCACAAATACGCAGCCGGAAAATTGTCTGGTTGTTATGAAAATAGTAAATGCAATTGACAACGGATATATGATAGATTAATATAATGTTATAACAACTCGACAACATAATAAGTAGGAGGAAACTATTATGGCAAACATGAAAAAATTAACAGCTTTATTTCTTGCAGCAACAATGACAGCAGGTGCGCTGGTAGGCTGCGGCGGTGGAAAAGACAGCAAAGAAGCATCGTCAGAAGGTAAAGCAGCAACAGAAAGCGGAAGTGAAGAAGGCGGAGAAAAAACTGAAAGCGGAGAAGGCGAAGTAAGCGGAAAAGTTGAATTCTGGAATGACAAGATGGCAGAGATGGAACAGGAAAAATTGGATCATATCTTTAATACCATCAACGATGCAACAGGAAATACAGTTGAGATGCTGCCTTATCCTGACACTGCAGCATATCAGACAGCTATGCAGCAGACAATTAAAGAAGACAAGGCTCCCGGCTTATTTACTTGGTGGAGCGGCCCACAGCTTCAGACGCTGGCAGAGAACGGACTGATTGAAGATTTGACAGATGTATGGAACGAGACAATCTTTGATGCAGGTGTTTCTCAGGGTGTCGCAGATGCATTTACATTTGATGGGAAGATTTATGCGGCTCCGTGGAGCGTTCTGTACAACACTGTCCTGTATAATAAAGAAGTTTTTGATGAGTGTGGTGTAAAAGAACCGGAAACATTTGATGAGTTCCTGCAGGTTTGCGAGACATTGAAATCTAAAGGTGTAACACCAATTGCACTGAAATCTGATTCTTGGGCAGGATTTATCTGGTTCCAAGCTTTGCTGGCAGCAAAAGATGTAGAACTGTACCATGGAGTTTGTGATGGAAGTATCAAATATACAGATGAACGTGTTGTAGAAGTTATGAAAATTTGGCAGGATATGCTGGAGAAAGAGTATTTCTCCGTACCGATGAAATATGGTACAGACGTAAGAAGCAGCTTTGCAAAAGGTACTGTAGCTATGATGCTTGAGCCACATGTAGAGATGGCTGGTCTTGGCAAAGATTTTGGAATGGTAGAAGGAGAAAATATGGATTCTTTCGTAGTTCCATCTATGGATGGCGGAAAGAGAACAATCTTCTTCGAGGCAGCTCCTCTTTGCGTTTCTGCAAACAGTGCACAGAAAGAAATCGCTTTGGATACCCTGAAAAATTGGTATGATGAAGATGTGCAGGGCGCTTTCAATGAAGAGATGGGATATACAAACACCAGCAAGGTCAAAGTTGAGGGACCTGTTTCACAGGAAATTATTCAGCAGACCGGCGATGCTGAAAACTATCAGTTAGTATTAAGATACTATGAAAGCACACCGGCAGAATTGAGAGATTTTGCTCTGGATGAGTTGATGAAATTCCAGTTGCAGGATGCAACAGCAGAAGAAACTATGGCAGCTATTCAGGCAGAAGCAGATAAAACATTTGGTAACTGATAATATAGGATTACATAGATCAGGTTTTGGAAAAAGCGGCTTGCTGCTTTTTCCAAAACCTGATTTACAAAACAGAAGGAGGTAGAGGATACCTATGGCAAGAACGAAAGCCAATACGAAAAAGAAACCATTTTCGTTGAAAAATTATAAAGATTACCTTTATATTGCACCAGCAGTCATATTTGTTACTGTATTTTTTATCAGTTCCATCATTTATGCATTTTATCTCAGCTTTTTTGAGTGGGACGGATTTTCTGCAATGACATTTGTAGGATTTAGAAACTATATAGAACTGTTTCAGGACAAGAACTTTCTTACATCCGTTATGAATACGTTGATCTGGGTAGCGAGCTCTCTTGTGTTATCGCTGGCGTTGCCGCTCCTTTTTGCAATTTTGATTACGAAAAGTTCTTTCAGTGGATTGTTCAAGAATATCTTTTATTTTCCATCTGCCCTGTCCAGTACGGTTGGCGGTCTTATGATGACGGCGATTCTGTCTATCAATGGTCTGCCGTATGTGATGGGACTTTTAGGTTTTCCCGAATTGGTCCGCGACTGGCTGGCAATTCCGTATGTCAACACATTTGTTATGATTTTGTCCGGTATCTGGGGTGGCCTCGGAGTGAATATGCTACTCTTTATTTCCGGTTTGAACAATATTGAACCATCTCCAATCGAAGCAGCAAAAATTGAGGGGGCAAATACATATCAGATGTATACAAAAGTGATTTTCCCGCTTTTGAAACCGACAATTATCGTAGTACTTCTGATGGCCCTTGTAAACAGCTTCAAGACCTTTGATAATATCTGGGTTATGACCAAAGGCGGCCCATACAGAACTTCTGAGACACTGGCCCTTACCATGTATGAAGAGTCCTTTATTAGAAATAACTTTGGACTTGGTACTGCCGTTGCTATTATTCTGACAATCGTAGTTGTAATTGTTTCTTATTTCAATATCAGAAATACATTTAAAGAAGATTAGGAGGGCACCATGAGTAAGACAAGCAGAAAAAACAAAATCATCATCAATATTATACTGAGTGTTCTGGGTATTGTCTGGATTATGCCTATCGTATTTTCTTTCCTGAATATGTTCAAAACAAAATTTGAATATAATCTGGGTAGTTTCTGGGCACTTCCGGAAGGCAATGCTTTTATGGAAAATGTTCAGTATATTAATGCGAATGCAAAAATTTTTCAGGGAATGTTCAGCAGCTTTCTGTATGCCATTTGCGGTTCAGTGCTGGCTTTAATTATCGGTACACTGGCAGCTTACGGTATTGCACATCTGCGCATTAAACATAAGATGTTCTGGTTCCTTGTAATTTATAGTGGTACGATTTTCCCATTTCAGATTTATCTGATTCCGGTATTTAATGCGTATTCAAAAGTTGGCCTGTATGATACCAGACTGGGTATGATTCTTTTTTATACGGCAATCTGTATTCCGTTTATCATGTTCGTTCTGAGAAACTATTTTATGGGAATTTCCAGTGAAATCTGTGAATCAGCAAAACTGGACGGAGCGACGGACATGCAGATTCTTCTGAGAATTTTTGTTCCGATGGCGAGAGCGCCGCTTTCTGTAGTGCTGCTGCAGCAATTTACATGGTGCTGGAATGACCTGATGTTTGGTCTGACCTTCACGAAGTCAGCGGAAGTGAAACCTGTCATGGCATCTCTTTCCCTGATGAGTGCGGGAAATGCACCAGCTATGCTTATGGCATGTATTATTTCCTCGCTTCCGACAATTGTGTTCTTTATCTTGCTGAACAAAAACTTTGAGGCAGGATTTGCATATTCAAGTAAATAATTAGAGTGATTAGAGAAGAGGAGAAAAGAGTATGACTTCAAGAGAACGAGTACGTGCAGTATTAAATCATGAAGAACCTGACCAATTGGTCATTGATTTTGCATCTCAGCGTTCCACCGGACTGGGTGCACACGCATATAACAATTTAAAAAAGCATCTGGGGTATTCGACAGAAACAACAAAAGTATATGATTTGATGCAGCAACTTGCCATGCCGGAACGATTTATGGTGGATCGGTTCGGAGGAGATTTGCTGCAGGTAAATTTACTTCGTCCTTCCTTTGGCGTGGATGAAAATGCATGGAAATGTGAGCATCTTCCAACAGGTGAGCTTTGTATGGTGCCCCGGAATTTTAATCCGGTAGTAAATGAAAAGGGTGACTATGATATTGTAGACAATAATGGAAAATGTCTTGCAAGAAGGCCTGCAACGGGAATCTACTTTGACAACATGGATCATCCGCTGGAAGGTGTGGAGGATATTGAAGAATTGAAAGAAAAACTGGTTCTTCCGGAAATTACAGATGAGGAACTGGATTTTATTGAGACAAATGCAAAAGAGCTTTACTATAATACAGATAAAGCGCTGATCTGTCATGTGGGATGTTCTGTTTTTGAAGCAGGACAGCAGTCCTTCGGTTATGAAGATTTCTATTATAATCTGGCGGCAGAACCGGAGCTGATCCACTACTGGGCAGAAAAACTTACAGACGCTTATCTTGTAATTCTGAAAAAGATGTTGGACAGAGTCGGAAAATATATTGAAATCGCCCTGTTTGGCGGGGATGATCTGGGAACACAGGAGAGTACGCAGATGTCTCTGGAGATGTACCGTGAACTGATCAAGCCTTACCATACAAAGATTTACCAGTTTGTACATCAGAATTATCCGGATGTGAAAGTGGGACTTCATAGCTGCGGAGCAATCAAAGAACTGATTCCGGAATTGATCGAAGCGGGCGTTGATGTACTGAATCCGGTACAGGTTTCCGCAAAAGGAATGGATCCGAGGGAATTAAAAGAACGTTTCGGAAAAGATATCGTATTCTGGGGCGGCGGAGCTGATATGCAGGGGGTTGTTCATGCGGCAAAGACACCGGAAGAGGTATATCATCATGTAAAAGAGCTTTTGGAAGTTTTTGCGCCGGGAGGCGGCTATATTTTTGCTCAGATTCATAATATTCTGGACAATATTGAACCGGAAAAAATAATTGCTATTTTTCAGGCGGCAATGGATTATCGTGATGAGCACAGAAGGACTGACAAGTAGATGAAAATCATGACAACCGGAAAGGAAGAAAAAATGAGTACGAAAAAACAGTGGAATATCTATTTGATTCATCACTCCCATACAGATATCGGTTATACGGAGAGACAGGATAAAATTATCAGTTATCACTGCGATTTTATTAAGCAGGCAGTAGATATTCTGAATGACATTCATGAAAATAACAGAGAAGATTACAGAGGATTTGTATGGCAGTGTGAAAATTACTGGCAGGTAAAGAATTTCTATAGTCATGCGTCTGAAAAGTACATCAAAGATTTCGAGAAATATGTGCAAAGTGGTGAAATTGGACTGTCGGGGAACTATCTTAATATGACAGAATTGATTTCTTGTGATATACTGAATACAAGGCTGGAACAGGCCAGAGCATACGGTGAGCAGATTGGACATCCGGTGGTTTCAGGAATGACTGCAGATATCAATGGTTTTGCATGGGGATATGCAGATGCTTTATATGAGCATGGAATCCGTCATCTGTATTCCTGTCTCCATCCCCATCACGGAATGTTTCCGCTGTATAAAAAGGTAATGCCTTTCTACTGGGAAGGACCAAAGGGCAACCGGATTCTGGTATGGAACGGCGAGCATTATCATTTTGGAAATGAAATGTTTTTGGCGCCTCACGGCGGTACTTCCTATATGACTTATGATGAATTCCACAAGAAGGTTGTAGAGTATGACATTTTAAAGACATCTCCGGAAGATACCGAGAAGACGGAGATGGAAATCGCAACCCTTCGTATTGAACGTTTTCTGGAAAGTCTGGAGGAAGAAGGTTATCCGTATGATTTGGTTCCGTTTATGGTATCCGGTGCGATTACAGACAATGCACCTCCATGCGGAGAGGTTGCCAGAAGAATGAACCAGTTGAATGAACACTATCAGGGAAGAATCCATTTTGAAATGGTTACACTGGAGCAGTTTTTCCGGAAAGTGGAAGAAAACTGCAAAGATATTCCCGTGTATTCCGGTGACTGGAATGACTGGTGGGCAGACGGTGTGGGCTCTACTCCGGCAGGGGTAAAGGTTTTCTGTGATGCGAGAAGGAAATACGATATCTGTAAGAAACTGGATGGAGACGGTACACTGGGAGATGCAAAGCTGATGGATCAGGCCGCAGAGAATATGATGCTTTATGCGGAGCATACATGGGGGTATTCTTCTTCCGTATCAGAACCTTGGGAGACGATGGTAGGAGATCTGGAATTGAAAAAAACGGCCTATGCCATTAATGCAAATACGGAGGTTTCCAGAAATCTGGATGAGATTCTTGCCCGCAAGGGAGAGGTAAGCATTATCCAGAATAAACCGCAGAAATATAAAATCATCAATCCCCATTCCATGGATTTGGTGACAAAGGCTTATCTGTATATTGAATTTTGGGAGTATGTGGAAGGAATCCGTTACAATGCTGAGGTTCCCATCGAGGTGGTAGAGACCGCCACAGGAAAAATCCTGAAATCCCAAGTGAAAAGAATTGCCCGTGCGACTCAGATTGAGGTTCTGGTCGATCTGAAAGCAGGGGAAGAGAAAGAGGTAATGGTACGTCTTGCAAGGGATGTGAAACCTTATGTAGTGAAGAGCCATGCCCATATCGGTGCGGAAGGCGTAAAGGATATTCTTCTTCCGGATTGTTATCGGGTGGATACAGAATGTGTGGAAACCGACTGTTATCAAGTAATCTTTGATCAGCAAAGAGGAATCCGTGCGATTATCGATAAGAGAGACCGGAAAAATATCCTGAGAGAGGACAGCGTTTATCCGGCTTTCTCTGGAATCTATGAAGTAACAGATATGAAGGGAAATGCCTGCGAAATTAGAAGAAGCATGGGAAGAAACCGTAAGGCGCCGGCAACCAGAAGATATGCCAGCCGGCTGACGGATATACGGGTGACCGAAAACGGTCCGGTTTATGTTGCTGTACAACTGGATTATGATCTGGAAGGCACCGGATTCTACAGCGTATTCTTTAAAATTTATAAAGAACTTCCCAGATTGGAGGCCACCGTACGGATTCATAAAAACAGTGTATGGGAGCCGGAAAATCTTTATATTTCGCTTCCATTTACCGCAGGTGAGGAAGAAGTAAAATATATTGATAAAACGGGATGTATCATCCGTCCGGGTATCGACCAGCTTCCGGGTACAAATATGGAATTCTATCTTCTGCAAAACGGAATTGTACTGGAGGGAAAGGAGAAGATGATTACCGTGGCTGTGAAAGATGCGCCGCTGGTTACTTTTGGGAATCTGGAGGCAAAGCCCATCCGGCTTTGCAATGGGAAAAATGAGGAACTGAACCGCAGTGAAATTTATTCATGGGTGATGAACAACTTCTGGGAGACGAATTTTAAGGTGGATCTGGGTGGATTCTATGAGTTTTCCTATACCATTTCCTCGCAGGAAAAAATGAAAAAAGAAGAAGCTATGAAGATATGTGAAGCAGACAACGAGGGTGTACTTGCATTTTACACAAAATAGAAAAGAGGGTGAGACGATGACCTATCATCTGATGTTGGATGTGGGGGGAACCAACATCAAAGCTGGGATTCTTGACCGAAACGGAAAACTATACAGGGACGAAATTCTTTCTTTCCCGGCAAAAGCAAAAGAGGGAGAACGGGAGATTTTTGAAAACTTTGTAGAAATTTTAAATGTATTGACAGATAAAATTCCCGATTGGAAGGGAAAAATCGGGGGCGTGGGAATGGCTTTCCCGGGCCCCTTCGATTATATTCGGGGAATCAGTCTGATGCGCGGGCTTGATAAATATGATTCCATTTACGGAATCCCGATTGCTGATAGAATTCGAAAAGACTTTCGGATATCGCGAAACGGAATTCGGATGTCTGAGGTATGTCCGTTTATTTTTATTCATGATGTGAGAGCCTTTGCTCTAGGGGAAATGCGGTTTGGAATGGCCGGACAATGGAAACGGGTAATGTATCTTTGCATGGGAACCGGAGCTGGATCAGCTTTTTCAGAGAATAACCGGATTTTGTGTGGTGAGGAAGATTCAGTTCCGGAAAATGGATGGATTTATAATACATTCTTCAAAGAGAGTATCATTGACGATTACCTTTCTATAAGAGGATTGGAAGCGCTTTCCGGGAAAATTCTGGGGACACCGAAAACAGGGCAAGAGCTTTTTGAACTTTGCAGTCTTGGCGATCCGGGAGCTGTTCAGGTCTATAGGGAATTCGGTGAGTGGATGAAAGAAGCGATGATGCCTTTTTTGGACTCCTTTGGCCCGCAGGGATTTATTCTTGGGGGACAGATTGCCAAAAGCTTTGCATATTTTGGAGAAGCGTTCACTAAAGCATGCAAAGAGAGAGGAATCCAGATTCGTCTTGCGGAAAATATGCCAAAAAGGACGCTGGAAGGCCTGTATATAGAACTTCAAAAAAGAGTGGAAAGTGAAGGTGAAGAAAAGGGATGTTGAACAGAGCGAGAGGGGCAGCGCCGCTGTATTCCCAGATTGCGGATATTCTTAAAGGAAAAATTGAAAACGGTGAGTTTGCTTCGGGAGATTTGTTTTACACCGAAAAACTTCTGCAGGAAATGTTTCAGGTAAGCAGGATTACAGTCCGGCAGGCAATCAGTGAACTGGAAGCGGAGGGATATGTCCAGTCCTCCAGAGGCGTGGGAACCATGGTTACTTATGGGAAAATTGATGAAAATTTGAAGAATCTTGTAAGCTTTACGGATGAGATGAAACGCCACGGGAAAGAGATGACTACCAGTTACTGTGAGATGTCTCTGGTGAAGGCAGAAAAAACAACAGCAGCTCAGTTAGAAATCCTTCCGGGAGAAGATTGCTATCGGCTTACCCGTGTACGAAGTGTGAATGATGAGCCCATTGTGTATTCCGTTACATTTTTGAAAAAAGTGAGGGAGTATCCTTTGGATATTCATTGGTATATGAAATCTCTTTATGGCTTTCTGCAGACAGAATATGGAATCAAAGTAGTAAAGGGCCGGGATACTTTGGAGGCTGTTCTGGCTACGCCAGAAATGAGTAAATATCTGTCGGTTCCGGTAGATTCTCCCATATTTAAGAGGGTGCGGAAAACTTATGATGAAAATGGTGAGATTGTGGAATACAGTCTCTGTTATTATCCGGGGGCCAGATATAAGTATTCGGTGGAATTGTAGGGGGATGATCGGGGAAGATGAATAAAAGATATTTCAAATATGGAAATTATAATCTGAAGCCGTATTTGAAAGTAAACGGATACGTGCAGCAGGCTTTTAAAGGATATGATGATATAATTATAGAACTTAAACGCAGAATCGAAGAAGGCAGCAGAGTAATCGTGTGCGACTTCTATCCGGGAGTGGATAAGGAAGAGGTACGGAAACATCTGATGGCGCTGAATCCCGTACTGATTATTGATGCAGAGGAGTGTGTACTGGATGAAGAGAGCTTAAATCAGCTTTTTGCGGAGTATCTTACAGATGACAGAGTCTTTGGATTTATGTGTCATAAAAATTTGGAGGACTGTTTTCTGCCGGAGAAACTGGCAGAAACAGCAGAACGGATCAACCGGACTTTAGAGGGCGTAGTTCTTGTACTGGGAGTAGGTGCATCATTGGTGACCCGGGGAGATATTCTTCTGTATTTCGATATGGCACGTTGGGAAATCCAGCTTCGCTACCGAAGGGGAATGCCTAACTGGAAATGCACCAATGAAGAGGCTCCGGTTCTGGAAAAATATAAAAGAGGATTCTTCGTAGAATGGCGGTTAGCTGATAAATATAAGAGGCTGCGCTTTGACGATTTTGATTATGTGGTTGACACAAACAGGGCAGAGGATCCCAAGATGATTACCGGAGGGGCCTTTCGGCAAGCACTGGTACAGGCAAGTGGACAGCCGTTTCGGGTGCAGCCCTATTTCGACCCGGGGGTCTGGGGAGGCCACTGGATGCAGGAAAATTTCAGGCTTGGCGAGGAGGCTCCTAATTATGCATGGAGCTTTGACGGGGTGCCGGAGGAGAACAGTCTCAATTTGAAATTCGGAGATATTATAGTGGAGCTTCCTGCCATTGATCTGGTGTTTTATCGTCCCTGTCAGCTTCTGGGGGAGAAGGTTTACGGACGCTTTGGGGCGGAATTTCCGATCCGGTTTGATCTTTTGGATACAATGGGAGGGGAAAATCTGTCTCTTCAGGTACATCCGCTGACGGAATATATTCAGGACGCTTTTGGAATGAATTATACTCAGGACGAAAGCTATTATGTTCTGGACTGTGAGGAAAGTGCAGGCATTTATCTGGGGCTGAAAGATGGAATTGATCCAGAGGAAATGGAACAGGAGCTTCGAAAAGCGGAACAGGGAGATTATGAATTTCCAGTAGAAAAATATGTGAATAAGCTTTCTGCGAAAAAGCACGATCATGTATTGATTCCCGCAGGAACAGTGCATTGTTCCGGTGCAGACACTATGATTTTGGAAATCAGCGCAACTCCTTATATCTTCACATTCAAAATGTGGGACTGGGGAAGAACGGGGCTGGACGGACGTCCCAGACCAATCCATCTGAATCACGGAATAAAAAATATCCAGTGGGACAGAAACCGGTCATGGGTGGAAAAGAATCTGATTCATCAGGAAATGACGCTTCAGGAAGAAGAAGGGATTCTTGTGGAAAGAACCGGACTTCATCGGAGGGAATTCATCGAAACCCACCGTTACACGTTGACAAAACCGGTGGTGTGCAGGATGGATGACAGTGTCCATGTACTAAACCTGATCGAAGGAGAAAAAGCGGTGATTGAAAGCATTACAGGCAGTTTTGAGCCGTTTGAGGTACACTATGCGGAGACTTTTATCATCCCGGCGGATGTGTCGGAATATAGAATCAACCCTACCGGGGCGTCTGAGGGATGTCCGGTGGGGGTTATTGTGGCTTTTGTGAGATAGAAACAGGAAGGGGCAGAGTTGACTGCCCCTTCCACTCTCTTCCCTTCCCCATCTTTTTATAACACATTTGCTTGACGATGCCTTAGAAAGTATCCGCCGTTAGGTGTTTAACAACATCCAGAGGAAGATGTGTTTTTTCTGAGATTACTTCATCCGGTAAAAGTCCTTTTAGCTCTTTAGCAATGCGGAATTTTTCTTCTTTTACACCTTCTTTTATCCCTTGCTGTATCCCATCCTTCCGTCCATCCTGTATCATTTCTTCAATTGCCTTGCACATATTGAATCCCACCTTTTCATTTTTCTTATATTTTTTCAGCCGTGCTTCTTCATGAAGCAGTACTCCGATCACCTGATAGGTGTCTTCATCCATTGTTTCCAATGCATCATGATTGCTGGTGATATACTCACTCAGTTTATCTTTATCTGATTTGTATTTTAGCATTCCGAATACCAGATGTAAACTTGATCTGTAATTTTCCAGTTTTTCTATATTCCCGGCATGAAGCAGATTGATCTTATAATTGGGAATAATCTCTTTAATTTCCTGCAAAACAGGATGTTCACATCCTATTCCCATCATCCCATACAAATCTAAATTTCCGTCCCACTCCTGTTCACCGTAGTAAACTACCAGAGTGATAACTGGGATAAGAACATCCTCTTTTCTGATACCTGACAAAAATTCGGCTCCTGTCATCCGGTCACCTTTCTGCTGATGTTCCTTTTTGAGCTGTTCTACCTGTTCCGTGTAGCTCAGTGCATCATAAAGCATATTTCGTACCGGCATTGCATAATGGACATTCATCTGGTTTTCTTCCGCAAGAATAGCAAAATACAAACCAAAATCGGCTTTCATGATCACATCACGGTAACGCATCACTTCTTTCGTATGGCCAGCCTGATCCGTGAGATATAAATCCGCTTCTCCATCTAACTGTGTCAGACTCTCCGGTTTAACAATTTGTTTTCCGCTGAACAGGCTTCCGTTTATTAAATCGGCAAACCGTACTTTATCGGACAGATACTTTTTCAATACAATATCATTTTTTGCCATTGCTCCTCCTTATTCATGTTTTATTCCCGCAGGCAACGAGCCAAGCGGATATGCTTGCAGCGGGGTTTTTGACTATCGTTTATAACTGGAATTTTGGCAGACTTGCCGGATACATTTTTCAGAAACAGAAAGCCTCTGAGATGAGAACAGTATATCATGTGCCTTTAATAAAATCAAGATACAGTTTGCATTTTTGGGATATAATGGTTGACTTTTTGAGCAAACCGGAATAGTTCAAGAATATTTATGGAGCTGCGAATAGAATCTTCTTTCTCCATGATATTACGCCGGATGTATATAAAGAAGTACTTAATTATGGTACAATATGGTTGATAGTGATTCTAACGCAATTTCCAAACATACTTTGGCGGTTATTACACTGTTCTATTATTGTATCCGCGCTTTCTGTTCCATGTTTTTACCCGCTGGTACAAAAAATATTTTGTAAAAGGAATTATGATTGGTTCCGTGAAAGGATAAGAGATATGAAAAATGAGCATTGGATTCAGGCAAACCCTTCCTGTGAGTCTCCACTGTTTCGCAGAAGCTTTCGCCTGCAGGAGATGCCGGTTTCGGCAGAAATACAGATTTGCGGCTTGGGATATTTCCAGTTGTATGTAAATGGAAAAAGAGCAGGTGATCAGGAATTTATGCCTGCGTTGACAAATTATACCTCCGTTCTCGGTTGTGAAACAACTTATCCGGTATGGGAGGAACGGGAGACATACCGCTGTCTGTATATGACGTTTGACCTGCTGACGCATTTGCAGATCGGAGAAAATGTAATCGGTATCCAGTTGGGCAACGGCTGGTATCATCAGACGATGCGTGTGGATGAAGGAAAATTTATTTTTGGATTTCCTAAGCTCCGGTATGAATTCCATATCGTGGAGCAGAACGGAAACGAAATCTTCATGGAAAGCGATCGGGAAACTCTCTGGAAACCCAGCGAGCTGACGGAAAATAATCTGTTTTACGGGGAAACTCATGATTTGAGATTGATAGAGGATAACTGGTGTACTCCGGGAGGGAATTTATCCGGCTGGAAACCGTCACAGCCCACCCATGCGCCTGAGACCAGACTGGAAGAACAGAAATGTCCGCCGGATCGGATTTTACGCAGCCTTTGTCCCAAGCTGCTGAAAAAGAGTGGAGAAAAAAGTCTGTATGACTGCGGAGAAAATATTTCGGGGTGGGTTACGATCCGTTGTCTGGGAAAAACAGGAGAAAAGATTCGGATAAGATACAGCGAGGAGCTGACGGAAGACGGACATGAGCTGGATTTTGAATCAGCAGGAGGCGAACGTCAGATTCAACAGGAATGTTATATCTGTGACGGAGCGGTAAGAGAGGTACATCCAAAGTTCTGCTGGCATTCGTTCCGTTACTTTGAAGTGGAGGGACCGGGGGAGGTGGAGGGAGCTTATCTGGTCTGCACCGATGTATCAGTAACTTCCACCTTCCGATGCTCCGACCCGGTTCTTAACTGGCTGTATGATGCATATATCCGAACGCAAATAGATAATTATCATAATTGTATTCCGTCAGACTGTCCCCATCGGGAAAAACTGGGCTATACGGGAGACGGACAATTGACAGCAGAAACAGCTATGCTGCTTTTGGACACAAAACAGTTATATGAAAAATGGTATCAGGATATTCTGGACAGTCAGGGGGCTGATACCGGGCACATTCCTCATACGGCTCCATTTCTGGGAGGTGGAGGCGGTCCCGGAGGATGGGGAGGTGCAGTCTATATTGTACCGATGAGCTACTATAAAATTTATGGAAATACGAAACTGCTGGAAAAGGGATATGTTCCGATAATCCGTTGGCTGGAATATATGCAGGAACATTGTGTAAACGGTCTTGTTTCCAGAGAAGAAGAAGGTGGCTGGTGTCTGGGAGAATGGTGTGCGCCGGAAGCAGACCGGGAAAAAATTCCCGAATCATTTGTGAATACTTATTATTATATTCTGGGATTGAAACAACTTAGAAAGGCAGCAGATATTTTACAGCGAACAGAACCGGAATGGCTGGAAGACAGAATAAAGTTTTCTCAAAATGCATTTCTGGATACTTACTTTGATGAAGAAACCGGAGATTTCTGCAAGGGAATCGGAGCGGCGAATGCATTTGCCCTGAATCTGGAACTGGGAGATGAAAGAACCAGAGAGCATCTGATTTCCAGATACAGAGAACTTGGAAGAATGGATACCGGAATTTTCGGAACGCCGGTTTTGGTGGAAAGGCTTTTTAAAGAGGGGCAGGGCGATCTGGCTCTTCAAATGCTGACAAACGATAGTCAGGTATCCTTTGCATGGATGATGAAAAACGGAGCAACTACTCTGTGGGAGAAGTGGGAAGGAACAGAATCCCACAATCACCCGATGTTCGGAAGTGTAGTCCGGCTGTTGTTTACAGAGGTTCTTGGAATACGCCGGAGAGAGGACGCCTGCGGATTTTCTGAGTATGTGATCAAACCGGCAGAGATTACAGCGCTGGAATGGGCGGAGGGCTCCATCAAAACAAATGAAGGAATCATCCGGGTGAGATGGGAAAAAGATGCAGAGGGCAATATAAGAATCATGTGAAAAACCGATAAAGGAGAAGCGGCAGATGATATTATTTACCGATTGACGGCTGACATAGCAAAAGGTATGATATAAACAAATCCGGTATTACAGGGGTCAAAAAAGTTTTTTGACTCCGGTATCATCTGAGAAAAGGAGAGGAAAAAATGGACGCAAGAGAAGTCATTACAAACGGAAAAACAGCCTTGGGAATCGAACTGGGATCCACCAGAATCAAAGGCGTACTGATCGATCTTCAGGGCCATGTTCTGGCAGTAGGCATTCATGATTGGGAAAATTCGCTGGTAGATGATATCTGGACCTACAGTATGGATGAAATCCATAAAGGAATCAGAAACTGCTACAGTTCCCTGAGAAATGAAGTGGAAAAGAAATATGGGATCATCCTGCAAAAGATCGGTTCCATCGGCGTCAGTGCCATGATGCATGGATATATGGCGCTGGATGGGGAGGGAAACCAGATTGCTCCATTCCAGACATGGAGAAATACCAACACACAGAAGGCAGCAGATGAACTGACGGAGCTGTTTAATTTCAACATTCCTCTCCGATGGACAGTGGCTCACCTGTATCAGAGAATTCTGGACGGTGAAAAGCATGTGGCAGAGATCGATTATGTGACCACTCTCAGCGGCTACATTCACTGGAAGCTGACCGGGAAAAAAGTGATTGGAATCGGTGATGGTGCAGGAATGTTTCCCATTGATTCGGAAGCACATACATACAATGCGGGGATGATGGAAAAATTCAATACATTGGTGAAACCCCATGGATATTCATGGAAGCTGGAAGAGATTTTCCCGGAAGTTCTTGTGGCAGGTGAAAATGCAGGAGTGCTGACGGCAGAAGGCGCAGCGTTTTTGGATGAAACAGGCAATCTTCTGGCAGGGATCCCTCTGTGCCCGCCGGAAGGGGATGCAGGTACCGGTATGACAGCTACAAATTCCGTAGCGCCCCGAACGGGAAATGTTTCAGCAGGCACCAGCATTTTCGCAATGATTGTACTGGAAAAACAATTAAGCAAGGTCTACCGTGAAATTGATATGGTGACAACGCCCACCGGCTTCCCCTGTGCTATGTCCCATGCAAACAACGGAACTTCAGACCTGAATGCTTGGGTAGGATTATTCAAGGAATTTTCAGAACTGATGGGTGTCCGGGTAGAAACGGGAACTCTTTTTGAAAAATTGTATACGAGGTCACTGGAAGGAGACGGGGACTGCGGAGGACTTCTGGCGTATGGCTATTATTCGGGAGAAAATATTACCATGCTGAATGAAGGAAGGCTTGCATTTCTGCGTACAGCCGGAAGCAGATTCAATCTGGCGAATTTTATGAAGGTGCACCTGTATACCTCCCTTGGCGCGGTTAAGCTGGGGCTTGATATTCTGATGCAGGATGAGAAGGTAAAGGTTGACCGGATCATGGGACACGGAGGTCTTTTTAAAACAAAGGGTGTGGGTCAGAAATATATGGCGGCCGCAGTAAATGCTCCGGTAGTGGTTATGGATACGGCAAGTGAGGGCGGCGCATGGGGAATCGCACTTTTGGCAGCCTATCTTCTGGACAGAAAACAGGGAGAAAAACTGGAAGATTATCTGGAGATGAGGATATTCAAAGAGCTGTCCGGAGAAACCGTTGAGCCGTCCCGAGAAGACGTAGAAGGTTTTCGAATCTTTATGGAACATTATAAAGCGGGACTGGAAATAGAAAAAGCAGCAATTGAAGCGATGGACTGGTAATCAGGATCAAAAAGAAAGTAAGGAAAAGCAGAGTGACAGGTGCAGGAGCGATATGTTCAGAAACCGGCTCTGCTTTTTATTCCCGCAGGCAACGAGCCAAGCGGATATGCCTGCATATCCATTTGACTCCGGATTCCGGAGTATGTCTCGGGATTGACTTGCAAATGCAAGTCAACACCTCGCGGGACAGTAGAAGGCTGAACTGTTACGAATAATCGACAAAAAATTAAAAAAACAGCTTGTTAAATACTTGTCAATATGGTATAGTATGACTACTGAAGTCTTGCTAATGGTCTTGTAAACGATAGATTGATAAGAGGTGATGAACAAATTCCCTGTTAAAAATCAAAATAGGAAAACAAAGATTAGAAGATTTCATATTTTTTTGGTCAGATTGTTAAAAAAAAGACAATAAATAGAAAAGGAGAATGGTGCACTATGAGCAGCAAAATTACCATTATTGGAGCCGGAAGTGTAGGGTCTACAATCGCGTATACCTTATCCAATGAGGATACCGCATCAGAAATCGTTCTGATCGATATCAACAAAGAAAAAGTTGAAGGAGAAGTGATGGATATCGTACAGGGTACCTGTTTCAGAGATCCGATTTCCATCATCGCAGGCGACTATAGCGATGCGAAGGATTCCGATATCGTAATCATTACCTCCGGTATTGCCCGCAAACCGGGACAGACAAGAATCGAGCTTGCACAGACCAATGTAAACATTCTGAAAAGCATCACACCGGAAATCGTAAAAGCAGCTCCGAACGCTCTCTACATCATCGTGAGCAACCCGGTAGATATCATGACATACGTGTTCACCAAGATCTCCGGTCTGCCGGAAAATCAGATTATCGGTTCCGGAACGATTCTGGACACAGCCCGTCTTCGCTGCGGACTTTCCGAGCATTTCAAAGTGGCACAGAAGAACATTCATGCCTATGTATTCGGTGAGCATGGAGATACTTCTTTCGTTCCTTGGACAGGGGCATATATCTCCGGGGTCAGCGTAGATGAATATACAGAGCTGATGAAGAGCCGCGGAAAAGATATCGAAGAGCTGGACAAAGAGGGTATGCTGACTTACGTACAGAAATCCGGCGGAAAGATCATTGCAAACAAAGGAGCTACCTTCTATGCAGTATCTGCTTCCGTATGCAAACTGTGTAACATTCTTCTTGCCGCATCTGATTCCATCGCAACTGTTTCTTCCATGATGCATGGGGAATACGGTGTGGAAGATGTCTGCCTGAGCACACTGACACTGGTGGGACCGAATGGTATTCAGGGTAAAGTGCCGATGAGAATGAACGCTGCTGAGATTGAACAGCTTCATGCAAGCGCGAATGCACTGAAAGCAGTTATCGCTCAGATCGACCTGTAAGAAGATTTAAGGTAACGATTCAGGAACCTGTCCCTGCGGGACAGCGGCTTCCTGAACCGTTACGGTCTAAGAATGATATAGAGAAAGGATAACAGAGACTATGAAGTACAGTTACTATCCGGGATGTACCCTGAGAACAAAAGCAAAAGATCTGGACGAATACGGCAGAGCTTCTGCAAGGGCGCTGGGATTTGAACTGGAAGAAATAGAGAACTGGCAGTGCTGCGGCGGAGTTTATCCGCTGGGCGCTGATGAGATCGCTACCAAACTTTCTTCCGTCCGTGCGCTGAACGAGGCCAAAGAAAAGGGCCAGGATCTGGTAACTCTCTGTTCCGCATGTCATCATGTAATCAAACGGGTAAATGATGATATGAAGAACGTAGAAGACATCCGTACCAGAGCAAATAATTATATGCAGCTTGAAGAACCCTATGCAGGTGAGACAAATGTACTCCATTTTCTGGAGGTGCTCCGTGACCGCATAGGTTTCGATGCGTTAAAGGAGAAAGTCGTGAATCCTCTGAAAGGCAAGAAGATCGGAGCTTATTATGGCTGCCTGCTTCTTCGCCCGGGAAAAATTCTGGGATTCGATAATCCGGAAAATCCTAAGATCATGGAGGATTTTATCCGTGCCATCGGCGCAGAACCGGTGATCTATCCGTACCGCAACGAGTGCTGCGGAGGCTACATATCCCTGAAAGAAAAAGACATGTCCAAAAACATGTGTGAAAACATCATGGACAGCGCTGATGGATTCGGTGCAGACATGCTGATTACCGCCTGTCCGCTGTGCCTGTATAATCTGAACAAGAGCGGAAACGGCAAGCTTCCGGTATATTATTTCACCGAACTGCTGGCAGAAGCTCTCGGAGTGAAAGAAACCAAAGAGGAGGTGGCAAAATAGTGAATACCGCTAAAAATCAGGCCGAACGGATCAAAGAGATCAGCGGCACAAACCCGTTAAAATGCATGAAATGCGGAAAATGTTCTGCCTCCTGCCCGTCTTTTAATGAGATGGATATCAAACCTCACCAGTTCGTATCTTATGTGGTAAACGAAGATATCGAAGCGCTGGTAAATTCCAGATCCCTGTGGAAATGTCTCTCCTGCTTTGCCTGTGTGGAACGCTGCCCGAGAGATGTAAAACCGGGTAAAATCATTGACGCTGCAAGACAGCTGGTGGTTCGCGAAAAAGGACAGGATTACCTGTCACCGAACGAGATCCCGGAACTGCTTGACCCGGATCTTCCACAGCAGTTGTTAGTCAGCGCATTCAGAAGATACAGGAGGTAATCAGAGTGCAGAGAATAGGAGTATTTGTCTGCCACTGCGGAAGTAATATCGCAGCAACCGTAGACGTAAAAAAAGTTGTAGAGATGGCAGCGATGGAACCTGGTGTTGTTCACGCAGAAGATTACCAGTATATGTGTTCCGAAGCCGGACAGGCTCTGATCGCAAAAGCTATCAAAGAAAAGAATCTGACAGGAATGGTGGTATGTTCCTGTTCCCCGCGTATGCATGAGACCACATTCAGAAAGGCAGCAGAGAGAGCCGGACTGAATCCGTACATGGTTGAGATCGCAAACATCCGTGAGCACTGTTCATGGATCCACAAAGATATGGAAGAGGCTACGAAAAAAGCTGTCATCCTTGCAAGAGCAGCCATCGCGAAAGTGAACTTAAATGCACCGCTGAAACCGGGCGAGAGCCGTGTAACAAAACGCGCGCTGGTTATCGGAGGCGGAATTGCAGGTATCCAGACCGCTCTGGATATCGCAGACGCAGGATATGAAGTAGACATTGTGGAGAAAACTCCAAGTATCGGCGGAAGAATGTCACAGCTTGACAAGACCTTCCCGACATTGGACTGCTCCGCATGTATTCTGACACCGAAGATGGTGGAAGCTGCCGCCCATGAAAAAATCAACATCTATACATACAGTGAAGTAGACAAAGTTTCCGGTTTCGTAGGAGACTTTACCGTAGATATCCGTAAAAAAGCAAGAAGCGTGGACATGGACAAATGCACAGGCTGCGGCGTGTGTCAGGAAAAATGTCCGTCCAAGAAAGCTTCCAGCGAATTTAACAGAGGACTGAATACACGAAGCGCGATCTATACGCCATTTGCACAGGCCATCCCGAACGTTCCTGTGATCGACAGAGAGAACTGCATCAAGTTCAAAACCGGAAAATGCGGTGTCTGCGCAAAAGTATGTCAGGCAGGAGCCATTGACTACGAGCAGAAGGACGAGATCGTAACAGAAAAGTACGGCGCAATCGTTGTTGCTACCGGTTTCGACACCATTAAGCTGGACAATTACGACGAATACGCATACAGCCAGAGCAAGGATGTCATCACATCTCTGGAACTGGAGCGAATCATGAACGCAGCCGGACCGACCAAGGGTCATCTGGAACGCCTCTCCGACGGAAAAGCGCCGAAGGAAATGGTATTCATCCAGTGTGTGGGCAGCCGCTGCTCCGACGACAGAGGAAAGAGCTACTGCTCCAAAATCTGTTGTATGTACACAGCAAAACACGCAATGCT
Organism: Clostridiales bacterium; assembly: GCA_018374355.1. Lineage (GTDB taxonomy): Bacteria > Bacillota > Clostridia > Lachnospirales > Lachnospiraceae > Oliverpabstia. Next base: position 167,187 of record JAHAFI010000001.1, read on the forward strand.
GATCCGCGACAAATATCCGGATGTAAACGTAACGGTATTCTATATCGATGTCCGTACTCCGGGTAAGAACTTTGACGAGTTCTACAGAAGAGCCGTGGAACAGTACGGCGTCAATTATATTAAAGGACAGGTAGGAAAAGTAATGCCTCAGCCGGACGGAAAACTTCTGGTGCAGGGCGTAGACCTCCTGGACAACAAACAGATTCTGAAGGAAGCGGATATGGTTGTTCTGGCAACTGCCATCGAGCCAAATCCGGACGTCCGTAAGATCGCAACCATGCTGACAGCCAGCATTGATACCAATAACTTCCTGACGGAAGCACACGCAAAACTTCGTCCGGTGGAATCCCCGACAGCAGGTATTTTCCTGTCCGGTGTCTGCCAGGGACCGAAGGATATTCCTGAGACCGTCGCTCAGGCAGGGGCAGCGGCAGTAAAAGCCATCGGACTGCTTGCCAAGGACAAACTGATGACCAACCCGTGTACAGCAAAATCCGATGAACTTCTGTGTAACGGATGTTCCGCCTGTGCAAATGTATGTCCTTACGGAGCGATTACCTATGAAGAGAAAGAAGTCAATGACCACGGAATTCGTGAGACACGCCGTATCGCAGTGGTAAACAGCGCACTGTGTCAGGGCTGTGGAGCATGTACCGTAACCTGTCCGTCCGGAGCCATGGACCTGCAGGGATTCTCTAACAGACAGATTCTAGCGGAGGTAGATGCAATATGTCGATAGAAGCAAAAGAAGAATTCAGACCGAAGATTGTAGCGTTCTGCTGTAACTGGTGCAGTTACGCGGGAGCAGACCTGGCAGGAAGCAGCCGTCTGTCCTACCCGGCAGACGTAAAAATCATCCGTGTTCCATGTTCCTGCCGTGTGAATCCCATGTTCATTCTGAGAGCATTTGAGAAGGGCGCAGACGGAGTAATCATGTGCGGATGCCACCCGGGAGACTGCCATTACAGCACCGGTAACTATTATGCAAGAAGACGTATGACACTGCTGTTCTCCATGCTGGATTATATCGGTGTGGAAAACGGACGTACCCGTGTAGAATGGGTATCTGCCGCAGAGGGTGTGAAATTCTCCACAACCATGAACGAATTTGTGGAAAAGATTCATTCTCTTGGCAAGAACGTAAGACTGGAGGATTTAAGATGCAGGAATTAATCAACAGAGCAAAAGAACTGCTGGCAGACGGAACCGTAGCCCGGGTTCTTGGCTGGAAAGCCGGAGACCTGCCTTACAATCCGGAACCTGCTTACTTTGAGACAGAGGAAGACCTGAAGGATTTCGTATACAACGGATTCTGCGGGGCAAACCTGAGCAAATATATGATCGAAGCTTCCAAACTGGAAGGAAAAACCATGGTCTGCCTGAAACCGTGCGATACCTACAGCTTTAACCAGTTGATCAAGGAACACCGTGTGGACAGAGAAAAAGCCTACATCGTGGGCGTTGGCTGTAAAGGAAAGCTGGATATCGAAAAAATCAGAAAAATGGGAATCAAGGGAATTGAGAGCATTTCCGGCGCTGAGATCACCGATGAAGCCGATACTCTGACCATTCAGACGATTTACGGCGAAAAGACCTGTTCTTACGCGGACGCCATGCTGGAGAGATGCCATGTATGTAAAGGCAAAGAACACAAGATCTACGACGAGCTGATCGGCGAGTCCAAAGATACCAATGACGCAGACCGTTTCACGGAAGTGGAAAGAATCGAGGCTATGAGCCCGGAAGAAAAATTTGCTTTCTTCCAGAAGGAACTGAGCAAATGTATCCGCTGTAATGCCTGCAGAAATGTATGCCCGGCATGCAGCTGCCGTAAATGTGTCTTCGACAGCAACAAGTTTGACAGCGCACAGAAAGCAAATGTGGATTCTTTTGAAGAGAAAATGTTCCACATCATCCGCGCCTTCCACGTGGCAGGAAGATGTACCGACTGTGGAGAATGCAGCCGCGTATGTCCGCAGGGAATTCCGCTGCACCTGTTCAATCGTAAGTTCATCAAAGATATCAATGAATTTTACGGCGAATATCAGGCCGGAGAAGACACTGATTCCAAAGGACCGCTGACCAACTTCACATTTGACGATGTGGAGCCCGGCGTTGTGGCAGAAAGGGGATAATGTATGTTTAAGATTGCAAAAGAAAATCTGCCGGCATTATTCCGGATGATTGCCGCAGATCAGGAATTATACCTTCCGGTACAGGTGAGCGGACAGACAAATTACGCAGCATGGACAGAAGATGCACAGGTGGATCTGGATACATTGAAAACCGTAAAATCCCCGAAGGATGCATTCTTCCCCCAGAGCGAAAACCTGTACACTGTTAAAAAAGAAGGAAAGAAACTTTCCATTGAGCCGGAAGCAAGAAAAGAACAGAACTTTGTTGTGTTCGGCATGAAAGCCTGCGATCTTCGCGGCGTTGAAGTTCTGGACAAAGTATTTCTTGCAGATCCGCTGGATACCTTCTATGCAGCAAGAAGAGAACACGGAACCATCGTAGCTCTGGCATGTCATGAGCCGGAAGAGACCTGCTTCTGTAAAGTATTCGGTATCGACTGTGCAGAACCGGCAGCAGACGTAGCGACCTGGATGGTAGAGGGAGACCTGTACTGGAAAGCCCTCACCAATAAAGGAGAGGCGCTGACCAAAGCGGTGGAAAGCCTTCTGGAAAATGCAGAGGAAGAAAAGGTGGAAGCGGAAAAAACTGCGATCCGCAGTATTGTAGAGAAGCTTCCTTATTCCAATTTGTCTTTGGAAGGATGGAACGGAGAGGCTCTTACAGAGAAATTCAATTCTTCTGTATGGGAAGAAATATACAAACCATGTCTGGCATGCGGAACCTGTACCTTCGTATGTCCCACCTGCCAGTGCTACGATATCAAGGATTACGATACCGGACACGGCGTACAGCGTTACCGCTGCTGGGATTCCTGTATGTACTCCGACTTCACCATGATGGCTCACGGCAATAACCGTACCAGCCAGATGCAGCGTTTCCGTCAGAGATTCATGCACAAGCTGGTATATTTCCCGGCAAACAATGACGGCATGTACTCCTGTGTAGGCTGTGGCCGCTGCGTGGAAAAATGTCCGGCATCTTTAAATATTGTGAAAGTTATCAAATCCTTTCAGAAACAGGAGGGTGACAAATAATGTGTGAATGTACCTGTCATACAAATTATACTTTAGATACACTGATTCCTCAGGTAGGAGTCATTACGGATATCCGTCAGGAGACACCGGATGTAAAAACCTTCCGTGTAAATGCTCCTGAAGGGGGAAAACTTTTCGAGCATATGCCGGGACAGTGTGCTATGGTCTGTGCACCGGGTATCAGCGAAGGTATGTTTTCCATTACTTCCTCACCGACCAACAAAGAATATCAGGAATTCAGCATCAAAAAATGTGGTGTCCTGACAGATTATCTCCACAGCCTGCAGGTAGGCGATGAGATCACTGTCCGCGGTCCCTATGGAAATCATTTTCCGGTGGAGACAGAGCTGAAGGGAAAAGACCTTTTGTTCATCGCAGGAGGAATCGGTCTGGCGCCTCTTCGCTCCGTAATCAACTATGTGCTGGATAACCGCGAGAACTACGGAACCATCGACATCGTATACGGTTCCCGTTCCGCAGACGATCTGGTTCAGTTAAAAGAGATCCAGGAAGTATGGATGAAGACAGAGGGCGTAAACGTCTACCTGACCATTGACCGGGAACAGGAAGGCTGGGACGGACACGTTGGATTCGTTCCGACCTATGTCAAAGAACTGGGATTTTCTACCGACAAGACCGCTCTTCTCTGCGGACCGCCGATCATGATCAAATTCGTTCTGGCGGGACTGCAGGAGCTGGGATTCTCCAAAGAGCAGGTATATACCACACTGGAACTTAGGATGAAATGCGGTGTGGGTAAATGCGGCCGCTGCAATATCGGCTCCAAATATGTCTGCAAGGACGGCCCGGTATTCCGCTGCGACGAAATCGATGAGTTACCTAATGAGTATTGATAGGCGTGAGCAGTGCGGACAGAACTGCTGAAGATATGACGTTGTGCTTGCACATAAGGCATATCTTTGGCAGGGCTGTCCATAGGGCGAAGCCCTCAACCTCCACAGCGCGTAGCGATGTGGAGGTTGGCACTGCAGGCTAGAACATAAAAAGAGAGGACAATACATATGGAAAAAATGGTAAATGTATATTTTTTCGGTAAAAAATACAGCGTGCCTTCAGAACTGACCATCATGACAGCCATGGAATATGCCGGATACACTCTGAACAGAGGATGCGGCTGCCGTCACGGTTTCTGCGGAGCATGTGCGACAATCTACAGAATCAAAGGAAAGAACGAACTGAAAACCTGTCTGGCATGTCAGACACAGGTAGAAGAGGGCATGTACGTTGCAAGCATCCCGTTCTTCCCCACAGACAAGAGAACTTACGACATCAACGAGATCAAACCGACTCAGCAGATCATGATGGAACTGTATCCGGAAATCTACAGCTGTATCGGATGTAACGCCTGTACAAAAGCCTGCACCCAGGATCTGAACGTTATGCAGTATATCGCATACGCACAGAGAGGCGAGTTCGAGAAATGTGCGGAGGAATCCTTCGACTGCGTAAGCTGCGGATGCTGCTCCGTAAGATGCCCGGCCGGTATCTCCCATCCGATGGTAGGTCTTCTGGCAAGACGTCTGACAGGAAAATACATCGCTCCTGAGACAGAACACCTGAAACACCGCGTGGAAGAGATCAATGAAGGCGCATACGATGAACTGATTGAACAGATCATGCAGAAACCGATCACGGAAATGCAGGAACTTTACAATACCAGAGAGATCGAGAAATAAGGAGGGCGAAAAAGATGTATACACCATATCCAGAGTATATGATGGAATCTATCAAAAAGGTAGAGGCTACAAGAGCAGAGCGTATGGCTACAGAGCCGAGACGTCTGACTGCTGATGAAAAAGATGCGCTCCTGAAAGAATTCCATCCGGATTATAATCCAGATGCATTTGCAGAAATCAAAGTAGGTCCGAATAAGGGCGAGAAAGCTCCGCTGGAGCTTGCAAAATTACTGCATTCCACAAGCCGGATCTTAAATGAAGAGATTGACATCACAAAAGTGGATTACGATGTGGACGTGCTTGTCATCGGCGGCGGCGGAGCAGGTTCTTCCTGCGCGATTGAGGCTCACGAGGCAGGAGCAAACGTTATGATCGTAACAAAACTGCGGATCGGTGATGCCAACACCATGATGGCAGAGGGCGGCATTCAGGCAGCCGATAAAGAAAATGACTCCCCGGTACAGCATTACTTAGATGCTTTCGGCGGTGGACATTTTGCCGGAAGACCGGAACTTGTCAAACGTCTTGTTATGGAAGCACCGGATGCGATCCAGTGGCTGAACAAACTGGGTGTTATGTTTGACAAAGACACAGAAGGAAATATGGTTACCACCCACGGCGGCGGAACCTCCAGAAAGAGAATGCATGCCTGCAAGGACTACTCCGGAGCAGAGATCATGCGTACTCTGAGAGACGAAGTTCTGAACCGTCAGATTCCGGTAGTGGAATTTACTTCAGCAGTAGAACTGCTCAAGGACGAAAACGGTCAGGTGGCAGGCGCTGTCCTTCTGAACATGGAGACAGGTGATTATTCTGTAGCGAGAGCAAAGACTGTTGTTCTGGCAACAGGAGGAGCTGGAAGAATGCATTATCAGGGATTCCCGACCTCCAACCACTACGGAGCAACCGCTGACGGACTGATCCTTGGTTACAGAGCAGGCGCACCGCTTCTTTATCAGGATTCCATCCAGTATCATCCGACAGGCGTTGCTTATCCGGTTCAGATGCTGGGCGCGCTGGTAACAGAAAAAGTTCGTTCCGTTGGAGCGCAGCTTGTAAATGCAGAAGGTGAAGCTTACATTCATCCGCTGGAGACCCGTGACGTAAATGCTTCCGGTGTTATCCGTGAGTGCAGAGAAGGACGGGGTATTGAGACACCCGGCGGACAGATGGGCGTATGGCTGGATACTCCGATGATCGAAATGCTCGGTGGGGAAGGAACGATTGAGAAACGTATTCCTGCGATGTTCCGTATGTATATGAATTATGGTATTGATATGAGAAAAGTTCCGATTTTGATTTACCCGACACTGCATTATCAGAACGGTGGTCTGGAAATCGGTGGGGATGGATTCACGAAGGCGATTGATAACCTGCTGGTAGCAGGTGAGGCTGTCGGAGGAATCCATGGACGAAACCGTCTGATGGGTAACTCTCTGCTGGATATTATCGTGTTTGGACGGAATGCAGGTAAGGCTGCGGCGGCTAAAGCGAAAGAGGTTACGCTGGGAACCATGAATCTGGATCATGTGAAAGCATATAGTGAGGAACTGGAACATGCGGGTGTGGAAACGGATACGGTTTCTCCGCTGCTGCTTCCGAAGTATGCTCGGCATGAGAGATAAGAGAGTGTGAGGATTTGCTGCACGGGAGTGTGGGAGATGGTGTTGGTGTGGGGACGCGTAGTTCCTCCCGGCTTCCCTGTCTGGACACGCTTCCGCTCAGAAAAGGCTGCAGCGGTACTAAGAGGCCAGTCAGGCAAAGCAGCCTGCCTGCCCTCTAAGGACCGGCGCCTTTTCGATGGTCCTGACAGGGAAGTCGGGAGGAACTACGCTGTGTATCGGCGGAGACACCGATTCCTGACAGGGCAGCGTGCAGAAAATGATGGTGATAGAAACAAAGGTTGCAGGCGGGACACTGCGGTGGATGGCTGTAAGGGGTTGCGTGAGGAACTTTTGTGAAGTTTGTGAGTGACTGTCTCAGCGTGCGGGGCACGGCTTCGAGGTTTTGGAAGGGGGAGATGGTCGCGGAAGGGCTTGGAGAGTGGGTGACTGTCTCGGCGTGCGGGGCACGGCTTCGAGGGTTTGGAAGGGGGAGATGGTCGCGGAAGGGCTTGAAGAGTGAGTGACTGTCTCGGCGTGCGGAGCACGCCCTTGGGGCTGGTGAGGACAGAAGTTTATAGGATAGGAGTGTGACTGGGATGCGTGAGATTAATGTAGAGCAGATTACAGATGTTGTTGAGAGGCTCTGTATTGCTGCTAATGAGCATCTGCCGGAAGATGTGAAGTGTGCGATTAAGAAGTGTCGTGCATGTGAGGACGGCGAGATTGCAAAAGGCGTTCTGGATAATATTATCGAGAATTTTGAAATTGCGGATAGTGAATGTGTGCCGATTTGTCAGGATACAGGGATGGCTTGTGTATTTTTGGAAATTGGTCAGGATGTGCATATGGTTGGAGGTAATCTGGCTGATGCGGTGAATGAAGGTGTGCGCCGTGGTTATGACAAGGGTTTTTTGAGAAAGTCTGTTGTTAAGGATCCGGTTCGCAGAGGAAATACCGGTGATAATACTCCGGCTATGCTCTACACAGAGATTGTACCGGGGGAAAATATCAAAGTTACTGTGGGTCCTAAAGGATTTGGCAGTGAAAATATGAGCGCAATTCGTATGTTTAAACCGTCTGCTGGTCTGCAGGGAATTAAAGATTTTATTATTGAGACTGTTGAGACAGCAGGTCCGAATCCATGTCCTCCGATGGTTGTGGGTGTTGGTATTGGCGGAACTTTTGATAAGGCGGCGCTGTTGGCTAAGAAGGCTTTGATGAGACCGCTGGATTCTTCCAATGAAGATCCGTTTTATGCGGATCTGGAAGTGGAGATGCTGGAGAAGATTAATGAGCTGGGTATCGGACCTCAGGGATTTGGCGGTAAGACTACTGCGATTGGGCTCAATATCGAGACTCTTCCTACTCACATTGCAGGTATGCCTTGTGCGATTAACATCAACTGCCATGTGACCCGTCATAAAACGGAGGTGATCTAAATGGAAAAACATATTACACTGCCTTTAACAGAAGAACTGGCGAAGACTCTTCATGCGGGGGATACCGTATACCTGACAGGAACTATTTATACTTCCCGGGATGCAGGACACAAGAGAATGTGTGAGGCTTTGGCAAAAGGAGAACAGCTTCCATTTGATCCGACAGATGCTACTATTTATTATGTAGGACCGACTCCGGCAAAACCGGGGCAGGTAATCGGGTCCGCAGGTCCGACTACCAGCGGACGCATGGATGCTTATGCGCCTACTATGATGTCTGTAGGTGCAAGGGGAATGATCGGTAAGGGAGCACGCCTTCCGGAAGTTGTGGATGCAATGAAAAAATATAGCGGCGTTTACTTTGGCGCTATCGGCGGAGCAGGCGCTCTGCTGGCAAAATGTATTAAAAAGGCGGAGCTGATCGCATATGAAGATCTGGGTGCGGAAGCTCTGAGAAAATTGTATGTGGAAGAGATGCCGCTGGTTGTCATCATCGACAGCGAGGGAAGAAACCTTTATGAAGAGGGAAGAGCTGCATATCTTGCACAGAATAAGTCAAAATAAAGAATTTCATGTTACTGTTCGGTGGTCATATTCCGCGAAGCGTGTTGCTGTGAACGGAGCGAACAGTAACAATTTCAGGACAGGGAGGGAGTGACCTTCCCTGTCTTTGTGCGAAAAAACATTAAGAGGAAATGGAGAAATAACTATGGATATGATGTTAGTTGCAGATTTACTGGAAGCGCTTATGATACTCTTTTTTGGTCTTTCATGGCCGATTTCTATCCGTAAATCATGGGTTTCAAGAACTGCAAAAGGAAAAAGTCTGTTTTTTGAAGTGTTTATCTGGAGTGGCTATATTTTCGGTATTGCCCGCAAATTCATTCAGTTAAGTCTGGCTACAGAACCAATGGGCTGGCTGTTCTATCTGGGCTGGTTCTTCTATGTGCTGAACCTTGTGGAAATCACCATCGATATGGCTCTGTATTTCAGAAACGTGAAGCTGGATAAGGAAAGAGACGAAGCTGAAAAAAATAAATAAGAAGCGTTTTGTATGTGCTGCTATAAAAAGAACATTCCGAGGGAATCGAGGATTCCTGTGGGAATGTTCTTTTTTTGTTTCAAATATCCAAAGTATACATCCAGAGACTCCTGATCTGAGGCAGGAGTACGTCTATATTCCAGTGTTTCTCACTGTTTTTCGGGCTGTTGGGGTCATTTACAATGATATTTCCCTCGGAATCGATGCCCGTCAAAACGATAAAGTGCCCGGTGTAGGTGAAGTCTCCCGGGTACATGGAGCAGATCATAGGGCTTTCAGGGGAAAGATTGCTGAGAATAAAATCGGTACTGACCTCAGAGGAAACGGCAGTCAATCCCAGCGACTGGGCTCCGGTGGTCATCAGATCCCATGAGGTTCCCTGACCCGATACATAAAAGCCCTGCTGTTGGGAAAAATTTGCGAGTTCCAGAGGATTCCATGTGGTGTTTCCTGTAAGTCCGCACAAAACCATGGAGATACAGGTTGGGCCGCAGCCTGTAATTCCGAGACAGTCACTTCCGTAGATTTCATATCCCCACCGCTTATCCCATTGAATAAATAAGGGAATACTTCCCGGCGTTACTTCTTTTTCAAGGTCAATAGTGTGCTTTCGGTTTTTCTCCTTCGGGTAATTCGATACGAATTCGGCGGCTTCCGGGTACTTTTCTCCAAATTCAATCAAAGTTTCAGGAATATAATTTCGCTCCCGAACCCAATGAAAGGCAAAGATACACAATACGGCAAGGACCAGAATGGTTAAAATGGCAACGATAAAATACAGAGTCATATGTAAGAATTTTTTCATAGAGAGTCTCCTGTTGTAACTATTCGGAATCCTGCCTTTCTGAACAGTTATCTTCTGTGTTACAATTCCTCTTCCTTTTCCAGATACGGTTTGAATATACGGTAAAATAAAAGAGAATTTACGTAAGCAGTCAGACCGAAGCCGAAAAAGAACCAGCAGCAGGCATACAGAGGCATAAGCTTCAAATCCCGGTAAGTCATAACCATCGGTAAAAAGGTGATCACTGCAAGAAGCAGAGTAGACGGAAAATGCATAAAGGCAAAAATAAATGAATTTTTCAGCAGATTTACGGTTGTATTGGCAAAGGCTGCAATCACCGGAAAAATATAAATTGCCAGAATAGCCGCAAAACCACAGATTCCAAAGGAAATATAAAGTAAGGGTTTTCCCATGGAAGAATCAGTATGCTCCAGAAAGCGGATATTAGTAAAAAGTACAAAGGCTGCAGCAAGAAGGGCCAGCCATACAAGCAGGGACTGCTTGAAATTTTCCCGGAAGGCCCGGAAAAAGGTCTTTGTGGTTCCGTTCATATTTCCTTTGACGGAGCGGAGCATACAGTGATAGAGCGCCGTCAGAGAAGGGCCGATGGTCACGATTGGAAGGCTGCACAGGATAAACAGCAGATTTGTCAGCACGATGTCCCCCAGCTTATTCAAGAAAATATGGACAATATTATTTTCGTTGAAGAAATTCATGGATATATCCTTTCCGGCTTTTTCAGCCTTGAAGTTCTGTAATTGGCCGCCGCTTGGGAAAGCTTTGATCCTGAGACATATTCTAGCATTAATCGTCACGGAATGCAATTTATCTTGAAAATAGATAGGATTCCTATCTCTATAGGCAGTAGGTTTGGGAGAAGCCAGTCTTGACGGGAGGCCAATTTCCTCTTAACTATAAGCCTGTCTATGGGCTTTTGTTTAACATTATATGGAAAAATGTGATACACCGTCTTTTGGGAGAATGGAAAATAAAACATAAAATCATGGAAAAGAGAAAGAAAAAATTGTCGAAAATGTAAAAGCGCAAGAAAAAGGTTGGAGGCTAAACACATAAAAAAGTGGTAAAACAAAGAAAAAAATATAGAAAATGCACAAAAATAAAACATTTTTCCATATTATGAAAACATCTGTCCATTCAACATTTTTACATGTATAAGTATAATAAATACATCAATCAAGGGATGTGAAGGCGTGAATTTATCAATCCCATTGAAAAAGGAGGAAATGATATGAAATTTAAGAAAGTAATGGCATTAACATTGGCCGGAGCAATGGCATTCTCTCTGGCAGCATGCGGCGGCGACTCTTCTGAAAAAAAAGATGAGGGAGCGAAAAGCGAAGCAGAGGCAGAAGGCGATGATGCAGCGGATGAAGGTTCTGAGGAAAGCGGTGACGGTACAGAACTTTCCGTTTCTATCTGGGATGCCAATCAGGAACCGGGTATCAATGAAATTCTTGCTGATTTCACAGCAGAAACAGGAATCAAAACAAAACTTTCTGTAGTGAAATGGGACGAGTACTGGACCATGCTGGAAGCCGGCGCACAGGGCGGAGCTCTTCCGGATGTATTCTGGATGCACTCTAACGAAAGTGAAAGATATATGTCAAACGGCATGCTCCTTGACGTAACAGATAAAATTGCAGAAAGCGAACTGATTGATCCTGCAAACTATCCGGAAGATATCTGGGGTCTGTATACATACGAAGACAAATACTACGCAGTTCCGAAAGACATTGATACCATCGCTCTGTGGTACAACAAAACCATGTTTGACGAAGCAGGTATGGAGTACCCGACAGCAGACTGGACATGGGATGACATGTTTGAAGCAGCTAAAAAGCTGACCAAAGATGATGGAAGCCAGTACGGTATTGCAATCAAAAACGATAACAATCAGGCTGGTTACTACAATATGGTATACGATAACGGCGGATACATCATCAACGATGATAAGACAAAATCCGGTTGGGATGACCCGAAAACAATCGAAGCTATGGAAGATCTGGAAGAATGTATCAAAGCAGGTTCCATGCCGTCTCTGGAAATCATGTCCGAAAACGGTGAGGACGTTCTGTTCCAGTCCGGTAAAGTAGCAATGGTTCTTCAGGGATCATGGATGGTTGCAGCATTCAGAGACAACGAATACACAGCAGAAAACTGTGATCTGGTAGAACTGCCTAAGAGCGCAACAACAGGAAGAAGAGCATCCATTTACAATGGTCTTGGATGGGCTGCATCAGCAAACGGAGAACATACAGAAGAAGCTTGGAAGCTTCTGGAGTATCTGGGTTCCGAGAAAGCACAGATTAAACAGGCTGAACTTGGTGTTACAATGTCCGCATACACGGGAACATCTGATGCATGGGCAAAATCCGCAGACTTCAATCTGCAGGCATACCTGAACATGATGGACGATCTGGAGATCAGACCTTACTCCAGAAATACTGTTACATGGGAAAATGCTAACAAAGAAACCATGAAAAAAGTATACATGGGCGAAATGACCATGGCAGAGGGATGTGCAGAGATGGCTCAGCAGATGAATGAACAGCTTGCCGAAGAAGCAAATTAATTCTGCATCGAAAATTTGAACAGGTGATCAAGATGGCAGGCAGGTTCGAAAGAATCTGCCTGTGTTAAAAAGAAGGAGTGGTTTGAGTGGCTAAAAAAGTGAAGGCTGCGCACACAAAGAGAGAACGAAATGAATTTTTGTGGGGCTGGCTGTTTATCCTTCCGACAACAATCGGACTTATTGTTTTGAATGTAATTCCTATTTTCCAGACGATTTACCAGAGCTTTTTCAAGACCGGTGATTTCGGCAAAGGAAATATTTTTGTAGGATTTGCCAATTACACCAAAGTATTCGGTGATTCAGAGGTTTGGCAGTCTTTGATCAACACACTGAAGTATGCAGTGGTGGAAGTTCCGTTTTCTATCGCTATCGCGCTGATTCTGGCGGTGCTTCTGAACAGAAAAATGAAAGGACGTTCCATATACAGAACCATTATCTTCCTTCCGATGGTTGCAGCTCCCGCAGCGGTTGCCATGGTTTGGAGATGGCTGTTTAACTCAGAATTCGGTCTTTTCAACAATCTGTTCCATACAAATATCAAATGGGTATCCGATCCGAATATTGCAGTATTTTCTATCGCTGTAATCGGTATCTGGTCCATTATCGGTTATAACATGGTACTGTTTTTGTCAGGTCTGCAGGAGATTCCTCATGATTATTATGAGGCGGCAGCAATCGATGGTGCAACCGGAATCAAGAGCTTTTTCCACATCACCATTCCGCTGTTATCTCCTACCATTTTCTTTGTGCTTGTGACCCGTGTGATTGGTTCCCTGCAGGTGTTTGATCTGATGTATATGGTAATGGATACCTCCAACCCGGCTCTGTCAAAGACACAGTCTCTGGTATATTTGTTCTACAAATATTCCTTCATCAACAAGAACATGGGTTACGGTTCCACGATTGTAGTTCTGCTTCTTGTACTTACAATGATCATTACCGTTTTCCAGATGATCGGACAGAAAAAATGGGTATTTTACAATTAAGGGGGGAACAGAATAATGGATGGTATGGAAACAAGAAAAAAAATTGTCACGGCTGTGATACATCTGGTACTGATTTTTGTATCAATTACAATGCTGGTTCCTTTTATATGGATGATCCTTACTGCATTTAAGACAGTTACCGAGTCTACTTCCGTAGATCCGTTCGTAATCTTTCCTGAGGTATGGAGAACGGATGCTTTTGAGACGGTTATGAAGAATATGAATTTCTTGGTGCTTTATAAAAACACCCTGTTATTGATCTTCTTCCGCGTTGTCTGTGCAGTTCTGACAGCAACGATGGCAGGATATGCTTTTGGCCGTCTGCACTTTAAGGGAAGAGATTTCTGCTTCTCACTGGTGTTGTTCCAGATGATGGTTCCGGTACAGATTTTCATCATTCCCCAGTACCTGATGGTCAGCAAAATGCAGATGCTGAATACCATGTTTGCACTGGTATTTCCGGGTATGGTAACCGCATTCGGAACCTTCCTGCTGAGACAGACCTACAAAGGTCTTCCAAATGATTTGGAGGAGGCAGCAAGACTTGACGGATGTAATATCGGTCAGACCTTCCTCTACATCATGGCGCCCCTTACCAGATCCAGCATGGTAGCTCTGGGAATCTTCACTGCCGTATTTGCGTTTAAGGATCTGATGTGGCCGATGATTGTTAACACGGATAAAGATATGCTGGTTCTTTCTTCAGCACTGGCAAAGATGCAGGGACAGTATGGATCCAAATTCCCTGAACTGATGGCGGCATCGCTGATTGCCTGTGTTCCGATGATTATTATCTATGTTATTTTCCAGAAACAGTTCATCGAAGGTATTGCAACCAGTGGTGGTAAATTATAAAGAAAAAAGGCTGGCAGGTCATGTCAGCCTTTTCTTTTCCGCAGGCGCTGTGAGAATCCGCGGTTGGAGAAAATAAGAAAGACAGAGGTGGTTAACCGTATGGAAGACAAGAAGAAAATTTTCAAATTAGGTATTCCCGATTACATAGGCGTTGAAACAGAAGAAGAATATGGAGTTATGAAACAGGAAGGCTCCCGGGCTTTTTACGGAAAAACAAAGGTAGAGATTGCAGAGAAGCCGGAGGGCGAAATGATCCTTTTGACATCGGAAGAGGCGGTCAGAGAAGTAAGACTGAGATGGAACCGGAAAATTTCAAAGAAAGCCCGTTTTTTAAGTGATGAGTGGGAACGGGGCTATGGAGAGATGGAATGGAGAGGAATGAGCGGCAGACGCTTTATGCCATGGTATTTTCTGGCTGCGCTGCCGGAACAGATTCTCTGTTTTGGGGTGAAAGTCCGTCCGTCGGCGATGTGCTACTGGCAGGTGGATTCGGAAGGAATCACACTGGTGCTGGATGTGCGCTGCGGCGGGGTTGGGGTACAACTGAATGGACGGACGCTTGAGGCGGCTCAGATTGTCTGTCTGGAAACCTTGGGTATTTCCTCCTTTGAGACTGCCAGAGCCTTCTGCGGCATCATGTGCACGGACCCTGTACTGCCGGAATTTCCGGTTTACGGAAGCAACAACTGGTATTACGCATATGGGGACAGTTCAGAAGAAGAGATTTTGAGCGACACGGATTATGTGCTGGAATTGACAGAGGGAGCAGAAAATCCTCCGTATATGGTAATCGATGACTGCTGGCAGGAGCATCATCGTTTAAATGAATATAACGGCGGTCCATGGAGAAAGGGAAATGAAAAATTCCCGGATATGAAACAGCTTGCAAAGAAGCTGGAACAAAAGGGCGTCCGCCCGGGTATCTGGGTACGGCTTTTGCAAAACGAGGATGAAGCGATTCCGGACAGTTGGAGGATTTCCCACAGCGGATGTCTGGATCCCTCCCATCCGGATGCCATGGAATATATCAAAGAAGATGTGCGGAGAATCTGTGGTTGGGGCTATACCCTGATCAAACATGATTTCTCAACATTTGATTTATTCGGAAGATGGGGATTTGAAATGAATCCTCTGGTGACAGAAGACGGCTGGCATTTCTATGACAGACATAAGACCAGCGCGGAAATCGTAAAAGCCCTGTACGAAGGAATTTTTGAAGCTTCCAGAAGCATCCATGCAATCATTCTGGGCTGCAATACCATCGGACATCTGGGAGCGGGACTGATGCAGATCAGCCGGACCGGAGACGATACCAGCGGACGGACTTGGGAGCGGACACGCCGTATGGGAATCAATACGCTGGCTTTCCGTCTGCCTCAGCATGGAACCTTTTATCATGTGGATGCAGACTGCGTAGGAATTGCCGGAAACATTCCATGGGAACTGAACCGCCAGTGGGCGGATGTGCTGGCAGAGAGCGGTACGCCTTTATTTATCTCCGCAAAGCCGGGGCTGATGAACGAAGAGGAGAAGGAAGAACTTCACCAGATCATGCTCAAGGCTTCCACACAGGAGTGCCATAGAATCCCTGCGGACTGGGAAGATACGGATTGTCCGGAGGAGTGGATAGAAAAGGATTCTGTCGTGACTTATCACTGGTATGAGGAAGGCGGTCAGCGTCTTAGGACCAATTCGCAAAAGTATACGGCATATATCCCACTTTCTTAAAAGGGGTGAAAGCACGGATAGGCACCGGAGGCGTACTTGAAAATAAGAGGTAAAATGATTGAGTGACACATTTGAATACAAAAGTTCTCCCAGATTTCAGCAGCTTCTGAATCAGGAAAAGGATTCGATTGATCTGAGTCTGTTTGACTGCGGGTGGGAGGTCTGTAAGCCTTCCCACCGATATGGGCCGAATAAAAGAAATTTTTATCTGCTCCATATGGTATGTCAGGGGAGAGGGTTTCTGGATATGGATGGGAAAAAGTGGCAGTTGGAAAAGGGCGATATATTTCTGATTCCCATGGGGAAGGAAGCGTGGTATGAGGCGGACGCAAAAGAGCCTTGGTCCTATATGTGGATTGGATTTGTCGGGGTGAAATCCGAGGAATGTCTTGAAATGGCAGGAATTACGGAGAGAAAACCGGTCCGCAGGATACAGTGTATCGAAACATTGCGGAAATATATCGATGAAATTATGGAAATGCGCCAGTATTCGTATGCAAATGAGCTGAAAAGAAACGGTTTGCTGATGATCATTTTTTCGGCATTGGTGGAGGACTATGAAAACAGCCTTCCAATCAAAGCCGGTACGGAAAATCTGCTGCCCATTTCCATACAGAAATCAAATGTAAGGTATGCAGTGGAATATATAGTACAGCATTACAGCGAGACCCTGAAAATCAATGAGCTGGCGGAAATGATAGGAGTAAGCAGGAGTTATCTGTCGGTCAGCTTCAAAAAATCAACGGGACACTCGCCGCAGGAATTTTTAATTGCGTATCGGTTGGAAAAGGCGGCGGCGCTTTTAAAGAAAACAGATCTGCCTGTGAGCGCCGTGGCGAATGCAGTAGGCTATCCGGATCAATTGGCCTTTTCTAAAATCTTTAAGCGGCGGTACGGGGTAAGTCCCCGTTCGTATAAAGAAAAAACAGTAGAGACTTAATGGCCCTGATACTGACTGGGCGTGCAGCCCATGCGTTCCCGAAAAACTTTAGTATAATAAGAGGAACTGGGAAATCCCACCAGACTGGCAATCTCTGTGATGGACAGGCGGCCTTCCCGCAGATAGGGCAGGCTCTTTTCAATCCGAAAAGACAGAAGATAGTCAAACAGGGATTCCTTCATATGTTTTTTGAAAAAACGGCAGCATTCACTCTGACAGATATTCACCTCCTTGGCGATATCTGACAGGGTGATTTTTTCTGTGTAGTGGTTTTGGATATAGGACAGCATGATTTTCAGGCGGTCCATATTTTTTTGGGCAACCATACCGGAGGGTTCGTTTCCGAAAGCACAGTTCTGCCAGAGGAGAAGCCAGATTTTTGACAGGGACAGGTGAACCTGCATTTCGTAAGCCGGGGAGGGATTCCGGGAAAGCTCCCAGATGCCAGCCAGCTCGTCCAAAATGGCTTTCTGCCAAAGAACCGCAGGAAAAAGGGGGCAGGCAGAAAGGGCAGAATTACCGGTGATACAGTCCGTATATTTCGTCTGCAGGATGCTGTTTTCATACCCGTAGAGAAAACGGGGATGAAATGTGGTGGAAATATAGATACAGTCCGAGTCGGAATAAGAAAATCCGGTATGCAGGGCGTTGGAGTTGCAGAACAGGCCATCCCCTTCTTTCAGATGATAGACGCTGTTGTTGACCTGATAATTCATTTCCCCCTGAAGAATGATGGTCAGCTCAATCTCCTTGTGCCAGTGCCATAAAAAAGATTTTCGCTCGTAGCGGGAAAGCTGCTCGAAATTTACATTCACCGGAAACTCATAGGTTCCATGGGATTTTAATTCTTTTTTGTTCGTGTCCAGATGAAGCTGCATAAGATACCTCGTAAAAATAAAACATATAGTGAATCGTATGATTATAGTTTAACTGTAATTTTGTTTAGAGTCAAATATTTGGCTTGTAAATTTTGAAATACTGTATTATAGTTTGCGTATAACAAAGAACAATTCGTTTTCAGCAGAATCGCTGAGATTTTCCCCACAGAATATCAAACAAAATATATGGGAGAGAATCTGAAAGATAAATCCTTCGCAGCATATGGATTGAATCTCCCTAAAATTGTGGAAGTATTACCTACAAACTTACCGGTCATAGAGGCCAATGAACTTAGGATCGACAATCTGTTTTTGCTGGCGGATGATTCGCTTGCGCTTGTAGATTATGAGAGCACCTATGTGGATGAGGATAAGATCAAATATCTCCACTATATTGTCCGTACATTAAAACGCAATTTCAGAGAAGCTAATCTGCATCGGAAGATTCGGATGATCGTCATCTATACGGCAGACATTGAACCGGAGCAGACACGGCCAAGGATGGACATCGGCTGTCTGCAGTTTCAGTTGGAGGAAGCATTTTTGACAAAACTTGATTCGGAAATCATAGAGTACGGGATTCGTAAGAAGATTCTTAGCGGTGAACCTCTTACAGAAGAGGAACAGATGAAGTTTATTCCCGCAGGCAACGAGCCAAGCGGATATGCTTGCATATCCATTTGGCGACTGCAGCGGGGTTTTTGACTATCCTGCCGTTGACCCATAAGGGAAATGAGAGAAAGCAGGAATGCATCAAAAGATGTTTTGAAATGGCAAAGGAAATGGAAGACCCGCAAAAACAGAGATTCATGCTGTCAGGTTTGCTGGTCTTTACAGATAAAGTAATAAAAAATGAGGATTCTGAAAGGATAAGGGAATGGATTATGATGACGAAGGTAGGAAGATTGCTGGAGGAAGAGAAACTTGCGTATGCGAAACAGCAGGTGGAAAAAACAGTACGCGCGAAAGAGGAAGAAATTGCAGAAAAGATGCTTGCCGGTGGAGAATCGGTGGAAAAGATACTCGGAATTTTATCAATCCTGACCCGGGAAGACATTTTAAAGATAAAAAAAGAGATGACATCAAAATAATTATAGAATATACAAAGATAGTTATTGTACAAGCGCCGTTTTCTCATTATAATGATAATCAAAGGGAATCATCCCAAAGTACTTGCGAATAAATGAAAAGGAGAAGAAAGATGAGAGTATCAAATATTGCAGACGTTGTAAGAACTGAGAAAGCAACAGGTCTGTTCAAACAGATGTATGGGGAAAATCGTGCCGAGGAAAATGCAAAACGGTATGAGATGGCAGCAGAAGGATTTGCAAAAGAATTTGGAGACCGGGAGTTTGAATTTTTCAGTGCTCCGGGAAGAACAGAGATCGGCGGAAACCATACCGACCACAATCACGGAAAAGTTCTGGCAGGAAGCGTACATCTGGATTGTGTAGCGGCAGCGGCAGCCAACGGGACAAACACGGTAACCCTGATCAGCGAGACCTACAATCAGCATCTGGTGATCGATCTGGACGATCTTGCTCCCACAGAGAAAACAACAGGAACAGAGCCTCTGTTAAAGGGTATTTTTGCCGGGCTTTTGGAAAAAGGGTTTAAAGTAGAAGGCTTTGACGCATACGTAACCTCCAATGTAATCGGCGGAGCCGGCGTAAGCTCTTCTGCATCCTTCGAGATGCTGGTATGCGTAATTGTGGATTGTTTGTTCAATGAGGGCAAAATCGGCGTCGTTGCCTACGCAAAAGCAGGTCAGTATGCAGAAAATAAATACTGGCTGAAGGGTTCAGGACTTCTGGATCAGCTGGCTTGTGCAGTGGGCGGTATGATCACTATCGACTTTGCTGATATTGCAAATCCGGCAATCCGTGAGATCAAATGCAATTTTGACGAGATGGGACACGATCTGGTTATCGTAAATACCGGAAAAGGCCATGCAGACCTGAGCGCAGAATATTCTGCAGTGCCAAATGAGATGAAAAAGGTTGCGGAATATTTCGGAAAAGAAGTTTTGGAACAGGTAGACGAGGACGCAGTGATTGAAAATGTACAGGCTATCCGCAAATTTGCCGGAGACCGTGCAGTTCTTCGCGCCTTCCATTTCTTTGAGGAAAACAAACGGGTGGACGCGGAAGTAGAAGCTTTGGAAGCAAAGGATTTTGATAAATTCCTGAGAAAGATCACAGAATCCGGTGATTCTTCATGGAAATGGCTGCAGAACTGCTACTGCAACGAGACACCGGATGAACAGTCTATCACTGTTGCTCTGGCGCTGACAAAGCTGTATCTGGAAAAAATCGGTCATGGCGTATGCCGTGTACATGGCGGCGGTTTTGCAGGCGTTATCGCTGCATTCCTGCCGAAAGAGTATACGGAAGGATTTACAAAATATATTGATAAAGCGTTGGGAGAAGGTTCTGCATACGTGATGCATATTCGTCCTCAGGGCGCTATTAAAGTCGAGCTGTAAAACATGCGGTGCTTTTTAAAAAACTGAAGAACCGGAGGCTCCCTGCTGGAAGAAATTTGTGTCAGCAGGGAGCTTTTTGGTATTCCTGCAGCAAAATTGTTTTTATGGGAGGAAAATATATATGGATAACATTTTAAGAATGAAATATCTGGAAAGACCGACAGGCCCGGTGGATGTGGTTTTGGACACAGATACCTATAATGAAATTGATGATCAGTATGCCCTGTCTTATTTGATCAGATCAGATGACAGGCTGAAGCTGCAGGCGATTTATGCAGCGCCCTTTTATAACCAGAAATCTTCAGAACCAAAGGATGGAATGGAAAAGAGCTATGAGGAGATTATGAAAATCCTTCCGCTTTTGGGCAGGGAGGACCTGAAAACAAAGGTTTATAAGGGATCAGAGAATTATCTGCCTGATGAGCACACACCGCTGGACTCTCCGGCAGCAAGGGATCTGGTGGAGAGAATACGGAAAAGAGAGGCCGGGGAACCGCTTTATGTGGTAGCCATCGGTGCAATTACCAATATTGCTTCGGCCATTTTGATGGCCCCTGAGATCATAGAAAAAATGGTGGTGGTATGGCTGGGAGGAAACGCATGGGAGTGGCATGATAACCGGGAATTCAATCTGGATCAGGATGTGGCTGCTGCGAGAATTATTTTCGGCTGCGGTGTCCCGCTGGTACAGCTTCCCTGCATGGGCGTGGTATCTTCCTTTGCAACTACCAGATACGAGCTGGAGCATTGGCTGAAGGGGAAAAATCCTCTCTGCGATTATTTATTGGAAACCAGTATTCGCGATGGGGAAACTTTTAAGGAGGCATCCTGCTGGAGCCGTACAATTTGGGATGTGACGGCGGTAGCTTGGCTTTTAAATGAAAAATTCATGTATGAACGGCTGGATCACAGTCCGATTCCTGAGTATGACGGCCATTACAGCTTTGACAAACGAAGACATATGATCAAGTATGTCTATGGCATCAACAGAGATCTGCTGTTTGAAGATCTGTTCAGAAAACTGACAGATAAATGTGGAAAATAAGCGGGAGGTCATGGCATGTTATTAGGGATTGATGTGGGAACCTCCAGCATCAAGGCGATGCTGATGGAGGAAGAAGGAAGAGTCATCGGAGTAAAAACAAAGGGGTATGATGTGAACATTCCCCGGGAAGGCTGGGCAGAGCAGAATCCGGAGGAGTGGTGGGAGGCTCTCTGCAGGATTCTGGGTGAACTGAAATCGGAGCATTTCCGGGAATTTGAGGCCATAAGGGGAATCGGTTTCTCCGGGCAGATGCATGGGCTGATTGCCGTAGATCAGGAGGGAAAAACGGTTCGTCCGGCAATTATCTGGATGGATCAGCGGGCAGGAGAGGAATTGAAAGAGATCGGCAGAAAGATTTACAGTGAGGAACAGGGAAAAATTTTTCACAACCGGATTTTTAACGGGTTTGCCCTCCCCTCTCTTTTATGGATGAAAAATCATGAGCCGGAAAATTTCCAAAAAACGTATAAAGTTTTCCAGCCGAAGGATTATCTCAGATTCCGGCTGACCGGAGAGATGGGAACAGAATTTTCAGATGCCTCTGCTTCTTTAATGATGGATGTTGGGAAGCGGGAATGGGCGAAGGAAAGTCTGGAGCGTTTGGGAATTTCAGGGGAACTGCTTCCAAAACTGGGAGAATCGGTGCAGGTGGCAGGATATGTAACCGAGAAGGGAGCTAAAGAAACGGGACTGAAAAAAGGAATTCCTGTCGTTTTCGGGGCGGGAGACCAGCAGGCACAGAGTATCGGAAATGGAGCTGTCCGGGAAGGGCTGATGATTTCCAATATCGGTACAGGAGCACAGGTTTCGGCGTATTCCCGGGAAGACCGGTACGATCATAAACTGCGTACCCATACCTTCTGTCATGGGATTCCGGGTGGATATACCATTTACGGGGCTATGCTGTCCGGGGGAATGTCCCTGAAATGGTTGAAGAACCAGATTCTTTTGGAGGAAAGCTTTGCAGGAATGAGTGCGATGGCCGAAGAAACGGAAGCGGGAAGCCGGGGATTGGTATTTCTGCCTTATCTGGCAGGAGAGCGGACACCCCATATGAATCCGGCTGCAAGAGGAGTATTTTTCGGGCTTTCCTTGGAACATACCAGAGCCCATATGGTGCGGGCGGTGATGGAAGGCGTGACTTATGCGCTGCGGGATTCGATGGAAATTCTTGACGGAATGGGCGTGAAGGGGGAAAAGATTCTTGCATCGGGAGGCGCCTGCAGCAGTGAGATCTGGCTGCAGATTCAGGCGGATATTCTCGGAAAAGAAGTGCAGGTCTGCAAAATGCGGGAACAGGCCTGTCTGGGAGCCTGCATACTGGCGGGAGTAGGTGTGGGAAGTTATGGAAGTATAGAAGAAGCCTGCGAGAAACTGGTGCGTTTTGAAGAGAAGGTATATGTGCCCCGGAGAGAAGTCAGGGAAGTCTATGAGGAGAATTATCGAAAGTTTCAGGGGATTTATGAGGGGACGAAGGCGTTTTTGTGAGGAGCAGTCCGGCTGCATGGGCTACTGGAACATGTGGACCGATGCAGAGTGGAACTGGAACAGTTGTCCCGGCAATCATCCCAAGCACTTTTGGCAATGCTTGGGCAAAAGATGCAGATGAAGTCTGAAAAGGAGGACGTTAGTGTGTGCACAGCAATAGATGAATTGAAAAAAGATTGGTTCAGCGAAGGGGAAATCAGTGGAAGAAGGAATTCCCAGAGAGAGAATCATTGAAAAATTGTGCCGTTTGTTCAAAATGAAAGAACAGGAAGCAGTGAGCTGCTATCAAAAATACAGCAGTCTGGAAGATATTCCGGTCATGTAGGATAGAAAGCGGCAATAGGGAAATCCTAAAACAAAGGAAAAACTATTGGAAAGGAATAGATATAATTATGAAAAAACGCAGATGGATGGTTGCGGGTTTACTCATGCTGTCAGCAGTACTTTGGACAGGATGCGGAGAAAAAACAACGAAGGGAAAGGATAATACGGAAAAACAGGAAATTCAGGAGGAAGAGCAGCAGGTGCAGGAAAATTCGGAAGAGACTGCTCTTAGGACGGTTTTTCTGAAAAGTGAATCTGGAGGAGAGCTGTTTGTAACGCTGGAAAATGAAATTCCGTTCTTCGGGACGATTCCAGAGGAGATTTATGATGAAAATAATGAAAAAATCACAAAAGGGGATTTAAACAGCGGAGATGTACTGTTGGTTTACGGAAACCAGATTATGACGAATTCCTATCCGGGTCAATATCCGGGGATTTCGAAGCTTGTTCGGGAAGAAAAGGAAAACCAGCAGTATGTGGAAAAATATGGAGAGCTGCTGAAGCAGTTCTGCCCGGAACCGGATAAAACGCAGGTTCCGGCACTGTCTGTAGAATACCGTCAGCCGGAGGCCATTGTGTCAGCGGCAGTTACACAGGGCGGCTATCAGTGGACAAAAGAGCTGGAGAACGGACAGAAGGAAACGGAAATGGCTGATGCCGTACATGTACTGGAGATGGGAGAAAATCTGGCAGATTTCACCCTGAAAGAAGAAACGGATTTCACACTGCTGTTTTCGTATGAACCGCAAAGCGTGACAGTAGAGTGCTGGCCGGAAGGGGAAATTCGAGAATCAGGAAGTGAAGGAAAAATCCCGGAGGGTGAAGCTGTGGAAGTGCTGGAAGGTGAAGCCGGATTTGCATTTCACGGAAAACCGGGTTATGTATATCATATCACCGGAGTTTGGGAAGAGGGAACTGTGAGCTACGGATTTTTGGGATAGTCTCTTAGGCTGCGGTACCCTATTATAAAGATACTGGGGGTCAAAATATCTTTTGATCCTGACATCTTATATAGAGTGAAAGAGAAGGGAATGGCGCAGTTTTTGTAAGAACGAAAACTGTGCCATTTTGTGACCGGGTCACAGTGGCAGAACCTAAAATGTGGTAAAATGTCTGCATACTTAAATAAAAGGAGATTTAGAGGATGGCATATCTGCTTTCGTTTTTGGAAGGAATTATTACATTTATATCCCCGTGCCTGCTCCCTATGCTTCCCGTATACATTTTGTATTTTGCGGGAGGAGAGGCAGATAAGGGAAAAGAAAAAAGGACGCTGGTCAATGCGCTGGGCTTTGTGCTGGGATTTACCATAGTGTTTGTGGCTCTGGGGGCATTCATGGCAGGGCTGGGAAGCCTTCTTAATGAGCACCAGACGGCGGTAAATCTGATCACCGGCGGAGTGGTGGTGGTCTTCGGACTGAATTTTATGGGAGTGCTTCAGATTGGATTTTTGAATGGAACCCATAAGCTGCAGAAGGATATCAAACAGTTGGGATTTTTTTCTGCTGTTTTGTTTGGTATTGTATTTTCCGTGGGGTGGACGCCCTGTGTGGGAACGTTTTTGGGATCAGCGCTTATGATGGCTTCCCAGCAGGGATCTGTGGGAAAAGGCATCATAATGCTTCTGGTATATTCCATGGGACTGGGAATACCGTTTTTGATCAGTGCGCTTCTGATCGACAGACTGAAGGGAACCTTCCAGTTTATTAAGATGCATTATCAGACTATCAATAAAATCTGCGGCGCTCTGCTTGTGCTGGTAGGTATTGCGATGATGACCGGATGGATGAGCAAAATTCTAGGAATGCTGGCATAGACGGCGGCAGAGCTGCGTAACTGCAGTTTCCGATACTTTGCAGTACAGAAGGTGCGCAGAGGGGTAATGAGAAAATGATGTCAGGCTTCAGGAAAGGAAAAGAGATTCATGAAAAAATATGGAAAGCTAATAGCCGGAATTTTCCTGCTGGCGGCGGTAATTGGCGTTGCAGCATTTATCTATGGAAAACTGAAAGATGAGATGCAGACCCCTTCTCTGGTAGAAAACCAGCAGACAAAGGAAGAATCCGGGGCTAAGACAGACAGTTCCCAAAAAGAACCGTCGGCGGAAAATGACGGAACAGAAAAAACAGATGCTGGAAATCAGGAAACGGAAAATCAGACTACAGGGGAGCAGGAAGCGGAGGACTCCACCATGCAGCGTCAGGATGCCATTGATGTGAAGTTTTACGATAGTGAAGGAAATCCGGTTCAGCTTTCTGATTTTTACGGAAAGCCGGTGGTAGTGAATTTCTGGGCTACTTGGTGCGGTTTTTGCAAACAGGAGATGCCGGATTTTCAGGAGGTATATGACGAATATGGGGAAGAGGTGGAGTTTTTACTGATCAATTCCACAGACGGCGAAAGGGAGACCAGAGAAAAGGCTGCGGCTTATCTGAAAGAGACAGAGATTACCATTCCGGCATTTTATGACGAGGATCTGGAAGCAGTTTATACTTATTCTGTGAATTCACTTCCAACTACGATACTGTTGGATAAGAATGGAAAGGTTGCGGCGTATGCGCCGGGAATGATTCAGAAGGAAGCGCTGGTGGAGGCTTTGGAGGTTTTGCTGGCGGAAGAGTAAATTTTTGAATAACTGCGTTGATTTGTAATCCCAGTAAGAGTATATTAAAAGAAGAAAATTTACGAGGTGATGAAATGAAAGGAAATATGACAGAAGGAAAACCTCTGAAATTGATTTTAGGGTTTGCCCTTCCACTCTTACTGGGAAATTTGCTGCAGCAGACTTATAACATAATCGATGCAGCAATTGTAGGAAAAACACTGGGCGTAAAAGCGCTGGCCGGAGTAGGGGCATCCAGCAGCGTGCAGTTTCTTGTTCTGGGATTCTGTACCGGGATCTGTGGGGGATTCGGTATACCGATCGCAAAACATTTCGGGGCGGGGGATTACAGAAGAATGCGGGAATGCGTTTTTCACAGCATGGTACTGAGCGGGATTGCGGCAGTGATTCTCACAGCGGTATGCGGACTGCTCTGCCCGAATATTTTACATATGTTGTCTACGCCGGAGGATATTTATGGAGATGCCTATGCGTATCTGTTTATCATTTTTCTGGGAATTCCATTTACACTTTTGTATAATCTGTTAGCCAGTATCCTGCGGGCGGTGGGGGATAGTAAAACTCCTTTTTTGTTTTTGGCAGTTTCTACGGTGCTGAATATTGGTCTGGATCTGTTATGCATCATTGGATTCGGCTGGGGCTGTGCTGGAGCGGCCATTGCTACCATCACGGCACAGGGAGTAAGCGGTGTGCTGTGTCTGATATATATTAAGAAGAAAATCGCGCTGCTTCATCTGGAAAAAGAAGATTGTCATATACAGGGAAAAGTTGCGAAACATATGCTGATCATGGGAATCCCCATGGGTCTGCAGTTTTCCATCACAGCCATCGGAAGCATGGTGATGCAGTCGGCAAACAACGGTCTGGGAAGCGTCTATGTATCGGGATTTACTGCGGGAATGAAAATCAAACAATTCATGATGGCGCCGTTTGATGCCATCGGTATGGCTGTTTCTGTATTCTGCGGGCAGAATCTGGGCGCTGGAAAAGGTGACCGGATACGAAAAGGATACTGGGAGGGAATGGTGATCGGAACGCTCTACGGCGCAATTGCGGGAATTATTCTGATTTTTGCGGGACGGCAGCTTTCCCTGTTATTTGTGAGCCGTACCGATGTAAGCGTACTGGATGCTTCTGCAAAATACCTGCGCTGTATGGGATATTTCTACTGGACTCTTGGCATTCTGGCTGTGAGCAGGATGTGTACCCAGGGACTGGGATTTTCAGGCCGGGCAGTATTTTCAGGAGTTACGGAAATGATCGCTCGTGTGATCGTCAGTGCTGTATTCGTGGGAACCTTCGGGTATACAGCCATCTGTTTTGCAGACCAGACAGCTTGGGTCTCCGCATGTATCTATATAGTACCCACCTGTCTGCTGTGCATGAAAAAATGTCTGAAAAAGCGGCTTGATTAAGCCGCTTTCGTCAACGTGTGCCCGGCGGGAGCACGTTCTAAAGGATGCAAGTATGAGAAGGTCCGGATTTTCAAAGGAAAGGTGAGCGAATGGAGAAAGAAAAAATAAACTTAGAAACGGAATACAGTGATCAGGAAGAGCACTCACTGTCAGATTGTATCACAACGTACGGAGGAACCCATTTTTCTCCGGTAAATCCTGATATGGAGGATTTTCACATCAGCGATGCGGCTCATGCGTTGTCGCTGATCTGTCGGGGAAATGGTCATGTGAAACAGTTCTTTTCTGTAGGACAGCATTGCATCAATTGCGCGCTGGAAGCGGAAGCCCGGGGATATTCCAGACGGGTAATATTGGCCTGCCTTCTGCACGATGCCAGTGAAGCCTACATGTCGGATGTCCCCCGACCGTTCAAAAAGTACCTGAAAGAATATAAAGCTTTTGAGGACAGACTGCTCTCTCTGATTTATCAGAAATATCTGGGAGGGGATGTGACAGAGGAAGAGGAGCGCCAGATCAAAGAGATTGATCACGAAATTTTGGCTTATGATTTGTTTTATCTGCTGGGTGAGGGACGCAGAGAGGAACTGCCGGAGATGAAGCGGATTTTTTCTTATGAAGTACGTCCATTTGAGGATGTGGAACAGGAATATAAGGAATTATTTCAGAAATTCAGATTGAGTTGATTTTGCGCTGGTAAGTCTCTGCAAAAAAAACGATATTGTCGTGACGCAGGACTACGGGGTGGCGGCCATGATTTTGGGAAAAGGTGCACAGGGAATCAACCAAAATGGAAAATGGTACACCAATGAAAATATTGACCAGATGTTGATGGAACGTCACCTTTCCAAGAAGGTACGCATGGGAAAAGGCAAGCATCATTTGAAAGGGCCGAAAAAACGGACAGAGGAGGACAACAGAAGATTCGAAATATCATTGGAGCGTTTGATTGCTAAAATTTTGGATGGGAAAACACCATTTTGGACATGAGGAGCAAAAGCTGATCGATACCGTCCAAATATTCGTTTCAAAAACATACAAAATGTAAAATGCAGTATTTGGAATATAATCAAAGAAATTCTATCTATATGTCCAATCAGATGAAAAACATATAAACAGAACGAAAGGATTGTAGGATTTGAAATTCCTAAGAATGCTGGCGCAGTATGGAACGACAGCTATGGGCTCTACGGCACTGCATCTAAAGCATTACAGTCAAATAATGATTGACAGCACTCGGAAAAGGGAGTAGGATAACAAAAAAAGTAAAAAGGAGACCACCATGAATCAGAATTTACATCATTCAGAATATATGTACATGCGTAAGAGACGTATTTACCGATAACTGTAATCACGGGCAATAGCACAGTTATAGGCAGATAGGTCTTATCGTCCAGTGCATATTTCCCGGAATGATAGTAGCTGAAAAGTGTATGGTTTTTCATATATGGAAGTTAAGATTATTGCGAATGGTGCACTGGATAGAAAAATGTCCGGTGCATTTTTTGTTTGAAACAGGGTAAAAAATTCCGGCATCCATTACGGCAGTGGACTTCTATCGGAAATTTGGATACGATTATAAAAACGGGATTCAAAAACTGGATGAAGAAGGCCATTTCCGGCTGGAAAAATTTAAAGAAACAGAAGAAAACGGGAGAAGTGTATAATGGTAAGATTTGCGGAAAAAGCCGATTTGGATCGGGTAAATGAATTGAGGAAACAGGTAAATGAGATACATGCAGCGGGGAGACCGGATATCTTCAAACCGGGATTTGGAAGGGAGCTGCAGGATCTCGTGTATGCAATGTGGAGTGATGATAATAAAAATGTTATTGTGGCGGAAAGAAACGGGGTCATTTGCGGTTACGCCTGTGTTGTTTATGTGGGGAGACCGGAAGGCCGATATACCTGTCAGAGAAAATTTTATCATATTGATGAGTTTGGTGTGGATGAAAAGGCGCGCAGACAGGGAATTGCTACAGAAATGTTTACGTTTATCAGGAAGGATGCCAGAGAGAAAGACTTTTTGAAGATTGAGTTGGACATGTGGGAGTTCAATGAAGGAGCTTTGAAATTCTATGAGGCGATAGGATTTCGGACATACAGAAGATATATGGAATGTGGGATAGAGGAAGAACTGTAACAGTTCAGCCCTCTACTGTCCCGCGAGGTGTTGACTTGCAAATGCAAGTCAATCCCGAGACATACGGGTGCCAAATCGCATATCATGCGATTTGTGTGCATGCATTTGTAACTATGAAGCCTGAAAGGCTGAATAGTTACGAAGAACTATAACGGAATGGAAATACAGATTGTTAAAAGAAGGAGCTGATGCTATAATTACTGTAATTATTCAAAAGGTCATTGTCCTGCGAAGTGTTGATTTGGATTTGCAAGGCAATCCCGAATTATTTTAAAAGAGCAAAATCACGAAAGGAAGTAACTGTACATGGAAACAAAAACATTCACAAAAGAACAAGCCATCCAACTGCTGGAAGAATACAATCAGGGAGAATTTCACCTCAAACATGCCCATGTGGTAGGCGATGTGATGCGGTGGTATGCCAACGAGCTGGGCTATGGTGATGAGGCGGATTTTTGGGAAATGGCAGGTCTGCTTCATGATCTGGATTTTGAAAAATATCCGGAACAGCACTGCGTAAAAAGTCAGGAAATCATGCGGGAGAGAGGAATTGATGAACGGCTGATTCATGCCACAGCCAGCCATGGTTATGGTCTGACGGTCGATATCAAGCCGGAACATCTGATGGAAAAAGTACTGTTTGCCACTGATGAACTGACCGGGTTAATTGGTGCGGCGGCGATTATGCGTCCATCGAAAAGTGTTTCTGATCTGGAGACAAAATCCGTCAAAAAGAAATTTAAAGATAAACGATTTGCGGCAGGATGCTCCCGTGAAGTGATTGAGCAGGGAGCGGAAATGCTGGGCTGGGATCTGAATGAGCTGATTGAAAAAACAATTCTGGCTATGCGCGCAAGCGATGCAGTGGAATAATTGATGACAGAAAGAATGGGAAAATTACAGCAATATTTTGAAGGACCGGAGGCGGGGATGCCGAAGGAATTTGAAAAACTGGCAGAAATTTTCCGGCAGGAAGTATTTGAGCTTTACGAAAGTGAAAGCGCCAAGACGGAAAAGGATTATTTCATCCCCTATATGATGAATGACGCAGTGGAAGACTATCTTGTTCTGAAAAACTGCCGCTTGGTGGGAAGATATCTGACGGAAAAAGAGCTGGAAGCAGACTCGAAATCAGAAGACGGAGAAGGGAAAATATCCGGGAAAGCGGCAAGAGAAGGGGAAAGTTACGTTTTAATCGTGCGTCAGGGCAATGATAACGTTTTCACGCTTCATTTTCAGGAAATTGAGGAGAGGGTAAAGTATTATCAATACCATCAGATCGGACATTTCTGGGTGAAAGGGCAGGAGCAGTGGCGGCAGCTTGTCTACCAGATTGGAACGATTTATGATAAATATGAATATCTGGGGGAGGCGGCCTGCAATGAGGAAGAAATGCAGGTACTGAGACTGATGGAATTTCCGCCATTTCGTTTCTGGTCCCCGGTTTCGGAATCCTTGGAAGATAAATACGACTTCACGGATGAGGGTTTGGAAGCTATGGAGGAGATTGCCCACAGGGCAAAGGATGCTAGGTATGTGAAATGGATTCGGCTATACCGTAAGCTTCCGGTGGGCTGGGTAGAAAAAATCCTGAGCAGGAGACTGCTTTCCCATGAGAGAGAGGGCCTTTACCAGTGGATTTGTGAAAAAGTAAAGGCGGGCTCAGAAAAATACCCGGAGCGGGACTATGGAGAAAAGCTGAACGACGAGATACACAAAAAACGGGAAAAAATACACCAAATGCTCCTTGCTAAGGGATTTCAGGGAACCTACCCGGAATACCGGAGAGAAGGTATGCAGGTGATTGCAGCGGAAGAGCACCCTTTCACGCTGATGGAATTTGAAGATTTCCGCTTTCGCGTGCAGTTTATGGTATCGGAATGTGGAAAAGATCAGGAAAATAAAAAAAATTGTGGATTCTTCTGGGGAAAAGGCCGCAGGGGCAGCATATGGTCCCAAGAAGAACTGGACAGACTGTGATTGAAAAAGGGGGTTACCTATGAAGATTTTAGGCTATGTTGCAAATGCAGATACAGTGACGGAACAGGATGCGAAAACGCTTACCCACATCAATGCGGCATTTGGAAAACTTCACCGTGACGGCAGGATTGATGTGAGCAATCTGAACATTCTTGAAAGGATGGAGCAGATTCGAAAATGGAATCCTGCGATAAAGATTGTGGTTTCTATTGTTCCGGCTGAAGGTGAGCTGGAAGCATTTACGGTGTGTGCGGCTTCCCAAAAGCTGCGATGCAAAGTGGCAGAATCCTGTGTGGAAATGGTGACAAAGTATTCGTTTGA
The DNA here is from genome assembly GCA_018374355.1 of Clostridiales bacterium. Taxonomy (GTDB): domain Bacteria; phylum Bacillota; class Clostridia; order Lachnospirales; family Lachnospiraceae; genus Oliverpabstia. The sequence goes on from JAHAFI010000001.1 coordinate 198,727, forward strand.
CGGTGTGGATTTTGACTGGGAGTATCCTTGTGTGACTACTCATGGAGTGGGAAGTTCAATCGATGACAAACACAATTATACGCTGCTTTGTCAGGCAGTGCGGGAGGAATTTCAAAAGCTTCCGGTCCATCCGTTGGTTACGATTGCAGCAGGGGCGGATTTGTTTTACGTGGAAAGTGTGGAATTGCCGGAACTGGTAAAATATCTGGATTATATCTGTCTGATGACGTACGATCTGAAAGGGGATTTCCATGCCCTTACCGGACACCATACCGCGCTTTTCTCCACAACCGGAGACGTTTTCCGCAATAGCTGCGATCAGGCGCTGCGCCTTTTTCATGAAGCGGGTGTCCCGAAAGAAAAACTGCTGATGGGCGCAGCTTTCTATTCCCGTAAATGGGAAGGAATCAGGGACTTCCACCACGGATTCCTCCAGCTTGGCAAAACCGGCGCCGGTTACGGTCCCGATTACCATGATTTGGCTGCGGACTGTATCGACAAAAATGGTTTTGTGCGTTACTGGGATGAGGAAGCGAAAGCCCCTTGGCTGTTTGACGGCTCTACCTTCCTTTCCTATGATGATGAAACCTCCATTGGTTATAAATGCGATTATATCAAAAAAGAGGGCTACGGGGGAATTTTTTACTGGGAACACGGGGGAGACAACACAGGAACTTTACTTGCGGTTATGGGTAAAAAAATGAAGCAGCAGAAAGAATGAAGAAAATCTGTTTTCAAAACCATGACAGATGTGGTAAAATCAAAACAATCGTGTGCTGTTCAGCGGAAAAACCTTCTGAGCAGTTACAAAAAATTACAACAGGAGAATTGAAAAAATGAGTCAGGAAATTTTAGCAGTAGTTGCAGGAAAAGAAATTACAGAGGCAGATTTTGAGGCATTTTTGCAGGCGCTGCCGAGAGAACAGCGTCCCTACCTTTCCAATCCTCAGTTCAGGGAACAGTGCAAGGAACAGATGATCGCCATGCATATGTTTTCCCAGTTGGGTGTGGACACAAAATTGGATGAAACAGAAGAATTCAAAAGTATGTTGGAAGAGGCAAGAAGAGAAATACTGGCCCAGTTGGCAGTGAGAGAAACACTGAAAGATGTGACCGTATCAGAAGAAGAAACGAAAGCTTATTACGAGGAGAATCAGAAGCAGTTTGTAAAGGGCGGAACTGTCAGCGCAAAACACATTCTGGTAGATTCTGAAGAAAAATGTAATGAGATTCTGGAAAAAATCGTAAGCGGAGCAACAGAATTTGAAGCAGCAGCAAAAGAATATTCTTCCTGTCCTTCCGGCGCAAAAGGCGGAGATCTGGGAGAATTCGGAAAAGGCCAGATGGTAAAAGAATTTGAGGAAGCGGCATTTACAGCAGAAATCGGACACGTAGTAGGACCGGTAAAAACCCAGTTCGGATATCATCTGATCAAAGTGGAAAACAAAACGGAAGAGTCTCTTTCTTCCTTTGAAGAAGTGAGAGAAATGATTGCCCGTACACTGGTGCAGCAGAAACAGAATGTGGCTTACGGCGCGAAGGTCGCTGAGATGAAAGAAAACTATCTGGAAAAATAATACGCCGGATTTTTTCCGTAGACAAATCATCAAAAACATACTATAATACAAATGGAAAACTTATATATATCCATAATTGGTTGGATGTTTCTACGAACTACCGTAATAGTTTGCTATAAGGCTTCTCAATGGGAAAGCTGCAAGTATACGGTAGTTTTTTTATGCCGGAAAAAGCATTTCCCAAAACGATTGGGCGTACTTAAAACATGGTTGAAGGAGGAAAACAACATGAAAACATTTGCGTTGAAAGGAAATATATGCTATAGCAAGGACCCGGGTCATCTGATGGTTATGGAAAACAGTTATGTGGTCTGTGAAGAGGGAATCTGTCAGGGCGTGTATCAGGAACTTCCGGAGAAGTATCAGAAGCTTCCCTGCATCTCTTATGAGGACAGACTGATTATTCCGGGGCTGGTGGATCTGCATGTACACGCACCCCAGTATCCGTTTCGCGGGCTGGGCATGGATCTGGAGCTGATTGACTGGCTGAATACCCATACATTTAAGGAAGAACAGAAGTACGGAGATTTGGAATATGCCCGGAAGGCCTATGAGATTTTTGTGGAAGACCTGATGAAAAGCGCCACCACAAGAGCCAATATTTTTGCCACACTTCATAACGAGGCTACTTTTCTGCTGATGGAGATGCTGGAACAGAAAGGCTTCCGCGGATATGTGGGAAAGGTAAATATGGACCGGAACAGCCCGGAATATCTCTGTGAGGAAAGTGCAGAACTTTCGGCAGAAAATACAGAAAAGTGGATCAATGAATGCGGAGAACGGTTTGACGGTATAAAACCTATCCTTACCCCCCGGTTTATTCCCACCTGCTCGGATGAATTGATGAAAAAGCTTTCTGCATTGCAGAAAAAATACCGGCTTCCGGTGCAGTCCCATTTATCGGAAAACATGGGAGAAATCCAGTGGGTGCAGGAGCTTTGCCCCAATACGGAATTCTATGGGGAAGCTTACGACCAATACGAAATGTTCGGGGGAAGCGTTCCTACGGTGATGGCCCATTGCGTACACAGCGGGGAAAAGGAAATGGAACTGATGAAGGAACGGAAGGTGTTTATCGCCCATTGTCCTCAGTCCAATACAAACCTGTCTTCCGGTGTGGCTCCGGTGAGAAAATATCTGGAGATGGGTATTCCAACAGGTCTGGGAAGTGATGTGGCAGGAGGATACAGTCTGTCCATATTCCGCGCCATGGCCGATGCTATTCAGTGTTCAAAACTGAGATGGAGGCTGCTGGATCAGACCCTTGCGCCTTTAAACGTGGAGGAAGCATTTTATCTGGCCACCAAAGGAGGCGGAGCATTTTTCGGAAAAGCAGGAAGCTTTGAGCCGGGATATATGTTTGACGCAGTGGTTATGAACGATAGGGAACTGAAACATCCTCAAAAGCTGAGTGTCCGGGAAAGACTGGAGCGCCTGATCTATCTGTCAGATGACAGACAGGTGGAGGCCAAATATATTGAAGGGGTGAAAGTTTTGGGCTGACGGCTTTGCCAACACAAGAATAAAAAAACAGCCGTGAAAAATCGATAAACGGAAAATTTTCTTGACCTGATACAGGATTGTGTTAATATACAAATATGAAACCGGTTCGATATAGTAAAGGAAAAATATGTAAAGAAATATCCACGAGAATAAACGTGAAAAAGGCGAAAAGAACACGGTGATATTTGATAAAGGAGGTCAAAACGATGGGACACATTTATACGGGAGAGTACGGATGTCTGGAATTGTTTGCAAAATCCGTCAGCGGCAGTCAGGGAACCGTATCTGTCAGCAAAGGGGAAAATGAAAGCACAGAATATCCTGCAGGAATCTACCAGCACAGACTGATAAGGATTCCGATGGAAAAGAACACGGATTATCAGGTGGAATTAAAGGATTGTGAGACCAGTGTATGCTATCTGTCAGAAGGAGAGGATATTCTGGAAAAAGGTGTGTGCTTTCTGGAGTTTAAAGATGGAGAGTGGATTCGCACAGAAGATTTGAAACAGTGGTACGATACGCCAAACAGGGAGCAGTATCATTTCTGCCCATACAAAAACTGGATCAATGACCCTAATGGTCTCTGCTGGTACAAAGGCTACTACCATATGTATTATCAGGCAAATCCCCACGGTCAGGAATGGAACAATATGTACTGGGGACATGCCGCAAGTAAAGACTGTGTTCACTGGGTTCATCTTCCCTATGCGTTGGAGCCTCAGGAGGAAATCCTGTCAGCGCCGGGTAAAACGGGCGGAGCATTTTCCGGAAGTGCAGTAGTGGCAGAAGATAAACTTCTGTGTTACCTTACCAGACATTTCGGATCGGAGGAAGATGGTGAGGTGCAGTATCAGACGATGGTGGAATCAGAGGATGGTATTCATTTCAAAAATGAGCGGAGGATTATTGATAAGCCGGATGAAACATTTTCCCACAACTTCCGTGATCCTAAGGTTATCTGGCTGGACGGCTGCTGGCAGATGGTAATCGGAACAATAGTAAACGGAGTTCCGTCCGTCGTGCGGTATGCCTCCAATGATGGATACCACTGGGAATATCAAGGTATTTTGCTGGAAGAAAAAACAGAGGGTGTGTATACCTTTGAATGCCCGGACTTCTTTATGCTGGATGGCAAGATGGTTGTTTCCGGCTCATGGATGTGTTATTCCGATGAGCAGGGGCGTGTGCAGCCAACCTATTATTATGTAGGTGACTATCAGGATGGAAAATTTGTGCCGGAGAGCAAAGGACAGTATGATTTCGGAAGCAATTTTTATGCAGTACAGTCCTTTGAACATGAAGGAAGACGGATTGCCATTGGATGGGCTGCTGATTTCTATCAGGAACACTGTCCGGAAGAAAACGGAGCCTACGGAAGCATGGCAATCCCCCGGGAGTTATTTTTTAAGGAAGGAAAGCTGTACCGCCGCCCGATTCGGGAGATATATGAACTAAAGGGAAAATGCTTCTGCAATGTTTCCGGCCAGAATGTCAGTCTGAAACACCTGAATGATAACTCTTATTATGCACGGCTGGGATTCAAGAAAGCTACTGACTTTGATATTCTTCTGGGAAGAAATGATGAAGGAGAAATCCGTCTGGTGCGGAAGGGAGAAAAGCTGCAGATTCTGACTACAGGTGTGAAATCCCATTTGGTACAGTTTGTGACAGAGACAGAGAAGCTGGAAGAAATGGAAATCTTTGTGGATCACCGGATGGTGGAAGTTTTCGTAAATGGCGGAGAGGAAGCCGGAACAAAACTGTTCTATCAGAAAACGGATGGAATATTCGAAGGGAAATTCGACAATGAGGAAGCAGTAAAAGAAATAGAGATTTATGAAATGAAAGGGATTTGGGGATAAATAAAAAAGCCTCCAAAAATTTTCCGGTGGGAGAATTTTTGGAGGCTTTTTTCTAATAATGGTACAGCCTTCGATATTTAAAGAACATCACCACCCCCAGCGCCACAGCCAAAAGCTCCGCCAAAGGATTCGCAAGCCATATCCCAGTAATCCCAAACAGAAGAGGCAGCAGCAGAAGGCACACAACCATGAACACAAAGGAACGTGAAAATGCCAGCACAGCGGACACCATACCATTGTTCAGGGCAGTGAACATACCGCTGGCAAAGATGTTAAATCCGATAAATAAAAGGGCGAGACTGCAAATCCGGTTTCCGGTGACAGCAAGGTCATAGACGGGGTTGTCCGGTCTTGTGAAAACAGATACCAGCGGTTCGGTGATTCCGATGGAAAGAGCCACCGAAGAAACGGAGATAACAGTAATGATCTTCAGGCTGGTTCGTATCAGCTTTTTCAGCTTTGCATGGTTTTGCTCCCCGTAATAGTAGCTGATCATAGGAGCTACACCGTAGGAATAACCACTGAATAAAGAGCTTACAAACATCAGGACATACATGATAATCGTAATGGCAGCAACTCCGTCCTGCCCTACATACCGCAGCATTGTCCAGTTGAAAATCAGCGTGGTGATTCCCGTTACCAAAGCTCCGGCCATTTCAGAGCAGCCGTTTGATGCCACCTTTTTTAGAACCTTCGGCCTCCACACAGGTCTTTCAAAGTGAAGCATATTTTTCTTGTTGGAGAAAACGATGAGTCCGGCTACGGCAGTCACTGAATAGCCCAATCCGGTTGCAATCGCAGCCCCATCAGTCCCCATTCCGACAACCTTGATCAGAACATAATCCAGTACGATATTCGTGATTCCCCCGGCAACGGAACAGATAAAAGAGAGAGAAGATTTTCCGCTGGCAATCAGGTAAAGGGAAAAATTATTCATCAGCAGAATCGGAATGGTAAACAGAAGATAACGGCTCAAATAATCCACACAGTGCGCGGAAACGTCCGCCGATATATTCATGTTTGAAAAAATAAAATCCATGGAGAGATACCCGATGGAGCACATCACCAATCCGGCCATAACATTGACAATAATCAGCATGGTAAAATCTTCCCGCGCTTCTTTGGTCTTCCCCTCACCCATTTTTTTCATAATGGCTGCACTTCCTCCGGTGGCAAGCATGGTGGAAATTGCCGTTACAAAAGAAATCACCGGAGCCGTCAGATTGATTGCGGACAGCGCATTGGTTCCGATGAGGTTTGACACAAATAAACCGTCGGCCATGGTATAAAAAGACATAAAAAGGGACATGGCAATGGTAGGCAGTGCAAATTTCATGATATTTCTTAAATTAACAGGTTTTTGATATGCATTTTGCGTTTGTAATTCGGTACTGCTCATTTTAAATCCTCCTTGAAGTTTTTCTGTACATCAGGTATGATAAACCGTACAGTAACTGTACAGTCAAGAGGTAAAATTATGATAAATGAAAAACATACGCTTTTTACAATCGGCCAGTTCGCAAAGCTGCACGGAATCAATAAAAAGACACTGATGTGGTATGATGAAACAGGTCTGCTCAAACCTGCCTGTATTAAGGAAAACGGATACCGGTATTACACTTATCATCAAAGCTCCGTGCTGGAAACCATATTGATGCTCAGGGAGCTGGATGTTTCCGTAAAGGAGATCAGCCTTTTTATGAGCAGCCGTTCTGCCGGACATTTGGAGCAGCTTCTTACAGAGAAAATCGAAGAACTGGATGATACCATAACCCATATGAAGGCCGTCCGGAGAGCTCTGGAAAATCACAGGCAGGAGATGCACACATTGCAGCACATGGATTTAACTGAAATTTCCATTGTGCAAAAGGAAAAGAGATATTTGGCAACGGTTCCGGTAACCCCTGAGCTGCCCTTTGAAAAACAGATTGAAAAAGTCATTGAGGAAACCAAAAAATACCAACTGCGCCGTCTCCATGACGCATCCTATGGCTCGATAATTCCGGTGGAACACCTGCTTCAAGGGGATTTTTCGGATTACACAGGACTGTTTATTGAAATCCCCAACCCCGTGCAGAAAAAAGGTCTTCATATCCAGCCTGCCGGAAGCTATCTTCGGGCATTCTGTAAAGGAAGCTGGGATCAATTGCCGGAGTGTTACCAAAGGATTTTATCCTATGCGAAGCAGAACCGGCTCACACTGTTTGGAAATGCCTATGAAAAGGGAATCAATGAGATTGTCATTGAAAGCCCGGAGGAGTATATCACACAGATTGAAATCCCGGTGAAAAGCATTCCCTCTTGAATTACCAAATTTCGTGAGGTAAAATAAAAAGAAACTTTAGCTTATTTACTTTCAGGAAAACGGGACTGTCACGGGCAGTTCCTCTGAAATACAGGAGGATTTATGGACAAAAAAGAACTGGCGCTGGAAGTGATTGAACGTTTGAAAAAGGAATATCCGGATGCAGGCTGCACGCTGGATTACGATCAGGCATGGAAGCTTTTGGTGAGCGTGCGGCTGGCGGCACAGTGCACGGATGCCAGAGTCAATGTGGTGGTGGAAGGTTTGTACGGAAAGTACCCGGATGTGAGCGCATTGGCAGAGGCAGATGTGGAAGATATTGAGGAAATTGTGCGCCCCTGTGGGCTGGGAAAGAGCAAGGCGAGGGATATCAGCGCCTGCATGAAAATATTGAAGGAGCAGTACAACGGAAATGTTCCCGACGATTTTGATGCACTTTTGAAGCTGCCGGGGGTGGGAAGAAAAAGTGCGAATCTGATCATGGGAGACGTTTTCGGAAAACCTGCCATTGTTACGGATACCCATTGCATTCGCCTGACAAACAGGATTGGTCTGGTAGACGGAATCAAAGAACCTAAGAAGGTGGAAATGGCCCTGTGGAAGATCATTCCGCCGGAAGAGGGAAGTGATTTCTGTCACCGTCTCGTTTATCACGGAAGAGACGTCTGTACAGCAAGAACGAAACCGTTTTGTGAGAAATGCTGTCTGAATGATATTTGCGAAAAACATGGCGTTTAAAGGGGAGAAGAGCCGATGGATTTTTATAAAAGAATGGCATTGGTCTGCAAAGCCATCCCGGAAGGGAGGGTGGCAACCTACGGTCAGATTGCCCTCCTTTGCGGAAAACCGAAAAATGCCAGACAGGCAGGCTACGGGTTAAGCCGGAATCTTGCCGGGGAGGACATACCTGCCCACAGGGTAGTGAATGCAAAAGGAATCCTGAGCGGCGCGGCTGCCTTCGATACGCCGGATCTTCAAAAACTGCTTTTGGAAAATGAGGGCGTAGAGGTGAAAAAAATCCCGGAAGGTTTTCAGGTGGATTTGAAACGGTTTGGATGGAAAAATTCCATGGAGGATGCCGTCAGAATGGTGGAAACGTTTGAACAGTCTGGGATTTGAGCGGACTGGAAGTACCTATCTGAATGGCTATGAAAAGGGAGAAGGAGGATGCACTTAGATATGCATCCTCCTTCGAATTTCCTCCCGAAGCCGCGAGGTTCTTAGGATCGTGACCAGAGCCACATCGATAATAATACAGCAGGTCAGAACGATTGCAGACCATGAAAGGGTAAGCTTTCCATACAGATAAAACCTTACCAGCAGTTCAATGCTCACATTCAATATCCCCAGTTCTCCCACCAGCACTGCAGCTAGAGCCAGAAAGGACCTGCGGGGAGAACGCAGGCAGGAGGCATACAAAACCACCAGCACGGTACAGAGAACGATCAGGGGCAGGGCTATAAAAAAGTACCATCCGTTTCCCGGATGAAGGAATGCAATGATTCCAAAATACATGGCAATGCTGACCCCATCTAAAAACAGACAGAGGTGGCTGGGAAACTTTGCCGGAAAAAACACAGGCAGAAAGAAAACCCAGAATACCACGCAGATTCCGATCACATACAGGGACCAGTAGGTTCCGGTAAACAACAGCAGATTTAAAAGTCCGCAGACAACCGCAGTGGTAGCCAGAACAACGGACATCAGGATGGTTATATCGCTTCGCCGCACCGGGTCGGTCTTTCCCCGTCTGGAAGGGTAGGGGCCGGGGGAAAGGGTATCCACCGGCTGGTTGGGATTGAATACTTTGGTATTGCAAAGGGGGCAGACGGAGCAGGTCTTATCCAGCTCCACTCCGCAATTTACACAGTAGGACATGTTTATTTCCTCCACATCATATCTTAAAACATTGGGTAACCATGAAGGGCAGAACCTGACATAGCTACGGATAACTTTAAATCTCCGAATGGTTACGGCTCTTCATAGTTCCGGTTGCTGTCGATTTTTACATGAATCCCATCCGCCACCAGTTTGCGGAAAAAATACCGTTCCACATCATTTTCCACAATACTGCTGGCAAAATTGATGGTCATTTGGTTTCCATAGCTGATGATCGCACAGTTGGTACGGGCAGAAAAGGGTTGGCCCATCAGCACATCAAAGCTTTCGATAAATTCCCGCATTTCTTCCGGAGTATCCACAACCCCAAGATTGGTAAGCCCCGCCGTGGACTGCTTATCCTGCACCCGGATATAAAACTGACGAACCACAAAATCCTTCAAAAACAGGGGCACGATGCGGATAAAAATACTCTGCTGGGTGGCGGCATTTGTGGTGATATCCGCATTCAGAAACTTGTTGTTGATATAATAGCGCATATAGTGATGCACCTGAGTAAGAATTTCCTCAAAAGTATACTCACCCATGCGGGGATCGATGGAAGGATAGACCATGGTGATGAAATTCCGCAGGGTTTTGGAAGGGAAAAATCTGCGGAGATTTACAGGCATAGCCAGTTTGATGGGCTTTTCCTGACCGTTTCGTTCGGCCTTCTGCTTCTGCAAAAGAGCGTACAAAAGAACCGCATTGAGATATTCCGTTACAGAAACCCGGTATCCTCTGGAGATTTTAAGAAGCTCATTGACGGAAATCACTCCCCGGATAATATTCAGCGTATAAAAAGGCTCCTTATGTCCCCGGATGCGGTAGGCTTTTTCCTGACTTCTGGAGGGCTTCACCTTTGAGGAGGCGTAGCGGATATAGGCATCCTCCATCTCTTCGGGATCGGGAACTTCGCTGATGTCCAGCACGCCGTTTCCGTTTGGAATCTCGTGTCCCAGAAGCCGCAGATACACGGCTGTGACAGTCAAAAGCAGGCAGAGGGCGCCGTTTCCGTCAGCCAGTGAATGAAATACCTCCAGTGATATTTTTTTTCGGTAGTAATAAACGCGGATCAGATACCGGTTGTTGGATTTAAAGGATAATGGCATACAGGGATTTACAATATCCGGCCGGACAAATGGCCCGGGACGGTTATTCGGTTCCAGATAGCGCCAGAAGACCCCCTTTCGCAGTGCTACCTTGAATGCCGGAAAACGGGGAAGCGCCATATTTACCGCCTTTTGCAGCAGCTCAGGATTCACCTCTTCCTTTAAAGTCACAGAAACCCGATAGAGATTCGAGAAATTTTTTCTCTGCAATGTAGGGTATACATTAGCAGACAAATCCAGTTTGTACCATGTTTTTCGATGATTTGTTTTTTCCATATCATGATTATATGATTATTTCCGGGCAATAGCAAGAAAATAAGAGAAGACGATTGGAAAATAAGGATATCTGTGATATCCTCTCATTAAGGATTACGGATAAGGAGAATGAGATGGAACTTAATATAAAATCCAACCAGAGTCTGATGAAAGCAATCAAACGGATGCATACGCTGGTGGAAAGCGATGATGTAGAGAAGATGCGGGCCTCTCAGGAGAGCATCAGCGGGCTTTTTTCAGTCAGTAAGGATATGAATTACGAAAATTTTCAGATAGGGGAGATACCTGCGGAATGGGTGAGCGTAGACCGGAAGCATATGAAAAAATATGTTATTCTCTACTGCCACGGGGGCGGCTATAATACGGGAAGCTTCCGTTATGCCCGAAGCGTCACCAGAAAGCTGGCCAGCACCACTTCTATGGATGTTTTGAGCTTTGATTACCGTCTGGCGCCGGAGAACCCCTATCCGGCAGCTTTGGAGGACGCCGTTCAGGTGTGGGATTATCTGATGCATCTGGGGTATGGGGCAAGGGATGTGATCGTGGCCGGAGATTCTGCGGGAGGAAATCTTGCTCTGGCTCTTGTACTGAAGCTGAAGGAGCAGCAGCGGATACTGCCGAGAGGTCTGGTGCTGTTTTCTCCTTGGACGGATTTGACCATGAGCGGCAAATCTCATAAAACGAAGGCGGAGATCGACCCGATTCTGACGGAGGAATATTTGAGACATGCCATCGAAGATTATGCGGAGGGAAAAGAGCTGGATGATCCGCTGATTTCTCCCCTGTTTGGGGATTTTGAGGGATTTCCGCCCACTTATATCCAGACCGGGGAACATGAAATTTTACTGTCAGATTCGGTGATGCTTAAAAAACGTATGGAAAAATACCATGTGCAGGTGAGATTTGATCTGTTCCGCGGGATGTGGCACGTATTTCAGATGGCGCCTTTTAAGACGGCGTACGATGCCATGGATCAGATTGCGGAATTTATTTTTGATATCTGCCGATGAGAACAGGGAGACCGTTGAAAAACTGCCATAAGAAATATAAAACGCGGGAGCTGTAAAAAATACAGTCTTCCGCGTTTACAGTTTACTCCGGCTGATCCGATACTTTCAGATCGTGATAGTAATATTCCAGATCTCTGTCGGTGATATCCCGGACTTTTTTGCAGGGAGCGCCCATAGCGATGCAGTTTGCGGGAATATCTTTTGTAACGATACTTCCGGCTCCGATAACGGAATTTTCGCCGATAGTCACACCGGGGCAGATCACTACATTGCTGCCGATCCACACATTGTCCCCAATGACAACAGGGAAGGAATACATTTCCCCGTGAGGACGAAGCTTTGGATGTACAGGATGTCCGGTGGTGCAGATCGTTACATTTGGCGCAATCAGTACGCCGCTTCCGATGGTGATCTTGTAATCATCCACCAAAGTCAGATTGGAATTGATGTAGGTGCTGTCGCCGATGGTGACCGGTTTTCCGAAAGCCATGGTGAGAGGCGGTTCGATCCAAACGTCTTTTCCCACAGAGCCGAACATTTCCGGCAGCATAGCCACGCGCTTTTCCGCCTCCTCCGGGCGAAGATGATTGAAATCATAGGCCAGTCCCCTTGCCTTTCTCTGAGCGGCTACGGCCTCAGCGGTGTCTGTCCATAAATACCCTTTTGCTTTTCTTTCTTCCATATCCATAAGAAAAATCCTCCTTTATATATGCAGGTTTTGTAACTATCCAGAACCCTGTCCTTCATGGTCACAAATGCATGCGTACACACTGCATGAAACATTGAGTTCATTATATACGGAAAAGGGGGATTTGTCCATGAATAACGGAATGGTTACAATAACAAAAGGACTTGAAAGGAAAGATAGGACTGCATTATAATAAAGATAATTTGATGTAATCTACCGAAAAACAGAAAGCAGGAAAAATATATGGAAGATCATAGAGAACAATTATCCGTTCTGAAAGAGAAAATACGCGAAATTCTGGAAAAGCTTCAGCTTGAACAGGAACGCAAACCTTTGCGGCTGGCCCTTCAGTTGGGCTATCTGTCCTATGTGCGTTTATTTGTAGAGTCCCAGAAAAGAGAAAGCCTGCAGCGCTGGTTTCCCTATGCCGGTTTTCCTATGGAATGGACCCGGGGAGAGGAAGAAATGGAGAGCCGGCAGAGAGTCTGGCAGCTTCAGTATCAGGTACAATACTGCTCATCCATTGTGGAGGAGGGCCATTTCATGGAACAGTCCCGGATGGAGGAGAAGGAACATTGGGCAGTAGAATTATGTAAACTTATAGACTGGATCAGTGACCATGCGGACTGGACGCAGGGAATGCCCGGCCTGTTCGGGATGGCGCTGGAAGAAATGGTTCGACAGATTTACAGTCTGGGCAATAGCGGACTGTTTCTGATGCCGGATGCCATTACGGATCTGTTGATTCAGCTTGTGGGGAAGGAAAATCCACGAACTGTATGGAATCCATCCTGCAGGACAGGGGAATTTTCGGCAGCAGTTTGCCGCACCCATTCCCGCTGGGAGCTTCGGGGATCGGAAAGGGAAAAGGAGCCCTGTCTTTTGGCTCAGATGATTTTATTTTACTACGGCGGGGAGTATGGAGAGATTGTGCGGGAAGATCCGCTGGAACAGATAACCGGTGATCTGTACGATCTGATTGTATCCAATCCTCCGGTGGGTGAACTGGATGGGAAAGATCAGGAGCGGTATTCGGTAGCTACCAGAAAGACCCAGCTTCAGTATTTGCAGATGGTGATGAATCATCTGCAAAAACACGGATTGGCGGTTGTGGTGGTGAACGAGGGAACTCTGTTTAAATTTGATGCGGAGATGAAGGTCCGGGAGAGACTGCTGGAGGATTTTGAACTTCAGGGGGTAATCTCATTGCCGTCGGGAGCATTTCTCCCGTATACGGGCGGCAAAGCTTCCATTCTGATTTTCTCCAATTCACCGGAAAAGGTGGGGGAAAATTCTGCAGTATGGTTCTATGAACTTCATGAACCGGGATATACGCTTGATAAGAAACAGGAAATCACCGCTGAGAATGAAATTCCCCAGTTGCTTCAGGCATGGGCAGACCGGAAAGAGATGGAAGTCGAGTGGAGACGCCAGCTTGCCGGGGAGGAAAAGAAAAACCAGTGGGAAAATCCCGTACCGGCAGGATGGCCGGAGGTACACTACTGGTTTGCCGACAGGAAAACCATCCGGCAGAATGATTACAATCTGACGGCAGGACGGTATAAACCTTGGAAGGAAAGCCGGGAGGAAATGACAGAGTCACCTCTGGAGCTTCTGGAACAGCTTGCGGGCATGGAGAAAGAAACCATGGAAGAAATCAAAGAACTGATTGAGATGACAAAAAATTATGGATAAACGGATGAAATGGAATTATTATAGTCTGGATACGGTTGCCAGACTGGTATCCGGGCGGACACCGGAGAGAGAACAAAAGGCGTATTATGCCCGGGCAGGAACGCCATGGGTGAAGATTGAAAATCTGAATCAGGGTTATATCACGGAAACCGCGGAATACCTGTCGGATCAGGGACGGGAGAAGGTGAATCTGGTTCCGAAAAACAGTGTGCTTTTTTCCATTGTGGGGACCGTGGGAAAAGTGGGAATCGCAGGGCGGGAACTGGCGACCAACCAGCAGATCGTATCGCTGATTTTCGATGAAACAAAAGTGCTTCCTCTGTTCGGGTATTATTGTCTGCGTTACCATGCAGACGAGATAAGGAAACTGTCCAATCAGACGACGATGGCGCTGATCAGCAGAAAGACGCTTGGGCAGTACCGGATCTGCGTACCGGAAAGCCTGAAAGAACAGGAAGAGATTGTAGAGAAATTAAGGAAATTTGAGGATTACGGGAAGAAGAAAGTAAAACTCCGGGAGCAGTTCGGAAGATATGAGACCCTGCTGTTCAAGAAAATTTTCCACGGGGAGATCCAGTACCATGAACGGCTGATGCTGCGGGAATTTCTGCAGGAAGGAGTCACCAGCGGGGTACCGAAAAGCGAAGAACCGGAGGGAGGATTTTCAAGGATAGAGAGCAGAGAGTTTGAGCGTCCATACCTGAGAGAAATTTCCGGGACGGAAGAAGCGAAAGATCCCCAAAAAAGAAGGTACCTTCCCGATGAGAAATATCAGGTGCGGGAGGGAGATATCCTTCTGCGAAACGGCAGCCTGATCCTTGTTCAGGAACAGACGGTTCCCCGTTTCATCGACAGAAGTGTTCTTCGCATAAGAACTAAGGCGGCCCAGCTTTTGCCGGAGGTTTTGTATGGTTATCTCAGCCTTTCCGATATCCGCAGCAGCTTATATGGAGAGAGGAAAGCGGGGGACAGCAGGAAAAGACCGATCCGGGGAAGCGAGCTGGAACGGCTGAAGATTCCCTATTTCACCATGGAAAAGCAGGAGGAGTACAGGGGCTGTTTAAGAAAAATCCGCAGCATTCAGAAATCGCTGGACCGGGAGATTGTCTATGCTTGGAAAACGTTTCGGGTAATGTTATATAGGCTGATGAATGAACCGGAAGAAAAATATGACAGCAAACCAAAGGAAGCGGAGGAAACGCAGCCTTTCCAAGAGCAGGAATCAGAGAGGGAACTTCCGGCGTCCCGGCATTTGGGAGAAGAGGCGGTATGCCATCTGATACTGGCAGTGCTGGCGGGCTGGCACCCAAGCGACGGGAATACCGGGGAATACTGCAGAAAGCGTCAGCAGATTTTCCGCAGAGCTCAGCCGTATTTCCAGCCGGTTGCCCTGTCCTTTGTGACGGAACACGGACAGAAGGAATATCTTCTGGAGAGAGATTTTCTCACCTACCATTCTGCGGCTCTCAGTGAACAATGGGAGGAGCCGCTGGCATTTTTACAGAAGCTTTTGAGACAGTGGGAAAACGGAGAAATCCGGGATGCCCATCTGGCTTTTCAGGGAGAAAACGGCATCTGTACCGAGGCAGACTGGAGCGGCGAAGCCGTGACGGATATGGCAAGGGAAGGAATGCTTCTTCTGGCCGGATATTCCGGTTTTGGCGCCTGTGAATTTTTATTTGCCCTGAAAAAAGATAAAGCCTCCGGGGAATTGCCGGGGCGCATTTGAAATAGAGGATGAGCACGTATTGCAGTGAGGGCTGCATGGGAAGTAATCACAGGGAATAGGAGACACAAGATGGAAAGTGAAAAGAAAAAAATTCGTATGGTAGCGCTGGATTTGGACGGGACCGTATTCAATGAAGCGAAGATTATCACAGACCATACCAAAGATATATTGGAAAAGGCCAGCAGACAGGGTGTTGTGGTGCTGCCTGCCACCGGACGGCCTGAGATTGGCCTGCCAAAGGATTTTCTGGAGATTCCGGGGATTCAGTATGCGCTTACAGCCAATGGCGCCAGAATCATTCAGGTGCCTTCGGGAAAGGTTATGTACGAAGAACTGATTCCTTGGGATGCGGCGGTCCGGGCCATTCACCTGATGCAACAGTGGGAAGGCTGTGTATGGGAGGTCTATTTTGACGGAAAAGCTTATGTGGAGGACGGCGAATATCACATACTGTACCACCCGGATATTTCCCCCGCGATGCTGGCATATATCCGCAGCTCCCGCATTTTTCTGAAAGGGCTGTTGGAGAAAATCGAGAGAGAACAGATCGGGCTGGAAAAAATCAACATGATGTTTGAAGACACCGCCAAACGAAATGAAAAAATGAAGGAGCTTCAGGAAAAATTTCCGGAGCTGGCTGTCCGGTGCGCCACAACCTTCAATATTGAAATCAATTCTGCAAAGGCCGGGAAGGGTATCGGCTTGCAGGCGCTGGGGAAACTTCTGGGAATCGATAAAGAAGAAATCATGGCCTGCGGTGATGCCGCCAATGACTGGAATATGCTGGAAATGGCAGGATTTCCGGTGGTTATGGCAAACGGTGATGAGGAGACGAAAAAGCTGGCAGCATTTATCACCCGCTCCAATGAGGAAGACGGTGTAGCCTATGCGGTGGAGCAGTTTGTTCTGGATCCTGTCTGGGAGATAGTGCCGGCGGCTAGGAAAGACCTGCCGCAGATTATGGAAATCATCTGTCAGGCGCAGGAAGATATGAAGGCGGAGGGAATTCCCCAGTGGCAGGATGGATACCCTTCCGAAGAGGATTTTAGAAAGGATCTGGAAGAAAATAGCTGCTATATCCTGAAGGAAGAGGGAAAAATCCTTGCAGTGGGAACCTTACACATGGGGACGGACCCAAATTACCTTGTGATTCAGGATGGAAACTGGAAAAGCGAAGAGCCCTACGGGACAATTCACCGACTGGCGGTGGCCAGAGAGGCGAAATGCCGCGGAATTGCGGGATACTTTTATGACCGGATGGAAAGGATCTGCCGGGAGCAGGGAATGAAAAGCATGAGAATCGACACCCACAGGGAAAACAAAAAAATGCAGGAATGGATCCGCAAGCAGGGATTTGTCCGCTGCGGAACGATATTTGTGGAGGACGGTACGCCCCGGGATGGTTTTGAAAAATCCCTGTCCACCCTTTAAACGGGTGACAGGGATACCAAAATCAATATTCCGGAGGTAATTCAGGATAAGGGATAAAAGGCTTTGGATGTTCCGGATGGTCGGTCAGGAATTTTTCCATCCAAACCATGTCCTGCCATTTTCCCAGCTTGTACCCGGATTTGTGAAAATGGCCGCACTCCTGATAGCCCATGGCAGTATGAAATGCAATACTGACCGGATGGGGGTAAGCGATACAGGCACAGGCGTTGACCACATGCTGGCGGCGCAGAAGAGCTTCCAGATGTTCGTAGAGCATACGCCCGATTCCCTGATGATGGCAATGGGGCGCAAGATAAATACTGGTCTCCACAGACCAGCAGTAGGCGTCCTGTATTTTGAAGGGAGAGGCGTAGGTGTAGCCGATGATTTTTCCATCCTTCACGGCGGCAAGCCATGGATAGGAGGACATAATGTGACGGATTTTTTCCTGAAAGCTTTCGATGGAAGGCACGGCCCATTCAAAGGACACGGCTGTATTTTCAATGTAGGGAGCAAAGATTGCCAAAAGCTCCGAAGCGTCCGCCTCTGTTACGGGACGGATGGTGATATTTTCTGGTGTGGTTGTATGCATGATGATTCCTCCGCAAAAATGACTAGGACAGAGTCCTGAATAGCCGAAAAAGATACTGCTATGGTACGCCGACAGCAGGCAAAAGTCAAGCTGTAACGATTATGTTTGCGAGTGAACGGTAACAACTAGCTGCTGTTCACTCCGTTCACAGCAACACGCTTCGCGATGCACACAAAATGTGATTTCATCCCATTTTGGCGTTGTATGTCTCGGGATTGACTTGTATAAATGAAAAAAATAAGTTATTATGTAAAAAGAAATATTGGTATTTTAGCAAAGGAGATCAGATAGAATGAAACAGGACATGATTGTAATTCTGGATTTGGGAAGTACAGAAAACACGAAGCTGGCAAGAGCAATCCGCGATATCGGAGTATACAGCGAAATCTACCCTCATGATATCACACCGGAAGAGGTCAGAGAACTTCCAAATGTAAAAGGTATCATCGTAAACGGCGGAGAAAACAGAGTGGTTGACGGCTTGGAAATCGATATTCATCCGGGGCTGTATGAACTGGGAATTCCGATGCTGGCTGCTGACCATGAAAAAGCATCCTGCGAAAAGATTGCCGTATGGCCGGAGTGTGAAGAAGAGCTTCGGGAAGCGGTAAGACCGTTTGTATTTGACGTCTGCAAGGCAGAAGCAAACTGGAATATGAAAAACTTCGTGGAAGATCAGGTAGAATTGATTCGTCAGCAGGTGGGAGACAAAAAAGTTCTGCTGGCTCTGTCCGGGGGTGTAGACAGCTCCGTTGTGGCGGCTATGCTGGTAAAAGCAATCGGAAATCAGCTCACCTGTGTTCATGTTAACCATGGACTGATGAGAAAAGGAGAATCCGAAAGCGTAGTAGAAGTATTCAGAAACCAGTTGAATGCAAATCTGGTTTATGTGGATGCAACAGAACGTTTTCTGGGAAAACTGGCAGGCGTGGCTGAACCGGAAGAAAAGAGAAAAATCATCGGTGCGGAATTTATCCGCGTATTTGAGGAAGAAGCGAGAAAGCTGGACGGCATCGAGTTTCTGGGTCAGGGAACTATTTACCCGGATATCGTGGAGAGCGGAACCAAAACTGCAAAGGTGGTAAAATCCCATCACAACGTAGGCGGCCTGCCGGAAGATCTGCAGTTCAAACTGGTAGAGCCTCTGAAACAGCTTTTCAAAGACGAAGTTCGTGCCTGCGGCGTAGAACTGGGTCTGCCGCATGACATGGTATACCGTCAGCCATTCCCGGGACCGGGACTGGGAGTAAGATGTCTCGGTGAAATCACCAGAGAACGTCTGGAAGCGGTTCGTGAGTCCGATGCAATCTTGAGAGAAGAGTTTGCAAATGCAGGACTGGACAAAACGGTATGGCAGTATTTTACTGTTGTACCAGATTTTAAATCTGTTGGCGTGAAGGATAATGCGAGATGCTTTGAGTATCCGGTGATTCTCCGCGCGGTGAATACCATTGATGCGATGACAGCAAGTATTGAACAGATTGAGTGGCCGGTGCTTTTGAAGATTACGGATAGGATTTTGAAAGAAGTGAAGAATGTTAATAGAGTTTGTTATGATCTGAGTCCTAAGCCTTGTGCTACGATTGAATGGGAATAAAATAAGAGAAGCCGGGAAATCCTTAAAAATAAAGGAAATTCCCGGCTTTATTTGTTTTGGTGGAACTGAAATGGAACTAAAATGCGGAAATACGGATATATTAATCGTGGTTAGTGAAAATTAACCGCCTGAAAAAAGCCTAAAGTTAGCTAAAACTAACACATTATACAGACCTTTAACTGGAAATTTCAGGCTGCTGAGACAGCAGATGCGTCAATTTTGGAGGCTATTGCAGTGATGACGGCGACGGTTATCGGGCTGATTGCAAATACGAAGAAGAAATTGAAAACAGAATATATGAATAAGACTGTGACAATGCTTTGATCTATGAAATGGCCTTGATGGAAAAGAAAGTTGTTCTTTTTTACCGGGGCCTTTTTTGTTATAATGAAAAAAAAATCTGGATGACAGATGATAAGGATTACAGGAGGTATCGGAACATGGAAATTCCGCATCTGCATTTTTTTATGGTTTGCTTTTCGCCGAATAAAAAGGCTTTCAGTCATTTACCCGATGGATTTTATCTTCGAAATCCTCGGAGAGATGAATTAGATGTCTGGAAGCTGTTAGCAATAAAGGACTCTCGCTTTTTTGATTTTATGACTGAATATTACGGACAGGTATATGCTGATCGGGAAGCCGAATTCTTTCAGCAGTGTCTTTTTGCCTGCAATGAGGAAGACAAGCCGGTAGGAACTCTTTTTGCATGGAGAGCTTATGAAAGCATCTGGTCTCTCCAATGGTTTCATGTTTTGCCGGAATATCAGGGCAGAGGAATTGGGAGAGCATTGATGTCAGAAGCGCTCGGGTCTCTCAACCAAAACAACTATCCGGTTTACATACATACGCATCCTACAGGTAATCATGCAATCAAGCTGTATACGGATTTTGGTTTTCGCTTTATCTCTGAGCCTGCAAAAATCGGATATCGGCCCAATGATTACTATGAGGCATTACGTTACCTTGAGGCGACAGTCCCGCAGGAGGTTTATAAGCAGTTGCCCGCTCCCGTGAAAGCACCGGAACGTCTGTTAAGGGAAACGCTTCTGACGAAATATGAGCAATTCTAACAGGGGTATAAGATGACGGTAAATGTCGGATGCCAGTATTCCCACCGCCGAAACTATGGGCAGGGGGCAACTTTTCAGGAAAGGAAATAATTTATGTACCGGATTTTAATCATAGAAGACGATTTTGCCCTTGCCGGGGCAATGAAAAAGCAAATGGAATCATGGGGAAACGAGGCTTTCTGCGTTCAGGATTTTCAGAATGTGCTCACAGAGTTTGCACAATACGATCCCCATATCGTGTTAGTGGATATTATGCTGCCATTTTTCAACGGATACCACTGGTGTACGGAAATCCGGAAAATTTCCGATGTGCCGATCGTATTTATCAGTTCGGCCTCCGACAATATGAATGTGATTATGGCGATGAATATGGGCGGCGATGACTTTATCCCGAAGCCTATTGATCTGGGAGTCATGACCTCCAAAATTCAGGCAATCCTCCGGCGGGCTTACGATATGGGAACAAAAATTCCTGTACTGGAGCATCGGGGAGCGATCCTGAACCTGAATGATACCACCCTTACTTATCAGGGAGAGCGCATTGAACTTACGAAAAATGATTTCCGCATTCTGCAGACCCTTCTGGAACATAAGGGTAAAATTGTAAGCCGGGAGACGCTGATGACGAAGCTCTGGCAGATGGATGCTTATGTGGAGGAAAATACGCTGACCGTAAATGTAAACAGGCTGAGAAAGAAGCTGGAAAATGCCGGGCTTGCCGGATTTATCACCACAAAAATCGGCAGCGGCTATATGGTAGAGTGAGGTTTTTACATGAAGCAGGAGAAATGGTATAAAATATTGGGATATTATTTGCGGCAGCATGTGTTTTCCACAGTGGTTTTTCTGGGTTTCATCGGGATTTTTGCTATGGTTTTTCGGCTGTATGATTTAGAGGTGGAAGCCGTGTGGTATGCAGCAGGCCTTTGTATTCTGTTTGCCCTGTCGGTTTTAGCGGTTCATTTTGTTTTTTACTGGAAGGAGCACCGACAGCGGATGCGGATTCTGAAAAATGTCAGTCTGCTGGCCGATGAACTTCCGGAGCCGAGAACACTGGTGGAAAAGGATTTGCAGGAGATGATCGGGGAATTGAACCGGATGCTCGAGGAAAGTGAAACCGGAAGGCAGACGGATCGAAGAGAAAGCATGGACTATTACACCACATGGGTTCATCAGGTAAAAACTCCCATAGCGGCCATGAAAATGATACTGGAGAGCGAGGATACGGAAGAATACCGGGAGCTTAGGGGAGAACTGTTTCGTATTGAGCAGTATGTGGAAATGGTTCTGAGCTATCTGAGGCTGGGCAGCGATACATCAGACTATGTATTCAAAGAATATGAGCTGGATTCCATTATCCGGCAGGCAATCCGCAAATACGCTCCGCAGTTCATCCGCCGGAAGATCCAGTTAAAATATGAGGGTACGGATCTCTCGGTTTTAACCGATGAAAAATGGCTGCTGTTTATCATTGAGCAGATGCTGTCCAACAGTATCAAGTACACACCCCATGGGGCGGTAACGATTACCGTAACCGGAGAGAAGATTTTGAAGATTGCCGATACGGGAATCGGGATTGCTCCGGAGGATATTCC
This sequence comes from Clostridiales bacterium, assembly GCA_018374355.1. Classification (GTDB taxonomy): domain Bacteria; phylum Bacillota; class Clostridia; order Lachnospirales; family Lachnospiraceae; genus Oliverpabstia. The sequence continues at coordinate 220,647 of JAHAFI010000001.1, forward strand.
CAGAATTTTTGAGAAGGGATTTACCGGATATAACGGCCGCATGGGCAGGAAGTCTACCGGGCTGGGGCTTTATCTGTGCAGGACTGCCGCAGACAGGCTTTCCCACAAAATCCAAGTGGAGTCCGTACCGGGGAAAGGCACGGTATTTTCCATTGACCTGCGCACCGGGGAACTGTTGGTATAAACCCTATGTATCTTACAAAAATGTCACTTCAAACGGCTGAAATGTCACTGGAATCAATGTCAGGCATTTTGGCCGTTTTGCTATAATGAGACGGTAAAGAAATGAAGGAGGTCAAGGAAGATGGCTATTTTAGAAGCAAAAAGTCTGAAAAAGATTTATACAACACGGTTCGGGGGAAATCAGGTACAGGCTCTGCAAAACGTATCCTTCTCCGTGGAACAGGGAGAATATGTGGCAATCATGGGTGAGAGCGGCAGCGGAAAGACCACCCTGCTCAACATTCTCGCGGCTTTGGATAAACCCACGGGGGGTGAGGTGCTGCTGGACGGAAAACGTCTTTCGGAAGTTCGGGAAAAAGAACTTGCCGCTTTTCGCCGGGATAATCTGGGTTTTGTGTTTCAGGATTTTAATCTGCTGGATACCTTCAGCATCCGGGACAACATTTTCCTTCCGCTGGTTCTGGCGGGAAAAAGCTATGAGGAGATGAACCGACGGCTGATGCCCATAGCGAAAAAACTGGGGATTACGGAGCTTTTGGGAAAGTTTCCCTATGAGATTTCCGGCGGACAGAAGCAGAGAACGGCAGTCGCCCGGGCGCTGATTACCAGCCCCAAACTGGTTCTTGCTGATGAACCCACCGGAGCGCTGGACTCCCGCTCCACCGACGGACTTCTGAGGATTTTTAATGATATCAATCAGAGCGGGCAGACCATTTTGATGGTGACCCATTCCACGAAGGCGGCAAGCCATGCGGGGCGGGTACTGTTTATCAAGGACGGAGAGGTTTTCCATCAGATTTACCGGGGAAACAGCACCAATGAGCAGATGTATCAGAAAATAGCCGATACGCTGATTCTGCTGGCGACGGGTGGTGAGCATCATGAATAAACGTTTTTTTATGAAGCTTGCTGCGGGAAATATAAAAAAGAACAGTAAAGCATATATCCCTTATATCCTGACCGGCGTGATGACAGTTGCTATGTTTTACATTGTAAAATCCCTGTCGATGAATCCGGGGCTTGAACAAATGATTGGCGGAGACACGCTGACTTATACTATGGTTCAAGGAAGCGGTGTGGTTGGATTTTTCGCGTTCATTTTTCTCTTTTATACAAACAGTTTTCTGGTGAAACGAAGAAAAAAGGAATTCGGTATTTTCAATATTCTGGGAATGGAAAAATCCCATCTGGCCAGAACCGTTGCTTGGGAAACACTCTACATGGCAGCGATCAGTCTGGTAGGCGGCCTTATTTTCGGCATTGCATTGGATAAGGTGATGTATCTTCTGATCTCTCAGATTGTCGGGGCACAGGTTCCCCTTGGCTTTTTCTTTTCCGGCAAAGCGGCCGGGGAAACGGTGCTGCTGTTTCTCGTGATTTTCCTGATGATTTTTCTCAATTCGGTACGACAGATTCAGATGTCCGATCCCATCGACCTTTTGAAAGCGGGAAATGTAGGAGAGAAAGAACCCAAGACTAAATTTTTCACTGCGGCAGCAGGACTGGGATGTCTGGGAACGGGCTATTATATTGCATTGACTACGGAAAACCCCATCGCTTCCCTGTCCATGTTTTTTGTGGCAGTGATACTGGTGATTGTGGGAACGTACCTGCTATTTACGGCAGGCAGTATTGTTCTTTTGAAGGCTCTGCGTAAAAATAAAAAGTATTACTACAGGACAAAACATTTCACAAGCGTTTCCGGGATGATTTACCGGATGAAACAGAATGCAGTGGGACTTGCAAATATCTGTATACTTTCCACGGCGGTGCTGGTAATGGTATCTTCCACCTCATCTCTGATGCTTGGCATAGAGGACATGATCCGAACCCGTTATCCCTATGATTTTGTAGTCTATGCGGATGAGGCCACAAAGGAGCGAAGCTATGAAAGCTTTGATGAGATCCACAGGCTTCAGGAGGAAAGAAACGTGAATGTTACCGGGGAGATACAATACTCCTATCTGGCATTTTCCACTATTCGGGAAGGGGACACCTTTTTGGTAAACAGATCCGGAGCGCTTAACGTGATGGACAGCATTGCGAATTTGGTTTTCGTCTCTCTGGAGGAATACAATGAGGTTATGGGGAAAGAAAAGACTCTGAAAGAGAATGAGATTCTCGTCTACTCCAACCGCCTTTCCTTCGACGATCCGGTGCTGAAGGTGTTTGATAAAGAGTATCGGGTGAAGGAAACTCTGGATCAGTTTCTGGGAAACGGCATTATTGCTGCAAATGCAGCCAACAGCCATTTTATCGTGGTGCCGGATGAAGGAGAAATCCGGGATTTATATGAGAAACAGAAAGAGGCGCTGGGGGATATCGCAAGCGAAATCCGGTATTTCTACGGCTTTGATTCCGATGGGGGAGAAAAGGAGCAGGAGGAATTTTTTGAGGCGATGACTGAAGCGTACACAGCAAACGGATATCAGGGGACGCTGGAATCCAGAATGGCGGCGAGAACAGGCTTTGTGGGGCTGTACGGCGGATTTTTCTTCATCGGAATTTTTCTGGGAGTTCTGTTCATAATGGCAACGGTTCTGATTATCTATTACAAGCAGATTTCCGAGGGCTATGATGATAAAGAACGCTTTGAAATTATGCAGAAGGTGGGAATGAGCCCACAGGAGGTAAAATCCTCCATCCACTCGCAGGTACTGACTGTATTTTTCCTGCCGCTGGCGGCAGCGGGCGTTCACATCGCAGTGGCATTTCCGATGATTTCAAAACTTCTTGCGCTGCTGAATCTTTTGAATGAGAAGCTGTATTTGAGCTGTACGGTGGTATGTTTTCTGGTGTTTGGGGTGATGTATCTGGGGATTTATCTGCTGACGGCTAGGACGTATTATAGGATTGTTAAGAGATAGAATTATATATTTGCTTGGAAAATGAGAGAAAGGTAAGAACGGAAGAGGGAAAAAACATTTTTGTTTTGGGATGAAGTACAGGAAATAACGGGATGGGAAAAGGTGGTTAATTCACTGAATACGGATTTCGACTTGGATATCTATAATTCTACGATTTTTTCGGATATTAATTCAATAGAGATGTTTTTATATGAGTCTTGAGGAATGATTCTTCAAGGCTTTTATTCCCGCAGGCAACGAGCCAAGCGGATATGCTTGCATATCCATTTGGTGACTGCTGTGAGGGTCAAAAATGAGGAAGGAGGGGATGAACATCCCCAATGGCTGCAGCAGGTCTACATGGGAGGATCTTGATGAATTTTAAAAACTGTCCGCAAAATGGTAAAAAAGCGGATGATTTTTGCAATCGAATATTGACATTTCATATAAGCATGCTGCAAGATAAATAAAATATATTTATTAATATGCGCAACAGAATAAGAAAAAATATAATAATGCACAAAAAATGCATCGAAAAACAAACAAAAACACGAAAATTAAAACCATAAAGTAAAAATGATTGATTTAATATTGCAATGATGTTATTGTGAACTTACCTTGATAACAGATAAGACTTCCGCCTTTACAGGCGGTGAGCAACGTATTTCAAATGAAAAGGGGTGAAGAGATAATGACATCAAAAGAAAGAGTAAAAGCAGCAATAGAGTTTAAAGGAGTGGATAAGCTTCCTCTTTTATACTTCAACAAGTATCTGGAGCGGTCAGATGTTATTGGAATTTCATATGAAACAGCACGTGACTTTCACGGGAAAGAAAATGAAAGCGAGTGGGGCTTCAGATGGAAAAGAGTAGATAATACCATGGGGCAGCCGTATGACCCGCCGATCAAAGACTGGGCGGATTGGAAGACATTTACGCTTCCGGATGCGTATGCTCCGGGACGCTTTGACCATGTGCAGAAGTTGATTGATGAAAATAAGGATAAATTTTTGATGGGAGGACTTGGAATTTCCGGATTGAATTTTGCAACATATGTACGGGGCATGGAAGATACGTTTATAGATTTTTATGAAAATCCGGATGAGATTCTGGAACTTCTTCATGCGGTGAGCAATTTTGAGACAGGTATTATCCGCCAATTCTGTGAATTTGATTTGGATGCTATTTCATTTGCAGATGATTTGGGAACACAGAAAGGTATGATGATTTCTCCCGTTCTCTGGCGGGAAATCTACAAGCCGATTTATACCGAGCAGTTTGATATTATTCATAAAGCAGGAAAGAAAGTGTATTTCCATTGCTGTGGCGATATCTGGGATATTATCGGCGATCTGGTGGAGGCAGGCGTAGATGTATTCAATTTTAACCAGCCGGATATTTTTGGAATAGAGCGGCTGGCAGAAAAATATGCAGGAAAATGTACCTTTTGTTGTCCGGTAGATCATCAGAATCTTGCAATGAAGGGAAGCAGAGAAGAAATCTTTGCATATGTACAACGAATGAAGGATGCATTCTTTGTAAATGGAGGAGGATACATCGGGTATCTGGAAGAATATTCTTGTATGGGGATGAGCGATGAGACGTTTGAAGATATCTGTGATGCTTTTGAAAGCATTCGCTGAATAACCGGATAGAATTTTTAAGGAGGAGTAAATATTCAGGACCTTGTCCTCGCGGGACAGTGACCTTCTGAATAGTTACGAGGAGGATTTCTATATGAATAGTTCTTACAGATGTATGAGCCTTGATGGTCAGTGGAAACTGTATTTTATGCCGGAGCCACAGGCGCTTTCCGTTCCGGAAGGAAAACCTGAAAATTCACAGGCAAAGGTTATCGGCGCTTCAATCCCCGGAAATGTTGAACTTGATTTGCAGCGGGCCGGGTTAGAAGGCGACCCGTTTTATGGAACCAATGTCTATAACTATCGAAAATATGAGTTTTATTCATGGTGGTTTATCAGAACATTTACCCTGCCGGAACAGATGAAAGGGGAAAACATTATTCTGCATCTTGATGGGGCGGATACATTCGGCACGATTTATATCAATGATCAGAAGGTTGGAGAATGTGCAAACATGCTGATTCCACATGAGTTTGATATAACCCGGTACGTTATGTTCGGTGAGGAAAACAAAATCTGTGTTTATATTTCTTCTGCGATGAATTGGGCGCGCAAAGAATATTATCCGGTAGGAATCCGTGTTTCTGAACATACCGGTGACGAATTTGTAAAGATTCGGAAAGCCCCCCATTCTTTTGGGTGGGATATTTCGGGGCGCTTTTTGTCTGCAGGCTTATGGAAAAGTGTGTGGATTTACTCCCGGCCGGAGACGTATATCAAAGAAGTATACTATGCGGTCACGGATCTAAATAAATATAGAGCACAGATAGAATGTCTTTTTCGTTTTGAAACAGATGTGCCTGTGATTGAAGAGTTCACAGCCGGAGTTATTGGAAAATGCGGCGGGAGCAGTTTTGAGAAGGAAGTAAAGATAAGTTTTGTAGCGGGAAAAATTCATCTCGAAATAGAGAATCCTGCGTTATGGTGGCCGAAAGGATATGGAGCTCCGAATTTATATGAGTTTACGTTTCGGCTTATGTATAAAGGTTTGGTGGTTGACAGCAGAAGTGAGCGTTTTGGCATTCGCAAAATTGATATTGAAACATCGTATGAAGAAAAAGATGCCGGTGAATTTTTAATCAAAGTAAATAACATACCAATTATGGTGAAGGGAACAAACTGGGTATTTTTGGATTGTCTGCATAGCCGTGATATTCTCCGGCTTCAGCAGGCACATGATCTTTTGGATGATTTGGGATGCAACATGGTGCGTTGCTGGGGCGGAAATGTCTATGAGAGCGACCGGTTTTATGAGTTGTGCGATGAGAGAGGAATCATGGTATGGCAGGACTTTAGTATGGCCTGCGGAATTTACAGCCAGTATGATGATTTTGCCCGTATCATGGAGGAAGAAGCCCAGTCAGTCATTATCCGGTTAAGAAATCATCCATGCATTGCGTTGTGGGCAGGGGATAATGAAATCGATCAGCTATACATGAATGTGAAACAGCGTCTTCCGCATGCCCGATATAACCGCTTATCCCGGGAAATTCTTCCGCGGGCATTAGCCATGCATGATCCATATCGTGAATATGTTCCGAGTTCACCATATATTCCGGAAGGGTATACGGATGAGTACAAGGTGCCGGAACAGCATAACTGGGGAGCCAGAGATTACTTTAAGGGTAATTTCTATCGGAACAGTACAGCGCATTTTGTCAGTGAAACCGGGTATCACGGCTGTCCGGCAGTTTCCTCGCTGAAACGGTACATTCCGGAGGAAGAATTGTGGCCATTTTCCTTGGAAAGCAAGTCTTGGGCAACTCATAATTCCGAATATTTAAAGGGAGAACGCCGTGAATATGACCGCAATCAATTGATGATCAATCAGGTGAAGGTTCTGTTTGGCTGTGTTCCTGAGAATATGGAAGATTTTGTCCTTGCTTCCCAGATTTCTCAGGCAGAGGCGAAAAAGTTTTTTGTGGAAACCGCAAGATTAAAAAAATGGCGTCGCACAGGAATTCTCTGGTGGAATTTGCTGGACGGCTGGCCGCAGATTTCGGATGCAGTTGTGGATTATTATTTTTCTAAAAAACTGGGGTATTACTATTTGAAACGGATTCAGCATCCCTTGTGTATTCTCATTGATGAATCGGAAGAGTGGAAGCATCGGGTAGTTCTGGCGAATGACAGCAGAGTTTCCTGTATGGTAGACTATTGCATCAGAGACGGTGAAACGGGAGAAGTTTTGGCGGAGGGAAGGGAATATAGTCATGCCAATGAAAATCTGGAATTGAAGCCGCTTCCGTCTGTGCCGGGAGAACAAAGATTGTATGTTATGGAATGGAAATGTTCCGGGGAGGACAAAATTTATGCCAACCATTATATTTCCGGTTACATTCCGCTGCAATTTGAAAAATACAAACAATGGCTTAAAATCATCGAGGCACTGCCGGAGAAATTCTCTGTGTCTGAATGCATAAAATGAAAAAACCCGGAGCAGGATTCGGTTTTCTGAATTCTGCTCCGGGTTTTTTTAATAAATTTAGAGATTCAGGGGAAGCTTCAAGTTGAACACTTTATCGGCAATCAGCGCTACAGAGCCAATCAGCGGGGCATCACCGTGGAAGGTGGAATGAAAAATGCTCAAGGGGTGATGTTTGGCCGAAAGAGAAAGCGCTGCGAGCTTGTGCTGCAGGAGATCCTCGATAATCCTTCCGTTATTTGCTGAGTTGTAACCCACGATAATTGTGGAGAGATTCAGCAGGTTGATGGTATTGGTAAGGGAATATGCGATATAGGAACAAAAATCCTCCAGAACAGAAGTTGCCAGTGTATCATGCTGATTTCCTGCGGTTACGATGTCGATCCATGAGGGGGTGAGAATGGAAGTCAGCGGAGAGGAAGGATAGAAAGGAGCAAGATCCTGTATCCTTCGTCGCATATTGTTCACGTTTGCATAAAGATCAAGGCAGCCGCGGTTGCCGCAGGCGCAAAACGGACCATCAAAGTTAATAGAGGTATGTCCGATTTCACCGCTTTGACCGGAATCCCCATCGTATAAGGTGTGATTCAGAACAAAGCCTGCACCGATTCCGTTCATGATATGGAGATATGCAAAATTTGGAGTATCAATTCCGGCTCCAAAGAGTTTTTCCGCAAAAGCTCCGGCAGTAGCGTCATTGACCAGAAATACAGGAAGTCCGGTTTTTTCCCTGAAAATAGAAACAATAGGCAGATTTTCAATGCCATAAAAATAAGGCGGTTTCAGAATGATACCTTGTTCGGAATCCAGAGGACCTACGGATGCAATTCCGATGGCAAGGATTTTGCGGAGAGTCTGTTTGCGGCATTTGCTGAAAAGACTCCAGATGATATCCAGAAGCTCCTGTTTGGAATGGAGAACTTCATAAACGTGTTCCAGACGGAAAAAAATCTTTCCGCCAAGATCAGAAAGAACAATCTGACAGAGTTCTCTCTTTATAAGGATTCCGCAGATGCAGGGCGAATTTTCGGACAAAGCCAGCATGATTGGCTTTCGCCCGTAATTTGCAGAAAACTGAGGAGTGTTTACTTCCTGAATCAAACCTACTGAAAGGAGTTCAGTGACAATATTTCCCACAGTCATTTTGGAAAGGCCTGTAATCCGTGAAATATCTACTCGTGAAATGGCATCACTCATTGCGATATGTTTAAGAACTAACATTCGGTTTTGGATTTTTACGTCAAGGATATTGGAACCTGTTTTGGATTTCATAGTACACCTCCTTTGGAAAAATATAGTATATTACAATTATAATACAGTGGTTAGTAAAAAACAATAATAAGACTAAGTTACTAAGTGGGAGGGAAAAATGACTAAAACTATGAAATACGCACAAAAATCGCGGGGTAAAAATGTGCAAAAAGGAAAAAATGATATAATATAGTAAAAGTAATTGACTTTATAATAAAGCAATGTTACTATTGTCTTACAAAAGAAAATAGCTTTCCACAAAAGTCTGACGAAAGAGATGTGGAAGAAAAGGAGGAAAAATATGTTTAAAAGAAAAGCAGCAGGTTTTATGGCAGCATTGATGTGCGCATCGTTAGTTGGCTGTGGCGGCGGAGAGACCAAAACAGAAACTAAAGATACAGGTGATGGCGAAGCGAAAACAGAAGCTTCTGCAGATGATGCGAAGAAAGAAGATTCGGGATCTGATGAGGTAATTAAAATTGCACTGTCTGCCAATGATGTTGAACTGTTCTATGGAGACGTAATTGAAAAGTTTGAAGCTGAGACCGGAAAAGATGTTGAAACCATAGAGATTCCTCAGGGTGCTGATATGTACACTAAGATTACCATGATGATGCAGTCTCCGGAAACCTGTCCGGACGTAATTGCTGAGGATGGATTCATGATTATGTCCGATGCAAAAGCAAATTATCTGGAACCGCTGGACGATATGATTGCTGAATGGGAAGACACAGAGCAGTTTAACGAAGCAGTATTTGCAGGCGGTAAAGGTGAGGATGGAGTACAGTATGGAATTCCATACTCCACAGATGTCCAGTGTATCTGGTATGACAAGCAGTTAATGGAAGAAGCCGGTGTTCCGGTTCCATTTGAACCAAAGACATGGGATGACATCATCGAAGCTGGTAAAAAGATCAAAGCGCTGGGGGATGACATTATTCCATTATACATTTTTGCCTCTAAGGCTGCACCGGAAGAGACATCCATGAGAACATTTCAGGAATACTACGCAGGAACGGGCGGTTCTCTGTATGATTTCGAAACAGGAAAATGGATTGTTGATAAAGAGAATCTGTTAAAAGTATTTAATTTTGTAAATGATATCTTTAACGTAGAAAAAATTGCTCCTCCGATGAGTGATGTTGCTACAAACGGTATTGAATCTGTTTATAAAGCCGACCAGATGCAGAATCATAAACTGGGAATGATCTCTACAGGAAGCTGGACAGCAGGAGACTGGGGCGAAGGCGGACAGTCACCATGGCCGGAATGGAAAGAGACATGGGCAGTTGCAAAAATTCCTACCTATGATGGAAGCGGAGACGGATATGCGACAATGTCCGGTGGATGGACATGGGCTATTCCGAAAAATGCGAACAATAAAGAGGGTGGAAAAGAACTTCTGAAATTCCTTGCAAATAAAGAAAATCAGGTAGATTACGCTCTGTACAGCGGCAATCTGGCCGTACGTAAAGACGTTATGGAAGATCCGGCTTACACAGGACAGGATCCATCCGTTATCAATGAAACATCTGCCATGCTTGATTTTACACACTTCCGTCCTTCCGTAGAAGGATACGCAACACTGACAGCTATGTTTACAGAGGTAACAGAAAGCGTTGCTCTGGGAGCGGCTACACCAGAAGAAGCAGTTGAAACATTCGAATCTGAAATGAAACGAATCGCCGGAGAAGACAAAGTTACTGTAAAATAAGGCTTATTTATCGGCTTGGGGCGCTGTCCCAAGCCGAATCTATCAAGGAGATAAACTATGACTGGAATGGAAAAAAGTGCGAAAAGAAAAAATCTGAAGTCTGTTTTGCTTTTTTCACCATCAATTCTATTGATTGGTATTTTCTTTATCGGTCCTATGATTATGACAGTATTCTTTTCTTTTACTAATATTTCATTGACCGGAACTGCGGCACAGGCAATGGAATTTGTAGGATTTCGGAATTTCATAGAGATTTTTAAAGATCCGAAACTGACGAAAGTATTGATAAACACAATGGTATTTCTTGTCTTTTCGGGAATTATCGGACAACAATGTTTGGGATTTCTGATGGCATCTCTGATGAAAGGAAAAGGGCGGCTGATCCGTAAGATTGTAGGATTTACAGTAATAGCCGGATGGATTACCCCGGAGGTAGTAGCCTCCTTTATGTTCAGCTCATTTTTTGCAGATAAAGGGACATTAAATAAAATACTAGATATTTTTGGCGCATCACCGATTTCATGGCTGTTTACATTTCCTATGGCATGTGTAATTGCAGCAAATATATGGAAAGGTTCCGCATATTCTATGATGATGTTTCAGGCTTCGCTGGATAATATTTCAGATGATATTGTTGAGGCAGCCAAAATTGACGGAGCGAACGGTTTTCAGATTTTGACAAGAATTACAATTCCGATGATTAAGAGTACATTGGCAACAACATTTGTCGTTGTTACATTGGGAACACTGGGAACCTTTGGACTGGTATTTGCGCTGACAGGAGGCGGTCCGGGTATTGCAACTACTACCCTGTCGATTTTCATGTACCAGAAGGCATTTATTGCTTATCAGATCGGTTACGGAATGGCAATTGCCTTGATTCTGCTGGCAGTGGGAATTGCTTTGAGTTTACTATATATGCATTTGATTCATGCAGATACGAGAGCAGACGAATAGGAGGCGGAAAATATGAAAAGCAAGAAAAAGATCCGAAAAGCAATACCGTATATTATATTGTTAAGCATAGCTTTTGTATTCTTTCTGCCGCTTTTGTGGATGATTTTTGCAGCATTTGATCCAAATGCAACGCAGGGGCTGACAGTACCTAAAAATCCCAGTCTGGAAAATTTCCGTGCAGTTCTTTCAAACACAAGAAATATAAGAGGCTTTCTTAACAGTTTGCTTGTTTCACTGTCTCAGACAGCAATTGTAATTGTGTGTTCTCTGCTGGCGGCATATCCCCTTTCCAGATACAATCTGAAAGCCGGACAAAAGATTACTATGGGAATGTTGTTTTTGACTTCAATTCCGATTACAGCAGTAATGGTTCCTGTATATCAGTTATTTATTTCATTGAAGCTGGTGGACTCGCAGTTTGGAACCATTATCTTTCTGGCGGCATCTGCATTGCCGTATGGAATCTGGATGATGAAAAACTTTTTGGACAGTGTATCGGTTGAGCTGGAAGAGGCGGCGTGGATTGATGGGGCATCCACATTCGGAAGTATGATTCACGTGGTTCTGCCATTGATGGTTCCGGGGCTCTTTACTGTAGCAATGTTTACGTTTGTAGGAAGCTGGGGCAACTTCTTCGTGCCGTTGATTCTTCTACAGACAACAGAAAAACTGCCGGCCTCCATCAATATTTACCGTTTCTTCGGTGAACATGGAGCTGTAGTTTATGGGCAGTTGGCAGCATATTCGATCATGTATATGCTTCCTGTATTTGTACTTTATTTTTTCTCACAAAACTATATGTCAAAAGGCTTCTCCATGAGCGGAGCAGCAAAAGGATAATGAAAGGAGAACACAATGAAAAAACTATACATGATTGGAAACGCACATTTGGACCCGGTATGGCTCTGGCCATGGCAGGAGGGCTTTCAGGAAAATAAGGCAACGTGCAGATCAGCGCTGGACCGCTTAAAGGAATACGCAGATGTGGTATTTACCTCCAGCTCCGCCCAGTTTTATGAGTGGATCGAGCAGAATGACCCGGAGATGTTTCAGGAGATCACAGCCCGGATTAAAGAAGGACGGTGGATTCTCTGCGGAGGCTGGTGGGTACAGCCGGACTGCAACATTCCATCCGGCGAATCCTTTGCCCGCCACGGACTGATTTCCCAGAATTATTTTAAGAAAAAATTTGGTGTAATCGCAAAAACAGGATATAACGTAGACAGTTTCGGACATAACGGAATGATGCCCCAGATATTAAAGCTTTCAGGAATGGACAACTATGTGTTCATGCGTCCGGGACCTCACGAAAAAGGACTTCCAGCAAGAAATTTCGTGTGGGAATCGGATGATGGTTCCAGAGTAAATGCATACCGGATTCCTTACTCCTATGGAACTTTTGGAGAACTGGCAGACCATATCAAAGGCTGCCTGACAGAGTTCGATCCCGGTGTGGATGAGCTGATGTGCTTTTACGGCGTGGGCAATCACGGCGGCGGTCCCACCATTGAAAATATCAATGAAGTGAAACGCCTTCAGGAAGAACTGAAGGATGAAGTGGAAATCATCTTTGCCGATCCGGATACCTATTTTTTCGACCTGAAAAGCAGATATGACAATCTTCCGGTAGTCCATGATGATCTTCAGCATCATGCAAGCGGATGCTACAGCGCCCAGTCAGAGATCAAGAAAAATAACAGAAGGGCAGAGAACCATCTGCTGAGAGCGGAAAAATTCAGTGTCCTGTCGGAATGTGTCAGTGGAATGAAGTGCCTTGAAAATCTCACGGGGGCATGGAAACGTGTACTGTTCAATCAGTTCCATGATATTCTTGCAGGCTCCAGCATTGAACGGACGTACGACGATACAAGAAATGAGCATGGAGAAGCCCTGTCGGTGGCGGCAAGAGCGGAAAACCATGGACTTCAGGCGATTTCCTTTAAGGTAAATATTCCGATGGAAGAGTATATGCTGCCCGTAGTAGTATTTAACCCTCATTCATGGGAGGTCTGCGAAAATGTGGAAATCGAAACAGGAATGTTCAGCAACTCCTGCGGCGGCGATTCCTATCTGGTAAAAGACAGCGAAGGAAATCTCATCCCTTCTCAGGCAATCGAAGCAGATGCAAAAGTGAACGGAAGAAACAGAATTGTATTCCCGGCAAAAGTTCCGGCTCTTGGCTATGCGCTGTTTTGCCTTTACGGTCAGGAAGGAAGCAAAGAAACGGCAAAGATAAACCAGAACCTGATACTGGAAAATGAAAATCTGAAAGTAATCTTTGATGAGAAAACAGGCGGCATTTCCTCCATGTGGAATAAAAAAGAAAAATTGGAATTTTGTGACGGCGTAATGGGACGGGCAGCGGTTATTCTGGATGATTCGGACGCATGGAGCCATGGAGTTATGCGGTTTGCGGATATAGAGGGATATTTCACCCCGGTTTCCATGAAGAAAACCGAAGACGGAGAGGTCAGAAGCTCAATCCGTGTCATCAGCAAATATAAAAATTCCACGCTGGTACAGACCTATACGCTGTACAAAGAGGAACAGATGATCCGTGTATCCGCAAAGGTGAACTGGCAGGAAAAATTCCGCTGCCTGAAGATACAATTCCCGGTAAATCTGGACCAGTACCACGGAACCTACGAGATTCCTTTCGGAAATATTGAAAAAGCATGCAACGGAGAAGAGGAACCGGTACAGCGCTGGATGGACCTGTCAGGAATACAGGAAGCGCCCAACAATTCCACGGGAATGCAGAACAACGAGCGGAAAGTAATTTGCGGTATGGCAGTCCTAAATGACGGAAAATACAGCGCAAGTATGGAGCGGAACCGGATGGATCTGATGATCCTTCGAAGCCCGGTCTATGCACATCACAATCCTCATGTTCTGGTAAAAGAGGAGGACGATTACTCCTTTATCGATCAGGGAATCCAGAAATTCGGATACGTATTAGTACCCCATATGGGAACATGGAAAACGGGAAGCATTGTGCAAAAAGCAGAAGAACTGAACCAGCCGTGCACATCCATAATTGAAACCTATCATAAAGGAGAATATCCTGTAAAAGCCGGATACCTTCAGATTGATAAGGAAAACGTTATCCTGTCAGCGCTCAAAAAGGCTCATGACGGAAACGGATATATTGCGCGTTTCTATGAGACTACAGGAGAAAACTGTGAAGTGAACATTTCCTTTGATCTGTTTGGAAAGGAAGTTCATGCTGCATTCCGTCCGTACGAAATCAAGACATTCCGTTTCAGCCGGAATCCGGGAGAGGAGCCTGAAGAGGTGAACCTTCTGGAATGGGGAAAGGAAAAAGAACTTCTGTAAGGAGAACAGAGTATGAAGGAATATATCTTTGGAATCGATATCGGCGGGACAAAATGTGCGGTGATACTGGGCCGTGGGGTTTTGAATCAGGGGGAAGAGGAGTATGAGGTTCTGGAGCGTCTCTGCTTTGAAACGGAGGCGTCCCGGGGGCCTGCCCCGGCAATCGAAAAAATGCTTCAGAGGATTCAGGAACTGTTGGAAAAACATCAACTGAAGGAAGAGCAGATTCTCGGCATCGGAATCAGCTGCGGAGGTCCTCTGGATCATGTTGCGGGGATAATCAAAAATCCGCCGAATCTGTACGGTTGGGATAACGTCCCCATTGTGGACATCCTTGAGAAAAAATTTCATATTCCCACTTACATACAGAACGATGCCAATGCCTGTGCGCTGGCAGAATGGAAATTCGGCGCCGCCAGAGGATATCAGAACGTGGTATTTCTAACCTTCGGCACCGGGCTGGGAGCAGGACTGATTCTGAACGGACAGCTTTATACCGGTATGGACGATATGGCAGGGGAAGTAGGACATGTGCGTCTGACGGAGGACGGCCCGGTGGGATTCGGAAAGGCGGGGGCTTTTGAAGGATACTGCAGCGGAGGGGGAATTGCCCAGATCGCCAGAACGAAGGTTTTGGAAAAATTGCAGATGGGAGAAACTCCGGCTATCTGCCCGGATCTGTCCCGGTTGGATAAGCTTTCAGCAAAAACCGTAGCGCTGGCGGCAAGGGAGGGCGATTCGCTGTCTCTGGATATTTACCGGACCTGCGGCCATTATCTGGGGCTGGGTCTGTCCATTTTGATTGACATTTTGAATCCCCAGATCATCGTGTTGGGGAGTGTCTATGAGCGCAGCGGCGATCTGATGTATGATGCCATGATGGAGGTTGTGGAAAAAGAGACACTGGAAATTTCAAGAAGAGGCTGCAAAATTGAAGCGGCAAAGCTAGGCAACCAAATTGGTGATTATGCGGCGCTTTCTGTTGCACTTCAGGGAGGAAGCCATGAGCAGTGAACGAAAGATTTTTGAAGAGTTTTTAAAGGATAATCCCAGACTGACAGAGCTTCCAGTATGGGAAGCGTATGAAATCCTTCTGGAAAGCTGTATTCGGGGAGGTAAGGTTTTAACCTGCGGGAACGGAGGAAGCGCCTCTGATTCCGCGCACATTGTAGGGGAGCTGATGAAAGGATTTCGGCTGAGCAGAAAGCTGGATGAGCAGGAGCAGAGTATTTTTTCAAAAATGGAGGGGGGAGCATATCTGGCGGAGCATCTCCAGAGAGGAATCCCTGCGATTTCCCTGTGCAGCGAGGACGCACTTTTAACGGCGGTGGGAAATGATACCGCATACCGGATGGTGTTTGCACAGCAGGTATATGGGTATGGCGTGGAGGGGGACGTTCTGATTGCCATGTCTACCTCCGGCAATTCAGGCAATGTAGTGAATGCGGCCAAAACAGCAAAGGCGCTGAATATGAAGGTAATCGGAATCACCGGAGACGCAGATTCCCAATTGGAAAAATACAGTGACATTTGTCTGCGTATGCCTGCCAAAGAAACCTACCGGATACAGGAATATACCCTTCCTGTATATCATGCGCTGTGTGCGATGCTGGAAGAAAAGATGTTTGGTTGAGAAAAAAGAAAGACCCTGAGGGCGTTGGCCTTCCGGGGTCTTTCTTTTTTGCAGAAAATCAGGGCTGCTCTACAGGAAAAAGATATACGTTAAGGAAAAAATCATGATATGATAATCAATAGATTGCACAATGGTGCATCAGAACAGAATTGGTGACAAAATCAAGAAAACCCTGAGAAGAATTTTCATCGGATTTTCGCAGATTTTAAGAAAAATGTCAGTTTTATATCAAAAAAATATTTGTTTTTTTTGATATGATACAAGGGTCAAAAGAAGAAAACGACAGAAAGAGTGGGGAGCATGGAAACATACAACATATTGGTAGTTGACGATGACAGAGAAATTGTAAGATCCCTGTCCAAACTTCTGGAACTGGAGGGATTTCAGGTATATAAAGCATATGATGGCATACAGGCGTTGGATATTCTGATGGAACGGCAGATCCATTTAATTCTTTTAGATGTGATGATGCCAAAATTAAACGGCCTGTCCGCGCTGATGAAAATCCGGGAAAAAGCGAATATTCCTATTATTATGCTGTCGGCAAAAACAGAGGAGAGCGACAAGGTTCTGGGATTATCCATGGGGGCGGACGATTACGTGACGAAGCCCTACAATACAGAGGAGTTGATGGCAAGGGTCAGATCCCAGCTTCGCCGTTATTTCTCGCTGGGGTCAGCGGCAAAAAGCGGAAAGGAAAACTTGCTGAAAAACGGCGGTCTGACTTTGGACAGAAATACCAAGGAGCTGACAGTGGATGAGGAGCCGGTGCGGCTTACCGCAACGGAATATAAGATCATGGAGCTTCTTATGGGACATCCGGGATATGTGTTTTCGGCGGAAGAAATCTACAGCCGGGTATGGCAGGAGGATGCCTACAGCGTGGAAAATACGGTTATGGTACATATCCGGCGGATTCGGGAAAAAATAGAGATTACGCCGAAAAATCCGAAATATCTGAAGGTGGTGTGGGGAATTGGCTACAAAATTGAAAAATTTGACTAAAAGGCAGCAGGAAATCCTGCTGGGGATCGGCTGGATTTTGGTTTCCATGATGGCAACCTATTCCAGAATCTTCTTCCAGTATTATTTTGATGAAAGAGTAAGATATTACTGGTCTCTGAGAGGAAGGAGATTCTATGAATATGCGTGGATGATTCTTGCTGGTTTGGCAGTGATTCTGGGAAGTATTACGATTTTTCGGACAGTATCTTATTTGAAGAAATACTATCCGAGCCGGAAGATGAAAATTTGCAGGATAGACAGAATAAAAACCGAGCTGTTGGTTTTCGTATGTATTTTTTCAGGCTGGAAATGGATATTAGCATTCAGGGTTGTTGTGGTAGTGTGGGGTCGGTATCTTCTGAATACGGTCCATGACACCCTGCTGTTTTCCCTCCTGCTGCTGGCGGTACTGGTTCTTTTTTACGGAAGCCTGCTCCTGCTGCTTCGCCAGTGGGCAGGAGGGATTTTAAAGGAAACGTCTGTGATCTGCAAGGAAATCAGAAATTACAGAGAGAGAACACCGCTGGAAAAGAAACTGCAGAATCGGATAAAGATTCCCGTGATCCTCGAGGGGATTCTCACGCTGGGACTCCTGTTTGCCGGAGTTCAGTTATTTAACTACTGGGGCAGTGATATTTTAACGATGATTCCCGTCATTTTGGGGATTTTATCCTTCCTGCTTTTTATGAAAACCGTGTTCTCCAACCGTACCAACCGGGAGATGGGATATCTTCTGGAGCAGATTCGGGCGGTATCAGAGGGAGAAGATACGGAGGCGGACAGGCAGATACCGGAAAACTCTCTTTTATATGAGGCATCCTCAAGGCTTAAAAAAATCGACGAATCCATGCGCAAAAGCGTGGAAAAACAGGTGCAGGCCGAAAGGCTGAAAATAGATCTGATCACCAATGTTTCCCATGACCTGAAAACCCCGCTGACTTCCATGGTGGGCTATACGGATCTTTTGAAACAGGAGGAGCTGGGGGAGGAAGCGAAGGACTATGTGGAAATCATTTCCATGAAACAGGAACAGTTGAAGAACATGATTCAGGATTTGTTTGAATTGTCAAAAGCTACCAGCGGTGCAGACCAACTGGTAATGGAAACCCTGAATATGAGAAAGCTTCTGGAACAGACCATGGGAGATATGGCGGACCGGATTGAGAGCAGTGACCGGACGATCCGCACACGTTTTCCTGAGGAGCCTCTGCTATTTATCGGAGACAACGGAAAAATGTACCGGGTGGTACAAAATCTGTTGGAAAATGCACTGAAATACTCCCTTGCGGACACCAGAATCTACCTGAGTGCGGAAAAACAGGGTGGAAAAGTGCAGATGGAAATGAAAAATATTGCGGCCTATGAGATGGATTTTCAACCGGATGAGATTATGGAACGGTTTGTGAGAGGAGATACATCCCGTACCACGGAGGGACACGGACTGGGGCTTGCCATCGCTTCCAGTTTTGTGAGAAACATGGGAGGGACTCTGGAAATCGATATCGATGGAGACTTATTTAAAGTGACGATGCAGTTTCCCTGCGTTTCGGAAATGTCTGGAGATGAGGTGAAGAGATGAATAAGGACAAAATATCAATCGTAATTCCCTGCTTTAATGAGGAAGAAGCGATTCCCGTCTACTACAAAGAAATCAAAAAAATTATGGACCAGATGGGAGAGGTGGAGTTTGAACTGCTGTTTGTGGATGACGGTTCCGGGGATCGGACCCTTTATGAGCTGAGAAAGCTTGCGGCCACAGACAAGCGGTGCAGATATCTTTCCTTTTCAAGGAATTTCGGAAAGGAGGCGGCAATCTATGCTGGGCTTTCCAACGCCCGAGGAGATTATGTGGCGGTCATGGATGTGGATTTGCAGGATCCGCCGGAACTGATTCCGAAAATGTACGGGATTCTTTTAAAGGAAGAATGTGACTGTGTGGCAACCCGAAGGGGTGACAGAGAAGGGGAACCGAAACTGCGTTCCTTCCTTTCCGACAGCTTTTATAAAATCATCAACAAAATTTCCGGCACGGGAATTGTAAACGGAGCCCGGGATTACCGGATGATGAGTCGGAAAATGGCGGATGCCGTGCTGGCGATGAGTGAGTACAACCGGTTCTCCAAAGGAATTTTCCAGTGGGTAGGTTTCCGTACAGTCTGGCTGGAATTTAAAAATGCAGAGCGGTGTGCCGGGGAGACGAAATGGTCCATGAAGAAATTGTTTTCCTACTCTCTGGAAGGGATTACCGGATTTTCCGTAGCACCCCTGTCTCTGGCTTCGGTGGCAGGAATCCTTTTCTGCGGAATTTCATTTTTTATGATTATTTTCATCATTGCGAGAACGCTGATTTTCGGTGATCCCGTGGCGGGCTGGCCTTCGCTGGTATGCATTATTTTTCTGGTCAGCGGCATCCAGTTATTCTGTACGGGAATTGTGGGTCAATATCTTTCCCGGACCTATCTGGAAACAAAGCACAGACCCATTTACATATTGAAAGAAACCAGTCAGGAGAAAGATGTTCTTGAAAATAAGCAGGAGGAAAAATGCAGGATTTTCAGAACGGAAGATGGAGAAAGACATTATGAAAAAGCTGTGGAAGGATAAGTCGCTGTGGGTTTTGCTGGGAGGAAGTCTGATCCTTTGCTGGGTATTCGTCCTGCAGTATGGGATTTTCGGCTCTCAGGTTGACTGGATCAGTCAGCACAGTGTATTTCCTGACTATTTCCGGCAGCGGTTTTACGATACCGGAAGCCTGTTCCCGGATTTTGCATGGAATCTGGGCGGCGGGCAGAATATTTATAATTTTTCTTATTATGGTCTGTTCAATCCGGTGCTTATGATTTCTTGGCTTCTTCCCTTTGTGCCGATGGATATCTATATCATGGGGAGCAGTATGGTGTGCTATGGTATTTCTGTGGCGGTATTTTACCGATGGCTTTTGGAAAAAGAGCTTCCCCGGGGGATTTCTTTTGGAACATCGGCTATGTTTGCGCTGGCTTCCCCCATGATTTATCATTCCTACAATCAACTGATGTTTGTCAATTATATGATGTTTCTCTGTCTGGCATTTTGGGGGACAGACCGGTATTTCCGGGAGAAAAAAAGAGGGCTTTTGATCGGCGGTGTGGCGGGAATGATATTGACCAGCTTTTATTTCAGTATCAGCGGAATGGCGGCACTGGCAGTTTATGCGGTGGGAGAGTATCTGACCGAATTAGGAAAAACAGGGAAATCCCCTTCTTTCGGCCTTTGCATGAGCAGGGAAGCATGGCAGGAGAGATTAAAGCGTGGGACAGGCTATCTGGGAAATCTGATGACAGCGGTGATGTTGTGCGGAATTCTTCTGGTTCCCACGGCGGTGGCGCTGGTTTTGGGACGGGCAGGAGGAACGGGTGCAGAAAAGGAAATGGAAATTCTGACCTTTGTTCCTCTTCGTTTTTTCTACAGCCCTTATGGAATCGGGCTCACATCCCTTGCACTGGTGAGCCTTTTTGGCGGCGTGCTCTGCTCCTCAAAATGGAAGGAACGGGTAACTTCCGGGCTGATTCTTCTCATGACTACAGTCCCTCTGTTCGGCTACATTTTGAATGGAGGCCTGTACGGGAGAGATAAAGTATTTATCCCTTTTCTTCCCCTGATCTGTTTACAGACTGCAAGGTATGTGTTGAGCGTTCAGAAGGGGAAGGAAGAAAAAAATGATAGAGGAGCAGTGGGGAGACTGAGAGAATTTCTGCCGTATCTGATTACATTTTTGCTGATTCTGTGGGGCGGGGGACAGGGAAGCTTTGCAAAATACCGCTGGGGTATGGCAGCGGAAATCCTTGTGATGCTCTTTTTGTATCTGACAGAACGATGGAACGGAGGAAAATATTTTTCCAAAAAGAAAATACGGGGCATTTCCCTGCAAATTACGGTGTCCTGCCTGATTTTGTTTGGGTATGGCTGGGTGATGAATAAACAGACAGACCGGATGATTCCCCGGGAAGAGTATGCAGAACTTACAGATCAGGAAAAGACAGAAACTATCAGAGAAATTCTCCGGGAGGATCCTTCTTGGTACCGATTGGATCAGGTGGGAAACGGAACCGAGAATAAAGCCAATATCAACCGTGTGTACGATATCCGGCAGAATATTACCTCGGTATACTCTTCCGGGTATCAGAAGGGATACCATGAATTTCGGAATAAGGTTTTCGGATTAAATGAACCGTTCCGAAATTGCATGATGGATTCTGCCACAGATAATCCCTGCTTTCTTCAGTTTATGGGTGTCCGTTATCTGATGGGCAAACAGGCGCCGGACGGATACGAAACGGAAAAAACAGGTGAGGAATGGAATCTGTATAAAAATGCAGGGGCAGCTCCGCTTATTTATGCAACGGATCAGACCATGACGGAGGAAGCGTATCAAAAGCTGTCTTTTCCGGATAACCAGACGGCGCTCTTACAGCGGGCGGTAGTTGGAAAAGGGGAGGAAACCGGAGGAAATCTTTCTCAAATGCGCTCCTGCACCCTGACTCTTCCGGAAATAGAGAAAAAAGGGCTGAAGGTGGAAAAGCTGGAGGATGGGTATCAGATCGAGGCAGAAAAGGAAATGGAAGTGGAAGCGCAGCTTTCCGGCACAGAGGAGGGAGACAGCCTTCTGGCATGGCAGTTCACCGTGGAGAACCAGCGTCCCGGAAAAGATATGCATATCCGGCTTTGCGGTCAGACCAACCGCCTGACCAGTGTTCATCATGAATACGCAAACCACAATACAGGATTCAACTTTATGGTAACGTTAAGGGAAGATCAAAGCCGGGTTTCGGTAAAATTGGGAGCGGGAAAGTATAAGATTACCAATCTGAAGGCATTTACGGGAAGTATAGGGGATTTGCAGAATGAGAAGCTGTACAGAGATTCCTTTGCTATCGACCGGAGCCGATCGGGCGGAGATAAAATAGAAGGGACGATAGAGGCTTCAGGAAATGGATATCTGGTGACCAGTATTCCCTATGATGAGAATTTTACCCTAAAGATTGACGGGAAGGAGACAAAAATCCAGAAGGTTAATATAGAATTTCTGGGAGCAAAGATATCTCCCGGAGTTCACCGGATAGAACTTACCTACCGGGCGCCGGGGAAATTGATGGGAGTGATGGTGAGTGTTCTGGGATGTCTTGCCTACATAGAGAGTAGAAACAAGCGAAAATAAAAATTCCTACCCTGTTCTAGCCAACAGAGTAGGAATTGTTCATTTAACAAGAATACATTATGAATTTTTCAAATTTTCTCTCTTACGCAGTCTTGCATCCAGCGTTTTCTTACGGATCCTCAGGCTGGTAGGTGTAATCTCCAGCAATTCATCCTTATCGATGAAATCCAGCGCTTCCTCCAGACTCAAAATCTTAGGAGTAGTCAGCTTCAGCGCTTCATCAGCAGAGGAAGAACGGGTGTTAGTCAGATGTTTGGTTTTGCAGACATTCAGCTCGATATCCTCGGCTTTTCCGTTCTGTCCGATTACCATACCTGCATATACCTTCTGACCCGGTCCGATGAACAGAGTACCGCGTTCCTGAGCTGCGAACAGACCGTAGGTTACGGATTCACCAGCTTCAAAGGCGATCAGGGAGCCCTGTTTTCTGTAGCTGATATCACCCTTATACGGTGCGTAGTCATCAAAAATCGTGTTCAGGATACCGGTTCCCTTTGTGGAAGTCATAAAGTCACCGCGGAAACCGATCAGACCACGGGCAGGAACTTCAAACTCCAGACGGGTGGAACCGTCACTTGCAAGGCTCATGCCCTGAAGGGCGCCTTTTCTCTCACTGATTTTCTGGATGATCGTTCCGGAAAATTCTTCCGGCACATCGATATAAGCCAGCTCCATTGGCTCCAAAAGTTTTCCGCGCTCATCCTGTTTGTACAGAACTTCCGCTTTACTTACAGCAAATTCATAGCCTTCACGGCGCATATTCTCAATCAGAACGGACAGATGCAGCTCGCCACGGCCGGATACCTTAAAGCAGTCGGGAGAATCGGTTTCTTCCACCCGGAGACTTACGTCCGTGTTCAGCTCGCGCATCAGACGTTCACCCAGATGACGGGAGGTTACATATTTACCTTCCTGACCTGCCAGCGGACTGTCATTTACCATAAAATGCATGGCAATGGTAGGCTCAGAGATTTTCTGGAAGGGGATTGGCTCCGGATTATTGAGGTCGCACAGGGTATCTCCGATATGGATATCGGTAATACCGGAAATAGCTACGATAGAACCG
Source organism: Clostridiales bacterium (assembly GCA_018374355.1). GTDB lineage: Bacteria > Bacillota > Clostridia > Lachnospirales > Lachnospiraceae > Oliverpabstia. Next base: position 243,899 of record JAHAFI010000001.1, read on the forward strand.
ATGCCTGCTTCCTGAACTTCTACCTTATTCAGTCCGTCAAACTCATACAGCTTGCTGATTTTCACTTTCTTCTTTTTATCCGGGTCATGATGGTTCATCAGCATAACTTCCTGATTGACGGCAATTCTGCCGTTATCTACTTTGCCCACGCCGATCCGGCCAACGTATTCGTTGTAGTCGATGGTACTGATCAGTACCTGAGTACCTGCTTCCGGATCGCCTTGGGGAGCCGGGATATATTTCAAAATAGTTTCAAATAGCGGTTCCATATTTTCCGGTGAATCATTGAGATCCAGTACGGCATGTCCGGCTTTGGCGGAAGCGTACAAAAACGGGCAGTCAAGCTGCTCATCAGATGCATCCAGATCCATCAGAAGCTCCAGCACTTCATCAATGACCTCATCCGGACGGGCTTCCGGACGGTCGATCTTATTGATGCAGACAATTACATGAAGGTCCAGCTCCAGAGCTTTTTTCAGAACAAATTTTGTCTGGGGCATTGCGCCCTCAAATGCGTCTACCACCAGAATAACACCGTTGACCATTTTCAGGACACGTTCCACTTCACCGCCGAAATCAGCGTGGCCCGGGGTATCGATGATATTGATTTTTGTATCTTTATAATAAACAGCCGTATTCTTGGAAAGAATGGTGATACCGCGTTCACGTTCAATATCATTGGAGTCCATGACACGTTCCTGAACTTCTTGGTTAGCGCGGAATACGCCGCTTTGGCGGAGCAACTGGTCTACCAGAGTGGTTTTGCCGTGGTCTACGTGAGCAATGATGGCTACGTTTCGGATATCTTCTCTTTTCGTTTGCATAAAATAATTCCTTTCTTCACTCAAATACCCTTATTTCAAGGGGTTTCGGGATTTTTCAACGATACAAGTCTATCATATTTTCCTGAGATTACAAGGGAAAATAAAAAAAATTTCAAATTTTAGTTCTAAAGGCCGGAACAGCCGAATAAAAATGATATATATAAAATACAAAAAAGAGGAAGGGGAACTATCATTCATGTCAGATAAGATTATTGAAAACAATCAGGTAGAGATTATGGGGAGGATCGCATCCCAGTTTACATTCAGCCATCAGGTCTTCGGAGAAGGCTTCTATATGGTAGATGTAATGGTGAAGAGACTCAGCGATTCGGAGGACAGGATTCCTGTCATGATCTCAGAGAGACTGTTGGATGTTACAGAAGATTATGAGGGGGAATATATCCATGTACTGGGTCAGTTCCGTTCTTATAACAGGCACGAGGAAAAGAAAAACCGGCTGGTACTCTCGGTATTTGCCAGAGAAGTGGAGTTTGTGGAGGATGAAGACGAGAATATGAAGACCAATGCCATCTTTTTAGATGGGTACATATGTAAGCCTCCGGTTTACCGAAAAACTCCTCTGGGAAGAGAGATTGCAGATCTTCTGATCGCTGTAAACCGTCCCTATGGGAAGTCGGATTATATTCCCTGTATTTGCTGGGGAAGAAACGCCCGCTATGCATCTGCATTTCAGGTGGGCGGTCATGTGCTGATCTGGGGAAGAATCCAGAGCAGGGAATATGTGAAGAAATTAAGCGAGGAGGAGACGGAAAAGAGAATTGCCTATGAAATCTCAGTGAGCAAGCTGGAATATGTGGATTGACAAGAAAATTGAATAATGATATAGTATATGAAATAAAACATAAACAGAGATAGAGGTTGCACATTTTATCAGTACCTAACCGGATGCATCAGGGGCAGGTGAAGGTGGGGAAAGGAGAAGGTGCCGAAAGGACAAAATGCCTGAAAGTTTGTTCTTGGGCATATCAGTGAATAACTGTATGACTGTCATCGCAAGATGGAGTGCTATCAAAAAGAAACAAGTGAATTGATTTCATTACAAATTCTTAGAGGTGGGCTTCCGTTGGCGGCACACCTCTGTTTTGTTTATGGAAAAATGGTAACTGTTCAGAAAGTCACTGTATTCGTGAGTAGGAAGGACAGGATCCTGAATAGTTACGAAAAATGCATATATGAAAGGAGATATTTAGAATGGCGATTTTTGAAGGCGCTGGTGTAGCGATTATCACACCCATGAAAGATAATTTTGAGGTTAACTATGATAAACTGGACGAGCTTCTGGAGGAGCAGATTGCAGGGGGAACCGACTGTATCGTAATCTGTGGTACAACCGGTGAATCCGCAACACTTTCCGAAGAGGAGCACATCAAAGTTGTCAAATTTACCATTGACAGAGTCGGACACAGAATTCCGGTGATTGCAGGCGCAGGTTCTAATTCCACTGCAACAGCAATCCAGATGTCTGTGGAGGCTGCCGAAGCGGGAGCAGACGGTCTCCTTCTGGTTACTCCTTATTATAATAAAGCGACCCAGAACGGTCTGATCAAACATTACACGACTATTACAGAAGCAGCTAAAATTCCGGCAGTATTATATAATGTGCCCAGCCGTACCGGATGCGCTATGGCTGCCCAGACCATTGCACATCTGGTGAAAAATACAGAATACATTGTTGGTATCAAGGAAGCTTCCGGAAATATCAGCCATGTAGCAGAGATCATGCAGCTTTGCGATGGAAATATCGATATGTATTCCGGAAATGATGACCAGATCGTTCCGCTTCTGTCTCTGGGCGGAAAGGGCGTAATCTCTGTACTTTCCAATATTGCGCCAAAAGAGACCCACGATATCGTAGAACTGTTCCTGAGCGGAAAAATCAAAGAAAGCTGTGAGCTGCAGCTTCGTGCCCTGCCGCTGATTAAAGCGCTGTTCAGTGAAGTAAATCCGATTCCGGTAAAAGCTGCTATGAACCTGATGGGTAAGGAAGTAGGCCCGCTGCGTATGCCTCTGACCGAGATGGAGGATGCTCATAAAGCGATTTTGGCGGAAGAAATGGTCAAATTCGGACTGAAACTGGCGTAAGCAATATACCGCGAGGTGTTTTCGTGCAGAAGCACGGAAACCCGGGACGTAACTGTTCAGAAGGTCACTGTATTTGTGACTATGAAGGACAGGGTCCTGAATAGTTACCCCGAGACATACGGCGCGAAAGAGGAAAAAGTGATGATAAAAGTAATTATGCATGGCTGTAATGGCCATATGGGACAGGTAATCAGCGAACTGATCCGGAACGATCAGGAGATCGAAATCGTTGCGGGAATCGATCTGATGGACAACAGGGAGAATGGCTACCCGGTATTTACCGACATCTGGACCTGTCAGGTAGAAGCGGATGCGGTAATTGATTTCTGCAATGCAAAAGCAACCGATACGCTGCTGGATTACTGCGTAGAACGTCAGATTCCGGTGGTTTTATGTACTACAGGACTGAGTGAAGAGCAGTTGAAAAAAGTGGAGGAGGCCAGTAAAAAAGTGGCTGTCCTGAAATCGGCAAATATGTCTCTGGGAATCAATCTGCTTCTGAAATTGGTAAAGGAAGCATCCCAGACTCTGGCAGCAGCCGGATTTGACATGGAAATCGTAGAGAAGCATCACCGCCTGAAGGTGGATGCGCCCAGCGGAACCGCGCTGGCTCTGGCAGACAGCATCAATGAAGGACTTGACAATGCTTACCACTACACCTATGACAGAAGTCAGGTAAGACAAAAAAGAGATGAGCAGGAAATCGGCATCTCTGCTGTCCGCGGGGGAACGATCGTTGGCGAGCATGATGTGATTTTTGCAGGCTCCGACGAGGTGATCACCTTCCAGCATACTGCGTATTCCAAAGCAGTATTTGGAAAAGGTGCTATTCAGGCTGCAAAATTTCTGGCAGGAAAAGGGCCGGGATGGTATCAGATGAGCGATGTGATCGGATAACTGTATTTTAAATGGAAATATATGGAATAGAGAATAAAGTGCAGAAATAACACAATAATTACAAGAAGAACAGAAACGGCCGAAAAAGCCGCGACTGTTCTTTTTGCATTTCCAGCGCATATTTTTGCTGTGGTCCGTGCATATTAAGAACAGCAAAAAAATGTTACTGCAAACAGTGACAGAAAACTGCAATAAAAAGGAGATGCTGATTATGAAAAGTAAGTGGAGAAAATGTATGATGGCGGCAGCAATGGCAGCAGTGCTTTGCATGGCAGTGACCGGATGCGGAAACAAGAACAAAACAACAGAAAACAGTAACGGAACTACAAAAGAAAATACAGTCAATGATAAAAACAAAACAACTGACGGAACGAATAACACCAACAATTATGCCGATGATGCGGCAAAGGGAACGAACAACGGAACCGGAACAAATACCCGGAATGAGAACGTAAATGATGCAACCACAGGAGATAACCGCCGGGTAGATGAAAACGGAAATGTCATCGAAGATTTGGGTGAAGGAATCGGAGAAGGAATCAAGGATGTGGGCGAAGGTATCGGACAGGGTGTGGAAGATATCACCGGAAACGGAAATAATACGGATAACAGAAATAATACAAACAACACGAACAACACAAACAGCACGAACAAAGTGACAGAATAGATAGTTACACGGAATAGTCGAAACACCTTCCGGAATCTTGTGGTTTGGATAAAAAAATGATATCATCAATGCATGGAAAGGGGAATGAGAAAATGAAATTTCGACCATGCATTGATATACATAATGGAAAAGTAAAACAAATTGTAGGAGGAAGCCTCAGGGACCGGGGAGATCAGGCGGAAGAAAATTTTGTATCCTGTCAGGATGCTCCCTTTTATGCCCGGTTTTATCAGTCATATGGGATTAAGGGCGGGCATATCATATTATTAAATCCCGCTTCTTCTCCGTATTATCAGGATACGAAACAGCAGGCGCTGGAAGCGCTGGGCGCTTACCCTCAGGGACTTCAGGTGGGGGGCGGAATCCATGACAAAAATGCGGAAGAATTTCTGGATGCAGGCGCCAGCCATGTAATCGTGACCTCCTTTGTATTTAAAGACGGACAGGTCTCATGGGAAAATCTGGAACGGATGCGGCGGGCAGTGGGAAAAGAAAAACTGGTGCTGGATCTTAGCTGCAGGAAAAAGGACGGTCAGTATTATATCGTCACGGACCGTTGGCAGAAATTCACACAGGTTCCCGTAAATTTTGAAACGCTTGCACAGCTCTCCTCCTGCTGTGATGAATTTCTGGTACATGCTGTGGATGTGGAAGGAAAGGCTTCGGGAATTGAGACGGAACTGGTAAAAATGCTGGCGCACTGCCATGAGATACCGGTGACCTATGCCGGAGGTGTGGGAAGCTTCCGTGATCTGGAAGAGCTTAAAAAAGCGGGAGAGAACCGGGTGGATGTGACCATCGGAAGCGCGCTTGACTTATTTGGCGGCCACATGGATTTTAAGGAAATTCTGAATTTTTGCAAAAATTAACGATAAAGAATATAAATTATCCATAAATTCAACGAAAAAAGTTGCCAAATGCAGAAGAAATTGTTATAATAAAGCTACTTACAAAAGCTCTTGTAAAGCTTTCGTAAAATAAAGGGCGAAGGGGTTGACAGCATGAAATTTATTATTGTCGGAAAGAATATCGAAGTGACGGAAGGTTTAAAATCAGCAGTCCAAGAAAAACTTGGAAAATTGGAAAGGTATTTTACACCCGAGACAGAAGTCCATGTAACGTTGAGTGTGGAGAAAGAAAGACAAAAGATTGAAGTGACGATTCCGGTGAAGGGAAATCTCATCCGTTCCGAGCAGGTGAGCAGCGATATGTACGTATCCATTGATCTGGTAGAGGAAGTAATCGAACGTCAGCTTCGCAAATACAAAACCAAAATCATAAATAAACAGCAGGGAGCAGGAAACTTCCAGAAAACATATATCGAAGATGATTTTATGGAAGATGAAGATGTAAAGATCATTCGTACCAAACGTTTCGGAATGAAACCCATGTATCCGGAAGATGCATGCGTGCAGATGGAACTTCTGGGACATAATTTCTTCGTTTTCCGCAATGCAGAAACAGATGAAGTGAATGTGGTGTATAAAAGAAAAGGAAATACTTATGGATTGATTGAACCGGAATTCTAAACGGGATTTCAGGGAGCTGATGCAAACGCAGGAAGGTCTGCGGAGGTATCAGCTCCCTTTTTATCTATATTCACAGAATAATCTTCTGAAAATTGAAGTTGTCTATTAGCCGATAAAGTGTTAGAATAAGTTTTAGTATCGTGAAATCATGAATTAACAGGAGTGTATATATGAAATTATCGGAAAGACTCTTCGGAACCCACAGTTCCAGAGAATTGAAAAGAATCAATCCCATAGTAGACAAGATTGAGGAACTGCGCCCGTCCATGCAGGCGTTGACGGACGAGCAACTGAGAGATAAAACAAGAGAATTTAAGGAACGTCTTGCAGAAGGCGAGACTTTAGACGATTTGCTGCCGGAAGCATTTGCGGTTGTAAGAGAGGCGGCAAAACGTGTGTTAAATATGGAACATTACCGTGTACAGCTTATCGGTGGAATTATTCTTCATCAGGGCCGTATTGCGGAGATGAGAACTGGTGAAGGTAAGACGCTGGTATCCACATGTCCGGCTTATCTGAATGCTCTGGAAGGAAAAGGCGTTCACATCGTAACAGTCAATGATTATCTGGCAAAGCGTGACGCAGAGTGGATGGGTAAAGTCCATGAATTTCTCGGGCTGTCCGTAGGAGTAATCCTGAACTCCATGAAAAATGACGAACGTCGTGAGCAGTACGCCTGTGATATCACCTACGTAACCAACAACGAGGATGGTTTCGACTATCTGCGTGACAATATGGTAATCTACAAGGAACAACTGGTACAGAGAGAGCTTCACTATGCGATCATCGACGAGGTGGACTCTGTTTTGATCGACGAAGCCCGTACTCCTCTGATCATTTCCGGACAGAGCGGCAAATCCACAAAGCTGTATGAGGTCTGCGATATTCTGGCAAGACAGCTTCAGCGGGGAGAAGCCAGCGGCGAGATGACAAAGATGACTGCGATCATGGGTGAGGAAATCGTTGAGACCGGAGACTTCATTGTCAATGAAAAAGATAAAGTGGTGAACCTGACCGAGCAGGGTGTAGCGAAGGTAGAAAAATTCTTCAATATTGAGAACTTGGCCGATCCGGAAAATCTGGAGATCCAGCACAACACGATTCTGGCACTGCGCGCTCACAATCTGATGTTCAGGGATCAGGATTATGTGGTAAAAGACGAGCAGGTCATGATCGTTGACGAATTTACCGGACGTATCATGCCGGGAAGAAGATATTCCGACGGTCTGCATCAGGCGATCGAGGCGAAGGAACACGTAAAAGTACGCCGGGAGAGCAAAACGCTGGCAACCATTACCTTCCAGAACTTCTTCAACAAGTACGCAAAGAAATCCGGTATGACCGGTACCGCATTGACAGAGGAACAGGAATTCCGTGAGATTTACGGAATGGACGTTATCGAGATTCCAACTAACCGTCCGGTTCAGCGTGTGGACAGAGACGATGCGGTTTATATGACCAAAAAAGAAAAATTCCGTGCGGTTATCAACGAGATCAAAGAAGCCCATGCAAAAAATCAGCCGGTACTGGTGGGTACCATTACCATCGAGACCTCTGAGCTCCTCAGCACCATGCTCCGAAGAGAGGGAATCCAGCACAAAGTGCTGAATGCCAAATTCCATGAGCTGGAGGCGGAGATTGTCGCTGAGGCCGGTGTTGCGGGAGCAGTTACCATTGCCACCAATATGGCGGGCCGTGGTACGGATATCAAGCTGGATGAAGCGTCAAGAGAGGCCGGCGGTCTGAAAATTATCGGTACAGAGCGCCATGAATCCAGACGTATCGATAACCAGTTACGTGGACGTTCCGGCCGTCAGGGCGATCCCGGTGAATCCCGTTTCTATATTTCACTGGAAGACGACCTGATGCGTCTGTTTGGCTCTGAAAAGCTGATGACCGTATTCAGCAGTCTGGGTGTGGCGGAAAATGAGCAGATTGAACACAAGATGCTTTCCGGTGCAATCGAAAAAGCCCAGAAGAAGATTGAGAGTAACAACTACGGAATCCGTAAAAACCTGCTGGAATACGATCAGGTAAATAATGAGCAGAGAGAAATCATTTATAAAGAAAGACGCCGTGTTCTTGACGGTGAAAACATGCGTGAAGCGATCTGCAAGATGATCACAGACACCATTGATAATACCATTGACATGTGCATCAACGATGAGGCGGAGTCTGACGAATGGGATCTGATGGAACTGAATACGGTTCTTCTGCCGATCATTCCGCTGAAGGTTATGACTTCCGAAAGCGTGAAGGGTCTGAAGAAGAACCAGTTGAAGCAGAATCTGAAAGAGGAAGCGATCAAGCTGTACGAATTAAAAGAAGCAGAATTTCCTGAGCCGGAACAGATTCGTGAACTGGAGCGGGTAGTGCTTCTGAAGGTGATTGACCGGAAGTGGATGGATCACATTGACGATATGGAACAGCTCCGTCAGGGAATCGGTCTGCAGGCATACGGCCAGAGAGATCCGAAAGTGGAATACAAGATGAGCGCTTTTGAGATGTTTGACAGCATGATCAGTGCAATCCAGCAGGATACTATCCGTCTTCTGTACCATGTACGGATTGAGCAGAAGGTGGAAAGGGAGCAGGTGGCTCAGGTTACAGGTACAAATAAAGATGAATCTGCCCAGAAAGCGCCGGCCCGCAGAGAGAAGGAGAAGATTTATCCCAACGATCCCTGCCCTTGCGGAAGCGGAAAGAAATACAAACAGTGCTGCGGAAGAAAAGTGCTGAAATAGATTCGGAAGAATGCAAAATAGAAAGTAGTTGTTCAGAAAGTCATTGGGATGACTACTGCAAAGAAAGGGGAATCTTCGCCGGACGGGGATTCTCCTTTTGTGCGGTTTAACTTGAAAAAATGGTGGTAACAAAGGAGAAGGAAATGAGAATAAAAGCAGCAATTTTTGATATGGATGGAACCCTGATCGATTCCATGCATATGTGGGCCCATCTGGGAAGCATTTATTTAAAGAAAAAAGGATTTGAGGCTCAGGAAGACATGGACGATGTTTACTGGACCATGACTATGGACGAGGGCATAAATTATATGAAACGCCAGTATGGTTTGCAGGAAGAAAATGCCCGTGTGAAAGAGGAAATGTATCAGATTATGAAGGATTTTTACGCCTGTGAGGTGGAGGAAAAGCCGGGAATCCGTCTGGTTCTTGAAGAACTTTCAAGGGCGGGGATTCCTATGTGCGTTGCCTCTGCAACGGACACGCCTCTGGTGGAGATTGCGCTGGAGCGTGTGGGAATCCGCTCGTATTTTCAGAGGATATTCTGCTGCCGGGAGGTAGGCGAGGGGAAACACTCCGACAAAATTTATCAGGCAGCGCGGGAATATATGGGGACTCCATTGGAAGAAACACTGGTGTTTGAGGATGCGCCCTACGCTGCGGAAACAGTGAAAAGAGCGGGATTTCCGCTGGTATCCATCAAGGATGATTCCGTGAAGGATCAGGAGCGGATGAAAGAACTGGGAGATCTTTATGTGGAAGACTACAGAGAATGGCCGGGGGTACTGTAAGAGATGAGAAAAAAATATACCTATACCATTTATGCCTGCTATATCGGTTACGTTGTGCAGGCGATTATCAATAATCTGGCGCCGCTTTTGTTCCTCACCTTTGAGCGGAGCTTTCAGGTGTCTATGGAACGGATCGGACTTTTGATCAGCGTTAATTTCGGCGTGCAGATTTTAGTGGATTTTATAGCGGCAAAATATGTGGACAGAATCGGTTACCGGGCGGCGATGGTTTTCGCCCACATTTGCAGTACGCTGGGACTGATTGCCATGGGAACCCTTCCCTTTGTGATGAAAAATCCGTATTACGGACTTGTGGCGGCTATGGTGCTGAATGCTGTCGGCGGAGGACTTTTGGAGGTTCTGGTGAGTCCCATTGTGGAAGCAGCGCCCACCTCTCAGGCGAAGGAAGCGGCGATGAGCCTTCTGCATTCTTTCTATTGCTGGGGGCATGTGGCGGTGGTAGTGCTGTCTACCGTTGGTTTTCAGGTTTTCGGAATGGACAAATGGTATATTCTCCCCCTTTTGTGGAGCGCGGTTCCATTTGTGAATATGTTTTTCTTCATGCTTGTGCCCATTCGCACGTTGGTGTCAGAGAAGGAAAAACTTCCGGCAAAACAGCTTCTGAACCAAAAGACTTTCTGGGCCTTCTTCCTTCTGATGATCTGCGCAGGGGCTTCCGAACAGGCAATGTCCCAATGGGCTTCTCTCTTCGCCGAGAAAGGTCTGGGACAGTCAAAAATGGTGGGCGATCTGCTGGGACCCTGCTTTTTTGCCATCCTGATGGGATGTTCCAGAATGTTTTACGGAAAATACGGAGAGAAGATCGATCTGGTGAAATTCATGGCCGGAAGCGGAGTCTTGTGTGTGGTAAGCTATCTTCTGGCTGTCTTTTCCGGAAACCCGCTGCTGGCGCTTTTAGGCTGCGGTCTCTGCGGCCTTTCCGTAGGAATCATGTGGCCGGGAACCTTCAGCCTTTCCGCAAAACAGTGTCCTCAGGGAGGAACAATGATGTTTGCGCTGCTGGCGCTGGCAGGGGATCTGGGCTGTGTCTCCGGTCCGGGTGTGGTCAGTGTGGTTTCCGGCGCATTCCCGGAGTACGGAGTCAAAGCAGGACTTTTGGCTGCGATTTTGTTTCCCTGTCTGCTTCTGGTTTTACTTTACAGGAGAAGAAGCTCGGCAGTTACTCGTCAACGATAATCGCATTGGGATAAATCCGTTCCATCCGCGCATCGGGAAAACGTTCATCCAGAAAGACCTCCAGCGGATTTTGTGCCGGAAGAGAGGACTGGTGGCGCTGATTATAGCGGTTCAATGCGAGAGCTGATAAAAGCATATTAAAAATCATAAAGACAATAAATACCCATGAGACGATTACCCCCGTTCTTTTGGGTATTTTTTCTATAAGTCCGGAAAGCCGGGGGTACAAAACCTTCATCCAGACCACAGCGGCAATTCCCCAGAAAAAGCAGTACAAAAGATTAATCCGTCCTCCCAGGTTAAAGGGAATTTTACTGTAATCCCAGAAAACAGTACCGAATACGATTTCCGTAAATACACTGCAGATATACTCATAGGCTCCGCCGACGACAGTACCGAATACGAAAATATAACTGTCGCTGTGATTGCGGTAACGGTAAAGGAGTGCAGTCAAAAGTACACATCCCAGACCCCATACGATACTGAAAGGCCCATAGACTACGCTGCTTCTGCTCATCAGCTTTCCTGAGGTGATCAGACAGAAAATGGTTTCCGTAATATCTCCCAGAAATGCACCCAGAAAAAACAGACAAACCAGTTTGTAAAAGGAACATCCGGCAGCGAAAATGCCGGCTTTTTCTTTTTCAGATTCCAATTTCTGTTCCCGCTCCAGACGAGCCTCCAGCAGCCGTTTTGCTTCCAGACTGGGGTAGGATTTTGCCATATGGCGTAGAACCCATCCGGTCAGTCCATTTCCCATCAAATCAGCGGCTTTCTGAAGATTTTTTGATACGTCCTCAATCAGGGAAAGCTTGCGAAGGCGGGAATGGATAGCGGCAATACCGGAGACCGTACCTGCCAGATCCAGCAAAATCAGTATACTGAGAATGATCAGCAGTACATTTCCCAGACCCGCAGGAAGGAGCAGGAGCGCTTTTTCCAGAAATGGATTGACAAAGGAGATGCAGATGACTGCAGAAACCCCCCAGACCACAGTGTAGGGGAGGTTTACATAACCACCAAACTGAAATCTTTTTCTGGAATAGTCCCACCATTTTCGGTGAAAAAATCCTTCCAAAACAAATCCGGTGGCAATGGTGACCAAAAAGGAAAGAATGGCGCCGCCCAGAAACAGGAAAAACAGGCGGTTGTGAAGTTCCGGAAGGAAAACAGCAAAGGCCAGACCACCCAGCCCGTAGGAGGGACAGAATGGCCCATAAAGAAATCCCACATCAACAAATTTCTTTTCCCTGACGGCAGCAGCGATCGTGCCGATTCCCCAGCCGACAAAAGAATAAATAAAGAAAAACCATAGGAGCTGATGAAGTGTATAGTGCATAGGCTGCCTCCTTTATGTAAAAATTATAGTGTAACTGCGCAGGTCTGCCCCAAAAAGGATGGTAAATGGCGTTGGGGCGCCGGGCAGATAGGTCAAGAGTATCATGGGAGGTGGGGCGTGTCAACCGGGGTGGGAAGAAATATTATCTAAGTCAACGGATTTTGTGGCGAAAAAATGTGACAGATTTTTAGCACAGTTTTGTCACACTATTTTAATGTGGCAGACTGCAAAAGAAATCATAAAAATGGTATAATTTTTCTGTGATAAATATCTGAAGATATGGGGGGATTGTTGTGTCAAAATTTTCTGTTTGTTTGAAGAAGATTCTGGAGAAGAGAGGAGAACCTATTGCAAGGGTTGCGGAGAAAGCAGGTGTTGAAAGAACATCGATTCATAAAGCGTTAAAGGATGAACGGATTCTTTCCTACGTATCTTTAAAGCAGTTAATCCAGTATCTGGAACTGACGCTTCCTGAGATTCGGGAGCTGAATCAGTATTATGAAATGCTGCTTCAGGGGGAGGATATCTTTGAGATACAGGAATCTATCTGTGAGCTGCTTTCAGAACTTGCGCAGCACGGTTTATCCGGTAATACAGAGAAAAACGGGGTCCTTTTGGAGGAAAACAGAGAGATTCCGGAAGGGCTGGTGTGCGGGAAACTTCAGGTGGAGAGGAGTGTCCGCAGTATTTTATATCAGGAGAGTTTAGAGGAGGAACTGTGTCTGTATCTTCCGCAGGAGTGTCCGATTACCGGGGAACTGATCCGGCTGTGGGAAAGCGGACGAAGTTTTCAGGTGTGTCAGTTAGTGCCCTTTTTGCCCAATCATTCCGGTGAGGGGACGAAACTTAGTAATCTGGAATTACTCCGGCAGTTAGTTCCTCTGGCATTGATTTCACGGGGAAAATATTCGTCGTACTATTATTATGAGAGTGCAGATTCCATGGTCAGTATGGATCCGTTTCCGTATTTTATGATTACGCCTCATTATCTGATTCGTATGGATCAGAAAATGTCCATGGCGTGGATACAGACATCCCGGGATGTGATTGCCGCTTACCGGAAGCATTTTTCTCAGGTGAGAGAGGAATGTGAAGTGCTGACGGTTTATTCCAATGATCTGGTGGATATCCTTCATGCCTTTATGGGGGCAACCAATTTGGAGGGATATTATACGATTATGGTGCAGCCCTGCTTTGGACGGTACTATACGAGAGAAATGATAGAGAAATATTTTCATGCGGAGGAGCCATGGAGAGGACAGGTGATCGGACTGGAGAATCAGTGGACAGCCAAGCTCCGGGGCATGAAGAATTATTATACGATATTTTTAGAATCCGGTCTGCGTCTGTTTGCTGAGACTGGTGTGATTGTGGATTTGCCGCCGGAATACACAGATCCTTTGGACGTATGTGACAGGCTTGCCGTGCTGAGGAAGTTTCGGAAGGATATTGCAGATGGGGCCGTCAACGGCTGTATTGCAGATGAAAGAAACTTTTCTGTTCCGCCCTATCTGACTTTGACCTGTGATCCGAAATCAGGGGTACATTTTTACGCTATTCAGGGATATTTTGGAGGAGCGTATACCTGCAATCTTCATATTCAGGGGGCTGCCATCGGACAGTCTTTCTGCAAATTTATCAAATCTGTGCCCGGAAGCAAATTTGTTTATCCTATAGATAAAACGCTGGAGCTTTTGGATGAATTGATTTGCGGGCTGGAAGAGACAAAATCATGCTCAGAATAGGAATCTGCGATCAGGACAGGGAGTACCGGAGACGAACGGCGGATATATGGTTTCATGTGTATTTCGATGCGGAGGATGTGGGTTTTACTTTTTATGAAACAGGAAAAGCTCTGGCAGAGGAGCTTTCTAAGGGAAAGCTGGAACAGGATCTTTTAATCATTGATCCTGTTCTTGCCGATATGAGCGGTTTACATATTTTGGAATTTATAAGGAAACAGCGAATGAATACAGATATTATTTTGCAGACGGAAGCGGCAGATCTGGCGTTATACGGATACCGCTACCGTGTGTTTGACTTTTTGAAAAAACCTGTGTCTGTCAGGGAGGCAGAACGGGTGGCTGTCCGGTATATGATTGAGCGAAGTCAGGAGGATGAGGAGTTTCTGTCTGTTTCTATTCAGGGAAACAGCCGGAAGCTGCGCCTGTCAAAGATTTCTTTTTTCGAAAGTAATGTGCGCAAAATCGTGGCAGTTATGGAGAGGGAGAGCGTAGAGTTTTACCAGAAAATGAATGAACTGGAGCAAAAGCTTCCGGAAGGAGAGTTTTTACGCTGCCATCAGAGTTATATTGTGAACCGGAGTTACATTTTGGGAATGGCCGGGGAGGAAATCGTTTTGCTGAATCAGAAGAAAATTCCCGTGAGCCGCAGGTATATGAAGGATGTGTGTGAATTTTTTGAGGAAAGAGGAGAGGAGGGGAACGGGAAGTGACTGACCCTATAGTGATATTATCGAGGCTTCTTTGGCCGTCTTTTTGGATTCCACTTCCTTTTTTTTCAGTGCTTTTGATGAAAAGCAGATGCGAGAAGAAAAAGGAACTTCAGAAACTTCTTTTTATATCTTCGCTGGGATACTGTACTAATGAATGCATGAATGCATTGCCGTGGCAGATCTGGAATAAAGGGTGGGAGATATATTCTGTGGTTGTATGGCTTCCGACGTTTATTGTGATTATTGCTTTATTTGTGATATGGAAATGCCTTAGTGAAAGAGTGGTGGCAGGAATGCTGTTGTTTTTCACCATGTGTATTTCAGTTTTATTAGAATGGGTTCAGTGGCATTTCGTGATATTGGGAGTTTATTATTTGTGTACCAAAAATCTTGTAGAAGAAAGACGATGCAGACAGAAAAGTGTGGCCTTACCGGTATTGTTGACTGGAGTTGGAGCTATGCCATGTATAGTCAGTATTATTTTGAGATTCGCCCTATAGTATAATGTTTTTGAGGACTTACTATTATTAGGAAGTTTAATGCTTTTAAAAGGGAAATTATGAGGAGGAAAAAGTGAATTATGAGCATAGGTATCGAGGAGTTTATTGGACGGGATATTGATTTCATAAATATCATGGGGCTTCCTATAGGATTGCTTTGCTGGCTTCCGCTGCCTTTTTTTGCGGTATATTTAATGAAAAGTGATTGTGAGAAGAAAAAGGAACTGCAACGTCTGCTTTTTTTGTCCGCATTGAGTTTTTGCAGTTTTGTGTTGGGTTCTACTTTTTCAGAACTAGGAGTTTTTTATTGTTATCGAGATAATTGTTCTGTAAGTGAAACGATACTAATATTTACTGGAGCAATTATCTTGTATTACGGAGTTCCAACAATTCTTGCGTTTATTTCTTTATTGCTGATATGGAAGAAACTTGTAAACCAGAAGGTTACAGGTGTTTTGTTTGGCGTGTTCCTATTTTTACATATTGCCTTTTTTGCTATAGCATGGATGAGCGTGACAGCGGGTATTTATTTTTTATGCGTAGCAAATCTTGAAAAAGAGAGAGCTGGTAAAGGGAAACACACAATTTTGCCAATATCTTTGGCTGGGGTTGGAATGCTGATGATTTGTTGTGTTTTTTGTTTTTTCTATGATGCAGAAATAAATTATCAAAAAGGATTAAATATGTGTTATGAAAAGAATGATGACAACACTACAACGATAAGTGATAAAAATGGAATAAAATATTTAGAAAAAGCAGTAGAACTGGATTCGGATAACAAAACTTATAATACTGGTTATGCATTTGCGTTGCTTGCGTTTGAGGAAATTGAGCAAGAGGAATTTTTCAATCGGTTAGATGAGATTGCAGGATGGTAACATTCATGTAAATGAAAAAGGAAAGGTTATACGGACCGATTTCAGTTTGGCAAGAACTGAGGTTAATATGGTGAAGGGGAAAGTGAGTTATGAATAGAGGTATCGAGGAATTATTCGGACGCCATATAGATTACATCAATATTATGGGGGTTCCGGTCGGGCTGTTGTGCTGGCTGCCGATTCCTTTTTTTGCGGTATTTTTCATGAAAAGTGACTGTGAGAAGAAAAAGGAACTGCAAGTGATTCTTTTTTTAAATGCATTAAGTTTTTGCAGTTTCATTTTCGGGTCTGTCCTTTCAAAAATAGGGATTTACGATTCTTTGCAAAACACAGCGCCTGTTTATGATATGAAACAAATGTTTACTACAACGCCGTCACTTGCTAAGCTGATTTCTATTATGTGCTATGGGATTCCAACAGTTTTTGCATGTGTTTCTTTGCTTCTCGTCTGGAAGAAGCTTGGGAGATGGAGATTTGCATGTGTTTTGCTATTGATGTTTCTTTTTGCAAATGTCGTTGTTTGGGATATAGCATGGATGAGCGTGATAGCAGGTACTTATTTTTTATGCGCAGTATATCTTGAAAAAGAGAGGGGCCATAAAGAAAAAAGCACGGTTTTTCCCATGTTTTTAGCTGGGATGGGAACGCTGGTGATTTGTTTTGTCTTTTGCTTTTTCTATAGTTCAGAAATTTATTATCAAAAAGGATATCATATGTTTTTTGAGGAAGGCGATATAAATGGAATAGAATATTTAGAAAAGGCAGCAGAAATGGATCCGGACAATATGATTTATCTTCTGGATTATGAGATTGCATTGAGACAGAATGGAGAGGATGAACTGGCAGATGAATGTCGGAAACAGTTATGGAAAATAGAAAATGAGATAAAGAAAAAGTTTGAAAGCGGAGGAAGGTAACTATGGTAAATGTGGAACGTCTGTGCAGAGGGTGTATGCGTCTCATGCCGGAAGGAGAAGAAAAATGCCCGGTTTGTGGCTATGACAGAAAGATGGAAACTGAGGAGAGTGGAAAATGTCTGTCAGTGGATACCATACTGAACGGGCGGTATCTGCTGGGAAGTGTGCTGGGAGAAGGCGGCTTTGGTATCACTTATATTGCCTTTGATCTGATACAGGAGGAGGCCGTGGCAATCAAGGAATATTTTCCGGTAGGATTGGCAGTCAGAAATGAGGTTTCCGGTGTGGAAGTGCTGGAGCTGCCCGGAGAGGCGGGGATGCATTTTCGCAGTGGTCTTAGAAGGTTCCGGCAGGAAGGAGAAAATCTGTCAAAATTCCAGTCTCTTCCGGGAATCGTAACGATTCGGGATTTCTTTTCAGAAAATGGCACTGCTTATCTTGTAATGGATTTTATTGAAGGAAGAAGCTTAAAACAGTACATGCAGTGGTATCAGCGGGACCGTGGTGGAGAATCCATGGAATATACGGTAGCTCTGGCTCTGATGGAACCAGTTATGGAATCTCTGGCTAAGATTCACGGGGCAGGTATCATTCACCGCGATGTAAGCCCGGATAACATTCTTGTAAATGAAGAGGGAAAGGTTACGTTGATTGATTTCGGTTCGGCAAGAACTGAGGCGGTTGGACAGGACTACCGCAGTGTGACCGTTATGGTAAAACACGGCTATGCGCCGGAGGAGCAGTACCGTACTCATGGGAATCAGGGCCCATGGACAGATGTGTATGCTCTGAGCGCAACTTTATATCACATGATATCAGGAAAGCTTCCTATGGAAGCAGTAGAACGGTTGTATCATGATGAACTGATCCCTTTAAAACAGCTTAATCTGCCGCTTCCGGTGCCGGGAGAGATTTCAGATATTATTGAAAAAGGTATGGCGGTGCGGGCAGAAAAGCGTTATCAGGGAATGGAGGAGATGTATCAGGCTTTGAAGGAGGCAAGACAGCGGGAAGCAGAACGTCTTGCACAGGAGGAAGCACAGCGGGAAGCAGAGCGTCTGGCATGGGAAGCTGCACAACAGGAATCAGAGCGTCTGGCGCAGGAGGCTGCGAAGCGAGAAGCAGAACGTCTCGCACAGGAAGCTATGCAACAGGAGACAGAGATTCAGGAACAGGAAATGCCGGAAGGTCAGCCATTGTACGCGGAGACTGCTGATGGAGAGAGTTCTTCTCAAACGGAAGAAGTGAAGGGGAATAATCTCTTTGGCATTTTGGCAATTGCAGCATGGGGGATTGGAATGCTTGCTAATCTTTTATGGTTTATGTGATTTCGAGGATTTCGGAAGTTTGAAGAGGAGAGAAATCCGGTGTCATAGAGGGGGAAAGGCATAGATTTTTGCGAGGATAAGGGAGAAAAGACAGTATGGTAACAGCAAAATTTATGGAATATAGATGGATATGCTGGTTGCTTTTTTGGCTGCCTCTGCCGTGCTTGGCAGTGCTTTTATTCAGAAGTAGTTGCAGAGACAAAAGGAAACTGTTGCAGATTCTTTTCTTATCTGCGCTGGTTTTTTGTAGTCTGACGCTGGGGAGAAGAATTTGGGAACTGGATATGCTTAATATTATTCTGATGTTTTTGATCCCGATAATTCAGGCGTTGATAATTCTGATTTTGGCTTGGAGGAGTTTTAAAGAACGATGGGTTGCAATGGCTATTCTGCTGTTTTCATTTCTGATTGTGATTTGGATTCGGTATATGCTGGATGGTATTTTTGATGTAGTGGGGATAGTGACGACAGGAGTCTATTTTCTGTGTGGAAAGTATCTTGCGGAAGAAAGGAAACGGAGAGGAGAAAGTGTGGTGCTGCCTTGGATTTCAGTGGGATTTGGAATTTTGACACTGATGCTGATGCTCGTTTTCTTTTTTTTACAAAGACAGGCTAATGAGATGGCAGAGGAGTATGCAGAAGAGTATGTTCAAGAAGCGATGGTTTCTTTTGAAAAGGAAGATTACGAGGGAGCAGTGAAAAATTTTTCTAAAGCAGTGCAAGGAAACGGGAATCTTTCGTATCTCAGTGATTATGCTATAGCGTTGGTTCGAAACGGGGAAGATAAGAAAGCGGAGGAGATTCTGGAACAGTTTCTGGAAAAGGAAGCGATAAACGGTGAAGAGTGGCTGAAGAAAGCGGTCAACAGAATCCGAGCAGAAATCCATTTTGTGCGTGGGCAGTATGAAGAGATGATTGAAGAGATGCCCTCTTTAGTGGTTTTACAAAAGGCGGACTCAACAGAGTATCTGGGAGTTGGCGTTATTGTTAAACATACATATAGACAATTTTTCATCGTGACATCTGCTTTGGAATCCACATCCAAGGTAAATGTGAGATTTAATAATGGGGAACAACAAGAATCTAGTTCAGTGGTCACGGATAGTGTGGCCAATATAGCGGTAATTAGTGTGCTGCAGGAAGATATTTCAGAAGAAACCAAGGATGAAATCCGATATATTGCATGTGGTGTATCTGATGATTTACAGGAAGGTGATTCAGTTATTGCAATTGGAAATCCTGTACAGTCCGATGAACCAGTTGTGGCTATAGGGAAGATAGATGAATTGGAAGATACATGGATTCGCACAGATATAGCAGCTTTTTCTAAAGAGAACAGAGGAGTTTTTCTGAATAAGCAAGGAGAACTGGTAGGTATCATTAACGGTTATGATGATGGAGCGGTTAGCGTTCCAATAGATTATGCTTGGGAGATTATTGATACAAAAATATTGGAAATTATTGTTAACTTCAGACAAAATGAAAAGCAATAAGAAAAGTTAAATTTTGGGGGGATAAGGGAGATCAGATAGTATGATAGAGATACAATATCAACTTATATGGATATGTTGGCTGCTTTTTTGGCTTCCGCTGCCGTGTCTGGCAGTACTTTTAATCAGAAGCAGTTGCTGGGATAAAAAGGGGCTGCTGCAAATTCTTTTTTTGTCGGCTCTGGGGTTTTGCAGTTTGACGATAGAGAGAGGAATTTTTGAACCTGTTATAGTCAGTATAGGTCTGGCACTCATAATTCCGATCCTTCAGGCACTGATAGCACTGATCCTGATTTGGAGGAGGTTGGAAGAACAAGGAACCGCGATGGCTATTCTGCTGTTTGCACTTCTTGTATTGTTTCTGTTTCGAAAGTCGGATATCGGTATATTGGCTTGGGTGGTGGTGACGGCAGGGACTTATGTTCTGTGTGGAAAGCACCTTGCGGCAGAGAGACAACGAAGAAGAGAGACTGTAGCGTTGCCTTGGACGTTAGCAGGGTTCGGAGTTCTGGCATTAACGTTGATGTTTGGAGGCGTTGTTTTGTCCGAACATTCTTCCAATGAAGCGAGGGAATATAATGTGCAAGGTCATGTTTCCTTTAGAGAAGGAGATTTTGAGGAAGCAGTGAAATATTTTTCTGAAGCGGTGAAGATAGATCAGGATCATTTTTACCTTAGCGATTATGCCATAGCGCTGGCTCGGAACGGAGAAGATAAGAAAGCGGAGGAGATTCTGAGACAGCTTCAGGAAAAATATCTGCAAGAATATCTGCAAGACGATGAGGAGTGGATGAAAGAGGAAACCAGCAGAATCCGAGCAGAAATCTATTTTGCGCGTGGGCAGTATG
The DNA here is from genome assembly GCA_018374355.1 of Clostridiales bacterium. Classification (GTDB taxonomy): domain Bacteria; phylum Bacillota; class Clostridia; order Lachnospirales; family Lachnospiraceae; genus Oliverpabstia. The sequence continues at coordinate 264,403 of JAHAFI010000001.1, forward strand.
AAGAGGTAATTGATACGCTGCTTCATCAGGCGGAGACGGGTGAGATGAATTTTGCGGAAACCCGTGAGGCTATGCTTTTGTGTGCCAGAGCCTATGAAAAAATGGGAGATGAATGGCTGGATGAAGAGATAAAACTTTTAGAAAAAGGAAGAAATTTTGCCGGAGATGATTTTACAGAATTTCAGGAGCAGCTTGACAGGGCTTATGAAAGAGCAGGTGGGGATGTGTCCGCAATTGTAGAGACAGTGATGCCTTCTGTAGTAGTTCTAAAGCAGGAGAACAGTGAAGGAAATCTGGGAATCGGTATTATTGTTGCGAACAGTGATACAGAAATTTTCATTGCGACATCTATCCATATAGCAGAATCCAAATCAGGGAAGTTCAACTCATTAAATGTGGAATTTATTAGTGGTGAAGAAAAACATGCTACCTCATACTATAAGGATGACGAGTGTAATATAGCCGTAATTGGTGTGGAAGATATTACAGAGGAGACCATGGAGCAGATTAGAATAAGTACAATTGAATCGTCTGAGGAGCTACAGGACGGCGATCAAATTATTGCGATTGGGAATCCAGTACAGGAGTTCAAAAAGCCGGCTGTGAGTACAGGAATGATAGATGGATTGGGTGATACATTGATTCATACAGATACGGTTACCTATACGGAAGAGAGCGGTGGAGTCCTTTTGAATATGCAGGGGGATTTTGTTGGCGTGATTTGTGGTTCTGATGAGGAAGGGACGCTTAGTGTTCCGATAGATGATAGAGCTCTGGAAATTATTGAATGGGGTATTGATGTATTAAAGATAAATTGAAAAACAGCAAGGCATGACGATGCAGAAAGCAGAACATCAGGTGTAAACGGCTGTCTTTTATGGTTTGCATTTTAGGAATTTAGAAAGATTGAAGTGTGGAAAATTTGGTATCATAGGGGAAATGGATAGATTATTGAGGAACAAGGGAGATCAGATAGTATGGGTAGATGGATATGTTGGCTGCTTTTTTGGCTTCCGCTGCCGTGTTTGGCAGTGCTTTTAATCAGAACCAGTTGTAGAGAAAAAAGGAGACTGCTGCAGCTTCTTTTTTTATCGGCTTTGGGGTTTTGCAGTCTGACGATGGGGAGAATAATTTTGAAACCTGTTGTAGTCAATGTAATTCTTGTGTTCCTGATTCCGATAATTATGATTCTGATCGGGAGTAGCTTAAAAGAGCGATGGGCCGTGCTGACCATTCTTTTGTTTACATTCTTGACAGTATTTTTGCTTCGAAATGCGGATGCTTTCTTTGTAGTAGCTTGGGTGGTTGTGACAGCAGGAGTTTATGTTCTGTGCGGAAAGCATCTTGCGGAAGAGAGACGGCAGAGAAGAGGAATTGTGGTGCTGTCTTGGATTTTGGCAGGGTTTGGAGTGATTGCACTGCTGTTTACATTCGGTCCCATTATTTTGCATGAATATGCTGATGAGAAGGCTGCGGAATATTATCAGGAAGGCGTGGATTCTCTCGAACAAGAGGAATATCAGGACGCAGTGACATATTTTTCAAAAGCAGTGAAGGGAAATCAAGATCCTCTGTATCTTTGCGACTATGCCATAGCACTGGCCCGAAATGGAGAGGACGAGAAAGCAGAGGAGATTCTGAAACAGATTTCGGAAGGAAACTCGACAGACGATGCTTTGCTGAAAAAGAAACTCCTCAGAATCCGAGCAGAAATCTATTTTGCGCGTGGGGAGTATGAAAAAGTGCCTGCGATTGTGGAAGAGGTGGAGCTAATAAGGAGCTGGTCGAGTAATGATGAAAGATTTGAGATAAAGCTTTTGTGTGCCAAAGCTTATGAGAAAATGGGAAATGAGTGGCTGGATGAAGAGATAGAACTTTTAGAAGAAGAGAATAATGGGAACGGAAGTCTATTTCCAAAATTTAAGGAACAACTTGACAGCGCTTATACAAGAGCGGGATGGAATGTATCTGACATTGCAGAATCAATGAAACCTTCTATGGTGTTTGTGGATACTACGGGATCGGAGGCGAAGGCTGGTATCGGTATTATTGTTGCCAGTAGTGCTGCAGAGGTTTTCATTGTAACGTCCGCCGATGTAGTAGAACCACTGATGTCTGGAGAAGCATATCTAGATGTAACATTTTATAATACTGAGGCTGATGAAAAAGGCATTATCTCATATAGCAATGCGTATGATACTCGTGTAGCTCGTTGGCTGATGAAAGATATTTCATTGAGCGTGAACAGAGAAAACGATATTGCGGTAATTGGTGTGCCAATGAACGACATTCCGGAGGAGACGAAGGCACAGATTAATATATCGAAAATTGGAACATCTGATGATTTGCAGGAAAGTGAACCGGTTATTGCAATTACTAGGGGGAATGACACGATTTGGCCGGAAATAACCACGATGATGATAAAGGAAATGGATGATACAAGGATTCAAACAGATGATGCTAGTGTGCACAGAGTGAACAGCGGAGTTTTGCTGAATATGCAGGGGGAACTGGTTGGCATCATTTCTTCCGAAAGTGAAAGCAGAAAAATTATTGGAGTTCCGGTGGATTATGCTCTGAGCTTTATAGAGCGGAGTATTAGTATTTCAAAGCAAAAATGAAAAAACAGTGAGTATGAAAGCAACTTATCGCTTTCCTACTCACTGTTTTTCATTTTCACTCTATCCCTGACGAATTTCAAAAATCTGCGGTTCATTTCCAAAGAAAATGGTACAGGGAAGATAAAATTCCAAAGGCACATTTTTCGGCAGCCGCTCGCCATTGGAGAGGTAGACGCCGTTGGTGGAATTGTCCAGAATCTGTACGATACCGATTTTGCCGGAGTTGTAGATGCTGCAGTGGAGACGGCTGACTTCCGGGAAATCCAGCACAAGGTTTACAAGATTAGGATCTTTTCCCAGATAAAGAGATTCTCCTTCCCTTAGAGGAAAGGATGCTCCGGCATAAAGACCCTGCATACAGCAGACGGTGAGAGATGCAGGAGCTTTCATTTCAGCCATACCGGATTTTGCTGCAGAACCGATTTTTCCCGCTGCTTGTGACAAAGCTGAGAAGGCCTCGCTGCCAAAGTCACGGACAGGCTGGGGAATGGAAGGACTTTCAGTTTCCAATGAAGGCCCGAGATTTGCAAGGGGGCACATGGCGATAGTCATATAATACATTCCCGCTATTCCCAAAAGATAGAGTACCAGAATCAGATAAATACCGTAGGCAGCGATATCGTAATGGATCAGGTTGGAAGCCAAAAGGGCAAAAAAGAGGAAACTATTCAGCAACAGAACCAATTCCCCGGTAAAGAGGGCTCGCTGCCGCAGCAGAAGGCTTAAAATAAAGGCAAGTATTACGGTTATAAGGAAGAACACTACATTGGTGGATGCCCCGTCAATGAAAGAGGAGGCCTGAAAAAATTGAAAGCCATTCATCGACACTCCAATGAATTTCATGGAAGGAAGAATGAAATATAAAAGCAGAATCAGCAGCCAGTATCCGCAAAAGACGGGAAAAGAAAAGGGCGGCTTTCTGTTCTTGGGAAGCTTTCTGGCAACTAAGATGACAGCCAGAAGATAAGGAAGAATCAGAAAAGACAGGACGGCGCAGACAGCCGTGATGCCCAGAAGCCGATAATCTTTCAGCCGGAAGGCGGCATAACAGGGAAGAAAAGCAAGGGTAAAAAACAGTACAATTAACATAAAGCCCATAAGGACACCTCCTGAATATTTTTCTTTTATCGTAACAGAATTTCCGAGGAAAAAACGAAATTGGAATTTTTAACAGGGAATCTGTCTTTTTTGGAAAAAATGACCAAAAAGAACAAAACCTTGGTTAAAAAAGACAAAACAGGGAGGAGAAAGACGTCACTGTTAAAATATACATAATGAAAGAGAAGGGTGGTGAAGAATATGGAGTTGCCAAGGATGAAAAATTCGGATTATACGGGCTGGAAAGAAGCAGGGGACGCCACGGACGAAAACAGAACCCGGCTGGGCGGCTTGGATGCGGAATTTGTGCGGCGTTGTTTTGTGACAGGCTGGCTGGTCTGTACGGAGGGACCGGAAAAAGGCAGAGATTATCGGCTTCGTTACGGTTTTAACCGGATCGGGAGAGACCATCAAATGGATGTCTGTATCTTTGAGGATGAGGGCATTTCCAGAGATGCCCATTGCTGTATTGTTTATGAGGATAAAAAGAACCGTTTTCAACTGGTGCCGGGACAGGGGACGCTGACTTGGCTGGAAGGGCGCCTCTTGGAAAAACCACAGGAGCTTTTCGGCGGGGAGCGGTTTACAATAGGCAGCACCACACTGGAATTTGTGGCGTTCTGCCGGAATGGAGTGACATGGGAGAACATATAACAAGAGTCCTCTATGGGACAAGGCAGCTTCCCTTCTGGCTGCGGGCCTCAGCCGCAAGCATTGCCGGAACCCGTCCTTATCAGGAAGACAGCCTGATGTATCGGATTTTTGAGGATGGCATATTGGGTGTGGTCTGCGACGGAATGGGAGGTCTGGCTCATGGGGAAATCAGCAGTACCTGTGCAGTGGAGAAGCTGTCGGAATATTTCAACGAAAATGAAAGGACAGAGGAAGTCATAGAGCCCTATATGGAGCGGGCCCTGTATGAGCTGGATGCGCAGGTGGCGAGCCTGAAAAATGCCAGTGGAAGGCCCTTAAAGGGAGGAACTACCGTAGTCGCGGTATTTATTCGGGAGGGGCGTATGACTTACGCTTCTGCCGGAGACAGCATGATTTATCTGGTTCGTTCGGGAGAATGCCGGGAAGTGGTTCGGAAACACAATTACGGACTTCTGCTGGACAAGCAGATGGAAGAGGGGCTGATCTCCCGGGAGGAATACGAGGAGGAACTGTCGCGGGGAGAGGCGCTGATCAGTTATCTGGGAATGGATGGCCTTAGGATGGTTGACTGCGGTTCTCTTATTTTAGAGGAGGGTGACCGGATCGTTTTGTGCAGTGATGGGCTTTATAAGGGCCTTACCATGGAGCGCATCGGGGCGCTGGCGGCAGAACAGACAGAGGAGGAGTTTGAGCAGACAGCCCTTTCTATGCTTGCGGAAATATTGAAGGGGCCGCCTCAAAATCTGGATAATATTTCAATTCTGTGCTTTTCGTACGGAAGGGAAAACAACGAGATACAGGAGAATCTTTGATAACAGTAGGAAAGGAAGAACAAGATGAAGCTTATTCAGTGCAGTAAAGGACATTATTATGACAGTGACAAATATGCGGACTGCCCTTATTGCGGGAACGCAGCAGGGGGGAAGGTTCAGGTGACAGTTCCGCTAAATCAGGCCGGAAATCAAGGTGCGGAACAAAATATTCAGCAAAGGGAGGAGGCGTATGGAAATTGGACAGAGCAGGCAGCTCCTCCGGTGGCACAGAAAGCTTCCCGGACAGCGGAAGAATTACCAAGGGCAGAGGAGGCAGAACAGAGACCGGAACAGTGGAAGGCTCCTGTCTCCAGAGAAAGCGGCTATCAGGCATCTGCTTGGTCGAGGGGGACAGACGATAACCGTACGGTAAGTTATTATTCCCGCACGATGGGCACTGAGCCTGTGGTAGGCTGGCTGGTAGCCGTGGAAGGAAATTATTTTGGGGAGAGCTTCAAGCTGAAATCCGGCAGAAATTTTGTGGGACGGTCCCCGGAGATGGATATTCAACTGAGCATGGATAACAGTGTGTCCAGACGGAAGCACGCCGTCATCATCTATGAGCCGAGAGCGAAAAAATTTATCGCCCAGCCCGGGGATTCGCGGGAACTTTTTTACTTAAATGATGAAGTGGTGCTGAACAATGTTGTGATGAATGCTTACGATATCCTGCTGATCGGGGAGACAAAGCTTTTATTTATCCCCCTGTGCGGCGAAAAGTTTAGCTGGGAGGATATCAAAGAAAAGCAGAGCTGACGGAAATAAGTCCAGCTAAGAAATGTCAAGAGGTGATGTGAAAAAGTTGAATATTTTTAATTTTCTAAAAAAGGGTAACCTTAATAAACCTAACAAACCCAGTATT
>JAHAFI010000034.1 GCA_018374355.1 Clostridiales bacterium
CTTCTTACAAGCTATTTTACACCAAAGAGTAGAAGTTGGAATACTTTCATCACTATTTGTGCCGCCAACTGAAAGGCGGCGGAATGGAGATTAAGATGATTAAAAATATCGTATTTGATGTAGGAAGGGTACTGGTGGAGTATGACCCCGACAAGTATATGAAAGGACTGGGATTTGACGATGCCGCCATGAAAGCGGTAAATGAAGCAATGTTTCTGCATCCGCTCTGGAATGAGTCTGACCGGGGCGTGCTATCCACCGCCGAACTGCTGGAGGGCTTCGTAAAAAATAATCCCGCCTATGAGGCAGAAATCCGCAGAGCCTACGGTTCTGTGGAGGGCACCATTCAGCCACTGGACTATGCAGTTCCATGGGTCAAGGAGCTGAAAGAGCGGGGCTACCGCCTGTACATCCTGTCCAATTATGCGGAGGACACCTTTCAGCGCACCAAATGCAAAATGGGCTTTCTGCCCTATATGGACGGCGTGGTTTTCTCTTACCAGTGCAAGCTGGTAAAACCGGAACCGGAAATTTACCGTTACCTCTGCGATACTTATCAGCTTATCCCCTCGGAATCCGTCTTTTTAGATGACCGGGCAGATAATATCGAAGCTGCGAAAGAAGCAGGGCTTTACGGAATACAGTTTTTCGGGTATGAGCAGGGATCACGGGAGCTGGAAGAGCTGCTGAAAAATACCTGACCGGAAAAATTTCGCCAGACCGGAATATAATTGATTTATCCAACGGCGTTTTGGATTTCCTTTCTGAAACGCCGTTTTCCTTTTTTAGCCCCATATCTGTCTCGGCAAGTCTTGTTTTTACAGGCTGATTCTTCTATTTTTCCCCATCCGACACATTTTTTTTACAAAACCATCACTTTTTTCTTGCATCCCATCCCATTTCAACGTATTATAAGGTAGTGGGGTTTTCCCCAATTCATTTAAACGATATAAAACCAATATGGAGGTACACAATATGAAACATACAGATCGTATGGTTGGAACAGTATCCCGTGGTGTGCGGGCACCGATTATTCGTGAAGGAGACAATCTTTCTGAAATCGTGGTTGACTGCGTACTGAAAGCTGCAGAAAGCGAAAATTTTGAAATCCGTGACAAGGACGTAATCGCAGTTACAGAAGCTGTCGTTGCCAGAGCTCAGGGAAATTATGCGAATATAAAAGATATTGCCCAAGATGTAAAAGGAAAATTCGGAGATGATACTGTAGGTATCCTCTTCCCGATTCTGAGCCGTAACCGTTTTTCTATCTGTCTGAAAGGTATCGCTATGGGCTGTAAGAAGGTTGTTCTGATGCTCAGCTATCCTTCCGACGAAGTGGGCAACCACTTAGTTGACATGGATCTTCTGGATGAAAAGGGAGTAAATCCATGGTCCGACGTACTGACAGAAGAAAAATACAGAGAACTGTTCGGCTACGAGAAACACGTTTTCACAGGTGTTGACTATGTAGACTACTACAAACAGTTGATTCAGGATGCCGGCGCTGAGGTTTCTATTATCTTTGCAAATAACCCGAAAGCGATCCTTCCTTATACAAAAAACATTCTGACCTGTGATATCCATACCCGTCAGAGAACAAAACGGATTCTGAAAGCCAACGGCGCAGAAAGAGTATATTCTCTGGATGATATCATGACAGAAAGCATCAACGGCAGCGGTTACAACGATATGTACGGTCTGTTGGGCTCCAACAAAGCTACTGAGGAATCTGTAAAACTCTTCCCGATCAAATGTGAAGAAGTGGTTTCCGAAATCCACAAATCCATCGTAGAAAAGACAGGCAAAAACGTTGAAGTTATGATCTACGGCGACGGCGCTTTCAAAGATCCGGTAGGAAAGATCTGGGAGCTGGCTGACCCGGTAGTATCCCCGGCCTACACCAAGGGTCTGGAGGGAACTCCGAACGAAGTAAAACTGAAATATCTGGCTGACAATGATTTTGCTGATCTTTCCGGCGAAGAGCTGAAAGACGCTATCAAGAATTATATTCACGATAAAGATGAAAAAGCAGAAAACCTGAAAGGTACCATGGTAACTCAGGGAACCACCCCGAGACGTCTGACTGACCTTCTGGGATCTTTAGCTGACCTGACCTCCGGTTCCGGAGATAAGGGTACTCCGATCATCTATATTCAGGGATACTTTGATAACTATACAAAATAATCCTGCTGTTTAGCAGATAAACGAAAAGAAGCCGGGAGGGTGATCGTACCTGCCCGGCTTCTTTTCGTTTATCTATGTTTTCCTGTGTTACTCGAAATGAACCTCCGCTTTCAGAACAGCCTTCTCCTCCATCAGCGCCTTGAATCCCTCCGGATCAGAAAGTCTCTGTCCTTTCAGTTCTTCCATATCTTCTATGTCCTCACACATATATACATACACGGTTGATGTATCATAATTTCTTACCGGAGCTGTCTGTGTACTTCCGCTTTCGCTCTCCATCACTTTCCCCTGTGCATCCAGCATTACCGGGGTATAATAAAAGTCTCCACTTTGATTCACCGTATTTGCTGTAATTTCAAATGGCGTCTTTTCCACTGACAGAATACCTGCTCCATTTTCGTCCAGTACCTGAACCTCCTGCACCTGTTTCTGCGTCTCATCAACAGCGATATCCAGATCAAAGGTCCATGCGCCGTCAATCCACCAGTTCTGGTTCTCATTTGGGTACTGATTCCTGCCGTCTTTTTCGAGGGCTTTCTTCATAACCGCCTCCCATTCCTCATCCGGCATAGCCTCAAGTTCTTCCTCGCTGTACCCGGTATCCAGTTTCTTAGGATTCAGCAGATCCCCTACAATCTGTGAAATGGTCAGCTCCAGACTGAATTTTTCCGGAATGTCTGTCTTCCCTTCTGCGCTCACGATTCGCTCCGACAGATCCATCCGCATCACACCTGCATAGGTATGGCTGTCGATAAAGTCTCCTTCCAGCCTGACCAGCCCCTGTATCATTTCCGGTGCAAAGCTATAGGTTTCCTCTGTAACAGCATGGAGTATCGGCATTCCAAACGTATCTATAAAAGTATCTGTAAACGGCTTCTCTGACCGGATCATCAGCGAGAGATACACGGCGCTTCCGCTGCAGTAGCTCTCTGACATTGTCACAGTCGTTCCGTTCACGGTCTGGCTGTAGCCTGCTGCTGTCTCTTCCGCATCCCCGTTTTCTCCTGCTGTCTGGTTCTCATTCTCCGCTTCCTGAGGATTTTCAACCTTCTGAACGTATTTTTCATAGTCTTCCCCGTAAGAAAGCTTCCCTTCCATTTTTTCAAAAATATGTCCAATCAGCGGAAGCTCTGCCGCCCATACCGGATTCTGATAACAAACTCCCACAAATACCGCTGCCGCCGCTGCAACACCCGTACATCCTGCCGCAAATCTTCTGATAAAATCTTTCTTTCTGTTTTTCATCCCCACGCTTTTCTCCTTTTCTGTCTGCTGTTCTTCAATCATCCGCAGACTTTCTTCCAGCCTGTTATGAAATTTCTCCGAAGCCTTCGGAGCGCGATTTTTCCATCCACCCTGTCCTAACATAATGCTTCCTCCTTATCATCCAAAATTTTCCGAAGCTGCATCCGTCCCCTGTAGAGCCGGGATTTCACCGTATTCTCCCCGCACTCCGTCATCTCACCGATTTCGCGGATCGAGAATCCTTCGATATAAAACAGTGTTACCGCCACCCGGATATCCTCCGGCAGCCTCCGGATTGCTCCATACAACTCCGAATAATCCGCGTCTGGCGCTTCCTTCTCATTCGCTTCCACATATTCCTCATAAGATACCAGGTTCTTCTTTTTCTTACGAATCCGGTAACATTCATGAATCAAAATCCTGGTCAGCCATGTTTTGAAAAACTTCTCTTCCCTGAGTGTCCCCAGCTTCTCAAATGCAAGTAAAAGCGCTTCCTGCACCGCATCTCCGCAGTCATCTTCATCCCGGAGAATCGCCATGGCGACACGATACAGCGTATCTTCAGCATCTCTCACTGCTGCCACAAACTCTGCCTTCTGCATTGCTGCTCCTTTCTTCCTACTGTCCTTTTTCATCTTTCTAACGTACGTTATTCACATCTTACACTTATTAGAGCGTATATGCTCCCGTAAGGTTTTATCTTATTTAAATTTTTTTGCACAAAAATAAGGCGTTATAAAACAGAACCTTTTTTCCTGTCTATTTTATAACGCCTTATTGTTATTTTCTACTTTTTATTTTTGAAAAAAAACAGGCGATATCCAAAAGAAGCCGGGCGGGTGATCGTACCTGTCCGGCTTCTTTTTGTTTACAAATTTTCGTGGCTATATAGTAGCTTATCCTTTAATCCACAAAACATTGCACAGAAAGCTTTTATTACTTTTTAAATTCACATTTTTTCTTCACCTGTTCAATTATTTGAATACCCTCTTCAGATATCAGCCTTACTTTAACTTCCTGAGAAATATCACCCAAATCAACGTTCACAAAGTCCGAAGAAAATTTTGCAGTAATTTTATGTTCCGCCCCATCATAGTAAAGGAATTCTGTCTGTCCATCTTTTTTATCATAAATATCCAGACTTAAATCATCCTCTTTCTTTCCTGCAATATGGTCACGGGCTGCACCGCTCAATGGCAGAATACTTCCTTCTTTCACGTATAGCGGCATATCCTCTAAAGGCATCGTTACTGTCTTAAAACTGCTTCCCGCCTCAATCTTATGAGAAAAATAGTGATACCATCTTCCTTCCGGAAAATAAACTTCTCTCGTATCATCTTCACTCAGAATCGGTGCAACCAGAATCGCATCACCGAACATCCACTGGTCATCAATATTTATACAATTTCTGTCTGTAGGATTTGCCAATAAAAGATGCTCCATAACCGGAAGTCCTTCTTTTCCCCTCACATATGCAGATGAATATATATAGGGAACCAGTGAATATCTTACTTTATCATATTTTCTGAAGATTTCTTCCGCTTTTTCGCCAAAAGTCCATGGTTCCCTCGGGTTATCCGCTCCATGACATCTTGCATGGGAACAGAACATTCCCGCCTGTGCCCACCGGATATATACCTGTTCCGTTGGTCTTCCTAAAAATCCTCCGATATCATGACTCCAATAAGTAAATCCTGACATTCCCATAGACAGTCCGCTTCTGATGCTGTATCTCAATCCGTCAAAGTCTGTAAATGGATCTCCTGCCCAGTGAATGGGATATTTCTGGCCTCCGGCATATGTGGAACGTCCCCAGAGAATCGGTTCGCACCCGGCCTCGCACTCAGCTTCATAAGCCGCTTTTGAATACAGATACGGGTAAATATTTCTCACTTCTTCTGCGCTTCCCTTAAAGTAATTTCCTTCCAAAGGTGCTCCCTCTCCCATATCTGTCTTGATAACTTTAACGCCTTTTTTAAACAAATCAGCCAGTTGTTCTTTATACCAGTCATAACAATCCGGATTTGTCAAATCAATTACCGGATTTGATCTTGCCGGTTCACCATATCTGTTCAATGGAATCCATCCCTTTTCCATCATTTCCTTCATTAATTCCGTAAGATATTCCGCTGTTATGTACGGTTTTTGCCACAAGCAGAGTTTTATTCCCTCTTCCTCCAGTTCCTGAATCATTTCTTCAGGATTAGGGAAATTATGTTTACCGAATTTCCAGTCACATGCCCAAGGAATTTCAAACCAATCTGTATCAATGTTCATCACATCGCAGGGAATATCTCTTTCCCTGAGCTGTCTGGCAATCGAAAGAACTTCTTCCTCTGTCCGGTAAGAACATCTGCTCATCCAAAGTCCAAATGACCACTTAGGCACCATAGGACTCTTTCCGGTAATATCTGTATATCTGCGCAAAATATCTTTGTAATTTTCTCCATAAATGTAGAAAATATCGATGATGTCTTCTCCATAAATGTGACAGCTTGTGCTTCGGTTCGACCTGTTTCCCATAAAAAATTTACTGCGGTAATGAGTATTTACATACATTCCATATTTTTTTGTGCTGAAATAGAATGGAAGGGACACATAAGTTCTCGCAGATCCTACAGACAACGGGTCTGTAATAAATACATCGACTTCCTGCATTTTTTTGTTTACCGGTGAATACTGCTCGCCGAATCCGAAAAAGTTTTCATCAAATTCCATTCTGCTGCTGCATACAGCAATCCGTTCTCCGGTTATAGGATTCTCAGCAAATCCGAACGGAAAACTTTCATGAGTAAAATCCAATACCTGATCGTGATTTGCCTGCCTGTAAATATAGTTTCCTTCAAACGTTCTCAAATCAAAGGAGAAATCTTCTTTCGTAATAACAGCTTCGCACTTAGAACTTCGGAGCACAATACTATCTTCTGTCTCCTCAACAGAAAATGTATCATGTTTTAATTCAGGAACACCGTCTCTCATAACAGTATGGTGCTCTTTTACTTCCGTCCCCTTGCCAGCCAACAGCCGGAAGATACCGCCTTCGTATACTTCCACACATATCCAGCAATCAAAATATTCTTTATCATGATTGGTATCCACAATAGGGCGCAATTCCCCGTCACTATCAATCTGAGTATTGTAAATATACTCTCCCTGCATTTTCAGCAAAATGCCTTTTGCATTTTCTTCCACTTCCAAAACGCGAAGAAATCTTTCAAATTTCAGATTATAATCCTGACCCTTTCTGAAATGATCCTGTGTATATTCATAATACATTTTAATTCTCTCCGGATCAGGTTTTCTATAATAAATCTTTTCTTCCTGTCCCTGTACACGTACTTCTATTTCTTTTTCTGTACTCATATATTTAACCCTTTACACTGCTGGCAGTGATACCTTTTACAATATTTTTCTGCATAAACAGATAGAAAATAACTAGCGGCAATCCGGTGAGAATGACCGCCGGAAGCTGCATATCGTAATTACTGCTATACTGTCCTAAAAAACTGTAAGCAAACAACGGAAGTGTCTTTATCTCTTCCTTTGTCAGCGTAAGCAGCGGAAGAAGGAACGAATTCCAGTAAGACAAAATATTCAAAATAATTACTGTAGATGTGATCGGTTTCAGCAGCGGCATAATAATTGTCCAGAACAATCTAAATTCACCACATCCGTCAATCCGTGCTGCTTCATCTAATGTCGTTGGTATCGATTTTACGAAACCATGATATAGAAAAATAGAAAATGCAATAGACGTACTTGCCTGTATAACCCCCAATGAAAACAGATTATTCAGCATTCCAAAGTTTTTCAGCATCATAACCAGTGGAAGCATAATGACTTCAAAGGGCAGAAGCATGGACACTGTAAAATAGAAAAACATTACTTTACTTAAAACCGTTTTTGTTCTGGAAAGCTTGTATGAAGCAAGAGAACTCACAAAAACAACCACTACCAAACCTACAGTTGTAGAAATTACTGTGTTAAAAAAGTAACGGATAAAATTGGTTTCGTTCCATACTTTGATAAAATTCTCAAGCGTAGGATGCCAAGGAAACGCAACTGGATCCGAGAAAATCTGTCCATAACTCTTAAAAGAGTTTATGATAATCAGGTAAATGGGAACTGCAAAAATCAAGGCTAATACAATCGTTATTCCCAACACGATATATTCTCTTGTTTTACGTTTCATCAGCTCTCCACCTCCTTATCCTTTAATACCACCAACTGGATCAAAGTTACAACCGCTACCAGTATGAACAGCACAACCGCCTGAGCCGTTGCCTGTCCGAAATTATGTTTTGCATATGCTGTATTATAACTTAACAATGCCAAGGTTTCTGTTGATCTGTAAGGTCCTCCACTGGTCATGAGGAATACAATTTCAAATTGCTTCAATCCGTTCATAGTAACCAAAAAAATTCCGATAATAATAGATGGCATAATTAATGGCGTCTTAATTTTGAACAGCATCTGCCACGGGTTTGCTCCGTCAATCAGCGCCGCTTCAATGATATTTGTGTCTACCGTACTGAGTCCGGCCAGATATACTACAGTCAGATAACCTGTTCCCAGCCAAAATGCTACAATTACCGTTGCCCAGAATGCGGTATCCGCCTGACTGAACCAACTAAGTTTCATCCCCAGAGAAGGCAGAACTTTGGTAAAAATAAAACTCCAGATAAAAGCGACAATTACACCGGAAAGTACATTGGGAACGAAAAAAACTCCTCTAAGGAAATTTTTGCATTTTCTGGTATTGTCTAATAAATTGGCAATAATTAAGGCTCCCAAATTCTGTGTAATTACCGTAACTACTGTGAACTTAATAGTAAATAACATGGCATTTACAAAATACTTGCTTTTAAATAACGATGCGTAGTTTTTCAGCCCCACAAATATCCGTTCCGGACTTACTCCATCCCAATCATAAAAGGAATAATTGATTCCCATAAAAAACGGATATACTACAAAAACAGAAAATAATATCAAAGCAGGCGCTGCAAATGCAAGCAGCCACATATTTTCTTTTCGTTGTCTCTTATTTGTTTTCATATATACTCTCCTAAAATTCGCGCCGTATTAAGCAACTTAATACGGCGGCGCCTTTTACTTCTTATGTCTCGGGATTGACTTGTATTTGCAAGTCAACACCTCGCGGAACAGTGGCCTTCTGAACAGTTTTCTTATTCTTCATATGTTTTCCATACTTCAGTCATCTCGTCAATGGCCTCTTCTTTTGTGATTTCACCTAATAAAAATCTGTCAATGGATGGAATCAGTTCTGCATCAATACCTGATGGGAAAACGTAACTTCCCCAAGCTCCTGTTTTGTTTTCATTCATATAGTTCAAAATATCGGATAATACCGGTGAGTCCGCAGGAACTACACCTTTGATCGGAGATAACAGCTTTGCTTCATTGGACATCCAGCCAATCGCTTCTTCTGATGTAGCCAGCCAGTTCACAAATTCAAGTGCTTCTTCCAGATGCTCTGAATTTTTAGATACATGGAAACCGCCTGCCGCAGCCGTATACACTTTCGTATCTTTTGGGTCTTCACTTAACGGATAACCCATCATACCAAGATTACAATCCGGATTGGCTTTTTCAGCATTTCCTACGATCCAGTCTCCACTAACCATCATGGCAGCTTCACCCATTCCCAGTCTTGCTCCCGCTGCAGCAAAGTCATCGTCAAAAGGACTTTCCTGTGTATATTTTCCTACCATTTCTGCCCCGGCAAAAATTTTATGGATAAAGTCATAATCTTTTAATTCTGTTTCTTTTGCTGATAATTTTGCAATATTTTCCTGATAGTTCTCATCTACACCATATGGAAAACCAAAAAGCTGATTTCTTATATACTCGGAACCATATCCCTGTGCAAAAGGAATGTAACCTGCATCCTGAATTTTCTTACAGGCATCTTCTAATTCTGTCAGTGTTTCAGGCAATTCTGTAATACCTGCTTCTTCAAAAATATCTTTGTTATACAGGATTCCCCAACCCTGACTCATAAATGGAATAGCAGTTAATTCGCCGTTCTCTGCTCTGTACTCATCACCGATCAATACATTTTCCACACAGGCTTCATTTTCCAGATTGTAGCTGACCGGAGCATACAGTTCATTCATATTAAATGGTCCGCTCAGAAAAATATCCGGAACTTCATCTGTTGAAACCCTTGTCTGCAAAATTTTATCATAATCAGCTCCGATACATTCTACTTTCAGCGTTACATTTGGTTTCACTTCTTTGTAGAGATCTACCAGTGTCTTAAACTGATCCTGATACTGTTCCAGATAATGGAAAATCGTAAGCTCTACAGTTTCTCCATCTCCTGCTTCCTTGGTTTCCTCTGTTGACTTGTCTGCTGTTTCTCCCGTCGATTCTTTTTCCGGCTGTGTAGTTTCTTTTCCTGTACCACATCCTGTCATTAAAGAACCTGCCATGACCGCACTCATAAGGAGTGCAACACTTCTCTTTTTCATTGTTAAATCCTCCTTTGATTCTTTCGTTTTATTGTATGCACAGTATATCTTACACTCTGCACAAAATAAATGAACTTTTTTGACCATCATTTGTAATATTTTGCTCGTACTATCTTTTCATCCCTCTTCTGTATTAATCATTCCAACCAAAATGCCCTATAGTCACAAAACATCTATCTGCATTTTGTTCCTATAGGGCATTTCTTATTCATCTAAAAATCTTTTTTGTATTCTTGGGGATTCATTCCATATTTTCGCTTAAACTGTTTGCTAAAATAGCTTAAACTCTCAAATCCAACTTCCTGTGCTACATCTGACACTGTTCTTTCCGTCGTTTTCAAAAGATCTTTCGCTTTTTCCAAACGAATGGTATTGAGATATTCGCTGAAATTCACTCCCATATACTTAACAAACATCCGGCTTATTGTCGATGCATTAAAGTAGAACCGTTCTGCCATATCCATCTGTGTAATCTTACTTTTATAATTTTCCTCCAGATAAAATACCATCTGCCGCATCTTCTCCGGAATCCGATTATTTTCCGTTTCCAACATTACACAAATTTTCTCATAGTAATCTCCTATCCATCTTTTACCAAAATCTATAGTAACCATATTTCCGGCAGCGTATAATTCTTCCATTTTCTTCGAAATAATTTCCTGAGAGTAAACTTCCTTTATGTTCAGTCTTTTCCCTACATCATATAAAAAGGCTGACATAAAAATTTTCAGCTCATAAATCGTAAACGATTCTTTCTGCAATAGTTCGCCAAACATCTCATTTAAATTCTTTGCAAATCCCGATTCGTTATGATGCTGTATACAGGACACCACATCAGTCACCCAAGCCTTAACCTCCGTATGTACAGCCGGTGGTTTTTTTAAATTTTTTCTCTTGTATACTTTGGTTTTCCCATTCAAATTCACATAATTTATGTACTCACAGATTTCTGTGCAGCGTTTCTTCACATCTGCCTTTTCTATCTCTTCTTCATACACTGCATATCCTTTTATTCCGTGCCTCTTTTCCAGCGATAATAAAATACGTTCTAAAAGCACTTGGAGTTCGGGCAAAAAAGTTCCACACCGGAAGCAAAAGGCAAATTTATAATTACTGTTTCCTGTATCGAATAATTCTACTTGAGAAATCTGATGTTCGACCTGTTGAATCAGAAAAAATTTTAATAAATCCAATGAGTTATTAAAGTTTTTCTTCAAGATCTCCGCAAAATCTTCGATAAAAATTCCAAACACCTGTCCTTTTTCTACAATGGGGGCTCTCTCTTTTGCAGTCCCCATGTTCCAGTTGCCTGCAACCTTTTGAATTGCTGTCTTTATCTGTTTTTCATCAATGGGTTTTTGAATATAATCAACCACATATTTTTTCACAATTGCTGCTTTTGTATACCGAAAATCCGTGTATCCACTTACTACAATAACTTTTGCATTGCATTCATTTTCATCCAACATATTTAAAAGGTCAGCCCCATCCATAATTGGCATATTCATATCAAGAAAAATCAAATCCGGCTTCACATCTTCTATCATTTTGTATCCCTCAAATCCATTTTGGGACTCAAAAATCTCTACCTCCGGATTATCACGAAACCCACCTAATACTTTGATGCTTTCTCGTGTTCCCACTTCATCATCGATTATTACTATCCTCATCGTATCCTCCAGATATTCTTATTTCAACACAAAACCAGTCATTTTTATACAGTTTCATAGATGCATTCGGATACTTCTGCTTAATTCGAAAGTTCACACTCTGCACTCCCGTATGTTCAGAAATAATATAGTCGTCACACTCCTCCAATTCTTTATTCAGCCGAACAATCTCTTCCTCCTCCATGCCCCATCCATTGTCACACACTTTTATTGTAACCATATTTTTCATACATGAAATTTCCAGTTTGATTTTATAATCTTCCGTCTTTCCTTTAAAACCATGCACAAAACAATTCTCTACCAATGGCTGGATAATCATTTTAGGCACAATAAAATTCGGCAACTCATCCGGCCGGTCAATATACATATCCAGCTCATCTACATATCGAAATTTCTGAATGTTTAAATACTCTGTCACATTTTCCAGTTCTTCCGCTAAAGTAACTTCTCTGCTTCCCAGATTCAAACTATATCGTAAAATCTTTCCCAGCGAAGTCAGCATAGCATTGATCTCAAATGCATTTCTCCGTAACGCCATAAACTGAAGAGTCTGCAAAGCATTATACAGAAAATGCGGATTAATCTGTACCATCAGCATATTCAACTGTGCCTTTTTCTCCCTGTATCTGGCTTCACTTTTTTCATCAATCAACTGATTGATTTCTCCCATCATCATTGAAAACTGTTCTGCCAGACTCTGCATCTCCTCTATATCTACTTTGATTTCTGTTTCTATGTTTTCTTCGGATTCTCTGAATTGTTCAATCGAGCCTGTAAATTTTTCTATGGGTCTTCGGACGATCCGTGATAGTACAAGAGCAATTACCGCTATAATGACAATCACCAGACCAAAAAGCATAAGCATACCATTCTTGAATGGCATCATATCATCTGATATTTCCTTGGTTGAAATACTTTTAATCACATAATACGGAAAACTTTCCAGTTTGCGTTTCATAATCAAATAGTCTTTTTTGTATCGGGAAACCCCTTCCGGCGCATCCATTAATGCGTTATCAAAATCATCTGGCATTTCTTCGTCAAATTCTTCATACGCAAACTTCTCCCCTTCATCCAAAATAAAATTCCTTCCCAAATCTCTGGGGTTCGGCCTGAAAAAAACAGGTTCAAAAAGACTTTTGTTATAAATAATTTCAATTCGGGCAATCGGTCTCTGGTCAACGTTCGTAATATTCTGATGAAAACCCAACTGATATTCATCCTTTTCCTCATTTCTCAATGTGCCAATCGAATACCCCTGTTCCTCTGCCGGATAGGAAAGTTTAAAATATGAATCTGCCTCTTCCTCTGTTTTTACCTTGTAAAATCTTGTGGTGGCATTCCTCTTTTTATAAATCATCAGTTTTGCACTCTCCACATAGAAAGCAACTGAATCGATATTATCATCGCTGTAAAATATAGCATTGACTTTTCCATTCAGAATATTACGATTTTCAAACTCATCTACTTTTTTCCGTTTCAGAATATCCATTACTTTATCATCGCTGTAAATCAGCACCGATTTATCTTTTACATCTTTGAATATATTGTCGCACAGGCGTGCAAGATACAGTATATTTTCTTCATATAAGGCAATCTGTTTATCTTCTACCGCCTCTGCTGTTTTTTTCCACATAATGAATATTCCTGCCGTAATTGGAATCAATACACCAACCAGCACGCTGAAAAATATGCGGTTACGAAAGCTCTTCCTTATCCTTTTCCACATATAATATCCTCATTTACTATTTTTACCCTTACTGAACAGTTACAAACTTTCTGTACTTCCCGGGACTGATTCCCACCTCTTTTTTGAATACCTTCGTGAAGTAGCTCACATCAGCATACCCTACCTGATATGCAATTTCAGAAACAGACAAAGAACTGTACACCAGCATCCCTTTAGCAGACTCCATTCTTTTCTTTGTTTCATATTGTCCCGGAGTAACTCCAAGGTTTTGGCGAAAAACTCGGATCAATTGATTTTTCGAATAGCCACTGTACTTTGCCAATTCTTGTAGTGATATCGTATCAGGAAAATTTTTTTCAATCATATCGCATACCTGCCGCACACTCTCTGCAATCTGTTTTTCCCCCTGATATTCCATTACTTCATGAACTACCGGTTTTAACCACAGCAGTGCCAAATCTGTCTTTCCCAGTTCATGATATCTTACTACCTGATGCAGCATATCGCACAGCATCTTATTTTGTCTCGCAATTCTCTGTACAGGTTTTTCCAATTCTCCGCCAAAATAGACTGTCGTTACTTTAAGCGGGTTTTTCGGATCATGGGTGCAGGAATGATTTTCCCGCAAATCAAATAAAAAAATATCTCCCGGAATAATATCATACGCTTCATCATTTACTTTAATATGTGCTCCTCCCCCATCAACACACCATAGATGAAAACCGCTCCAGTTATTGTCATCTGACTCCCAGCTCCAGTTCGCCCCACATTGAATCCTGTCTGTTAATTTAATTTCCAGTTCAATCATTATGGTGATATAGTACAATTATTGATTTATATTGTCAATATTATTTTTCTCTTTTATTTTGTATAATTTTCAGAAGAAATCACATATTCGATTTATCTTTTATCCATTTTTTATACTTTTTTTGCTTTCAGAAAGGAGTTTTTCTATGAAACAAAACCTTACACCTAAAACCAGAATTTTAAATGCTCTGCAAGGATTGGAAATTGACCATGTACCATGGTCTCCTTTTCTCGCTTATTATTGGGATTTTTTACCAAAATCCATACAAAGCAAAGGACAGTTTTCTTATTTGAAAGATATGGGAGCCGACCCAATTTTACGGGGTTCTCATGAATTATTCAAAGTAAACTACAAAAACTGCACCATTTCCACTTCCGTGCAGGGAAATACAAAGACAATAACATATGATACTCCGGTTGGCAGTCTTCAGGAAATTTATACATTTACTCCCCATTCAAATTCATGGTTTTTAACCGGGCATCCTGTATCAGAAGAAGAAGATTTCAAAATTCTTCAGTTTATCTATGAAAATATGGAACTTACAGAAAACTTTACAGCTTTTCATAATGACTTTCATACCATCAAGGATGAAGGCCTTTTGCTCCCATTGCTCGGAGTTCGTTCCAAAACCTCTTTTCAGGCTCTTGTGGAGCATTGGTGCGGCACAGTTAATCTTACCTATGCTTTATTTGATTTTGAGGAAACCGTCGCAGAATGCCTTGCAGTTATGAACGAAAAAGATATGGAAACTGCAGAAATTTCCGTAAAGTCAGATGCCGAAGCCTTTTTGTTTTACGAAGACAGTTCAACGACCAATATCAGTCCTGCTTTTTTTGAAGCTTATACGCTGCCTGCCATTAATCATTGGGGTGAAATTTTGCATAAAAATGATAAACTATTAATTCACCATGCATGTGGCCATCTAAAAGATTTGCTTCCACTGATGAATCAGTCTGCTGCTGACGTAATCGAATCGGTGTCACCCCCTCCAACCGGGAATATCGATATTCCGGAAGCCTTCCTTTTATTGAATCAAAATAAAGGAATCATTGGCGGACTTGAGCCTACCTTTCTTCTTAATTGCAGCTTACAAGACTTGGAGAAACGTGTACACGATCTGCTTTCTTCAACACAGGGCAGACGCTATATTCTGGCTAACAGCGATAGCTGCCCACCGAATGTCACATATGAGAAATTTTTACTAATCAACCGCATCATACAGGAGTCTTCAAAGTCAAAAAAACCGCTGTAAGCAACGGGGCATCAAATTTGCAGCGCTGCAAAGCAGCGAGGTATTTGACCCTCGCAGCAGTCACCAAATGGATCTGCAAGTATATCCGCTTGGCTCGTTGCCTGCGGGAATAAAGTGCTAAGCTCCCAGCATTCCGGAAGTACCGAATGCTGGGAGCTTAGCGTTTTCATAACCCTTTACTGAAATGTTTCAACTACTTTTGTAATCGCCTTGAGATTTTCAATCGGTGTTCCATAAGAAACCGCATCCCCTGTACTTAAAATAAATCCACGTTCCCCACGCATTTTTTCAAGAATCATTCTCGCTTCTTCCGCACTTTCTTTTGTATTCATCCTAGACAGCTTCGGCGGATCAATTCCCCCAATAATTACTTTATTATCCCCCCAAACTCTTCTGGCTTCCCATGCGTAAAGATCACCTGTACATGGCGGACATAGCGAATCAATGCCGTCCTGAAGCCCGTCTTTGATCTCATGCTTAAACGCATTCAGGCAGCCGCACATATGCGTTATAAACATCTTATCCGATTTATGCAGCAGATTCGCATACTCATTGATTAACGGCACAGAATATTTCATAAACATATCTCTGCTCATAACAGTTGATGATGTATCCTCATACGCAAAAACAACCTTTGCAGGATACTCCGCTAAAATCCTATATTGCTTCAAATTATTTTCATGCATTGCATTCAGCAATTCATTCATCTCTTCTTCATAATCATACATAAGAAAAACTGTATTCTCAACCCCCGCCAAATGCTGCAGCAATTGTTGAATCGGTGTCAGCATACCACTGGGCGTAGCCATCCCGTCATCACCAATCAATCGATCTCTTTCCACAAATTTCGCAATATTCTCTTTAAAACTCATATTCTGAACAACATACTCATAAATCTTCATATCTTCCACTGACTCAATCAGAGGACGGGTAATAAAAGAAGTTTCCCCGGAATACTTCCTTTCCTCAAAAATTTTTCCTACCGGAGTTTCATACCATGTTCTGTAACTTTTATTCTCTCTACTCTCCTCCACCCGTATTTCCACACAATCATAACAAGCTTCCGGCCCCGCAACATGCCTTTCCATAATATCATTGCCAATATACCTCATCGCCTCCAGAATATCCATATGAATACTCTGTTCCGGCAGCGATCTGATAAAATAATCATCAATCAACGGTGACCATGCAAACCGATCCACCTCCTTTTTATAAAACGTATTTAAAAGCCTTTCCCTACTTGTCATCCCAAAATTCTTCATCCTTTTCCTCCTTCTTATCATATTATCCGAGCCGCTAACCTCTGCTTCCGCAAGCCCTCCAAACTTATCTACTATTATATCAGTCCCTCCACCCCCAACAAACTGATTTTTTTGCCCCCCATTTGTACTATTTTGCCCTCATTTTCCCCTTCCCACCAGCCGAGGCCCTTCAGGGCCAATGGCGCCCCCTCCATACCAGCCACCCTACCACCTTCCACAATCGTTGGCAGCGGGGGGCGGAGAGATTCCTGTGGGGCGGCATTCGGAGAGCTTTTTAGGAATTCAGATAGAAAATGGCAGCCGCAGCGGTGGAGACAATCGGGCCACCAAGCCCGATTGTCAGCGGCACTGAGGTGCAAAAATCTTTCAGATTTTTGGGCCGAATTGCCGCGGTGCCACCGCTGTGGCTGCCATTTTCTATTTGAAATCCTTAAAAGGTCGTAGTGCCGCCCCGCAGGAACCTCTCCGCCCCCCGCGGTCACCACTACTGAAATTTCCCCAAAAACTCCTGCATCCGGACATGCTCCGCCCCAAACACCTCCCCCGGCGTCCCTTCCAGCGCAACTACCCCTTTATCCATAAAAATCACCCGATCCGAAATACTCCTAGCAAACTCCATCTCATGAGTCACAATCACCATAGCAATATCCAAATCCGCCAGCGACCTGATCACCTTCAACACTTCCTTCGTAAGCTCCGGATCCAACGCCGAAGTAGGTTCATCAAAAAACAAAATCTTAGGATTCAGCGCCAACGCTCTCGCAATCGCCACCCTCTGCTTCTGCCCGCCGGAAAGCTGATACGGATACGCATCCTCTTTATCCGACAGCCCCATCTTCGCCAGCAACTCCCTCGCCTCCTGATACACCTCATCCTTATTCCGTTTCTGCACATGAATCGGCGCATCCGCAATATTCTTCATCACCGTATAATGCGGAAACAAATTAAAATTCTGAAACACCAGCCCAAAACAAGCCTGAATCTCCTTCATCTCCCCCTTTTTGGGAAACACCGGCTTCCCATTTTCCATCCATGCCGCCTTCTTGCCGCTGTAAAGAATCTCACCGTCATCGATGGTTTCCAGCATCGTCGCACACCGAAGCAGTGTGGACTTCCCCGAACCGGAAGGCCCGATGATCGAAACAATTTCTCCCTCCTGCACAGTCAGGGAAATATCATGGATAACACCCACGCCGCCAAACGCTTTCTTTATATGATTCATTTCCAAAAGATTCATGCTGTACCCCCCTAACGATAATAATCCAGTTTTTTCTCACATTTTTCCATAAACCATGCCACAACGCCGTTAAAAACAAAATAAAACGCTCCTGCAATTACAAACGGAACGATTGTGGTTTCGGCCGCCGCAATCTGTTTTGCCTTTGCAAACATTTCCACATAGGACACAGAATATACCAGTGAAGTATCCTTTACCAGTGTAATCACCTCATTCGTAATGGAAGGCATAACCACCTTTACCACCTGAGGCAGAACTACTTTAAAAAAGGTCTGCTGCCTACTGTAACCCAGAAGCTGGGCGGCCTCATACTGTCCCACCGGAATGGATTCGATTCCCGACCGGTAAATCTCAGCAAAATATGCCGCATAGTTTACCGAACATCCCAAAATAATTGCGGTAAATTTATATCCTCCGATGTTCATCCCCCACAGATAAAACGGCGCAAAATACCAGATCATCAACTGAAGCATCAGCGGAGTTCCACGCATGATGGAAATATAAATTTTCACCAGCCAGCTAATCGGCTTTATCTTACACGCCCTGCCAAAATATACGATCATTCCCAACGGCAGTGAAAACAACAGGGTCAGGAAAAAAATCAAAACAGTCTGTCCGAATCCCATTGTCAACTGCTCCAACATTACATTAAAGCTCATATCTTCTCCTCCCAGACGCAAGGATGCCCCCCGGGAATCCTCCCGAGGGGTATACCTGAATCACTTTTTTATTCTGCCGGTTTCAATGTCACCATATCAGAGATTTCATATTTTTCTGCCAGTTTTGCTACTGTTCCGTCATCAGTCAGTTTCTGCAAATCCGCATTGATAATGTCGCACAGCTCCTGATTTCCTTTCTTGAAGCCGATTGCATACTCTTCGGTATTCAGCGTTTCATCAAGCATCTTGAAGCCTTCTCCTCTGGATTTGAGCTGGTATTTTGCAACTCCGATATCGATCGCCAACGCATCCAGAGCTCCTGCCTGCAGTTCTGTAAACGCAGTATTGTAATCAGCAAATTCATTCAGTGCTGCAAAAGTATCTGCCAGAGCTTTCTGTCCTTCCTCACTCTGCAGAACATCCAAAGCCGCAGATGCTGCCTGTACTCCTACGGTCTTTCCTGCAAGGTCAGACAGAGATTCAATTCCTGAACTTTCAGAAACAACCATCACCTGACTATTATCTACGTAAGAAATCGAAAAGGTATAATCATCTTCCCTTCCATTTCTGGTAAATCCGTTCCAAATACAGTCGATGGAACCGGAGTTCAGCTCCATATCCTTTGAATCCCAGTTCAATGGTTTCTTCACCAGCTCCCAGCCTTCCATGTCACAGACTGCCTGCGCCAGCTCAAGATCAAATCCTGTGTACTCACCATTTTCATCCATGTATCCGTATGGCGGATATTCCGCATCAAATCCTACAGTAAAGGTCTTTTTGCCCTCTGCTGTTTCGCCCTCAGCCGCAGCATCATTCGCCGTATCCTCTGCGGCATCGTCTGCTGTATCGTCCGATGCTTCTTCTGTGGGTTCCGCCTCCTGTTTCTTATCCGCCTCTGCCCCTTTGTCGTCTGTTCCGCATCCTGCAAATACAGTCATTGCCATAGTGGCAGCTAAAAACATACTCAATACTTTCTTTTTCATGATAGTTCCTCCCGCATCTCTTTTTCGACATGCTAACACTCTACCACACTAAATCGTCTATGTCAAGCTAATTTTCAGAAGCATCTCTGCGCATATGCTAATTTGCGAAAGCATCTCTGTGCATATACTAATTTGCAGAAGCGCCTCTGCGCATCTTTGCAATCTGCCAGCGGATTTATCTCAGAAAATATCCAAAATGCTGCTCTTTATGGTTCACACATTTCCTTACAAAACTGCTGTTTGGACATACAACACCGATTTTTCCCGCACACATCCACAATTTTGTTAAATCCTTGGACGTATTGCAGGGTATTTCTCCATATTCGTCCAAACAGGGGCAATAGGAGCGAAATCGCATGTTTTTAAGCAGCTATTTGGATGATATTAACAGTATTTCCCGCTATATGTCCAAACCACTGATTTCGGCCCCCGTCTCTCCTGACAGGGGCCGAAAAAATTTATATCCATACCGGAACTCACGCTCTATCTACTTATCCAATTATCCGGTCATTCAATATACACTAACACTATAATCTTTAATCCAGAATACCTTTCACCAGATTCTGCGCCATTCCCGGCTTTCTCTCGTATTCCGATTCCAGATCTACATACCGTTTTTCCTGACTGCTCTTTTCCACTGCCGTCATGATTTCCAGCACATGCAGAGTCTGTTGGCAGTCTGCCCTTGGCGTTCTTCCTGTCTGAAGGGCTTTCGCCATATCTGCCAGTCCCAGTCCTCTGCTGTTTTCCGGGTAGTCATAGACCAGAGGCATTTCCTTAAATTCCCCGTCCTCTTTCCGGTAAAGATAAATGGGGCCGCCGAAACCGTTGGGATCGGGGACTTTTATCGTTCCTTCCGTTCCGTAGATTTCCAGCCTGCAGCCATCGTCACTGTATACGTCAAAGCTGGTGGTGATCGTACCTACTGCTCCGTTTTCAAAATCCAGAATTCCGTTGAGGTGGGTGGGAACTTCCACCTCCACAATTTTTCCCGCTTTCGGCTGACTGGTGATGGTGCGCGTTGCAAAGCTTTTTGAGGCGCTTCCCATCAGCCCTTTCACACGGCCCAAAAGATTTACCAGTGCGGTCACATAATACGGACCCATATCCATCATCGGGCCGCCGCCGTTTTGATAATAAAATTCCGGTGACGGATGCCAGCTTTCATGACCGTGGCACATCATATGGGCATGTGCGGCAACGGGCCTTCCGATAAATCCCGCATCAATCAGTCTGCGGCAGGTCTGGATTCCCGCACCCAGATATGTATCCGGCGCACCTCCTAAAAGCAGGCCGTTTTCTTCTGCCAGAGCCACCAGTTCTTTGCCCTCCTCATAGGTGGTAGCCAGCGGTTTTTCACTGTATACATGTTTTCCTGCCAGAAGAGCTGCCCGGGTAGTTTCATAATGCTCAAAGGGCCGGGTCAGATTCAGTACAATCTCAATCTCCGGATCCGCCAGCAGCTCCTCCATGGACTGATAGCCTTTTTTCGGAATCTCATATTTTTCACAGGCTTCTTCCACCTTTTCAGGAATCAAATCATAGACCCCTGCAATTTTTGCTTCTTTAAAAACCTTCGTGAGATTTTCCAGATAAATCCCACTGATATTCCCCAAACCTAAGATACCAATCTTTACCTGTTCCATAATTTTCTCCTTTACCGCTCCTCTATTTTGTTTCCATGAACCGGTCCATGGTCAGATGATGTTCCTTTGCATACGCTTTTCCTTCTGCTGCCCACAACATGCCCCGTTCCATCATAACTTCCGCTGCCGGGGATTTTTCGAATACATCATCGTGGTGTCCCAGAGAGTTATAAAACACTCTTCCGTTTCCCCAGTATTTTGTCCACACCACCGGCATATCCACAGGCTTATTCGAGGAATGGTAATACGGGTAAACCGGGAATCGGGTGGTTGCCAGAACTTCGATAGCCGGATCTACGTGAAGATAATACTGCTCACTGCATACTTCAAAATCTTCCAAGCCCTCCACAATAGGGCTGGAGCCATGGCAGATGTTGACGGTATAGTGGATACCGTCGCAGCCCGGATGGCTTACCCACTGTCCACCTGTCATAAATTGCCATTCCACATCATTGCGGAAGGCATCGCACATGCCGCCGTGACAGCCTGCCAGCCCCGTTCCCGCCGCAACCGCGTCACAGATATTTTTCCGCGCTTCTTCTGAGATTTCTCCCATAGTCCAGCAGGGAATGATCAGATCCTGCTCCATCACATATTCCCGGTCCAAAAGAATCTCCTGTGTGTCATAAATCCTGCATTCACAACCATGTTTCTCCAACAGTCCTGCAAATCTTTTCGCTACCTTGTCCGGCTCATGTCCATCCCAGCCGCCCTGAAAAATCAAAACTTTCTTTTTGTCCGCCATATTTTTTCCTCCTGAAAATTTTTCTGAGAATCTTGTATATTTTCGTTTCTGATAATTGCATTATATCAGCCATCCCTTTATAATAATTGTCAAAACAGAAAGGAAATCAGTCAAAAATTGCTATAGAGAGGAGCACAGCCCGATGTACCCGTTTTATGAAAAAAAGAACCAGAAACTGCAGATTGACCTCACCGAGGATATGCAGTTTCCTGCCCATCTCCACTCGGATATTGAATTTTTCTTTGTACTGGAGGGAACCGCCTGTCTGGAGGTGAAAAATAAACGCCAGACGCTGAGAGCCGGAGAATGCGCGCTGATTTTTCCCGAAGAAATCCACCGCTACGCTTCTCAGGAAAAAAATAAAGGCCTGATGATCATCTTTCATCAGGCTGCTGCCGGGCCGTTTCTTCGTTTCTTTCAGAAATTTTCCCCGGAAGATCCATTTCTGACCCTTGACCGGATTCCTGCCGATGTGGCTTTGGCTGTCCGGCGGCTTACAGACGATACGGTTCGCTCCGATTTTCTCCTGAGTACTGCATGGATTCAGGTTATTTTAGCAAACCTCTTTCCACTCCTTACCTTGAAGGAACAGACTGTTGGAGAAGAAACGGATCTCGCCTTCCGCACCATCCAATATGTGGCAAAACATTTTCAGGAGCCCCTGACACTGGAACTCCTTGCAAAAAAACTCCATGTAAATAAATATTATCTTTCCCATACCATCTCAGATCGTCTGCAGATGAATTTCCGGGAATATCTGAATGAAATCCGGCTGGACTATGCGATGCATCTGATTCAGTCCTCCGGCCTGTCCCTGACACAGATTTGGGGAGAATCCGGCTTTGAAAGCCAGACCAGCTTCAACCGGGTATTTCGTAAGAAAATGAATATGACACCCAGAGAATACCGAAACTCCCTGCTGTTATAGCCATACCAAATCAAAAAACCCGCAGCAGCCGCCAAATGAATATGCAAGCATATCCGCTTGGCTCACTGCCCGCGGGAATACAAGCCGGAAAGGACAGGACTGATTTAATATCCCGTACTTCTATGATATTCCTTCGTCAGTCTCTGGAGCATATCATCCAGCGCTTTGTGATACTCTTCCAGATGGCCTCTCTTCTTTTCTTCCAGCGCTCTCACATACTCCTTCCCATCCTCCGACAGGTAAAGCTCCTGCGCAGTCTTTTCCACCTCTTCCAAAATCTCATCCTTCCGTCTGCCTTCTACACCCAGCTCCAGCGCTTTCGCCTCGAAGGCCTCGATTCCCCTCTCCATGTAGATCGCATAAAGATAGCTCTTGATGGAAGCCATGGTTCTCAGATGCTCGTACGCCTGATCAAAACAGGAGATAGCCTCCTCCATCTGGAACAGCCTTGCGTAAGCGCAGCCCATGTTGTGGTAAATCCCCCCAAGGAACTGACCGCCCAACTGATCCTGCTCTTCCGTCTTTTTCTCCTGTTTTTCAAAGAGGGCCTTCTGGTAAACCTTGATGGCATTCACGTATTTTCCGTGTTCCATCAGGTAATCTCCTTTCAGCTTCTGCCGGAGCACCTCAGGCTCCTGAGCCAGCTTCTGGATCTGCTGGTTCAGCTTCCGGAACTCTTCCAGAGAAAGATAGTTGATTTCTTTGAAAATCGGAAGGATAAAATCCCCCACTTTCAAATTTTCATCCAAAAGTCCGTAAAGCTTCTGGGCCAGTTTTTTCAGTCCCAGCTCATCCCTAATCCAGAAACACAGCTCTTCATTGATAATCGTGGAATCCAGCAGATAAATATTGTGATACAGATAGAAACACAATTCTTCTATGGAATAAATATTGGTACTGATATTTTCAATGTAATAAGGCAGTTTTGCCCGTTTTACCTGACATAAAATATAACCGCTCATGCTGCCTCCTCCTCTAACCAATCATCGTTTCCTGCCATACCAGCCCGGAGCTGGGATACATCTCGCCAAATCCCATGTCCGCCACATCGATCCTGCAGCGGTCCGCCGACTCAAATTCCAGATGCAGGTGCAGTCTCGTGGCCTTCGGCGGCCTCTGGGGAAGGTTCGGCAGAGACATACTGTACCGCTCTTTTCTGGTGTTTTCCATATTTGTCACCACAAAAGTCAATTCCCGGGTATCATCCAAAAGCAGTTCGCACTCGCCCATGGCTTCATACCAATTCACCCCTGCATTGATCAGCGGATGGTACGCAGGTGTTCCGAACACAGTCATCTCCATTCCCACATTGATCCTTACCAGATCATTTCCCGTATAAAGATACCCTTTCAGATTCCGCTCCTCCACCTTCTCTTTGGCGCCAAAACATGCTCCCTTTGCAAAGAGATTATTTCCGTAAAATACGTGGCGCTGATGGCGGCACAAAAGGGGCACGGAACGCACGGCCCACTCCTTATCAAAGCCTTCTCCCACAAGGAAAATACTGGAATATACGTCACTTCCCAAAGATTCCTGAATCAATTCATAAAAATCAAAATCCCTCTCCACAAAATCCTCATGGAGAGCGGCAGTCTTTCCTCTTTTTACGCTCACCTGAATCGGCTTTGTCTTCCGCTCCATCTCCAGTTTGGAATAGGACACTTTATCCCCGTCAAAGGAAAAAAGCGCCACATTTCTGCTCCAGATATCCGCCTTCTGATACAGGGTGTAATAATAAAAGCTCTCCTCATAATCCTGCAGGAAGCATCTGTTTCTGGCAAATCCTGCATATTCGCAGGCCGTACGGATATTTTCCACCATGGTTTTAGTAAGTTTGGGTGTGGTGATCATCAGACCGCTGATGCTCTTTACCGGATCCGGAACTCCCAGAATCCGCAGAGCCCCTTTCAGAAAAATCCCCAAAAGCTCTCCCAGTCTGCGCTCAACTCCCTCAATCCGGATTGTCAGTTCATTGGAACACAGCTCATACAGGTTGTCCACAAGGATTTCCTCCTGCTGGTTCACAAAAAAATCCACTTCCAGACCAAAATGCCATTCTTCCTCTCCCGGCTTCTTACTCAGGCAGTTCGGGAACGTATACTGCCCTGTCCCCACTTTCATCGGCAGCGAGACCGGCTCCCCGGCCCGCCTGTCGTAATAGCATAACTGGGAAACCTTCTCTCCCAGATCAAATCCTACGATAATATTTCTGACTTCATTCATATTTTATGCCTCCACCTGTGTCCTGACCGTTCAATTCATCAGCCGGAACATTTTTTCTGCCAAACGTTCCCTCTCCAGATACTGCTTCATCGCATTCTCCGTCTGTTCGTCCCTTGAGAGCATCTGCCCTGCCAGCATCCGGTTCAATAACTGATATTTGGAATTTCCTTCCTGAAGGGTATCCTCCAGCATCAGCGTCTTTTCTTCTGTTGTCCTGCTTTCACCGTCCTGTTCCACAGTCATATAATAGCGAAGGGTTTCACCGTAAAACAGCAGAAATTCTTTCACAAAAATCCCCTGATACATATTTTTCATGGGTTCGCTCTTATACACCGGCTCTTCCCGTCCGCTGTCCATACTGTAATGGATCGTTACCTTAGCCTTTGCCGGGAATCTCTCTTCCACAAACTGCTTATCATCCATCTGATAAGGCTTTGTGTAGCAGGAGGGCAGATGACTGTAAAATGCAAACCGAAGCCCTGTTTCGCTGCACTCCTCCAAAATCATGCGGATAATCCGATCCTGTTTTTCGGAAATAGAGGACGCCGCAGAATAATATTTCAGCAGAGCCAGACGGCAGATCCGGTCTAATTCCCATTCTCTCTCGCAGCAGATCTCCAGACACTCAAAGACAAATCCGTCCATGTCCTTTCCGCCAAGAAAATAATCATAGGCGCAAAATGACAGGTAGGCTAAGATCACCTGCTGTTTTCCCTTCTGACGGATATAGCTTTTCAGTATCCGGTGCCCCTCAGGCAAGCTGACTCTGCCGAACATTGCCAGAAGAAGGATTTCCTCCTCCAGCGCATAAGTATCAAGCTGGAAGCCTTTCATCCGCTCCCACAAAAGAGCCATCTGTTCCACCGGCCCCAAAAGATTGTCACTGAGATAGGACAGAATGATATCGTCGTATTTTCCCTCTTCAAACACATGGAATGCCAGATAAACCAGTTCCTCCTGCTCCACAAACTCTGTCCGCAGAATCATCCTGCTTGTCAGCTTCACCAGACTTTCCGTGCGGATTCCCTCGTAGCCGTACCGGTTTACGATGGCAAATGCCCTCTCATACATTCCTTTTTCTATTAAAATCTCCGTTAAAAGCACCTTGTCCACCTGAGCGAAAGTGAGATAATCCATCTTTCTCAGATAGCTGTCCAGTGTATCGTCTCCTGCGTGTCCCGCATAGTATTCCAGAATTTTCCTGCATACTCTGTGGCGGTACTCCTCCCGGAATGCGTCCATCTGAACCACATGCTGATAACAGCCCAGATTTTTCACCGTGATCTCATTTCGCTTTTCTCCGCCGCCGCATACATAAAGCAGGAGTCCCGGAGCGTCCACATCCAGCCCCACGCACTGCTTCACATATTCTTTTTCATCCATCAGCTTCTGCAGATTATATTCCACGGTAACGGCATAGCGCTTCTGTTTTTCATCCTCAAAAAGAATCCGGGCATCCGGCGTAAAAAGCCGAATATACGCCGCCCCATCATTGCAGGGATACCGTTCCTCCTGTTCCATTTCCTCATGGCACACGATCACGTTTCGGATCCTCGGATTATCGCAGTAAATCCGGTAGGTAAAGATAACCTGCGCCATGGCCTTTCCCATAGCCTGACTGGTGATCTTATCGATACACTCCTGATAAATGGTGGCGTAATCTTCACTGATTCTTCCCTGTTGTAAAGCCTCCAGCGCAAACTGTTCCATGGACTTTCTATAGCTTTGGTAGGTAGTTTTGTCCACCTCCTTATTCCGGATCACATTTGCATAGACGGACGCCCGTTTTTTGCTGCTCAGGGTGTTGTTATATACAAAATACATCCGAATCACCTGCGGAAGCACGCTCTGGTAGCCCGTGGGCATGGTTTCGATGTAATATTCGTACAAACGGGTGATGCGGATATCATGCTCCACTGCCAGATCGTACCAGCGGAAATATTCCTTTTTCCGGGGATTGCCTTTCATAATGTATTTACAGATATTGTCCACCAGATTTTTTCCCGGATAGGCTTCATAACACCTCACCAGCAGACGGTAAAGCACCGGACGAAAGGTTTTGACATATTCGGATAAATGTCCAATCCTGAGAGTCAGCTCTTCGGTAAGCATTCCGTGCTTTGCCGCATAGGAAAGTACCTGCACCATAAAGGGTGACAGCTTCTTCAGATGGCTTTCCTCCTTCGCAATCTTTTCATAAGCATCCAGATACAGGAACGGGCTGGTACAGCCCAGTCTGTGGATTTCCTCCAGCATATAAAGCTGTCTGGCATCGGAATTTTTATATTCTTCTGAGATTTCAAACAGCACGGACAGCAAAATCCTGCTCCCCGGATTCATCTGATAGAGATTTGCCACCCGGGAATCCGCGTATTCTCTCTGTTCCTCTGTTGCCACCCCGGTACGGCAGGCCAATGCCAGATAGACCGCTTCCTCCTCCATCTGTTCCTGCGTGAACCGGGTCTCCCTAAGGGGCCAGAGCGCAGTCATGGTTTTGGAAATCTCTCCCAGACGATAATAAAGAAAAGCCTCCATCAACTGATATTTAGGGTAAAAGCAGCCCAGATTTTTCAGTTCATCCAATTCCTTTTCCGTCTCTTCTCTCCACTCCTCACTGTCCAGTTCTCCGAGACGGTACTTTTCGTAAAACAGCGCAAGCCTTGCCTGAGCCTTTTTCTCAAACAAATGGGTGCTGATCCTGTATTCGGAATTGCCGGAAGCCGTCACATGGTAAATCAGCGTTCCGTATGCGGTTCGGATCAGAATCTGCCCGTATTTTCTTCCATTTCCCAGCTTTTCTTTCCGCACCAGATATTCCAGTTCACAGGAGCTTCCGATAAAATCTTCGGAAGTGAGGACTTTTTTCTCTACCTCCAGAAAATCTCCCCGGACCTCCACTTCCATACTGGTAAATCCCCAAGTGCTTCTGTAAAGGTACACCGAATCCTTGATCGTGCTTCCGATCCGGTCAATGCTCTTCTCTTCCTTTTCCAGATGAATGTATACCGGCTCTTTCTTTCCGGTACCGATCAGAAATTCTTCCATATTCTGATAACCTGCCGGGGGCCGGGACATTCCACGGTACAGCGTCAGATATTTTCGATCCTCTCCCTGCAGAATCCGCGGAAAACTGCTGCTGATATACAGATGATACGCCTCACGGTAATCACTCTGAGCAAGCTTTACAAATTCATCCAGCGTGCGGATTTCTCCCTTGGAGGTCTTGATCTGCGGATCTGTCACCTCCACCTTCACAGGAATCTGATATTCTCCCAGATTGCTGTTGACGGTAATCATGGCATGGACGGTGTCTCCTTCTGACAGTCCCTTCACATCTATGCCGTAGGGAATACACACCGTATTTCCTGAAAATTTTTCTTTTGCCAGCAAAAGCCGACGGTTGGAGGACATCACCATCCCCTTAATTCTCCGGTGATCCTCCGACCCGATATATAATTCTCCCCGATAATTCTCCCCTGACTTTACTGTCACAGTAATCTCAGTTTCAGAGAGGACCAGCCCGGGCACTTCATATTCAAATCTTCCGTTTATCAACTGTTCCATTCTTCTCTTCAAAGTACTCACCCTATTTTCCTGTTGTTGTCCTTGACTATTTATATGATATTATTATAATGATACTAGGGTCTAAATACCTTTTTAGTCCCAATCTTATAATAATCAAAAGCAGTTATTCAAATTATACACTACCCTGACCATCGTTGCAAGGAAAGAGGAGACAATATGATTAAACACAAGGATCATTTCCATGGCAGTGACATGGAAGCCATCGAAAAATTTTATCACATAAAAAAAGAAACTATCGTCAGCTTCAGCGCAAATGTAAATCCTCTGGGGATTTCCTACCAGTTAAAATCCACGCTGGCTGAAAATCTGGATGCCATCACCACCTATCCCGACCGGGAATATACCGCGCTCAGAACCTGTATTGCAGAGTATGCAGGCACCCAGCCGGAAAATGTCATCGTAGGCAACGGTTCTACAGAACTGATTTCCCTGTTTATCCAGACCCGCCATCCGAAAAAAGCCCTGATTCTCGGCCCCACCTATTCGGAATATGAGCGGGAAATCACGCTGGGAGGCGGCACTACCCTCTACTACCCGCTTCTGGAAGAAAATAGTTTTCTCATGGATGTGGATGATTTCTGCCGCAGTCTCTCCGATCAGTTAGATCTGCTGGTACTCTGTAATCCCAACAACCCCACCTCCACCGCCATCACCTGCAGTCAGATGCGGAAGATTCTGGACGCCTGCCTGCGGTACGGGATTTTTGTTATGGTGGATGAAACTTACGTGGAATTTGCTCCGGATGAGGCAGATATCACCTCGATTCCCCTGACAAATTATTATACCAACCTGATCATCCTCCGGGGAACCTCCAAATTTTTCGCCGCACCGGGCCTTCGTCTTGGATATGCGGTTACGGGAAATCAGGATCTGATCAAAGCCATCAATACACGGAAAAATCCATGGACCATCAACTCTCTGGCCGAAATCGCCGGACGGCTGATGTTCCCGGATCACGAATACATCCGCCTTACCCGGGAGCTGATCGATCTGGAACGGGAGCGTATCTATAAGGAGCTTTCCTCATGGGATACCGTCACCGTCTACGAGCCCAAAGCCAACTTTCTTCTGGTCCGCATCCGCCGCCCGGATGTGACCTCTCAGGATCTCTTTGACCACTGCATCCGCAAGGGCCTGATGATCCGGGACTGCTCCACCTTCCCGTTTCTGGACAACCATTTTGTCCGCTTCTGTATTATGAAGCCGGAACAGAACAACCTGCTGCTGGAGGCTTTCCGGGAA
Organism: Clostridiales bacterium; assembly: GCA_018374355.1. GTDB lineage: Bacteria > Bacillota > Clostridia > Lachnospirales > Lachnospiraceae > Oliverpabstia. The sequence continues at coordinate 29,854 of JAHAFI010000034.1, forward strand.
AAGCTGAATGCGGACTAAGGATTTCCGGGAAAAACTGAATACAGACTGGGGATTTCCTGCAGAAAACGCCGAAAACCACATTTTTCAGGTTTTCGGCGTTTCTTTTATCCTCGCTGTTCTTATTTCTGATTTTTCATTCTTATTTTCGTTCTTATGTTCATTCTTATTTTGGTTCTTATTTTTTCTCTTTCTTATCTGTTTCTTCTTCCTTTTTCTCTTCCCTCTGGAAATATTTATCCAGTTCTTTTTTCATCTCCTCATTCATTCCCATATCCACCGGAAGAATCACTGCATTTGCCACCCGGGAAATCATATCCACAGCGAAGGAGGCATTTTTCACCAACTGTTCCTGAGATATCGTATCCATCAGATCGTGCCGGGTGTGGATCTCAGCGCCGCTTCCTCCTCTGGAAATTCCCACAGACGGAATTCCTTTATCCGCAAATGGCGCAGAATCGCTGGAGTGCACCAGCACCTCGATCTTTGCCGAATATCCTGTCTCACGGCAGAACTGCGTTACAAAATTTTTCAAATCCTCGCCTCCGGTAACAAAAATCTCATTTGGTCCCAAAACCGTTCCGCACATATCAAAGTTGAAACAGAAGCGAATCTCTTTCATTGCCTCTTCCTGTTTCTCCACATATGCTTTACTTCCGCAGAGACCGATTTCCTCGGAGCCGCACCATACAAACCTGAGAGTGCGCTTTGCCGGATGAGCGAGAAAATATCTGTAGATATACAAAAGCGCCGCTGTGCCTGTAGCATTATCCCATGAACCGGTTCCTACCGGAACACTGTCATAGTGAGCAGTCAGCACAACCGACTCTTCGGGCAGCTCCGTACCCGGAATCACAGCCAGAACATTCTGGGATTCTTTTTCCTTTTCTTCCTGTAACAGTTCCAGATGAAGGGTCTTTACGCCCTCACGAACCATTTTCATTGCACTGGCAGCGCCAATCATAAATCCCGGGATCACCCCTTTTTCCAGATGGTGGGGACGGAGATTCCTTGCATATGTGTTGGCCGTCTCAAACGTATCGTAATACTTTCCCTGAATCGTCAGAAATGCCGCCGCATGTTTTTCACAGAGCAGGGTGTAAACCTCCGGTTTCAGCTCATTTACCAGAACCACTGTATCCGACAGATCCTTCACCCCGGCATAATCTTCCTTCTCTCCCCGCTCGGCGTAAAAAAGTTTCAGATCCACACCGCCCTCCGCAAGGGAACCGGAAAGCCCATAGGGGATAGCTTCCACCTCCTCTTCATAGGGAGCGTTCACTTTTACAGACACACGCTTCACTTCACTGGACGGAATGGCAAACACCATATTTTCTGCCGTTCCTCCCAGCTTCTCAATCTCCTCCCGGATGATACCTGCGGCACGTTTTTCTTCCTGTGTACCTGCACAGCGTTTGAAGCTGATATTTTCTACAATTGCATAAGGAAATTCTTTTGTCATTTCTCTGTTGTCCTCCTGATTGTATAATCTTTTCTGATTATAGCACTATTTTCCTTTTTATTCCAGTAGCCCCTTCCTATTCCCCAACTGCCAAAATGCCACCGCACTGGCCGCCGCAACATTCAGGGAATCCACCCCATGGGACATAGGAATCCGCACCGTATAATCACAATCCGCAATGGTTCCTTCTGCCAGCCCATCCCCTTCCGTTCCCAGAATAACCGCCAGCTTCTCCTCTTCCATCAATTGAGGATCATCAATCCCCACCGAGTCCTCCTTCAGCGCCATAGCTGCCGTCTTAAACCCCAAAGATTTCAAAATACCGATCCCCTGTTTCGTCCCATCTTCCGTCCGTTCCAAAAACGTCCAAGGAATCTGAAACACCGTCCCCATACTAACCCGAATGGCCCTCCGGTACAACGGATTACTGCATGCCGCCGTCAGTAAAACCCCATCCATATGCAAAGCCGCCGCCGACCGGAAAATCGCCCCCACATTGGTAGGATTTACCACATCCTCCAGCACCGCAATCCTCCGCGCGCCCTTACACACCTCTTCAACTGTGGGCAGCTTGGGCCGCAGCATAGCACAAAGCATCCCCCGTGTAAGCTGAAAACCCGTAAGCTGCGTCAACACATCAAACTCCGCCGTATACACCGGAACCTCCCCGCACCGCTCAATAATCCCTCGCGCCTGTCCCTCCACATGCTTCCTCTCCACCAAAAAAGAAACCGGAACACATCCCGCATCCAAAGCCCTCTCAATCACCTTAGGACTTTCCGCAATAAACATCCCTTTCCCCGGCTCTGCACGATTCAAAAGCTGCCCCTCCGAAAACCTCGCATAGACATCCAGTTCCTCTGCCATAAAATCCGTAATTTCTATAACATTTCCCATAATCTCCCATCACACGGCTGCAAAATGCACACCGTCTCCTTTCTACTTCCCTCAAGAATCATTCAAACACAACTACCCAAATTAGTCTATTCAGGCCCCTGCCCTTCATAGTCACAGTAATCTCCTGAGCAGTTACCCAAATTATATCAGCCCCACCAAAATTTTTCAATTATCCCCCTGTCTTCCCACTTCTAATCCCATTCCCCCCATCCACTAAGGCGCAGCGCAGCGTCCGCCTCCCCTCCCCATTGAAACTCATCCATTCCACCATTCCCACACCTCCACTGAGGCGCAGCGCAGCGTCCGCCTCCCCTC
>JAHAFI010000004.1 GCA_018374355.1 Clostridiales bacterium
TCCCTTTTACTGTTTTTATAAGGATCTTTCGATCGTTCGATTAATGATTTTTAAAAGAACTTTCGAGGAATGTGTTTCACTGTTCAGTTATCAATGTTCATTTATTTACTGTCGTTTTTTGACAGCTTTGATATTTTATCATGTTGTTTTTGGTTTGTCAAGAACTTTTTTACTTTTTTTAAAAGTTTTTTAGTTCTTTCAGACCTCCCCGCAAGCAACTTTGATATAATACCATATGTTTTTCTCGGTGTCAACAACTTTTTTAAACTTTTTTGAACTTTTTCAAGTTTTTTGAAGTTCTTTAACTCCGAACGGAGAAGGAGGGATTTGAACCCTCGCACGGCGCAAACCGTCTATACCCTTAGCAGGGGCACCTCTTCAGCCACTTGAGTACTTCTCCATATAGTATTTTTCTGTGCTCACATGTCATGAGCAAAACTTATTATACTAAAGGTTTCTACACTTGTCAACTATATTTTTTGTTTTTTTTATTTAATTTCGGGTCAGCCCTCTGCAATCCTGCAGGATGTAATTGGAACTTACGGAAGACTTCGGATAGAAGCGGAACCCGTCCTTTTGGACATAGGAGGCTGAATTAGGACATCCATGTCCAATTTATGATGGTCATCCAGTTCAATAACTGAAATTCCACTTAATTTTACGGGTAGTTTGGACGTAAGAAGTAAAATATAACTTCCTATGTCCATGATTTCTTTAAAATAGTGGACATAGCAGTTGAAATCTATCTCTATACGTCCAAACAGGTAGATTTTAACCAGCTTCCTTTCAAATGAGAACAGCTATTTGGACTATAGCAGGTGGATTCTATCAATAATGTCCAAATGCCAAAAGGCATGGCCGTGCAGGTGTACACCTATTTTGCAGGCAGACTTCTTAGTCAAAAACCCCGCTGCAAGCAACGGGGCATCAAATTTGTAGCGCTGCAGAGCAGCGGGGTTTTTGACCCTCGCAGCAGTCGCAAATGGATATGCAAGCATATCCGCTTGGCTCGTTGCCTGCGGGAATAACAATACAAGTACGCCGAAGCGTACTCGTATCAATGTTCATATTCAGCTATCGTCTTCTCAATTCGCGATTTCACCAGCGCCGCAATCTCTGTGGTTTTCATATCCTTATACTCCTCGTAATACAAGGGCTTCAGAATATGAACCTGAACGGTCAGTTTCTTAATGGAACCTGTATCAAAGGATTTATACGAATCAATCAGTGCAATAGGCACAATGGGACACTTCGCCTTTACTGCACTTTTAAAGCTTCCTCCTTTAAAGTCAAGAAGCCTGTTTTTATTTTTGCTTCGGGTGCCTTCCGGAAAAATCAGATAGTTTCTGCCTGATTTTACTTCATCGGCAACCTGCTGGATCACTTTCAGTCCCTGCCTGAGATCATTCCGATCCAGAGGAATAGCTTTCATACAGGCAAATACCTGTTTTAAAAACGGGATGTTCTGTACCTCTTTTTTCATGACAACCGAGAAAGGACGGGGACAGACCTCCAGAATTGCCAGTACATCATAAAGCCCCTGATGGTTGGGGAAGAAAATAAAACCATCTTTCTCTGGTATATTTTCCACCCCATGTCCATCTATGGTAATCCTGCCGCCCCAATTTGCCCGTCTGTCAATCATTTTCAGAACTTTAAACCGTTCTTCTTCTGTATACTTGTCCGCATGGCTGGCAGTATAACAAAGCTTAAACCAGCCGTAGGGAACAAAGAACAGGTTTCTCAACACCATTAATATTATTCTTTTCATGATTCTTCATCTTCTGATTCCGGAAGCCGGCTGTTCTCAGCTTCTTCTTCCGTATCATCTGTTTCTTCCTCTTTTTTCTCTCTTACCTTTGCCACACTTGCCACTGATACGTTTTCATCCAGATTCATCAGTTTTACGCCGGAAGTGATTCTTCCCAGAATAGAGATTTCTGAACATGCAATCCTTATAACGATTCCCTCAGTGGTGATTATCATCACTTCATTGTCTTCATTAACAGCTTTCACACCTACTACGTTTCCTGTCTTTTCGGTGATTTTGTAGCATTTTACACCTTTACCTCCTCTGTTCTGAGGAGTAAATTCTCCGATGGATGTTCTCTTTCCCATTCCCTTTTCGGATACGAACAGCAGATAATCCCCCTGTGTGTTAAGCTGCATACCGATGATCTCATCACCGTCACTCAGATTGATACCTCTTACGCCCATGGAAACTCTTCCGGTGCTTCTTACGTCATTTACGTCAAAACGGATACACTGGCCGTATTTTGTCACAAGAATAATGTCTTTTTTATTATCTGTAAATTTAACTTCAATCAGTTCATCATCATCTCTCAGCGCGATTGCTGCCAGACCGGTCTTTCTCACATTCTCATAATCTCTGATCGGCGTCTTCTTCACAAGTCCTTTTCGGGTAGCCATGAACAGATACTGGTCATCCCTGTACTCACTGATAGGAATCACCGCAGAAATCTTTTCTCCCGGCTGAAGCTGGAGCAGATTAATGATGGCCGTTCCCCTTGCCGTTCTGCTGGCTTCCGGAATTTCGTACGCTTTCATACGGTACACCTTGCCAAGATTGGTAAAGAACATCAGATAATGGTGGGTGGTAGTCATCAAAAGTTCATCTATGTAGTCATCCTGTAATGTCTGCATACCTTTGATACCTTTTCCGCCCCGGCCCTGACTTCTGAAATTATCAACGGTCATACGTTTGATATAACCCAGCTTCGTCATGGTAATGACTGTATTTTCATTTGGAATCATATCTTCCATGGAAATATCATATTCGTCAAATCCGATGGAGGTTCTTCTCTCATCACCGTATTTTTCGGAGATTTCCAGAATTTCTTCACGGATTACCCTAAGAAGAAGATTTCTGTCTGCCAAAATTGCCTCCAGCTTTCTGATCTTGTCTGTCAGTTCCTTATATTCTGCTTCCAGTTTTTCTCTTTCCAAACCGGTGAGGGTGCGCAGACGCATGTCTACGATTGCCTGTGCCTGTACATCGGACAACTGGAACCGTTCGATCAGTCCTGCTTTCGCAATCTGGGTATTCTGGGAGCCGCGGATGATGCGGATCACCTCATCGATATGATCCAGCGCTTTTAAAAGCCCCTCTAAAATATGGGCTCTTTCCCGGGCTTTATTCAGATCATACTGGGTTCTTCTGGTCACTACCTCTTCCTGATGGGCAAGGTAATGCTTCAGAATCTCCAGAAGATTCATAACCTTCGGCTGGTTCTTAACCAGAGCCAGCATGATTACTCCAAAGGTATCCTGAAGCTGCGTATGTTTATATAACTTGTTCAGGATTACATTTGCATTGACATCTCTTCTTAGTTCGATACAGATCCGCATACCCTCCCTGCTGGAATGGTCATTCAGATCCGTGATTCCTTCGATTTTTTTATCTTTTACCAGCTCGGCGATTTTCTCGATCAGCCGGGCTTTATTTACCATATAAGGCAGTTCCGTCACGATAATCTGACTCTTGCCGTTTGGCAGGGTCTCTATATTCGTCACTGCACGGACACGGATTTTTCCACGGCCGGTACGATATGCCTCCTCAATACCTCTGGTTCCCAGAATGGTTGCACCTGTGGGGAAATCCGGGCCTTTGACAATATTAAGAAGTTCCTCAATCTCTGTCTCCCGGTCTTCCTCGATGATATTATCTATGATTTTTACCACTGCGGAAATGATTTCTCGCAAGTTATGGGGAGGAATATTGGTAGCCATACCTACGGCAATTCCGGAAGTTCCGTTTACCAGCAGGTTGGGGTATCTTGCAGGAAGTACCGCGGGTTCTTTCTCCGTTTCATCAAAGTTCGGGGTGAAATCTACGGTATTTTTATTGATATCCGCAAGCATTTCCATGGAAATTTTGCTTAATCTTGCTTCCGTGTATCGCATGGCAGCCGCGCTGTCTCCATCCACGGAACCGAAGTTTCCGTGACCATCTACCAGAGGATAACGGGTTGACCATTCCTGCGCCATATTAACCAAAGCTCCGTAAATAGAGCTGTCACCGTGGGGATGATATTTACCCATGGTATCACCGACGATACGGGCACATTTTCTGTGAGGTTTGTCCGGACCGTTGTTCAGTTCGATCATGGAGAACAACACTCTTCTTTGTACCGGCTTTAAACCGTCCCTGACATCCGGCAGAGCTCTGGAGGCGATTACACTCATGGCATAATCGATATAAGACTCTTCCATCGTCTTTCTTAAATCCACTTCATGGACCTTGTCAAAAATATTATCTTCCATTTCTTTCTCCTTAAATGTCCAGATTCTTAACCTTCAATGCATTTTCTTCGATAAATTCACGGCGTGGTTCCACCTTATCACCCATCAGAGTGGTAAAGGTCAGATCCAGCTCCGAGGAAGTCTCCTCATCCATAGTCACACGGAGAAGCACTCTTCTCTCCGGGTCCATGGTGGTCTCCCAAAGCTGTTCCGCATCCATCTCTCCCAGACCTTTATAACGCTGGATTTTATTATTTCCATCACGCCCGATTTCAACGAGAATGTCATTCAATTCAGCATCATTGTAGGCATACCATACCTTTTTATTTTTTTCCACCTTGTAAAGAGGCGGCTGTGCCAGATAAACGTAGCCCTGTTTGATAAGCTCCGGCATAAAGCGGTACAAAAATGTCAGCATCAAAGTAGCAATATGAGCGCCGTCCACGTCGGCATCAGTCATAATGATAATCTTGTGGTATCTCAGCTTTGTAATATCAAAATCTTCATGGATTCCGGTACCGAAAGCCGTGATCATGGCTTTGATCTCCGCATTGCCGTAGATCCGGTCAAGTCTTGCCTTCTCCACGTTCAGGATTTTTCCTCGCAGCGGAAGGATAGCCTGAGTGACACGGTCTCTGGCCGTCTTGGCGGAGCCGCCGGCGGAATCTCCCTCTACGATATAAATTTCACATTTTTTCGGATCTTTGTCCGTACAGTCAGCCAGTTTTCCCGGAAGCGCCATTCCCTCAAGGGCTGATTTTCTTCTGGTCAGATCCCGGGCTTTACGGGCAGCATCCCTTGCTCTCTGGGCCAGTACGGATTTTTCGATGATCGTCTTTGCCACAGAAGGATTCTGTTCCAAAAAGATTTCAAGAGTATTGCTGACCACATGGTCCACCGCTCCCCTTGCTTCACTGTTTCCCAGCTTCTGCTTCGTCTGTCCCTCAAACTGAGGATCTCCGATTTTCACACTGACAATAGCAGTCAGACCCTCGCGGATATCCTCCCCTGCCAGCTTCTCTGTATCTTTCAGTAATTTATTTTTTCTTGCATAATCGTTAAAGGTCTTAGTCAGCGCATTTCGGAAACCGATAATGTGGGTTCCGCCCTCCGGTGTGGTAATGTTATTTACAAAACCGTAGGAGGTCTCATTATAAGAATCGTTGTGCTGCATGGCAACCTCAACCATAACCCCGTCCTTTTCCCCTTCACAGTAAATGATTTCCGGGTAAAGGGCAGTTTTACTTCTGTTCAGATAGGTGACAAACTCATTAATCCCACCTTCATAGTGGAATTCTTTTGTCACTTTCTTTTCTCCTCTTTCATCGTGAAGGCAGATTTTCAGCCCCTTAGTGAGAAATGCCATCTCACGGAATCTCTGTTTCAGCACATCAAAGTCAAAAACAGTCTCTTCAAAAATTTCTTTATCCGGGAGGAAGGTGACCATGGTGCCTGTCTTTTCAGGCTCACATTCATCAACCACCTTTAATTTATAAATTGTATTTCCTCTCTCATATCTCTGACGGTAAACCTTTCCCTCGTTGAAGATAGTTACCTCCAGCCATTCGGAAAGGGCGTTTACCACCGATGCACCTACGCCGTGAAGTCCGCCGGATACCTTATATCCTCCGCCGCCGAATTTTCCGCCTGCATGGAGAATCGTGAATACCACTTCCACGGCCGGAATCCCCGCCTTGTGATTGATGCCTACCGGAATACCCCTTCCATTGTCAATAACCGTAATCGAATTATCTTGGTGAATCGTCACTTGAATCACATTACAATAGCCCGCCAAAGCCTCATCTACCGCATTGTCTACAATCTCATAGACAAGGTGATGAAGTCCGCGGATCGATGTACTTCCGATATACATTCCGGGACGTTTCCTGACTGCTTCCAAACCTTCTAATATTTGGATCTGATCTGCTCCGTATTCTGTACTCATCCTAATCCTCCTAAATTATTTAAAAATGTCTTGTCACCGTTTTTTTCAACAGTCACTGATTTTTCCGTCAATCACCCGGAAAACCCTGTTTATCGCAAATTGATTCTGTATAAATTCTTCCAGACCCGTACAGGTAATCATGGTCTGTATCTCATGAATGCTCTGTAACAAATAGTTTTGCCTGTTACTGTCCAGTTCAGACAACACATCATCCAGCAAAAGCACCGGATCGTCCTTGATGATTTTCTTTACCAGATAAATTTCCGACAGCTTCAAAGACAGAGCCGCCGTTCTCTGCTGCCCTTGGGAACCGAATTTCCGAATATCGATCCCGTTGACCTTCACCCCAAAATCATCCCTGTGGGGTCCCACCGAAGACATCCGAAACCGCAGATCCTTCTCTCTGGACCGGGCAAGCTGCTCTTCAAAAGCTTCCTCCTGCACGCTTGGTTCATACTCCAGAACGATTTCTTCCTTCCCCCCGGTGAGATTTTTATGGATTTCCCTTATGATCTCATTCAGTTCCTCCATAAACCGCTTTCGCAGAACAATGATTTTTTTCCCATAGGAAACAAGCTGCATATCCCAGACATCCAGCGTCTCCGCAAGTTTCGGAGAAAATGCAATGTCTTTCAGCAGTTTATTTCTCTGATTCAGGATTTTATTGTAATCGGACAGATCCTGAAGGTAAATTTTATGAAGCTGGCAAAGCTCCAGATCTAAGAATCTTCTCCGTTCCGAAGGTCCGTTTTTTATGATATTCAAATCCTCCGGCGAGAAAAATACCAGATTCACAATTCCAAAAAGCTCGGAAGCCTTCCGGATGGGAATCCCGTCAATGGCAATTCCCTTTGATTTATTCTTCTTTAGATGCATATCGATCTTATGGGAAACCCCGTCCTTTTTCACCGTCATCCGGATATGGGATTCCTCCTGCCCGAAACGGAGCATTTCCTTATCCTTGCTCCCTCTGTGGGATTTTGTGGTTCCTGCCAGATAGACCGCCTCAAGGACATTTGTCTTGCCTTGGGCATTGTCCCCGTAGAGGATATTCGTTCCGCAGTCAAAATTCATGCATAAATATTCATAATTCCGATAATTCTTCAGTTCCAGAGATTCAATGTACATGCTTCACCAACTAATTTATATTGTTAACTTTTGGGTAACTCTTGTAACTTTCTATTTTACGATTTTTAATTCCTGACCGTCGAAGGAAACCACATCTCCATCGTACAGTTTGCGTCCTCTGCGGGTGTCGGTCTCGTTGTTTACTTTTACTAAACCATCTTGGATCACCAGCTTTGCCTCCACGCCGTCTCCTACCAGATTGGCTGCTTTCAGGGCCTGCCCCAGTTTGATAAATTCATCTCTCAATTTCAGTGTTTCCATATTTTCTCACTTTCTATATTAGACTGTCAGCCGAAAGCATCAGCGAACGGCATTGAAATTTACCGGAAGAATCAGATAAATGTAAGATTCCTTTTCATCCTTGATAAAGCATGGCGCTTTTGGATTTACCAGATAAATGGAAATTTCTTCATCATCAATTACCTTCAGGGCATCGATCAGGAACTTAGGGTTGAAGCCGATCATGATATTTTTTCCTTCTTTGCTGATATCGATGTCTTCCTTCATGGAACCAATCTGGGAATTGATGTTAAGTTCCATTCCCTGTTCTTCAATATTGATGATGATCGGTTTTTTATCTCCCTCTTTTACGAAAAGTGTTGCACGGTCAATGCAATCTAAGAATTCTCTTTTGTTAATTTTTACTTTAGTTTCGTAATCGCTGGAAAGCATCTGCTCAATGCGGAAATATTCTCCCTCGATCAGACGGGATACCACAACGGTATCGTCAAATTCAAATACAATATGGTTATTGGTAAAGAAAATCTGTACCTGATCTTCTACTTCACCCGAAAGAATTTTACTGATTTCACTGAGAGTTTTTCCGGGAACCACTACTTTTTTATGAGGATAGCTTTCTTTCAGATCAATTTTGCGGATAGCAATCCGGTGTCCGTCCAGAGAAACAACTTTCAGGACATTATCGTTGATCTCGAAAAGTTCTCCGGTCATCAGTTTGTTGTTTTCGTTGGCCGCAATAGAAAAAATAGTCTGGCGAATCACTTCCTTTAAGGTAAATTGGGACAGTTCGATACCTTCATTTTTTTCTATAACCGGCAGATAAGCAAAATCGTCTCCCATTTTTCCGGGAATTGTAAATTTTGCTTTTTCACAGGTAATCGTAGTATTTAATGCAGCATCTGTTTGAATCACAATATCATTGTCCGGAAGTTTTCGAATGATTTCTGAGAAAAGTTTTGCATCTAAAGCAATAATTCCCTTTTCTTCAATGATTCCTTTAACTTTCGTTTCGATTCCCAGTTCCATATCATTGGATGTAAATTTAATTTCGGAAGCAGATGCATCGATGAGAATACATTCTAGTATCGGCATCGTTGTTTTGGAAGGCACTGCTTTCAGTGAGATGTTTACGCTTTTCAGTAATTCGCTTTTGGAACAGATTAATTTCATAATGTGAATAACTCCCTTCCCTGAACCAACCGGTTCATCTATGATAAATATATAAGAAATCCGTAGTATTCGTAGTAGGGGCTGTGAAAATGTGTAAAAGTACATGAAGCCCTTAAAGCAGCGTACTTTGCTTCAGGTATAACTGTGTGCATGCGGTAGAAGAATCCTGTGAATGGAATGTGTATTCTTTTCAGGCCCTCTGTTTGTCCACATCCTATGCACAGGAAATACACAGCCTTAATGTGGATAAGCCTCCCTGCTACTAACTGCCCGGCTGAATTTTTTTCTTCAGGATATCGATGATCTTTTGTGCGTTATCTGAAGTTTCCAGTTCATGTTCGATTTTTTCGCAGCCGTGCATAATGGTGGTATGATCCCTGTTTCCCAGACATTTTCCGATGGCTTTCAGAGGAATACCGGTCAGTTCCCGGCACAGATACATGACGATCTGCCGCGGATAGACGATTTTGCTGTTTCGTTTGTTGCCTGCAATGTCCTCCGGAGTAATGTCAAAGTGTTCGGCCACGGTACTGATGATGATTTCCGGGGTAATAACCTTCTTTTCGTTGGGGGAAATAATATCTTTCAGTACAGTTTCTGCCAGATCCATGGTAATTTCACGTTTTTCAAGGTTGGCATAGGCGATAATTTTATTTAAGGAACCCTCCAGCTCACGGATATTGGATTTGATGTTGGTTGCAATGTATTCGATGATCGCATCATCCAGATTGTAACCGTCCATTTCTTCTTTTTTCCTGAGAATGGCAACTCTTGTCTCATAATCGGGAGAGGAGATATCTGCCAGAAGCCCCCATTCAAAGCGGGAACGAATACGGTCCTCCAAAATTTCCATATCCTTCGGCGGTTTATCACTGGAGATAATAATCTGTTTTTTTGCTCCGTGAAGTGAGTTGAAGGTATGGAAAAATTCCTCCTGTGTAGACTCTTTACCTATGATAAACTGAATATCATCGATGAGAAGTACATCAATATTTCTGTATTTTTCACGGAATTTAGTCATTGCAGTATTGTTTCCGTTTCGGATGGCCTCGATCAGTTCGTTGGTAAAGGATTCACTGGTTGTATACAATATTTTTTTCGTAGGGTCTTTTTCAAGAATAAAATGGGCAACGGAATGCATCAGATGGGTTTTGCCCAGTCCCACACCTCCATATAAAAAGAGGGGATTGTAGATTTCTCCCGGAGATTCCGCTACTGCAAGAGAAGCTGCGTGAGCAAATTTGTTGTTGCTTCCTACGACGAAGGTGTCAAAGGTATACTTAGGATTCAGGTTTGCCATTTCTTTATTGGTATTATAATTAGAAGAAACGGGAACTTCCTTTTCTTCCTCCTGAATATCCTCCGGAAGTATAAATTTGATATCACAATCAGCTCCCGTCAGTTCGGAAATAGCTACTTTTAAAGGCAGGGCATATTTTTTACTGATATAATTCAGTCCGACCTGCTGGGATGGAACGAGAACTGTCACAACCTGATCTTCCACTTTATAAATTGTTAAAGGCTTCAGCCATGTTTTAAAGGAAACATCGGAAAGCTCGTGCTCCTTCTTTACTGTTTCTAGGATGTCATCCCATTTTTCAATAATGATGTCCATGATTTCCTCCATTAGTGCAAAAAAGAAACCTGTAGAACATGTTTCTTTTAAAATTGGCGTATATATAATAACTCTACTCTATATTATAATAAAATGTGGATTTAATCAATGATAAATTGTGGATAAGTTGATAAATCGTAAAAGAAAAAAGAAGTTGTCCATAGTCGAAAAAAAGGAGATTCTTTGTTATACACATGAAAAAGGGCGATAAAATAGGAATTTATTTAATTGTCCAGAATTTATACACAATAAAAAAGCGGGTTATCCACATTTTATCCACATCTTGTGGATATCTTACGTAAACTATGTGTATAGGGTGTGGGCAAAAAATGTAACAAAAAGTGTCTAAAAAAAACATCGATTTTGCTTGACTTGACAAATGTTTATGAATATAATTGAAATGATGTTTTCTGACATACATGAGAGAATACAACTAAATAGATAGTTTCGAAGGAGGTGCTTCAGATATGAAAATGACATTTCAGCCGAAAAAGAGATCCAGAGCGAAAGTTCACGGATTCAGAGCTAGAATGAGCACAGCAGGCGGAAGAAAAGTTCTGGCTGCAAGAAGATTAAAAGGAAGAAAATCTTTATCAGCATAAGACCGCAGATATGTGGTCTTTTCTTCTATAATTAATTAAGAAAAGTTAAAAAGGTAAATTTCTATGGAATATTCAGAGAGCTTGAAGAAAAACAGAGATTTTCAGTTGGTTTACCGAACGGGAACATCCTACGCAAACCGTTATCTGGTCATGTATGTAAAAGAGAATCAATTGGAAAAAAACAGAATCGGAGTCTCAGTTAGTAAAAAAGTGGGTAATAGTGTAGTACGCCACCGGCTCTGCAGGTTGATAAGAGAGAGTTATCGTTTACATGAGGGAGTGTTTCGTAGAGGATTGGATATTGTTGTGGTAGCCCGCGTGAATGCAAAAGAGAGAACGTTTCGTGAGATTGAGAGTGCATTCCTACACCTTGGCAGGTTACATCAGATTGTGAAAAGAGATCGGAATGAAGACAATATTGATCAGAGGAATTAGATTTTATCAAAAGTATGTATCTCCTTTGAAGAGAACCCGGTGTCCCTATATACCTTCCTGTTCCCAGTACGGGCTGGAGGCAATAGAGAAATACGGGGCAGTAAAAGGAAGCCTTTTGGCTGTATGGAGAATTTTAAGGTGCAATCCCTTTTCAAAAGGCGGATTTGACCCGGTTCCATAGGATGTAAGGAGGAAAGTTAATTGAATATCGTGTTGACAAAGGTAACAACTCCGATAATCGGATGGGTTGCCAGTATCCTTGGGTGGATCATCAATGTAATTTACAGTCTGCTGGATGCGATTGGAATTACAAATATCGGTCTTGCCATTATTTTGTTTACCGTGGTAGTCTATCTTCTGATGACTCCTCTGCAGATTAAACAGCAGAAGTTCTCAAAGATGAATACCATTATGCAGCCGGAAATTCAGAAGATCCAGAAAAAGTACAAAGGTAAAAAGGATCAGGAATCTGTTATGAAGCAGAACGAGGAAATCAGCGCCGTGTATCAGAAATATGGCGTTTCACCTGCGGGAAGCTGTGTGCAGCTTCTGGTTCAGATGCCTGTGCTGCTGGCTCTTTATCAGGTAATTTATCACATTCCGGGATATATTACCGGAGTTAGAGATGTATTTACCGGACTTGTAACAAAAATTATGTCTGTAGATGGATTCAGCGATGTAATCTCAAAATTCGTGACAGATAACAAAATCGCAATGAATCCCAATATGGAATTTACAAAACAGACAACCATTGATTTCCTTTATAAGTTATCACCTTCCCAGATGGAAAGTTTTTCTGAACTGCCGCAGTTCGGCGCATTTTCAGATTTATTTGCAGATGTTGCCGAAAAAGCAGATCACATGAACAAGTTTTTAACCCTGAATATCTCAGATACGCCTTGGGCGATTATGCAGTCCGGATGGGGACAGGGAAATATGGCAGGTTATCTGCTGGTATTTGCCGCTGTTATGATTCCTCTGCTGGCATGGTTTACCCAGTGGTTCAGCTATAAGCTGATGCCTCAGCCGCAGACCAACAATGACCAGCCCCCCAGCACCATGGAAGCTTCCATGAAGAGCATGAACACCTTCATGCCGGTGATGTCCGCTGTGTTCTGTCTGACCCTTCCTGTAGGTATTGGTATTTACTGGATCATCGGTGCGGTAATCCGAAGCGTACAGCAGATCATTATCAATAAAGAGATGGACAAGATTGATACAGAGGATCTGGTTAGAAAAAATCAGGAAAAGATGAAAAAGAAACTGGAGAAAAAAGGAATTTCTCCTCAGAAGATCAATCAGCAGGCCAGAATGAATGTGCGCAATATTCAGGAAAATACCGCTAAACCGGGTATGAGTCCGGAGGAAAAGGCCGAAAGACAGAAAAAATCTACAGAATATTACAATAGTTCCAATGCAAAGCCGGGCAGTCTGGCAGCAAAGGCGAACATGGTAAAACAGTTCGATGAAAAATCGAAAGGTAAGAAGAAATAGGGGGAAGGGCTATGGAATTCAGAGAGATTACTGCGAAAACCGTTGACGATGCGATTACAAAAGCGTGTCTGGAATTAGAGACTTCCAGTGATAACTTGGAAATTCAGGTTGTCCGTGAAGGTACTTCCGGTTTCTTCGGAATTGGAAGCAAGCCGGCTATTATCAAGGTTCGGAAAAAGGTCGAAGAAGAAGAGTTCGATATTTTGAAGGAACTGAGAAAAGAAGAGAAAAAGGCTGAGAAGAAAGCTGAAAAGAAAGAACAGATTCGTAAAGAAGCGAAGAGAGAGCCGAAAAAGGAAGTAAAAAAAGAAGTTAAGAAGGAAGTCAAAAAAGACGATCCGAAAGAGGTAAAGAAGGAAGCTCAGAAACCTCAGAAAAAAGAAAATAAGCCTGCAGTAAAAGAGGCGGCGCCTGTAAAGGAAGCTGCTCCGGTGAAAGCGGCTGCAAAGCAGGAAACCAAGCAGGAAGTAAAAAGAGAAGAGAGAAAAAGTGTAGTTCGTACGGAAGAACAGATTAAAGCCATGGAACAGGAAGGCAGAAAGTTCTTAGAAGGCGTATTTAAAGCTATGGAGCTTCCGGTTACAATCAATATGAACTATGACAAGACAAATGATTGTCTGGAAATTGATTTCGAAGGCGAGGATATGGGTATCCTCATCGGTAAGAGAGGTCAGACTCTGGATTCTCTGCAGTATTTGACAAGCCTTGTTGTGAATAAGGAACAGCAGGATTATGTGAGGGTGAAACTGGATACGGAGAATTATAGAAGCCGTAGAAAGGACACGCTGGAGAATCTGGCTAAGAATATTGCCTTTAAGGTGAAGAAAACCAGAAAACCGGTGGTGCTGGAACCAATGAATCCTTATGAGAGACGGATTATTCATTCGGCGCTGCAGGGAAATAAGTTTGTGGAAACTTATAGTGAGGGTAATGAACCTTATCGGCATGTGGTTGTGGTTTATAAAAAGTAAGAGATTGGGAAATTTTTTGGGGAAGATGTTATCGAGTTTGGATAACATCTTTTCCTGTTTTTGGAGAGGATGCCGGGGGATGGTGAAAAGGGGACGCCGGGGCCGGGGAGCAGAGGGCGGACACTTCCCTTTGGACGGCAGGCTTCGAATCTGGAAGCACTAATCTTCCGATGCAGCGATTTTCGGGCACTGATGCAATTCAACAGGAAAATCTGAAAGATTTTCCTGCTTCACTGCATCTGACCTTCAGGCTTTGTGAGCCTGAAGGTCTCCCGGAAATAGCTGCACCGGAAGCTAAGTGCTTCTTCAGATTCTTCGCGATGCCGCCCAAAGGGAAGTGTCCGCCCTCTGCTCCCCGGCCCCGGCTGGTGGTTGGCTGGTGGTTGGCTGGTGGTTTGGCTGGTGGTTTGGCTGGTGGTTGGCTGGTGGTTTGGCTGGGACTGGGGCTGGGACTGGGGCTGGGACTGGGGTTTAGGATGGGGGAGCTGGGGGTGGCTGGTAATAGACGGTGGTTTATGGTGGTTTGAATTGGAAGGTTGGTGGATTGGACATGGGAGAAGGAATTTGATTGGAATTGTCCAAAAATTGGAGTTTATATGGGAAAATTCAGTAGAATTTCGGGTTTTTGGATGTATGGGGGGAAATTGATGTTATATGTCCAAACTTTAGGGGGAAATGTGGACGTATGAGATTGAAATGCAGCACATAGGTCCAAAAGGGTGATTATGAAGGACAGATTCTTGAATGGTTGCGAAAAGTGTTAAAAAGTTTCTTCAGAACCGGGATTGTGCATTGGGAAGAAGTAGGTTAATATAAGTGGAGGATAGAATCCTGAGGGGTTACCTTGTGAAAGGTAATGGGAATGTTATATATTTTTTTGTACCAATGAAGGACAGAGTCCTTCATTGGTACTGAAGTTAATAGAAGGTTTGAGAAATTGCAGGAGGAATTGTAAATGATGACAGGAGATACGATCGCGGCGATTGCTACGGCTATGACGGCGTCCGGGATTGGGATTGTGAGATTGAGTGGGGATGATGCTCTGGAGATTGCGGGGAAGGTTTACCGGTCTAAGGGTGGGAAAAAAGATATTAAGCATGCTCAGTCTCATACGATTCATTATGGGTTTATCTATGATGGTGAGCAGATGGTGGATGAGGTTTTGGTGATGGTGATGAAGGGGCCTCGGAGCTATACAGGAGAGGATACTGTGGAGATTGACTGTCATGGTGGTGTTTTGGCGATGCGGAAGGTGCTGGAGGCTGTGGTTTCTGCAGGAGCACGGCCGGCGGAGCCGGGAGAGTTTACGAAGCGCGCTTTTTTGAATGGAAGGATCGATCTTTCTCAGGCGGAAGCAGTTATCGATGTTATTCATGCTCAGAATGAATATGCGTTGAAGAGTTCGGTGAGCCAGTTGAAGGGTTCCGTGATGAAGACGATTCAGGAGATTCGCAGCGGTATTATTTATCATATTGCTTATATTGAATCGGCTCTTGATGATCCTGAGCATATCAGTATTGACGGGTACGGTGAAGAGCTGGGTGCTGTGGTGAAAGAGCAGAAAGCACGGATTAGGAAGCTGATTGATTCCTTCTCTGAGGGAAAAATGATTCGGGAAGGGATTCAGACGGTTATTGTGGGTAAACCGAATGCAGGAAAATCTTCCCTTTTGAATTGTCTGGTGGGAGAGGAGAAGGCTATCGTGACGGATATTGCCGGAACTACCAGAGATGTACTGGAGGAGACCATTGTGCTGCAGGGAATTTCCCTGAAAATGATGGATACGGCGGGAATCAGAAGCACTGAGGATGTGGTGGAAAAAATCGGCGTGGAGAGGGCCAGAACGTATGCGAAGGATGCGGATCTGATTCTTTATGTGGTGGATTCTTCTACGGAGCTGGATGAAAATGATGAGGAGATTTTGGAACTTCTTAAAGATAAAAAAGCGATCGTACTGTTGAATAAAAGTGATTTGCAGCCGGTAGTCACGAAAGAGATGCTGGCCGGGAAAACCGAAAAGCCCATCATTCCCATTTCTGCAAAGGAAGAGCAGGGAGTGGAGGCGCTGGAAAAGCAGATCAAAGAGATGTTTTTT
Source organism: Clostridiales bacterium (assembly GCA_018374355.1). Classification (GTDB taxonomy): domain Bacteria; phylum Bacillota; class Clostridia; order Lachnospirales; family Lachnospiraceae; genus Oliverpabstia. Next base: position 15,959 of record JAHAFI010000004.1, read on the forward strand.
CAGGGAGAGCTGTCATTTAATGATGAGGTTTATATTACAAATGTCAGGCATAAAAAGGCGCTGGAAGATGCTTACCGGAGCCTGAGCATGGTGGAGGAGAGCATTGCCATGGATATGCCGGAGGATTTCTTCTCCATTGATCTGATGAACGGATATGAGGCTTTGGGAAGCATCACCGGGGAGTCGGTGGGAGAGGATCTGGTAAATGAGATTTTCAGTAAATTTTGTACCGGAAAATAGAGGAGAGGATTATGAATAAATTAGTGGAACATTATGATGTGGCTGTCATCGGAGCAGGTCATGCCGGATGTGAAGCTGCACTGGCTGCTGCGAGACTGGGAATGGAAACAATCGTATTTACCGTCAGCGTGGACAGTATTGCGCTGATGCCCTGCAACCCCAACATAGGAGGAAGTTCGAAGGGCCATCTGGTAAAGGAAATTGACGCGTTAGGCGGCGAGATGGGAAAGGTAATTGACCGGACATTTATCCAGTCGAAGATGCTCAATCAGTCGAAGGGGCCTGCGGTGCATTCTCTGCGTGCTCAGGCAGATAAGAAGAATTACAGCAATACCATGAGAAACGTACTGGAAAATACTGAGCATCTGACGATCAAGCAGGCAGAAGTGACGGAGCTGATCGTGGAAGAGGGAACGGTAAAAGGCGTAAAGACTTATTCGGGCGCCGTATATCTGTGTCAGGCGGTGGTGCTTTGTACGGGAACGTATCTGAAGGCCCGCTGTATATACGGGGATATCAGCAATTATACAGGCCCTAATGGGCTGCAGGCGGCCAATTATCTGACAAAATCTCTGGAGGAAAATGGTGTGGAGATGTTCCGGTTTAAGACGGGAACACCGGCCAGAATCGACAGAAGAAGCATTGATTTTTCAAAGATGGAAGAGCAGAAGGGGGATGAGCGGGTTGTTCCATTTTCATTTTCCACGGATCCGGAGAGTGTTCAGATTGAGCAGGAATCCTGCTGGCTGACCTATACGAATGAAAAAACCCATGAGATCATCCGGGCGAATCTGGACCGGTCACCCTTATACTCCGGTATGATCGAGGGAACAGGGCCGAGATACTGTCCGTCTATCGAGGATAAGGTGGTAAGATTTGCAGATAAGCCGAGACATCAGGTATTTATTGAGCCGGAAGGGCTGGATACCAACGAGATGTATGTGGGCGGAATGTCCAGCTCCCTGCCGGAAGATGTCCAGCATGAAATGTATCATTCCGTTCCGGGACTAGAACATGCGAAAATTGTGAGAAATGCGTATGCAATTGAATATGACTGTATCAATCCAAGGCAGCTTCATGCCACACTGGAGTTTAAAAATATTAAAAATCTGTTCAGCGGCGGTCAGTTTAACGGAAGCTCGGGATATGAGGAAGCGGCGGCTCAGGGGCTGATTGCGGGCATCAATGCGGCGCAGAAGATTAAAGGGAAGGAGCTTATGATTCTGGACCGCTCAGAGGCGTATATCGGCGTACTGATCGACGATCTGGTGACAAAAGAAAATCATGAGCCTTACCGGATGATGACCAGCCGCGCGGAATACCGCCTTCTTCTGAGGCAGGATAATGCAGATCTGCGTCTGAGGAAAAAAGGGTATGAAGTGGGTCTGATCAGTGAAGAACAGTATCAGGAACTTTTGAAGAAAGAAGAACAGATTGCAGAGGAGATTCGACGAGTTGAGAAAGCTACGGTGGGAGCCTCCCCTGAGGTGCAGAAGGTGCTTGAACAGTATGGAAGTACACCGTTGTCATCGGGAAGTACGCTGGGAGAACTGATCCGCAGACCGGAACTAACTTATGAGAGCCTTGCGCCGATCGATAAGAAACGGCCGGAACTGAGAGATGATGTAAAGGAACAGGTCAACATCAATATCAAATATGACGGGTATATCCAGAGACAGCTAAAGCAGGTGGAACAGTTTAAAAAAATGGAGAAAAAACAGATTCCGGCGGATATCAACTACGATGCGGTGAAGAGTCTGCGAATCGAGGCCGTGCAGAAGCTGAAGCTGTACCAGCCTTTGAATATCGGACAGGCTTCCAGAATTTCCGGTGTTTCTCCGGCAGATATTTCGGTGCTTCTGGTTTATCTTGAAAGCAGATAAAGATTCAGGTGTACTTGAATTTGAAATAAAATAGATGGGAGAGGAGAAATCGTATGGGACAGTATTCTACAGAATCCTTTGAAAAAGGACTGAAAAAACTGAACCTGTCTTTGAGCGAAAAGCAGATAGGGCAGTTTCTCGATTATTATGAGCTTTTGGTTACATGGAATAAAGTGATGAATCTGACGGCAATCACGGATTATGAAGAGGTGATTGCAAAGCATTTTATTGACAGTCTGGCCTCTGTGAAGGTGTGTGATTTTTCGGGGAAAAAGACGGTGATCGACATCGGGACGGGAGCGGGATTTCCGGGGATTCCATTGAAAATTGCATTTCCAAATCTGGAAATCGTTCTTCTGGATTCCCTTAATAAAAGGATTAAGTTCCTGAATGAAGTGATTGAAAAACTGGGCCTTACCGGAATACGGACCATTCACGGAAGAGCGGAAGACTTTGCAAAGCAGAAGGAATACAGGGAGCAGTTTGATTTCTGCGTTTCAAGAGCGGTGGCGAACCTGAGTACCCTGTCCGAATACTGTCTGCCGTATGTGAAGGTGGGCGGAAAATTTGTGCCCTATAAATCAGGGAAAATCGATGAAGAGGTTTTACAGGCGGGGAAGGCCGTAAATGTGCTGGGAGGAAAAATCGCAGAGGTGGTAAAATTCCAGTTGATGGACACGGATATGGAACGGTCCTTCGTCATCGTGGAAAAAGAAAAAAATACACCAAAGAGATTCCCGAGAAAGGCAGGACTGCCGGGAAAAGAACCGATTGTGTGACGATCGGAGACGAGATTTGAAATAGAAAAGCTGTAATTATTCGGAAAAGAAATTCTGAGTAATTACAGCTTTTTTTGCTTTAGGTAAGTATTATAACCTGTCTGTCCGCAAAATCCGTTTAAGGCTCTGTTGTGGGCGTTACAGAGGGGGTTGCAGATGGTGTTGCGCTGGGCGTTACAGTTGGTGTCGGTGTCGGAGTAGGAGTTGCCGGAGGTACGGTGATCCTGCTCATATTTTTTACGGCGCTCTGAATCAAAGCATTTGAGTTATTCAGGAAAATGACATCCTTAATTCCTTTTTCCCGAACCAGAGATATCAGATTGCCTTTAAAATGTCTGTAATCCACAACGTGTACGGTTTGATAACTGTTTACCAGAAATGGTACAAATGCATTTCCGTAGGATTCCTTGACAACCACACAGGAAGAACCATCCGTTATATTTGGATTTTCAATTTTCGAGTAGGGCTGGTCTCCGGCAATGAAGCATAAATACTTATTTGCGGCGGAGTAGGAGGTTGGATCGGCAACCACCTGTCCTTCGATTTCCTGATTTTTGCTGTCGGTGTAAGTCATGGTGTTCACAGCGGGGGTATAGGTTACCAAGGTATCCGGATTATTTTTCAAGGTATCCGATTTTCCGCTGTAGGTGTAGAAGGAACCTACAAAACCGTCATATTCGTTCTTTGTGTAGGAGGATAACGGCGCAGGGGTCTGTCCCTTTGCGTTCATCAGCTCCTGATAAGCGTAATAAGCGCCATCCGCTGTCCAGTGGTGGTCTGTTTTGAAGTACAGATACTCACTGTTGTGTTTTCTCAGGGTTTCCAGAATTTCCACCTTTTTAATGGAGGAATCCAGATGTCCGAAAACGTAATCGAAAACCTTCTCCTGATCGCTGGAACCAATCTTTTCCTGATTTTCAGGAGCAAGATTTACCGCAATACTGGTAGGGGCAAGAATATCATAGACCGTGGCAATGTCTTTCAACTGTTCGGCGGCGGAATTGATCATGTTGATATAGGCGTCCGCGCCGTCCCGGCTGAAGCCGTAAAGCTCAAAGCCCCGATTGTCTGCGACGTAAATCGTTCCTGCCTTTTCCGGTTCCGCATAGAGCGTTCCGTCCGGTTCAGGAGTAGGCTCTGCTGTGGGAATGGGAGTGGAAGTAATCTCCGCATCCGCATCGGGGATTTCATCGGCCTCTACAACCTCTCCGTGGAGCTCGGTGGTGGTAATTCCATAGAGCTTTTTGAATTTGGAATTTGCCGTCATCAGTCCCTCACGGAAAGGAAAGGTATCGGCATACCAAGTGCTGATTCCGTTGAAAAATTCTCCGTTCAGAAAGGTGGAAACTGTTGGTTTGGGAAATTTGGTCAGTTCCCTTTTTTCCACATCAGACTGTTTGGGGCGCAGGGGAATGATCAGACCCAGAAGCCCTACAGCGAGGAGTAATCCGAAGAAAACCCGGATCGTTAAACGCAAAAACTTTTTGCGCACCATATTTTTGGTGGTATAGTATTCATCATTATTTTTTCTCATGGCAAAAGATCCTTCTAAAATTGGAAGTACAAGAATGGGTTATAACTGTTTCCAACCAGTGCCAGAAGTGAGAGAATCATAAACACAGCGGGCATTGCCATATCATAGATATACACAAGGTAAGGAATCCGATGATTAACCAGATGAAGTCTCTTTACATACGCGCCGAAATTCTTGAAAAACGGTGTGGATGCGACGATACAGAAAATCAAAAGGAATAAATTATTCTGTATGACAATGGAGGTTGATGCATTGATAAAACCGTTTTTATTTAATCCCAGCATTCCTTTGAACAATACACCAAGGCTTCCTGCGGATTCACAGCGGAACAGGGCCCATCCGAAATAGACCACAACCATGGCATAAATGTGACTGACAAAAGAAGGCAGCCGCAGGAGCTTACTTTTGAGAAATTTGTTTTCCATGAAAATAAAGATAAAGAAATAAAGTCCCCAGAAAATGTAATTCCAGCTTGCACCATGCCAGAGACCGGTGAGTCCCCAGACAACCAGAAGGTTGATGGTAGTGCGGCGTTCGCCTTTTCGGCTGCCGCCAAGGGGGATGTAAACATAGTCCCTGAAAAACGTACTCAGGGAAATGTGCCATCTTTTCCAGAATTCCTTGATGGAATTTGCGATATAAGGATAATTAAAGTTTTCATCATAGTGGAACCCGATCATCAGTCCCATACCAATAGCCATATCCGAGTAAGCTGAGAAATCGAGATAAATCTGTAATCCGTAAAATAACAGACCAACCCAGATTCCCGCTGCGGGGATTCCCGCCAGATCTTTGGCGGCTGTCGGCAGTAAAGTGTCAGCAACGACGGCACAGCCGTTTGCTAAAATGGCTTTTTTCGCAAGGCCAACCGTGAAACGCTTGATACCCTGACACATTTCGTCCAGCTTTACTTTTCGGTTTTCAATCTCATCGGCCACCAACTGATAACGGACAATGGGCCCGGCGATACATTGGTGGAAGAGGGAGGCGTACAGCAGCAGATAAGAAAATTTTCTCTGGGGTTTAACCTCCTGACGGTAAACATCAATAACGTAAGAAAGAAGCTGAAACGTATAAAAAGAAATACCAATGGGCAAAACAATTTGCGGTACTTCTTTTGGAAAATGAAATATGGAATGGGTAATGCCGGTAAAAAAGGTTAAATACTTGAAGATTACCAGCAGGCCCAGCATAAATACACAGTTGCCAATCAAAAACCATTTACACAAACCGGTATCCCGGTATTGATCGATCAATAGAGCAAAGATCCAAGAACAGAATACCATTCCTGTCAGCAGAAGCAAATATTTGGGGCCGCCCCAAGAATAAAAAATCAAGGAGAAAACAAGCATTACCATGTTTTTCTGCTTGATGGTATTTGCAAAATTATAAACCACAAGGTTTAATGCAAGAAAGAAAAATACAAAAAACAAGCTTGAAAAAACCATATTACTCCTTTATGTAATGTGTAAAATACACACGAATTTGTAGTTTGCTGAAAAATTTTGAAAATTATAAAAGCTCTCAGATGATTGTAGATATGTAGGAAATAGGCCGACTGCAGCAGAACGACATATTTTTACAAGATATAACAAAAGGTCGCTTTTGATTTATATCATATAATAATAAAGAAAGTATGTCAACCGAAGAAACACCGGGAAAATGAAAAAAAAGACGGTAAAAAAGCCGTATGTTTGGTGGTTTTTTCCTGAAAATGATTATGGGGATCATAAAAAAATAGCTTAGAAATTCTGGTGATTAGGATATTATTGATAAAGTGCAATTGCAATGCTACAAGTTGCTAAAATCTTTTAAATAATTTAATCTTTTTGTGGGGGTTCGTGTTTGAAAAAATAGATCTTGTGCTTTTTTAGTATAGCTTTTTAGTAAGCCGCAGCATGTCTGCTGGAGAGCAGTCGTCAGCTTACTGTTATTAAACTTTTGAGAGGATTTGCAATCTGCCGGAGACTTTATCTTGAAAGTAGAATGGATTGTTATTAAGACGGGATTTTTCTGATATCATTTCTGTAGAGATGGCAGTTCTATATGTTTAAATAGAACAGTTGTGAAAGGTGAAAAAGAAAATTTAGACAGGCCTGAGGGAATAAAATAAATATAAAAATGTCACGTGGAAGGAAAAGTGGGTGTCTGGTATTCCAGATGACGCATTTTTCCTTCCACGTGACATTTTTGTGTTATGTGAAATTACATAATTTGCAGATGTAAAAGTTTTTAATCAAAAAACATATCCATGGTTGAAAGAACTTTTTTTGGAAGTTCTATATGGGGCAGGTGCTTTGCGTGAGAGAAAATCTCGCATTCCACGGAAGGATTGAGAGAGCAGTATAATGCAGCACTTTCCTTTGCCCGGACTTCTGACTCACCCTGAATGATATAAATACTGTTATTGATGGATTTTAACGCCTGTGCAATATTGCAGTAAACGTATTTTCCTTTTAAGCTGGCCAGCAGATATTTTCCGTTCCCCTGATCAAGATGAGCGGATTCAAAATAAGAGTCCACTAACTCGGTATCCATGTGGAAGGGGTTGTACAAATAATGTTCGGTAAAATACAGGTCGATATTTCCTCTGGCCATGATCACGTTGTAAACCAGTGTACCCACCAATGGAAGCTCCAGCAGGAATTTTGCGATTTTGGACTGTTTAGTAGGAATCTGATTCAGAGTTGCCAGATCCTCTGGATTGATCATCAGGATACGGTTGATTACAGATTCGTCGCAGCGGCAGGCCATAATTGCAAAGGAACCGGATAATCCGCTGGTAACAATGTCTGTCCGCTCTTTAATCACTTTTTTTATGAAATCGGTGATCAACTGAACATACAGGAAATTTGTGTAGGTCATTTTAGGACGGTCGGAGCATCCGCAGCCAAGAAGATCAATACAGTAGACGGTATGCTTTTTGGCTAATGAATCGGCCAGTAATTTCCATTCGGCTGTACTGCAGCAGGGATGCAGATCATGAACCAAAAGTAAAGGAGATCCGGTGCCCCGGACGGTATAATGAATTTTGCCGAACTTCCAGTCATAATAATTTTCAGATTTTCCATGGAGAAGATTTTTTATGACGGCAGAAGCGGCAATCAGTTTATTAATAACAAAAATGGCTGCTGAAGTCAGTGTGACTAATATGCTTATCGTTAGTAGTTTGTGTTTGTGTTTCTTCATGATCACTACCTCCTTGTGATATAAGACATTCGCGACTGGGAAGGATGATTTTCTGCGCAGTTACGAATCAGTTATACTTATTATAAGCTATTCGAAGGTAAGATACAAATGTTTTTTGAATTGTTAATGCAATTTCCTGTGGAAGTGGTATAGCGCTTGCCGGGGCAGAAAATGATGCTGGTTTTAAGGGGAGGGATTCTATTCCTTTAAGCAGTGAGCCAAGTGGAGATACATGAATATTTATTCCCGTAGGCAACGAGCCAAGCGGATATGCTTGCATATCCATTTGGTGACTGCTGTGAGGGTCAAATACCCCGCTGTTCTGCAACGTTACAAATTTGATGTCCTGTTGCTTGCAGCGGGGTTTTTGACTTGGTTGGATGGGAGGGTTCAATATACGGGTTGCTCTGCAGTGTTACAAATTTGATGTTCTGCTACTTGCGGTGAGGGTGATGGGATATAAATGGGGGTGGTGATTTTTCGTTGTAAAAAAAAATGCGTGAGCAGGTGGTAAGTATAAAATGTTTCACGTGAAACATTAGAGAATAGTGAAGCAATAGCAGAGAAAAACGTATAGAGAAGTAGTGAACTAATAGTAGGGAAAAACGTATAGACAAGTAGTGAAGCAATAGCAGGGAAAATGTACAGCGAAGAAGATTAAAAATAGGAACAAGATGGAAATGATTGAAACAGCAGCGGGGGATGAATATAATAGAAAATAAAAGAAGCTCTGACGGATTACTGCGGTCTGCAGATAAGTTGTGCTGTATATGAATGATGTGCACCTTGCAGTAAGTGCGTTGGTGATACTTGAATCAGGAATAATTGTAAGAAATAATTTTTGCAGGATAAGGAGATGTTTTGTGAAAACAGGAATTGTAAGTAGTTTGAATGGATCAGGGAAAAGTACGTTGGGAAGGCCCTCTCAGAAAAATGAAATATTACTTTATCGATAGTGAAATTTGTATTTTTATAAAAAAGTAAATACGATTATATGAAACCTCTAACAATGGGTGATGCAAAAAGAATATTGTTAGAGAAAATTATTGTACATGAAAATTTTTTACTGGCTTATATAACAACAGATTATGGAGAAGCAATATGCTATGAATTCCATAGGGGCATAGTAATCGATGCTCCGAAAAATAGGAATGCGTAGAGTGAGAAAACGTTCTATTAAAAAAATATGGAAAGGAAATGTTACCCGGAGGGGAGGTATATGAATAGGAAACATGAATAAGAAACAAAATTATTTGATTTCGCGGAAAATGGAAATGATAATATGGTGGAGAAATAGGTGCAGTGTTTGAAGTGTCCAATAACTCGAAGTGATGGAACAAAAACAGTAGAAAAAAATATAGAGGTGATTTTGGAGGAGAATAACATTAGGTAAGGGGATTTGTAAAAGAGGATAGAGATTAATTTTTGAGATAACTCAGATGATTAAAAAAATGAAACAGAGAATTTTAGATGCATGGAAAAACGTATGAAAAATGATTGGAAAAATAAAAAAGAAATATGCCGGAACGATAGACGATAGATAGAATAAAAATGTTTCACGTGAAACATTTTATTCCCGCAGGCAACGAGCCAAGCGGATATGCTTGCCTATCCATTTGGCGACTGCTGCGAGGGTCAAAAACCCCGCTGTTCTGTAGCGCTACGAATTTGATGCCCATTGCTTGTAGTGGTTTTTTGACTGAAAACACATAAGGAAGATGGAAAATACTTAATATTCATTTTTACAGGCAACGAGCCAAACGAATATGCTTGTGCATCTATTTTAAGACCGTTGTGAGGAAGTTAAATATCCAGATATTCTACAACGTTACAAATCTGAAGTTACATTGCTCTGTGAATTAAAAATTAAATATTCGGTTACTTATATCATTACAAATCTGAAGTTCCGTTACTCTGTAGAGTTAGAAATCAAATATCCCATTGCACTGCAGTTTTATAAATCTGATATCCCGTTGATTGCAGCGAGGTTTTTAAATGCAAAAAATGCGAACGTAAAAGATAGATTGATACAACATAGAGTAATATTATAAAATTGCAAATAATATTAGATTCAAAAATATGAAAATATCAAAACATGAAAACATCAAAACATGAAAGAAATCAAAATACGAAAAATCAAAACATGAAAAAAATCAAAACATCAAGAACGTAACATGCGAGCAATGTTTCACGTGAAACATTCTCCTTTTACACAAAAAGGGGTAAAAATCGATTTGTATTATATCTTGTAACTAGCCAGAGGAGAACTGCTCCACGAGATGTTGCATTACATTTACAAGGGAATCCCGAGATATGCGAGCGTCGCGCTGCATGAAATGCAGTGCGTATGCATATTTTTTTGACTATGAAGGACAGAGTTCTAAATAGTTGCCATATATTGAAAAGCCCATATTATTTTATGGGATGATATCAAAAATAAAAAGAGATAATTCATATCAAAATTTCCTTATAAAATTATGGAAAACTCATAAAAATGTTTCACGTGAAACATTTTTATAGAATTATACAGTTAGGAGTGCTATAATGAATAAATGAATGGTGATCATTCAAAAACTACTGACTAAAAGTTAAAAAACCCGCTGCAAGCAACGGGGCATCAAATTTATAACACTGCAGAGGAGCGGGGTTTTTGACCCTCGCAGCAGTCACCAAATGGATATGCTTGCATATCCGCATGGCTCGTTGCTTGCGGGAATAAATGGACGGAAGTTTGATTGGTTACGATAAATAATAGGAAAGGGGAGCATACATTGGGAAGAATTATAGCAATCGCAAATCAAAAAGGCGGTGTAGGAAAATCAACAACAGCTATAAATCTTTCTTCCTGTCTGGGAGAGATGGGAAAGAAAGTGCTGACGATAGACATGGATCCACAGGGAAATACCACCAGTGGACTGGGAGTGGAGAAAGAAGAACAGGAGAATACAGTCTATGAACTTCTGCTGGGCCAGTGCGAAATATCAGATTGTCTGCTGGAATTAGAATATGAGGGAATCTCTTTGATACCATCTAATGTTAATCTGGCAGGAGCAGAGATTGAATTGATTGGTGTGGATGAAAAGGAGTTTATTCTGAAAGGACAGGTAGAAAAGATAGAAAAAGATTATGATTTTATCATCATTGACTGTCCGCCTTCTCTAAATATGCTGACAATTAACGCTATGACAACGGCAAATACGGTTTTGGTTCCTATCCAGTGTGAATATTATGCGTTGGAAGGATTGTCACAGTTGATGCATACTATAGAACTGGTGCAGGAAAGACTGAATCCGGATTTGGAGATGGAAGGCGTTGTGTTTACTATGTATGATGCGAGAACAAATCTTTCTCTTCAGGTAGTGGAAAATGTAAAAAACAACTTGAATCAAATGATTTATAAAACGATTATTCCGAGAAACGTAAGACTGGCAGAGGCGCCCAGCCATGGCATGCCGATTAATTATTATGATGGCAGGTCGGCAGGAGCGGAAAGCTATAGACTTCTTGCGGAAGAAGTAATACACCGGGGGGAGGATGAGGAATGGCAGTAAAAAAAGGCGGTTTAGGAAAAGGTTTGGATTCCCTGATTCCATCGGGGGGACCGAAACAGAAAAAAACGGGTACAACGGCGGAAAAAGAAACTCCAAAAGTGGAAGTTGTAGAAAAAGTAGTAGAAAAAGTGGTTGAAAAAGTAGTGGAAAAACCCATCGAAATGAAATTAAAAATCGGTGAGGTAGAACCGAACAGAGAACAGCCAAGGAAAAAATTTGAGGAAGATTCACTGGTAGAACTGTCTGAATCAATCAAGCAGTTTGGAATTTTGCAGCCGCTACTTGTTCAGAAAAAGAAGGGGTATTATGAAATTATCGCCGGGGAACGGAGATGGAGGGCAGCCAAACTGGCAGGACTGAAGGAAGTTCCAGTGATTGTGAAGGATTTTACTGAACAGGAAATCGTGGAAATTTCCCTGATAGAAAATATTCAGAGGGAAAATCTGAACCCCATAGAGGAAGCGCTGGCATATAGACGGTTGTTGGAAGAATTCCATCTGAAACAGGATGAAATTGCAGAACGAGTATCGAAGAGCAGGACGGCGGTTACCAATTCCATGCGTCTGCTGAAATTGGACAACAGAGTACAGCAGATGGTGATAGACGAAATGATTTCTACGGGCCATGCAAGAACACTTTTGTCTATTGAAGACGGTGATTATCAGTACACCATTGCCATGAGGATTTTTGATGAAAAACTCAGCGTAAGGGAAACGGAAAAACTGGTGAAAGAGCTGCAGAAACCGAAAAAAGAGAAGAAGCAGGAAACAGATGACGCACAGATGGAGGTTATTTATCATCAGTTGGAAGAAAGAATAAAATCCATTGTTGGTACAAAGGTTGCAATCAATCACAAGGGTAAAGATAAGGGGAAAATCGAGATCGAATACTATTCTCAGGCAGAGCTGGAGCGTCTGATTGAATTATTTGAGTCGATCTGATGCTGGAAAAAGATAAAAGAACAGCAGGATAAAGAGGAGTATGCGTATGAATGATTTTTTTAGTAAGATTGGAATCGATCTGGGAATTCTGGTTTTGATGCTGATGGTTCTTGTGCTGATTCTGATTGTTATTATACTGAACATGTCTCTCGGATTACACAGGCTGAACAGGAAATATGCAATGTTTATGAAAGGGTCTGATGGACAAAGCCTCGAGAGAGTATTTGCTCAGAAGCTGAAAGAGGTGGACCGGTTATCCACTGCAAATGACGATAATAATGCGGAAATCCGGATTTTACAGAAAAAAATCAATAAAACTCTGACAAAATACGGAATTGTAAAGTATGATGCTTTTGACGATGTGGGTGGAAAATTGAGCTTTGCACTGGCTATGCTGGATGTTAATAACACAGGTTTCATTTTGAATGCAATTCATAGCAGAGATAACTGTTTCTTCTACATAAAAGAGATTGTAAATGGAGAATCATACATTCTTCTTAGTTCGGAAGAAATGGATGCGCTGCGTCAGGCAGTTCATTTTGGCGAGGTTGAGGTATAGCGAAGAAATAAATAACAGAAAATTCGTGATAAAGACAGAAAATTACAAAATGTTGAAAATAGTTTGCAATTGTACTGCTCTTCGCATGAAAAATATGACGGATTTTCTGTGATAAAAATACATATTTTATTATGTATCTCACCGCAAAACCAGCGGTTATAGTGAAAGAAAAACAGAAATAGTATTATGTAAACTAAAAAAACAGAACAACAATCAAAATTATGTAAAATAATTATGTAAACTATAATCAAGACCGGAAAACCAGAAAACAGCAAACATATAGGAAATCCACAGGAAAAAACACAAAACCGTATGTTGAAAAATCAGTCAGAAAAGAATAATGATTCAGATGAAAAATAAAATTTATTTCGTTTGGATGCAGAAAGGAAAATCGTAGGGATGAAAAAACTCTGTGGTTTTCCTTTTTGATTTTAGGCAAAAGCGGTTGGCAGACAACGGAGTTTTCTTTGAAAAAGAAGGGAAGTACATATTTTCTTCCTGTTTTAAGGGTTGAAAAAAAAGCAATACTAGTATAAAATAGGTTAATCGTGAAAAGGTGAAAAAAGCCTGAATTTAGGGAGGTAGCCATGTTAGATATTAAATTTGTCAGAGAAAATCCGGAAGTGGTAAAGGAAAATATCCGAAAAAAATTTCAGGATCAGAAATTGGAACTGGTTGACGAAGTGATTGCACTGGATCAGGAAAATCGAAATATTAAACAGGAAGTAGAAGGATTACGTGCAAATAAAAATAAAATCTCAAAACAGATTGGTGCTTTGATGGCCCAAGGCAAGAGAGAGGAAGCGGAGGAAGTAAAGAAAGAAGTTGCTGCTTCCGGCGCGCGGATTGAGGAATTGTCTGTGCGTGAAAAAGAGGTAGAAGAAAAAATTAAAAAGATTATGATGACGATTCCGAACATCATTGATCCCTCCGTACCTGTAGGCAAAGATGACAGCGAGAATGTAGAACTTCAGCGTTACGGCGAACCGGTGGTTCCTGATTTTGAGGTGCCTTACCATGCGGAGATCATGGAAGCTTTTGATGGACTGGATCTGGACAGCGCGAGAAAAGTTGCAGGAAACGGTTTCTATTATCTGATGGGAGATATCGCAAGAATCCATTCTGCGGTAATTTCCTACGCAAGAGATTTCATGATCAATAAAGGATTTACTTACTGTGTGCCGCCGTTTATGATTCGCAGCGATGTTGTGACTGGCGTAATGAGCTTTGCTGAGATGGACGCTATGATGTACAAAATCGAAGGCGAGGATCTGTATCTGATTGGTACGAGCGAACATTCCATGATTGGTAAATTTATCGATACTATTCTTCCGGAAGAGACCCTGCCGAGAACACTGACCAGCTATTCTCCGTGTTTCAGAAAAGAAAAAGGAGCTCACGGTCTGGAAGAGAGAGGCGTATACCGTATTCACCAGTTTGAAAAGCAGGAAATGATTGTGGTTTGTAAGCCGGAAGAAAGCAAGATGTGGTTCGAAAAACTGTGGCAGAACACCGTTGAACTGTTCCGTACACTGGATATTCCGGTACGTACACTGGAATGCTGCTCCGGTGATCTGGCAGACCTGAAAGTAAAATCCATCGATGTGGAAGCATGGTCTCCGAGACAGAAAAAATATTTTGAAGTGGGAAGCTGCTCCAATCTGGGTGATGCGCAGGCAAGAAGATTGAAAATCCGTGTAAATGGTGAAAATGGAAAATATTTTGCTCATACACTGAATAATACAGTAGTAGCGCCGCCGAGAATGCTGATTGCTTTCCTTGAAAATAATCTGAATGCTGACGGAAGCGTAAATATTCCGAAAGCGCTGCAGCCGTATATGGGTGGAACGGAAAAAATTGTTCCGAAAAAATGAGATTTAGTAGATGAAAAACAAATAGTTATGTAAATGAATTATGTAAACTAAAAAAGAAATATCTGTATTGCATTATGTAAACCAAAAACAAAACGCGAATGATAGATATTACGTTATATGAATTTGAGATACTAATGTAATGATATTGGGGGCAAAAAGTATTTTGCTCTTGAAATCCTAAAACATTCGAATTCCGCCTTTTGGGCTGTATTCGAATGTTTTTATGGGGCATAAAGTCATATTTTTTCATGCGAGTATGAAAAACATGATATTTTGACAATGGAGAAGAGAGGAGGTGCCTTTATGCATAGTTATCTTCGGGCAATTGGATTTTCAGAGTTTGAAAATAAACGGAAGCTGCAGGCAGTTATCGAAGAGACCATTCGGTCTTATGATTCCAAGATTGTTGTGGAGGAGGATGGAAATCATTTATTTGCAGAAATATCAAAATCCTTCGGCTTTGACACGGGAATCACGGTATGCGGTGAATTTGATGAAAATAATGAGTTTCAGATGGAATATTATTTTCCATATTTTCACGGGACGGGAGTGACCACAAACGAAGAAGTGGTGGTAGAACAGCGTTCAGAGAAGGAATGTTTTTCAGGAGCCTGTGATGATGTAAGAATAGGGGTGACTCTGATCTTTTACCTTGCCAATGCAGGGGAATATCTGAATGGAAAATATAAAGGAATATTGGGAAACGCCAATACATCGCTGACGATTTCGGGACTTTCTGTGGAGGGAAAAATTTTGCTTCCCATTGAAAAGAATGTGGAACAGAGAGAAAAGGACCGGCAGACAACCAGCAAGAGATCTCAATTGATTCATGAAGCAAGAAAAGGAAATGAGGAAGCTATGGAAAACCTGACTATGGAGGATATGGACACCTATTCTATGATCTCCCGCAGAATTGGTCAGGAGGATATACTTTCTATCGTGGACACTTATTTTATGCCGTATGGTATGGAATGTGACAGGTACAATGTTATGGGAGAAATCAGAGAACTGATGGAGACGGAAAACACGCTGACTGGAGAAAAAATGTATCAGTTTACAGTGGAGTGCAACGATCTTCTTTTTGATATCTGTATTAATAAAAAAGATCTGCTGGGAGTACCTGAAGTGGGAAGAAGATTTAAAGGGATTATCTGGCTTCAGGGGAATTTGAATTTTTAGGAATAGCAAGCGATAACAAGGGGAATAATTTGCTTGTTTTGGTGATTTGAAAATAAAAAACAGTTGTTTTTTTTGTGCGGATATAGTAGAATTTATATGTTGTCTGCTGTGTCAGAACAAAAAAGAGATGGTTCATCGCGGAAGTGATTGGATTTTATAAATAGGGCTGCCGATGCCAAAAAGGCTGAAAAGTCTTGAAAATACGGCATTTGTTCTCATAGTTAATAAGGATATAGCAAGCGTTTCCTAAGCGGGTGGGAATCGAACGGAGTTCCCTCTTGTGCCCTTACATATCCTGTTTGGTCAACTAAAGATAAAAGAATATAGAATCGAACTTGGTTCGATTCTATATTGAATAAATATTCAGTAAATAAATAACTTCCCATAGTTAAATGGAGATAACACATCCCTCCTAAGAAAGAACCATGACTATCACTTTCTGAAAAATGAAAAAAGTAATCAGGAGTTCGATTTCATTTCGGAAGAGGCGAAATTGACAACAGAGCATTCCCCATTTAGGTGATTGCTACGATGTCAAAAACTCAATCAATCTTGGTGGTTCACAGCTTGAAAAAAGCTGAAAATCATAAATACGGTTACCGGACCAAAAGGCTAAAAACCCAGTGTTTAAGCCAAAAACCGGCACTTTGTTCCATTAGTTAAATGGATATAACGGATCCCTCCTAAGGATCAATTGGGGGTTCGATTCCCTCATGGAACGGCGATTTAAAAGCGGCAATGGTTAGCAGAAATGCTTAATCGTTAGCTGCTTTTTTTCATTCAGGCAATAAAGAAAATACGGCAGTGGGAATAGATTTCCAGCTAATTTGAAGAGAAATTTGTTAGCTGGCAGCTAACATAAAATCCGTTTTGCAAACCAAGAAAAAAAGTGATTCTGCTAACATTAGGGTTTGCTTCCGTGTAAAGCACAGAATAAGGATGTAAAATGGTATAAAACAGAGTAAAAAACATATGGAGATTCGTCTCCAGCTAATTTCTGTTAGCTGAAACAATAGAATATTGCGTTAGCTGTAGCTAATGAAAACGAGATGCTCGTTTAGGTCAGATTTAAACAAAATTAAATTTAACCTGAACGGGCATTTTTTCGTTCAGAAGAAAAAAGGAGGAGTTGAATGCAGGAGAAAAAGACTGATGATGAAAAAATCATTGAGATTGAAGTGGAACGATTGAGAACATTTTGTAATCATCCATTTCATGTAAAAGATGATAAAGAGATGCATCTACTGAAAGAAAGTATTGAGAAGTATGGGATTTTGAATCCACTGATTGTCAGACCGATTCCGGATGGAGTATATGAGATTATCTCAGGCCATAGAAGAAAGTATGCGGCAGAACAATTAGGGTATCGGAAAGTTCCGGTTATTATCCGCGTGATGGAAGAGAATGAAGCAATTATAAAAATGGTTGATTCCAATCTTCAACGAGAACAAATAAGCTACGGAAGTTCAGAAAGAAGAATTAGTTCCAGTAATGGAAGCTGCGGGATATTATTTTTTGGAAAATGCAGGTGAAAATCTCACCTTCTATCCAGATGGAACACATGAAATTGCAGGTATGATGCAGGCAGAGTCCTGGGAGGAAGTCCGTGAGTGGGTGAATGGTGTAATAGATGAAGACTCTGAGAGAGCGGAACGGGTAGAAAGAGTGATGCATCCGGAGCGTTTTGAACAAACTGCAGAAGAAATGATGTTTGCCGGGAGCGAAGACCGATATTCTATTTATCATATTATTCATGATTCAAAAGCAAAAGAATATCAGTTCATGGGAATGGATTATGTAGAGTCACAGGGAATGAAAGTAGAGGCATCCGATTATCAGTGCGTATATTCTGGGCGGTTAGAAGAATCAGATTCTTTGGACAGCCTTTACAGCATGTTCAATGGAAATCTTCCAGCAGATTATAAGGCACATTCGTTATCGACTAGCGATGTGATTATTACAAATAGAGGCGGTGAGGTACAGGCTTTTTATGTAGATAGTTTCGGTTATGCAGAACTCCCAGAGTTTGTGAAACAGAGACAGGAAATTCTGGGAATACCATCAAAAGAAACAATTACAGAATTACTGGAACAGAGTGCATGTATCAGTTTTTATGTGGCAGAGTGTTCAGAATTTCCTGTACTTGGAGAATGCCATCATGATCTTACACTGCCTGAGGCATTGAAATTGTACGAGAAAATACCTGGCGAGAGGATGAATGGAATTAAAAGTGTTGGATTCAACCTAAAGGATGGCAGCGATTATGAAGGAATGTTTGATCTGATGGCAGGTGACAAGGTCCTGAGAGATGTCATTGATTCCATTCCGTATTATAAGGAAAATGCTTTAGTTCAAAAGGCATTAAAAGATGTGGAAAAATATATGGGAGATAAGCAGCAGAAAATAGAAAAGACAAAATCACAGCATAGAAGGGAGACATTGAGTTTATGAAAAAAATAAATTTTGAGGAAGATGAATTAGTGGTTATGGCTCTTTATGCAGCCAAAACAAAGCAGGAGACAATTGAAGTACTAACAGAAACGTTGGATATGCTTGAAGCGTCAGCAGAGGATATCACGGACGAAGAAATGATTGGCATTGTAGCCTCATTAATTGAAAAATTGCAGCAGATAGAAGATAAATATTTTTACTCCTTAGATCTGGAGGCCTATCTATATGACATGGAGGAAGATGGAAATGAAGAATAATCAGTTTGCTTTGTATCGCGTGGATAAGCAAAAAGAGGGAAAGAAATTGTGGCAGTTATCTTATCAGGAAGTTAGTGAGAGACATCTTCCTGTTCGCATCGATTCCTATAAGGTGGTTCATGTTGATGTATTTGATCCGGAGGAAAAGGCGAATGAAATCTGGCAGAAAATTAAAGACAGTACAGAGGTCAGTGATGTGCTGATGTTAAATCGTGGTGGAGAGATTTCCTGTTTTTATATCAATGAGGATTATCTGCGTAGGATTAACGGATTCATAAACATCAATCCTACCGGTGCAGTGGTAACTTCCGATACAACAGGCTTTAAGATTGAAGGATATGAAGGCGATTGGCAGACTGCAGATGATATCATCATCAATGGAGAACAGTTCTTCCTTATGGAAAATCAAAAGTATAACGGAACTGCAGCAGGAATCATTGTAGACAGCTATGGAAAAATGATTGTCGATCAATGTAAAAAAGGATTCGATGAGCGCACGAAAAGGAAACTAATAGAATATGTACAGGCACCAGAGAAAAATAAGGAAACAGTACAGCAGCAAAGGGCGAGACTGGAAATCTGGCAGAAATATTATCAGAACGGTACATATGAGCGCAGCCAGGAGTCTGGGACAGAGGCAAATTATAATACAGTGGATGGTGTTGTAAATAATCAAAAACAGAAAAATGAAACAAAACCGAAGAAAAGAACTTCTGTTATTAAGAAACTCCGGGATAAACAAGTGGAAATTGCAAAGAAATCAGGCAGACCAATTCCGAAGTATCTGGAACAACAAATGACAGCAGAAAGAAGTAGAAAATAGGTGGTGTTTTTATAGGACAGCTCTTCCTTTATCCTATAGGTAACAAGAAAACAGGATTGGAGGACGAAGAGCATGAAAGGGTATCATACAGTAAACGGTTATATGGGATTTGTTGATGGAGAGTATCAGCTCTTCGCAAGTGAATCTGATTACAGGGAATGGATGGAAGATTAGGAGGTTGTCGTATATGAAAGGTATCTTTGGTGGATTATTTGATTTTAATCACGATGGAAAGATGAATGCTTTTGAGTCTGCAGTTGAGTTGGCGGTGTTGGAGGATATTTTGAAAGAAGATGAAGCAGAAACTGATTTTGAAATGTCAGGTTTAGATGCAGATGAATTGGAATTTATGGACGCAGATGAACGGAGAGAGGCATTGGAAGATGCAGGGCTTGATCCGGATGATTATGATTTCTGATGGGAGGTATCAGCATGAGTAAAATTTATATCACATTAACAGGAACGAAACACTATTATGGTTCAGAATTTCTGAAACCGGGAATGAAATTGAAGTTAGAAAAAGAGCCAGATAATGAATATGACAAAGAAGCAATCATGGTGAAACTTGAAGGAATGGGTAAAATCGGTTATGTAGCAAACAGCCCTTACACTGTCATTGGAGAAAGTATGAGCGCAGGTCGTTTGTATGATAAGATTAAAGAAAAAGCGACTGTAAAAGTTGTGTTAGTAACAGCACAGGGAACGCTTTGCAAAGTAAATCAAAAGAATATTATTGATTTGAAAAATGAGATTGTTCTGGCAGATCCAGCATTTACCGAAAAATAGAAGTAGCAGGGGCTTGGGGAGAAATCTCCAGGTCTCTTTTTGTGTTAGAAAAAATATGTAGATGTACAATAAACCTCTCATCTGTGCTATACTGAAAATAAAGTGAAAGTTCAGATAACAGGGGAGGAGAATGTACTTTGCCTAGAGGAACAAACCAGAAATTTAAGTTATATCGTCTTGCTCAGATTATGCTAGAAATGACTGATGACGAGCATTATATTACGATGCCTGAGATTATGGCTGCACTTGGAGAATATGAGATTACAGCAGATAGAAAGAGCATTTATAGCGATTTGCGTGATTTGGAAGTTCTCGGAATTGAAGTGGAAGGAGAACCGGTAGGGAATAAATATCATTACCATGTTGTGAATCGTCCTTTTGAGTTGCCAGAGCTAAAACTTCTGGTAGATGCGATTCAGTCATCAAAGTTTATTACAGAGCGGAAGACAAATACGTTAATTAAAAAGTTGGAAAAGCTGGTCAGCAAATACGAATCCATGAAACTGCAGAGACAGGTATTTGTATCCGGAAGAATCAAAACGATGAACGAGAGTATTTACTATACAGTAGATGCAATTCATAATGCCATCTCTGAGAATAGAAAGATTCGTTTCCAATATTATCAGTGGAATGTGAAAAAAGAGATGGAGCTGCGCCATAACGGAGAATATTATCATATCAGTCCGTGGGGACTTTCCTGGGATGACGAAAATTATTATCTGGTAGGTTTTGATTCGGTTGCTAATCAGATTAAACATTATCGTGTAGATAAGATGTTACATATTCAGATGTCAGAAGAGAAACGTGAAGGAAAAGAGCATTTTAAGAAATTGGATATGGCAGATTATGCAAAGAAAAGTTTTGGAATGTTTGGCGGCAAGGAGCAACAAGTGAAACTGCTAGTAGAGAATAGTTTTGCAGGTGTTATTATTGACCGCTTTGGTAAAGATGTAATGATGGTTCCGGCAACTTCAGAACATTTTACAGTGAATGTAGATGTTCATGTCAGCAATCAATTCCTGGGATGGATTATTTCTCTGGGTGAAGGTGTGAAGATACTGGGACCGGATGAAGTAGTGGAACAAATGAGAAAAGAAGTTGAACGACTGATTCGACAATATAGGTGAAAAAATGAGTGTTAAGGTTACTGTTTATGGCGCAGATAAGGAATCAGATGAGTATCAAGCAGCTGTCAAACTAAAAGAAATTATTATTAATAGTGTTCCACATTCAGCTGAGGGACAAATTGTATTATTTGCAAGTGCAACATTAATGGGACAAGCTGTAAAAGATGTTGATCTCATTATGATTGGGGAATTACATAATTATTATATTGATGCAGAATTCAGTTCTAATGGAAACAGAATGATAAAAGATAGGGTAGATATTGGAAGTTTTTGCACTACAATAGAAATAAAGAGGCATGATATATCTGGAATATTTGTTAATGGTACAGATTTTTATGTGTATTACGGTAGGGATAAACACTGTGTTACTCTGCAGTCAAATAAACAGAAAATCTCTGCAATGAATTTTTTTAGGAGGGTTATCTCTTATTCACCTTATATTACAAATGTTATATGGTTTACACAAGCAACAAATAATGAAATACAGGGGTTATGTACTCACAACGGAAAGAAAATGTTGTCGAATGTTATTGGAAATGATTTTACATTTAAAGAATTAATACAATTGCTCATATATCAAAAACCTCCGTATAAAGTTCAGGGTAGTTATAAATTTGATTCAAATAATAGTTGTTCCGTTGGAGACATTCAAAAGGCGCTTTTGCTATTTTCTGAAACTAAAGAGCAAATGGGTGATTTGACACGCAGAAGAATTGAACAAATTTCAAATAAATCTTTTAGTGCCAATTCGTTAGTAGATACGAAAGGAAAAGTATCTATTTACAGGGGAAGAGCTGGAACAGGAAAAACAGTAGGGTTAATACAGACAGCCATTAAATTGGTGGATGAAGAACAATCAAGAGTGCTTATCTTAACGTATAATAAAGCACTAGTTTCAGATATAAGAAGATTATTTGCACTTGCTGAATTACCTGATATGTTCGAAGAAAATTGCGTATTTATTAATACAATGCATTCGTATTTCTTTAAATTATGTAATACGATTTTATATGAAGGACGAATGAGTGGAGACAAATTCATTGATAATTATGAAAGAGTGTTGTCTGAACTAAATAATTTTCTGAAGGATGAAGAAAGTCTAATGCTTGTAAAGGAAATTTGTGGAGAAGAAAGGCAATTAGATTGGGATTATGTATTAATTGATGAAGCACAAGACTGGAGCAATTTAGAAAGAGATATTATTTTAAAACTGTTTGAAAAAGGAAAAATTATTGTTGCGGATGGCGGACAACAATTTGTTCGTAATATTGATGTTTGTGATTGGTCTGTTGTAAGGGAACGAAATAACATTAAATTAAAATATTGTCTCCGACAAAAGGAAAACTTGGTTCATTTTTTAAATGTATATCTTAAAAAGATGGATATATTAGGTGGGAAAATTTTAACCAATAATAATATGCCGGGAGGAAAAGTAATTATTATCTCGGATGATAAATTGTTAGCAACACATCATGAAGAGATAAAAAGAATGAAAGCTGCTGGAAATATTGCCTATGATATGTTGTATCTGGTTCCGCATGCTTTAGTAAGTAAAAAAAATGGAAAAAATGAATTTTCCTTGAAAGAACAATTTGAAGATAATGGAATTGCTATTTGGGACGGAATAGATAATTCTTCAAGAGATAGTTATTCAATAAATGCCGAGGAAATAAGAGTGTTACAATATGATTCATCAAGAGGATTAGAAGGTTGGACTGTTGTCTGCATGGATTTTGACACATTTATGGAAGAAAAATCGAATGAATATGTTGATGGAGAAGTAAATTCATTACTTTTGGAAAGTCCAGAAGAAAGAAAAAAGAAATATCTGTATAATTGGTCAATGATTCCTTTGACTAGAGGTATTGATACAATTGTTATTACCTTAAAAAATCAAGAATCTACTGTAGGACGATTATTAAAAAATATTGCATCTGAATGTAGTGATTTTATTAGTTGGATATAGGGGGAGGCTACATCTGTTATGAATGAAGAAATTATTCTAAGCATGGTTAATTTATATGTAAAAGATGGAGCTATCACGTATGTTCAATTTGATAAAATATTTAATGTTTTGTCAAGAAAAGAACAGTATGGTGTAGTAGAAGTCTTACATAGAAATGGTATCAATCTTATTGATGAGCATGTTAATGAAGAAGACTTTGTTTTGGACTTAAATGCTGAAGAACCAGAAACGGATGATTTTGAAATATTGTATGATGAGGATATTTTTAAGGATAAAGGAATTGTTGAAGACGATTATTTTTTTATCAATAAAAATGTTAAGCAGTCAAATGAAATCTTATGCTCTTTAATACAAGAGGGAAATCGTCAAGCAGTGCAAGATTTATGTGTTAAAAATAAAGGATTAGTAGATAAGTATGTTGCAGGATATCAAAAAAAATATGGGAATCGGCTTGATTTTGATGATCTGGAGCAGGTTGGGTTCATTGGATTGATTAAGGCAGCAAAAAAATTTGATATTGGTCAGGGAACAGCGTTTAGTACATATGCCGTGTTTTGGATAAAACAAAGTATTACACGAGAAATAATGGATAATGGTTATGTAATTCGTATTCCGGTACATATGATGGAGCGAATTAATAAAGTAGTTGCGTTAGATAATAAGTTTGCTAGTCAACAATTAAATATAGAGGAAAGAATTATGTCTATTAGTGATGAATTAAATCTTGACGAATCAGCGGTTAAAGAGTGTTTGATTATTAAGAATCACTATTTGACATATGCTTCATTAGATTCTCCTGTTGGGGAAGATGAAGAATCTGTATTGGGAGAATTTCTGCCGGATGAGAGAACACCTTTGGTTGATGAAATGGTGGCATCTTTAATTCTAAAAGAAAGCTTGAATAATTTATTAAATACGTTAACACTTCGAGAACGAGAAATTTTAAGACTTCGTTTTGGATTAGATGATGGACGGGAAAGAACATTGGAAGAGATTGGGAAAGAATTTAATGTTACAAGAGAAAGAATACGCCAAATAGAAGAAAAAGCTCTCAGAAAATTACGACATCCATCAAGATCAAGAAAATTAAGAGATTATTTGGAATAGGAGATGTGTATTATGTCAAACAGGGTAATATCAAATATGATAAAAGAAAAGTTAGAGCGTTTAGATACTTCAGATAATTCTATTATTATTCTTAAGGGAATCCCATTATCTGTTGTTGATAGTACAACAACAGAAATTAATTTGTCTAATATAGTTGAAAATAAATTGGGATATTTCATGTCTGTCTTTGGAAAGAGGAAATATCTTACTTATGAAGAATTTTTGCTATTGGCGGATTTTATTGTATCTCAATATAAAGAAATATACATATTAAATAATAATATTTATATGGAACAATATCCAGTTGAAGAATGTTTTTCTTCTGATGTTCGTGCTGGCCTTTTAAATCATTTCGCTGAATCTGAGGAAGAAAATGATGAGACTCCAATAGGTGATATTGATGAGTATGTATCCATATTTGAAGGGTTAAAAGAATATAATGGATATTTGATGGGAGTGTATAGTCAACTTCCGGTGCTTTCAAATAACAAAATAATCCCAATAAATTTGTTTGCTGATCAAAAACTGGAAATGTTATTTCATGAAGATATTGAAGAGTTTATGGATTTGATTGAAGAGGCAGATTATATTGATTTTATCAAACTTTTATTTGCTGAACCAGATGAAATCCATATCAGGATATCAAACTATACCGGAGATATGAATAAGCTTAAAGCACATATTTCATTGGTGGCAAGTTATTGGGAAGATTACACAGAAATATATTTTATTCAGGGTCAAGAGGTAGAAAACGAGTTTGAGCATCGAGATGAATATGACAAAATTTTGCAGAAGTATTGGGGATATTCCACATATCGAAATATATCGGTTTATGATATGAATAAACTTGAACAGGGAGTTAAGGAAGTCGTTGAAGTATCACAGGAAAATATCATATCAAATCTTGTTCAACAAATTGAGAAATGCGGTGAGGGAGATGATTTCAGGGATGTATTTGTAACTGCACCAACTGGAGCTGGAAAATCTGTTATGTTTCAAGTACCAGCTGTTTATATGGCAGAACAGTATAATTTACTTACTATAGTAATTTCTCCGTTGATTGGCCTTATGAATGATCAAGTGAAAAATCTGGAACTCAAAAATTACAAATATGCTAAAACAATTAATTCAGATATATCACCAATTATAAAACAAGATATTATTGATAAGGTTGCAGAAGGGAAAATACATATTCTCTATATTTCTCCGGAAACATTATTGAGTAGAAGTGATATTGAACAACTTATTGGAGATAGAACAATAGGCATGATTGTTATTGATGAGGCTCATATTGTTACGACATGGGGAAAACAGTTTAGACCAGATTATTGGTATCTTGGTGACCATATTCGAAAGTTACGAAAAAAACAGATTGATAATAAAAATCAATCATTTGTAGTTGCAACTTTTACAGCAACAGCAATTTATCATGGCGTAGAAGATATGTATACAGAAACTATTAATAGTTTGCATATGCTTAGTCCTATTACATATTTGGGATATATAAAGAGAAATGATATTAATATAGTAATAAATAAGCCTAAAAAGGTAAAGGGAACTAGAACGGAATATGAAATTGATAATTTTGAAAAAATAGAAGAAATATTACACAGAGCAATCATAACAAATAAGAAAACATTGATTTATTTTCCGACAGTTGCTCTTATTAATAGGTGTTATGAATATCTGAGAAATAAAAGAGAAATAGAACATGTTGCAGTTTATTATGGGACGCTTAGTAAAGATAAGAAACAAGAAAATTATGAAAAGTTTTATGCTAAAGAAAAGTTGGTGATGTTAGCTACAAAGGCTTTTGGCATGGGTATTGATATTAACGATATTGAAATTGTTGCACATTTTGCTCCTACAGGTAACGTATGTGATTATGTTCAAGAAATAGGGCGTGCTGCACGTCGGGGAGACTTACAAGGGGAAGCTCTTTATAATTACGATAAAAGAGATTTCAAACATATTAACAGATTACATGGTATGTCTACAATCCAACCTTATCAGCTAATTAAAGTTATTGAAAAAATAGACGAATTATACCAACTGAGCTTACAAAGTGGAAAAAGAAAAGATTTTACAAAGAAAAGAAATGCTATGTTACTGGATGCAGAAAACTTTTCGTACATTTTTAGGTCACCAGTTAGTGATGAAGACAATAGTATTAATAAGGTGAAGACAGCACTCTTATTGATACAAAAAGATTTTGAGAATAAGGTTGGTTTTTCACCTATTAGGGTCAGACCAATTCCTATGTTTTCAATAGGATTTTTTGAAATTGATCCAAGAGTGCAAATACGACTTATAAAAAGGTATCCGGGAGCAATAGAAGAAATTGAAAGCCAAAAGCATATTTGTCGAGTTTTATTAAGTTCAATATGGACTAAAGATTATAAAACCCTATCGTTTCCTAAATTTAAGTATATGTTATATACCAAAGATGAAGAATTGGATTTTAATTCTAAATATACTATTACCCCGGCATTATGTGTTAACGTAAATTTTGCAAATGATTATGCAAGTTTGTTTCAAAATGTATGGGATGCGTTAAAGCATTTTATATATACAAAAGTTCAATCTTCTGAACATACCGCTGTTTCAGAAATAGTGGCTGCATTGTCAAATGATTGTTCGATGAATAAATATAAAGCACAAACAATATGTGAGGTTGTCATAGCATCAATGGATTCATATCGTAAGAACTTTGCTCGTAGTACTACTCCGGTGGCGCAAGAAAAAATAACAACTGCAGGGACTACAAAATACCAATTTAATGTGGCTGTTAATTCATATTTTCAATGGGTTGAGAGTGGAATGCGAAAGATTGAAAAAGAAACTAAAGATGGACAAATGTACTTGATTAATGATTATGGAAACAGAACAAAAGAATATAGTGTAATCTTAGGGATTTTGGAATCTATAGGTGTGCTTTCTTTTGAAATGTTAGGTGGAGCCAATAGTCAGATTTATATTTATATCAACCAGATTCAGGCGTTGAAAAATATTTTGAATGCTCCGTATAGATATCATAATCGGTTATTAGACACAGTTGCCGAAAGGCACTTGATATCTGTGAAAATGCTCACATATTTGTATGAGGGTGATTTTTCAAGTGATGAACTATGGAATCTTTTGGAAGACTACTTTTTAGGCATTATTCCAGAACAAGTAAAAAGAGAATGCCGGAAAGAAAAGCCAGATATGTTGTTTGATTGATAGCAGTAAGAAATAATACTTGAAATCAAAGAGGTACGTTATGACAGAAAAGATTAATAAAGAACCGAGGTTTCAAGGAGAAACCTCGGAGAAAAGTCATAAGAATATGAGCAAAATCCGAGGAAAAGATACAAGTATTGAGCTTGCTTTGCGTAAGGCATTATGGTCAAAAGGGTACAGGTATAGAAAAAACTATAAGAAACTCCCAGGATCTCCGGATATTGTCTTGACAAAATATCATATTGTTATCTTTTGCGACAGCGAATTTTTCCATGGTAAGGATTGGGAAGTGTTAAAGCCGAGACTTGAAAAGGGAAAGAATCCTGAATACTGGATTGAAAAAATTCAGCGAAATATGGAACGTGATATTGAAAAGGACAAAATGCTATCTTTCTTGGGGTGGACAGTTATTCATTTTTGGGGAAAAGATATTTTGAAAAATACAGAAGAGTGTATTCGCGTTATAGAGGAAGCAATTTTTGAATCGAAACTTGAAGAAGCTGATTTAGATGAGGAGATTTAAACTATGGATTATAGATTCGGATATGACGAAACGGATCCATTATCAATAGAAACTTATGCAAAAAAATTGATAGGGAAAACCTTTGCAGATGTATGTAAGGATGATGATATACAAACTGCGATGGTAGTAAGAGAAACTTCAAATTATGAAGCAAGTCATGAGAATAAAAAAAGAAAAGGTGGATTAGGAGAACTGATTGAAGAAAGATATTTTCACTATCAGACCAATAATGATTCGCGCCCGGATTTTGATAAAGCCGGTGTTGAGTTGAAAGTAACACCTTATAAAGCAAATAAGAACGGTACATTATCGGCAAAGGAACGTCTGATTATTACAATGATTGACTATTTTGCAGTTGTAAATGAAACATTTGAAAATAGCCATGTGTGGGCGAAGTCGCAGTTGATATTGTTGATATATTATTTGTATCAAAGTGAAATCGCAAATCGGTTGGATTATAAAATTAGTTATGTAAAACTATTTTCTCCACCGGAACAGGATTTGAAAATTATCAAACATGATTTTGATGTGATTGTAAATAAAATTAAAGCTGGAAAGGCACATGAATTGTCAGAAGGAGATACATTATACCTTGGTGCAGCACCTAAGGCAGCAACATCCGCTGACAGAAGAAAACAACCTTTTAACAAAGAATTGGCAAAACCAAGAGCATTTGCATTTAAGAATTCATATATGACATATGTGTTGAACAATTATATTATACCGGGGAAAAATACATATGAACCAATCGTTAAAGGAGCAGAGGATTCATTTGAAGATTATGTTGTAAATAAAATCCATGACTACTGTGATTACTCAGTGTCAGAGTTGTGTGAAGAATTTCAGATTGAGATTGCAAAAAAACCAAAGAATTTAGAAGCAATGCTGGCATATCGGATATTAGGAATTACTGGGAATCATGCAGAAGAGTTTGAAAAGGCGAATATTGTTGTAAAAACAATTCGTGTAGGGAAAAACAATAAAATTAAAGAAAGTATGTCTTTCCCGACGTTTAAATTTAAAGAGTTGGTTAAGGAAGAGTGGGAAGATTCAACATTTGGAAATTATTTAAGAGAAACTAGGTTTTTGTTTATAGTTTATAAATATGATAAAAAAGATGAACTGCGACTTAAAGGATGCCAGTTCTGGAACATTCCATATGAAGATTTAGAACATGATGTAAGACTTGTTTGGCAGATGACACAGAAAATATTGCAAATTGGTTTGAACTGTTATGTGCATAATGGGAAAAATCATTGTAATCTTCCGGGGAGAAGTGACAATCCGGTATGTCATGTGAGACCGCACGGACAAAATGCAAAAGATACAGATGAACTTCCGGATGGAAGACGGTATCCGAAACAATGTTTCTGGTTAAATAATAGTTATATTCTAAAGCAATTGAATAAGACTTTTTTAGAATAAAATATGCTGAAATAAAAAAAGGATCTTTACAAAAATAATAAAATAGGATATTATATAAGGGAACGATCGTTCGCAAAAAATATATGAGGTGCTGTGAAATGAAAAAGACAGTTTGTGAATTGTTTGCTGGAGTAGGTGGCTTTAGATGTGGACTTAATAAAATAGATTCTATAGAAAATAAAAAAGAAGAAAAATGGGATACAGTATGGTTTAGTCAATGGGAACCAGCAGAGAAGAACACACAATATGCACATGATTGTTATGTATATCGTTTTGGAACTTCATTAGATATCGACGGAAACGATACCACTAATTGCAATATAGAAGACGTAGATAAAAAGAAAATACCAGATTTTAATCTTTTGGTGGGTGGTTTCCCGTGTCAGGATTATTCTGTAGCATCATCGTTGGCAACATCGAAAGGTTTGGACGGGAAAAAAGGTATTTTATGGTGGTCAATCAGAGAAGTGTTGGAAGTCAAACAACCACCATTTGTATTGTTAGAAAATGTGGATAGATTGTTAAAATCGCCAGCGAAACAAAGAGGTAGAGATTTTGGCGTTATTTTAGCGTGTTTTCGTGATGAGGGCTATACAGTAGAATGGCGAGTGATTAACGCTGCTGAATATGGATATCAGCAGAGAAGGCGTAGAACATTTATTTTTGCATATAAAAATGATACTAAATATGAAAAAAGCATTAATGAAATAATAACATATAAAAGTGAATTAGAAATTGAAGATAAAAGAGTTGCAATGACAAAAGCATTACTTAAAGAAGGATTTTTTGCTGAAACATTTGCTGTACATCCGGTGGATGCTAAAAAGCTTCAAATTGAAGTGTTACCAGAAGGATTAGGAGAGCTTTCGGATTCTTTTAGTTTTGGTTTTGAAAATACTGGTATTATGAAAGAAGGAATTATTTATACTGTAAAAACAACACCAGATTATACTGGAAAACAGATTACGCTGGGAGATATTATGGAAACTGGAGATGTAGAAGAACAGTATTTTATCCCAGAAGAAAAATTATATTATACCAATCCAGAAGTATCTCATAGTGATGAAACACTGGGGCGGTTGCCAAAAGAAAAAAGACAGACTTGGCAATACATTAAAGGTGCAAAAAAGCTTCCGAGAAAAGCAGGTAATGGACACGAATATATTTTTTCAGAAGGTCCGATTGCAATGATTGATGCATATGATAAACCAGCAAGAACAATGCTTACATCGGAAGGTAGTTTTAGCAGGACAACACATATTGTAAAAGATAAAAAGAGCGGGAGAATAAGATTATTAACAGCTACAGAGGCAGAGAGAATTCAGGGATTCCCGACAAATCATACGAAATATTGTTTGGTCAATGGTGAAACGGTAGAAATGCCTGTTAATAAACGAAGATTTATGATGGGCAATGCTTTAGTTGTTAATCTTATTGGGAAAATGGAAGAACGGCTAGCAGATATATTTGACAATGAGCCAGAATAAAACTATTACACCAAGCGTCACAGAATAACATTAGGCGGCAGGGATTAACCTGTCGCCTAAAATTTTGCAAATATTTATTTGCCGGTACTTCCGAAAGCGCCGATACCCCGCTGATCACTGAGCACGAATGTAAAATCGGCAAAAATCACAGGCAGAATGACAAGTTGTCCGATTCGGGAATTTTTCGGAATCTTGATTTTTTCATTTCCTGTGTTAGTTAGAATCGCATGGATTTCACCCCGGTATCCGGAATCAATGGGTGGCAATTCGCAAGTGAGCCCTCGAGCTGCAGTATTGCTTCTTGGAAAGATGAAACCAGCAAAACCATCAGGAAGTTCTATTCCGAATCCTAAAGGTACGGATACCGTTTCTCCGGGAAGAATTATGTAATCATCTGGTAGATAGACATCAGCTCCAGCATCGTTATAATGTGCCCTTGTAGGAAGATGCTCTGGCTGAATGCCATAATCAATCAATTTAATCTTCAATACACGAACCTCCTGAGAGAAAAGGATAATCTGTATGTAGAATTTCTCCTGGCAGCAGAATCTTATCAATAGGAAGTCCACAACTCATTTTGCCTTCAAGGCAGTATAATCTCTGACAGAAAGGACCGGCCAATCTCGGATCAAAAAGTGCAGGACTAAGTTCATATAAATTCTGCCAGATATACAACATGACGATTCTCATTTCATCGGTATTTCTTCGGCAGGTGCGCTGTCCAATCATGTGCTTCCACTGATACGGTGTTGCGCTGATGATGAGGATATTTCTGAGTCCCTGTGGTGTTACATATCCTGCAGAGTCGTGATGAATCCCCATTTCACAAAGCTGTTGATAGCAGTGCAAATCAGATTGACAGCTTTTAAGATAAAGTTCCTGAAGTTCCGGAGCGGCAGCCATGATTTCATACGGAATTACAAAATCTGCCATATCAGAATAATTGCTATATTGCAGAGATGAACTCATGAACTTTACTTCATTTTGATGTCTTGTAATCTGAGAGAGAAATCTCCGGCTGGCACCAACGATGGCAGCGGTAATTACCGTAAATTTCTGTACCGTTGGATGTGGAAGCGATGCGATATTCTCTAATGTTTTCTGAGTGTAAGACTGATTATATAATGCAACTAATTCATCCATTGAATGGATATTGTGTCCGCGTTGGGTAAGCCTTGCGGCAAAGACCATATTTTTTTCTGCGTCCTGAAGCGCATTGCAGTTCAGGATCTTTGTTTCGATTTTATTCATTTGTTAAATTCTCCTTTACGATTGCTTTTAGTAAAATTAAATAGTTTAGAGTGTCAGTGATTTTTTCATCCCATTTTTTGAGCGGGAATGTCTTGTTATCGGAGTAGCACATGTCATAGATTGATACGATATGTTTCGACATCATTCCGGCAAGTGCCTGTTCCGGGGAACATTCCTGTAAAGATGCGGCAGTCTTAAAAGCACTGAGCCGATCAGGATTGTTTCCGGTGTATTCTTTCTTTTTGTTATGCAGTGTGTCCGAGCAGTGTTTGATTTGCTGCTCAAAGACAAGTTCAAATTCTGCCTGTGTCATAGGCTGGTCTCCTTTCGTGAATGTTGATATTTTTGAGTGTCTTTTACGTCTGATAGTTTGCTTTCGGTATAATCCATATGAAAGATACTGTTCACATTGGAAGTGACAATATCGAATTCTTTGACAGATTTTTTCCGCTGAGCAACGATTGATTTTTGTTTTTCCAATTCTTCTTGTAGTGTACTTTTCTTTTGATTTAACGATTTCATAGAAAGCATTTTCCCATCAGGATAGAATTCTTTGAGCCAATCACGCGCTTCTTCATAAGCGGATAGTTCAGAAGAATGTGCCTGGCGGAATGTCTTTTTATTCTTTGCTTTTACAAATTCGGAAAAGCACTTTTTAGAAGAATGATATTGTCCGGTGAAATGAATCTGTTTATTCAGGGTGTCCATTTCAGAAGAGAGTGCCAGGAGCTTTTCATGTTCAGAAGATAGTTTCTGTTTGGCAGTCTCATAGTGTTTCAGGAGTTCTTCCTGCGTATCGTATCCCTGATCTTGTACAAAAATTAGAGTATTTGCCATTTGCTGTAGGTTGGATATTTTCACTTTTCGTGCATAGGCTTCATTTTGCATAGCCTTTACATTGGACTGTAGATCCGTTACAAGTCTCAGTTCTGATTTGATATAGAAGATGACATAAGGATCTTTGCGATAATCCAGATTGGAAGTTTGTGTTTTCCCGTAGTTGGTAAATAGCTGTTCCAGATATTCTTTACCATAATTTGCACCGAGAGATTTCTCCGTTATCCTGCGGAATCTATCTGGATGAAGATAGCGATATGTACCTCTTTGCTGAATGACTGAAATATTGTATTTATCCAAAAGCTGAGACTGGAAATCTTCAAAATCTTTTGAGATTCGTGCACATTCATCAATAGCATCTCGTAAATACTGCTTCTGTGTCTGGAATGTGGTTTGGACTGGCTGCAGTCCATCGGAAATGATTTCCTGATTGAGCTTGTCCAGTTTTTCTTGTCCGTGAGTCTTTACCCAATATTCTTCTTTTGTCATTTTTTCCGGAGCCGGAGAGAAGAGGTCGATTTGATGAAGCCCTTCTTTTTCACACATTTCCATAACTTCTTTTTGAAGATGCCTCAAAAATTTGGTTGTGGAGCGATGTTTATAACCGGCAGATTCTTCATGTGGTTTGTCCATATAGTAGGCGCGTTCTACTGCAAACTTGCGTACACTGTTGATGACAATATGAGTATGAATATTCCCAGAATTATTATGTCCGTCTGTATGAGTGACGATAAGTGCCTGATAACCGGGAAAGTTCTTTTTGGCAAATTCTAAACATAGTTCTTGCGCTCGTTCTCCAGTCAATCCACATTCTGTTGCATCGGCAGGATCGAAACTGATGATATAATGGTGACTTTTAATATCATTCCGCTTTTTGTTTTTATGAAAAAATGCATTCGTCTTTTTGCACTCTGTGTCAAAAAACATGGCATCACAATTTAAACCATCCATATAAAATTCATCCCGAAGCTGTTTTCTGCCTTGTTCATCTAAGATAGGAAGATTCGTTTTTTCGTCATGCTGAAAAAGCAAATAATCTAAAGCATCGGAATAATTTGCGTTCCGACTTTTAATGTGTTTTATGATTGCCATTGAAATCACCTGCCATTCGTGATACCTCTTTTCGTAGTGCAAACAAATCAGAAATGCACTGATGAATTTCATCTTCCATAGCTAGAGAACGATTTCCGCCAGTATTGAAATATTTTGCAATCTGATTTAAGTTTGAACCGATTTTTCCATATTCATGAACCAGCTTGCGAAGTATTTCTATATCAGCAACAACTTCAATCCGGTTTTGGATTTGCTTTTCGGAAAGCAATTTTCGTAAATATTCGGAACGAGAAATTCCCAACAGTGCGCTGGCCTGATCCAGTAGATTCAGTTCAATATCTGATAAACGCACAGCAACAAAATGTGGATGGCGAAGTTCTTTTTCCTTTTTCTTGTTATTCATAGTCCTCCTTTTCTTGGATATTCCTCATTACGAAGTAATGTCACCAACTCAAAATCGGCTGTCCCTTCCGAGATTGATGTTGGTGCTGCGACCACCTTTAGGGTGGAGCTAATAGATGTAAACTGCGTTTACATTCGAGGGTATGGGGAAAGCGAAATCCCCATCAAGATAGAAACCCGTAGTGAAACCATTTGCCAAAAAGGCAAAGTTGTTTAACACGGGTGGATCTTGCTCTTGAAAATACAGAACCCCTTCACTAATAGAAATGGAGAGAGGGCAAAATACAACATGAGAAGAAAAAAATGTGATTATGGTACAAAAAAGAATTCACTGCTATAATTAAGATGTGTTTTGAAACAGCATTTCTCAAAGAGAAAATATAGATATAGATAAGGCAGGAAAATCTTGTAATGGAGCGAAAAGATATTTTTGAATGGGTATTGAATGAATTTGGAACGGAACCAGACTATCCGTGGAATGATTGGAATGCAGTATTCCGGCATAAAGACAACCGGAAGTGGTACGGGCTTGTTATGGAAATTCCAGAAACTAAGTTAGGGTTGGATGGTCCAAGAATTGTAGATGTACTGAATGTGAAGTGTGATCCATTCCTCATAGGTACACTGAGACAGAAAGCCGGATATTTTCCGGCATATCACATGAATAAAGAACAATGGATTAGTATTCTATTAGATGGAAGTGTAGCAGACGAGGAAATAAAAAATCTGATTTCTATGAGTTATGAATTAACAAAGAAGAAGACTGTGTAGAAAAATGATCATTATCATTTTGGAGTGGATAATCAGATAGATGAAGTGATAACACGTATATAATAATGATATATGGGTATAATACCCTAGTAATATCTAAATTAGAACATTTTTATTGTTTTAATCTCTACAAAGTGCTATGATAGGGGTAGGAGGTGAGAAGTGATGAAATTATTGCATGTAAAAGCGAACCACTTCAAAAATTGTTCAGATGAATTTGAAATTGATCTTGTGGCAAGATCAAAAAAAACATCAGAAGATAAGGAATACGAGCTGCAAGAAATTGCTGACGAACTGTATACGTATAATACTATGGCATTTGTTGGAAAGAATGCTTCTGGAAAAACCACAGCAGTTGAATTATTAGATGCATGCTTCTCCATTCTTGGTGATTTCCGCCTGGAAGCAAAGCCATATAGTTTTGACAACGTGGAACTTTTGATGGACTTTTATTATGATGGATATATTTACCGTTACGAGACAATTCTTAAGAATAGCGATTCTATTGGAAGCAAGGCAATTTTTACAAATCAAAGAATCCTTAGAAAGAAGTATTACAAGAGTAACATAAAAGGAATCTATGCTGAGGAAGGATTTTCAGATGTAAATGCACCAGGTGAACTTCCGGAAGATACTTCCAGTATATTTTTTGTGTTGAAGAAGAAAGCAACAAGAGCAATTTATTTTGATAGTTTTGGGAATGGTGCAGATACGTATCGTCTGCTTTTTGCCACTTTGAAAGATTATCATATTTCTACGGATATATTAAGCAAAGTAATTTCTATTTTTGATGAAAATATCTCAGATTTAAAAAAACTGGATGACCATAATTATAAAATGGTTTTCTGCGGACAGGAAAGAACTGTTTCAGACAAAGAGCTTTTGTATCAATTATCCAGTGGTACTACAAAGGGAATGTTTTTATACATCCTGGCTGTTGCATCTTTGCAGAATGGCTTTGATCTCATTGTAGATGAAGTGGAAAACCATTTTCATAAAACGTTAGTGGAAAATATGATTAGCTTTTATAAAGATAAGTCTGTAAATAAGCACAAAGCGACATTGATCTTTACTACGCACTATTGCGAATTACTGGATTTGTTCAATCGTCAGGATAACATTTTTATTTCCAAAGCCAATGAAAAAGTATATCTTACCAATATGTATAGTGGGTATGATGTAAGACCAGAACTATTAAAAAGCAGGCAGTTTTATAATAATGTTTTTCAAACAGCTGTCAATTATGAAGAATTGATGCGCTTGAAGAAAGAATTAAAGAAATGAAACTGCTAATTATGTGTGAAGGGCCGAATGAACGGGAAATCATAAATATCCTTTTGGAAAATGACTGCCTGAATTTTACAGAGGATGATTTACTTGGATTGACGCCTTATCATGCAAGACAAATTAAGTCTTCTGCTCAGGTGCGGACGGAATTAAATATTTATCCGGGCGAAGTGAAGATTTACCGCATTGGAGATAAGCAAAGTGATGCGTTGAAGATTCCAGCAGAATATAAGCACAAAGTTGTTGGTATAGAAAAATATTGTACAAAACCGGAATTGGAGATGCTCTTTATTATAGCCGAGCAACTGACAGGTGCTTATGAAAAAGTAAAATCAGGCATGAAACCCAAAGATTTTGCAAAGGCAAATATCAAATGTGGAAAGAAAAAATATGATAACAGTACTTCGTTCTATACGGATTATTTTGGAAGTAATCCAGAATTGCTGGTTCGATGCATCAAAGAGTATAAAAAATACAATGGATCCCATAACAAGGATGAACATTATCTGGCAGAATTATTAAAATAATAAACAACAGAAATAATTTACGAGGAGATTTTCCGGACCGTGTCTGGAAAATCTTTTTTTGAATGAGGAATGCACTGTTTAATTGAGAAAAATAAAATCTTTCAGTTTTGACATTGTAAAACACTCCCTCTCCATTTCTATAAGTGAAGGGAGTTTTTTCTTCCGAGATTTTATGGAAAGAGAGGTTTTGCATATGGCAGAAAAAAGATGTTATACGGTGAAAGAATTACAGGATATTCTCGGTGTCAGCAGACCGACGGTTTATAATCTGCTGAAGAAAAATGAATTCCGTTGGATTCAGCTTGACGGAGGAAAGTATCGTATTTCAAAAAAGAGTTTTGATGAATGGTTGGATGAGCAACCAAAATAAGAAAATGGTTGGGATGTTGTTTTGTCCGATGCAAGGGGATGAAATCGACATCCTAAATTTTTTTAGAGAAATGCGGTATGGTTAGGTTGAGGAGGCGAGTCAATGGAACAGATAAAGATGGAATTTGAAGATAAGTATGAACAGGTGCTTGCAGCAGTAGAAGCCAACAGTCCATACAGGAGAAAGACTCCGGCTGAAAAGAAATGGATGACGGTTCCTGAAATGGGAGCATTATTAGGTCTGAAAAAGACGGAGCGGTATTGGTTGGTTCATAAGAATTTTTTTGAGTGTAAAGAAATACTTGGGATGATGCGGATTAATATTGAGAGTTTTGAGAAATGGTATGCAAATCAGGTGAAATATAAGAAGATCACTGGTGAAGAGCCGGGAGAGGAACTAAAACGATGGTCATATTCCATTACGGATCTTGCTGAACTTCTGGATGTAAATATTAACGTTATCTATGATCTGCTCAAACGTGAGAAGATTGAAGTTGTAATTGTGGATTATTTGAAACGAGTACCGAAAGAAGCATTTGAAAAATGGTATCGCGGTCAATCAAAGTACCGGACAACGGAAGATCGTAAGCGTGACGAGGAGATAGAAACAGCGACAATTACTATGCCGGAGATGGCAAGGCTGCTCGGGTTAGGAAGGGAAAAAGTTTATGCCATATTAGAAAATCCGCAATATAAATGTTTCTTTGAATTTGTTGTAATTGCGGATAGGAAGAAAATTACAAAAGAGAGTTTTCAAAAATTCTTAGAAGGACAAGAGAAATATCAACTGAGTCCGATAAATGATTATGAAGAACTGGTAATGGAAGACAATGTGGCATTGGCAAACTTTCGTAGAAGAAAAATTGCAAAAACCGGTGTCCGCAGAGGGAATGGAAATACAACATATCTTACCATAGATGAAGCAGCTTTTCTTGCAAAAACAAGCAGGACAACAGTTGTGAATTGGTATCAGAAAGAAAAATTTCCGGCAGTAAAAGTTGGTAATATTGTGCGGATTAGACGAAATGATTTTGAAGAATGGCTGGAGCAGAGAGAAAGGAGCTGTGTATAATATGGCATCGATCAGAGAGAGGAACGGAAAGTTCAATGTAATCTATTCTTATACAGATGAGAATGGGAAACGCAAACAAAAGTGGGAGACATATGCCACAAGGACTGAGGCGAAGAGGAGAAAAAAAGAAATTGAATACAAAGAGGAACTAGGTTCTCTTGTAATCCCAAAGTGTAAAACAATGGAAGATTTGTTGCGAGAGTATGTTGTTTTATATGGAAAAGATAACTGGGCGCTGTCAACCTATGAGGGAAATGTTTCTGCTATCAATAATTACATTCTTCCGATTATTGGTGATGTAAAATTGACAGAAGTAAACACGCGGTTCATAGAAAAGTATTATCAGAAACTACTGAAAACACCGGCAGTCATCAACCCGATGATGGGAAAAAGTAAAAATGAATTTGTATCAGCCAGTACAGTAAGAGATATTCATAAACTCCTCCGAAATTGCTTTCAGCAGGCGATAAAATGGGAGATGATGGAAAAGAACCCATGTATTCATGCGACAGTTCCGAAGCATAAAGCGAAGAAAAGAGAAATATGGGATGCAGAGACACTTCTTTATGCATTAGAAGTATGCGAAGATGAACGTCTGAAACTGGCAATGAATCTTTCCTTTTCCTGTTCCCTTCGTATTGGAGAATTATTGGGACTTACCTGGGATTGCATTGATCTTTCAACAGAAGCAATTGAAGAGAACAGAGCTTACCTATATATTAATAAGGAATTGCAAAGGGTAGCAAAGGAAGCACTGAACGCGTTAGATGGAAAAGACGTGCTGTTAGTTTTCCCGGCAGAGAGCAAACGGAATAAGACCGTACAGGTTTTGAAAGCACCAAAGACAGATAGCAGTGTCCGGAAAATATTTCTTCCGAAGAGTGTAGCAGAGATGTTGATAGCATGGAAACAGGAGCAGGAAGAAATCAAAGCGATTCTCGGTGATGAGTATATGGATTATAACTTGGTTATGGCAAGTACCTACGGTTTGCCGGTTGGTGGAAGTGTACTAAGAAACTCAATGAAAAAGCTGATAGAAGAACATAATCTTCCTCCGGTAGTCTTTCACAGTCTGCGACATAGCAGTGTAACATATAAACTGAAACTGAATGGCGGAGACATCAAGGCGGTACAGGGAGATTCCGGACATGCACAGGTCAACATGGTAACAGATGTGTATTCTCATATTCTGGATGATGACAGAAGGAAAAATGCAGAGTTATTTGAAGAGGCATTTTATGAGAAAAAAGATCTGAATCCACAGATGCATGCGGATCCACAGACAAATACATTGAAGATTCCGGAGGGAGTTGATGCGGAAATGTTGGCAAAGGTACTGGCAAATCCAGAGATGACAGCACTGTTGACTTCGTTGGCGAAGACGATGAAAGGGTAGAATATTTTAATAAAGAATGGTATAGTAATATTTTTCATTGTGTGAGAGATAATACGCACAAGACATTGATTTTCTCCCAAATCACAGTTGTAACTGGGAGAAAGAAAAATTCTTTGGGAGAAGAAAGATGTGTGTATGCGAAATTCTGATTATGAAAAACTTGAAGAAATTAAATATATTTGAAGAGGTAATGAAATATCTGTAGTCAAAACGAATAGACATTTAGTCCGTTCTGCGGTATCTTATAAGGAGAGTATCTGAATGATTTCAGAATAAGAGGTGATTATATGCTAAATATATTTTATGGAGATATGCAGGAAGCAATTTACAATACAGCTGTTTATTTTAAAAATGTGTATGAGGATGAGTGGATTACATCACCTCTTGCAAAAGAAATGATTTTTGATGTAGATAAATCAACTGTGTTGGACGGAGCTGTAATAGATAGCCCAATAAT
The DNA here is from genome assembly GCA_018374355.1 of Clostridiales bacterium. Classification (GTDB taxonomy): domain Bacteria; phylum Bacillota; class Clostridia; order Lachnospirales; family Lachnospiraceae; genus Oliverpabstia. The sequence continues at coordinate 56,284 of JAHAFI010000004.1, forward strand.
GGGAAAAATTGCTCCAACAAGCTTATCAGGCGGAGTGAAAACTCTTATTTTAATGGAAAATGAACCGGAAAAAATATTTAATGCGTCTACATGTGGTGATAATTGTGCAAAATGGATTTTGAAGATTGCGCAGAACAAGGATATTACCATTAATCTTAGACACTTGATGGATTTTGGAGAGGAATCATTTGACATTCGTATTATGAATACAGATCAGATCGTGCATAACATGGAGGAACTCATTCCAATAGCTGGATATTATGTGTAGGTGATAGATATGAAGGGGAAATATAGAGTTGTTATTCAAAACAAGAGAATTCATTATGAATTTGAGACAAGAAGAAACATTACTATTATAAAAGGGCAAAGTGCGACCGGAAAGACTGCATTGGTAGATATGGTTCGTGAATATTATGAGAATGGTTCAGCCAGTGGAGTTTCTATTAACTGTGAAAAAGCCTGTGTTGTTCTTGAAGGGCGTAATTGGGAACTAAATCTCCAAACAATGCAAGACAGCATTGTATTTATAGACGAAGGAAATACTTTTGTTAATTCTGTAGATTTTGCTTCAAAAATACAGCAAACAAGCAATTACTATGTGATTGTCACACGAGAGAGTTTACCGGCATTGCCATATAGTGTTGAAGAGATTTACGGAATCCGTAACTCTGGGAAATATGGAACATTAAAACAAACCTATAATGAATTATTCCATATTTATGGTTTGAAAAATTACGGAGCGGTATTAACACCACAGGAGGTTTTGACAGAAGATTCTAATGCAGGTTATCAATTTTTTTCAACTGTATGTAAAGAGAATGGACTGGAGTGTAAAACCTCAAAAGGGAAATCAAACATTTATGGCATTTTAGAAAAAGAACAATCGAAGGATGTTCTTGTAATAGCAGATGGGGCAGCAATCGGTTCTGAAATTGATCGTATTATGAAATTAGCATCGACAAGAAAGAATATTGCTTTGTATTTGCCAGAATCATTTGAATGGATGATATTATCCGCAGATTTACTGAATGATAAAGAAATAAAAGAGATATTAAATAACCCAGAAGAATATATTGATTCTGAAGAATATTTTAGTTGGGAACGCTATTTTACGGATTTGCTGATTCATAGATCCGAAAGAACATATTTGCAGTATAGCAAGAGGACAATATCTCAATCCTATTTAAATTCATCTATAGCTGATAAAATATTACAGGTAATGGACAAAGTGAATCTCAAATGGAAATCCGTAGTCAAAAACGCATAGACAACCAGTCTACTTTGCGGTATTATATAAGAAGAAATCTGATCAATTGAATATTGTTTATCATTCCCGCTGAAGCTGGGATGGTAGCCGTATTACTTATGTCCGAGGTGACATAAGAGCATTCCCCGAATGTTAGCTGCAGCAAAGTATCAGCTAATTTTTACCACTTATCTGAGGTTGACAGAAGGGATACCAAGATTGACCAGAATGAAATCGAACATATAAAAAGTCCTTGGTTCTACTGGACTTATAATAACTTTTCATGACAGGAATTGACAACGCAGCATGGCTCTCCTAAGGATGAATTTTCAGTTCGATTCTGAATGGGAAGGCTAGAAAACAGCACTTTAAAAAAAAGAAGTGCTGTTTTTTATTTGTAATATAATGAATTTTATACATCTGCTAACAAAAGAATCGAGCTTTTATATATTTGAATGTCCCATACAGACGTACACCTATATATAGGAGGATTGTACATAGGCATCGTGAAGATTTTCTGCGTAGATTATTGCAAGTAGAAAAACTTGTCCATGAAATTGGTCCGGATTCCATCAAGGATATTCCTTTAATCACGATGGATGAACTAAAACTCATCCGACAGATTTGGTTAGATGAGTTCCATGAATCCCGAGACGTACGAGCGCCGCACTGCATGAAATGCAGTATGTGTGCGTACTTTTGTGACTATGAAGGACAGAGTCCTGAATAGTTACAAATTTGAAATGATTTATCTGTAAAAATATCGAAACACGAATCGTGGATAATGTAAAATACAAATCCTGAAATAAGAACAGAAGTTATCGACAAATTTGGACAAAAAGGCTGGTGAAAAGTAATTTTTACATTTTCACCAGCCAATGTTTTTTCTCTTAACTATTCAGGACCCTGTCCTTCATAGCTGCACTAATTCAATTTAATATTAGCAAACAAAGCTCCCAGAGTAGTGGTAGCCTCTTCCGTCTCCGGCATCTCAAAGGTCTCCTCAACAATTTCCTCCGCAGCCACATCCTGCAGAGCCTTCATACTCAGGCTCAGTTTACCGTCTTTCACAGCGGTAACCTTCACTTTGACAGTATCGCCCACTGCCAGAACTGCTGACGGATGTTTGATTCGTTTTTCGCTGATCTGTGAAATGTGAACCAGACCGGACAGACCATTTCCAAGATTGACAAATGCTCCGTAAGGCTGGAGACTTTCAACAGTACCCTCAGTCACAAGGCCAACCTGTACATTAGATACTTTCGCTTTGCGCTCCTCTTCCGCTTTTTCCTTCAGGATTTCTTTGGCAGAGAGGATCAGGCGGTTGTCCTCCTCGATTACGTCAAATACCTGCACCTGAATCTCTCTGTTCAGATATTCCTCCAGATCTTCCACATAATTCAGAGAAAGCTTGGAAGCCGGGATAAATCCGCGGATACCTTCCACATAAGCGATGACACCAGCATTTACGATACCTTTCACAGTTACGTTCAATACTGTCTTATCTGCTTTCAACTGGCGCAGCTTATCCCATGCAAGAATATCATTTGCTTCCACACGGGAGAGCAGAATGCATCCTCTTTTGTTGTCGCGCCCGATGACAGTAGCGGAAACTTCATCCCCGATGTGAACCTCTTCTTTTACCATAAAACCGGGCTCTCTGCTATAATCGGAAACTTTGATGATACCTTCGGTATAATATCTCAGATCCAGAGTGATTTCTTCTTCGTCCACAGCAATCACGGTACCTGTGATGATATCCCCCTCTTCAAGTTTTTTGAAGGACGCTTCCAGCTCTTTTTCGTAATCCGCCATGGAAGAAGCTTCTTCCGGGATTGGAGTAGTGTTCATTTCTTCTGACATTGTAATCTTCCTTTCTTAACATATAGTTAAAAATAATTATAGCATAAATTCTATTAATGATGGAAATAATCTTTTTACGTTTGCCCATTTATTGGAATTGTGCTAAGATGAAAACAAAAAACAAGGGGTAATTCTGTTGAAAAAAGATAATAAAATTTATGTGATTGGGCACAAGAATCCGGATACGGATTCCATCTGTTCAGCAATTGCTTATGCAGATATCAAAAACCGGACCTGTAAGGGCAGTTTTCTTCCTAAACGAGCAGGCCAGATCAATGAAGAAACGGAGTTTGTGCTGAACTATTTTAAAATGTCGGCGCCGGGGTATCTTCCCGATGTGGGAACACAGGTAAAGGACATGGAGCTCCATGAGACGCCGGGAGCGGAAAAATCCATGTCGGTAAAACGGGCGTGGAATCTGATGAAGGAGCATAATGCGGTAACTCTGCCTGTTACCACAAAGGACGGAAAATTGGAAGGGCTGATTACCACCGGAGATATTGCGGAATCCTATATGGATGCCTACGACAATACCATTCTGGCACAGGCCAGAACTCAGTACAGAAGTATCGCGGATACCGTAGAAGGGGAGATTATCGTAGGAAATGAGCACGGCTACTTTGTAAAAGGAAAAGTATGGATCGGAGCAGCAAATCCCGGAGTGATGGAAAGCTATATAGAAGAGGACGATCTGGTGATTCTGGGAAACCGTGCGGAGGACATGCTCTGTGCGATTGAGGAAAATGCAAGCTGTCTGATCGTGTGTCTGGGAGCGACAGTTCCCCGCACCATCCAGAAACTGGCGGCAGAGAAGGATGTGGTGGTGATCACAACGCCCTACGATACCTTTACCGTAGCCCGTCTGATCCACCAGAGCATTCCGATTAAATATTTTATGAAAAAAGACAATCTGATCACCTTTCGAAATGATGAATTTACGGATCATGTGAAAGAGGTTATGACGAAAAACCGTTACCGGGCATTTCCGGTGGTCAATACGAGAGGGCGGTATCTGGGAACGGTTTCCCGCCGTAATTTGCTGAATATCAAAAAGAAACAGTTGATTCTCGTAGATCACAATGAGAAGTCTCAGGCGGCAGATAATATTGAAGAGGCTGAGATACTGGAAATTATCGACCACCACAGAATCGGTTCTCTGGAAACTTTTCAGCCGGTAATGTTCAGAAACCAGCCGGTAGGATGTACTGCGACGATCATGTATCAGATTTACAGTGAGAAGTATCTGGATATTCCCCAGAATATTGCAGGGCTTCTTTGCGCGGCGATTCTTTCTGATACGCTGATGTTCCGCTCCCCTACCTGTACCGAGAAGGACCGGGAGGCCGCAGAGGAGCTGGCCAAAATTGCGAAGATCGATATTGAAAATTTCGCAGGCCAGATGTTCCACGCAGGAAGCAATCTGTCCGGCAAGACTCCGGAAGAAATCTTCTATCAGGATTATAAGAAATTTATCGTGGGCGAGCTTATTTTCGGCGTAGGACAGATCAGTTTTATGTCCGAGGAAGAATTGCAGACAGTGAAGGAACGGCTGATGCCATATATGGAAAAAGAGTGCGGAAAGCACGGCGTAAAAATGGTATTTTTCATGCTGACCAACATCATCAAGGAATCTACAGAGCTTTTGTGCTACGGAGACGGTTCCGAGGGACTGGTGCTTGACGCATTTGATGCTCATGTGGAGGACAGTTCCTGCCGTCTGGACGGGGTAGTTTCCCGAAAGAAGCAGTTGATTCCGAGATTTATGAATGCATTGCAGCAGTAACAGGAGGAAGCTATGGCAAAACAACAATGGAAACCGGGCAATATGCTGTATCCGCTGCCGGCAGTTATGGTGAGTGTGCGGGATAAGCAGGGAAATGATAATATTATCACGGTGGCATGGGCAGGAACGGTCTGTACAAATCCGCCGATGGTGTCCATATCGGTAAGACCGGAACGGCATTCTTACCATATGATTGAGGAGAGCGGGGAATTTGTCATCAACCTGACGACGGAGAAGCTGTGCTTTGCCACAGATTACTGCGGTGTGCGTTCGGGACGGGATGTGGACAAATTTGCTGAGATGAAGCTTACCAAAGTGGAGGCATCCCAAGTGAATGTTCCCATGATTGGAGAATCGCCGGTAAATATAGAGTGTAAACTGAAAAAAATAGAGAAGCTGGGTTCCCATCATATGTTTGTGGCAGAGGTTGTGGCAGTTCATGCAGAGGAATCCTATATGGATGAAAAGAACCGCTTTGATTTGAACAAAGCGCAGCCCATGGTATATTCTCACGGCGAGTATTTCAGTCTGGGGAAAAAGCTGGGAACTTTTGGGTACAGCGTTAAGAAAAAGAAGAAAATGAAGGATAAAGGGAGAAAAATTTCATAAAGAACCATAAAAAAGTGAAAAAATCCTTAAAAATGAAACTTTGAAATGAAATGCTTGCTTAAAATGAAATTTTTTCTTGTATTCACCACTTTAACGTGCTATAATAGTCCCGTGTTTAAGATGAACGAACAAAATCCAAGGAGGAATGAAAAATGTCTTATGTTGATGAAGTATATGAATCCGTAGTTGCCAAAAATCCAAATGAACCGGAATTCCATCAGGCGGTAAAGGAAGTGCTCAATTCCCTTCGCCCGGTGATCGATGCAAATGAAGAAGCATACAGAAGAGAAGCTTTGCTGGAACGCATGGTAGAGCCGGAAAGAGCGATTCTGTTCCGTGTGCCTTGGGTAGACGACAAGGGACAGGTTCATGTAAATAAAGGTTACCGGGTACAGTTTAACAGCGCAATCGGACCTTACAAAGGCGGTCTGCGTCTGCACCCATCTGTAAATCTGGGCATTATCAAGTTCTTGGGATTTGAACAGGTTTTCAAAAACTCCCTGACAGGCCTTCCCATCGGAGGCGGAAAAGGCGGCTCCGACTTTGATCCTAAGGGAAAATCCGACCGTGAGATCATGGCTTTCTGCCAGAGCTTCATGACAGAGCTGAGCAAACACATCGGCGCAGATACCGACGTACCGGCGGGTGATATCGGAACGGGAGCAAGAGAAATCGGATATATGTTTGGACAGTATAAAAGACTGAAAAATGTTTACGAAGGCGTTCTGACAGGAAAAGGACTGACCTACGGCGGTTCTCTGGCAAGAAAAGAAGCTACAGGATTTGGTCTTCTGTATCTGACAAAAGAGCTTTTGAAGCTGAACGGAATCGATATCGCAGGAAAAACAGCAGTAGTTTCCGGAAGTGGTAATGTAGCGATCTATGCAATTCAGAAAGCACAGGAGATGGGTGTAAAAGTCCTGACCTGTTCGGATTCTACCGGCTGGGTTTACGATCCTGACGGAATCGATGTAGAACTTTTGAAAGAAGTTAAAGAAGTAAAACGTGCCAGACTGACAGAGTATGCAAAAGCCCGTCCAAATGTGGAATACCATGAGGGAAGAGGCGTATGGACAGTAAAAGCAGATCTGGCGCTGCCATGCGCAACACAGAACGAGCTGCTTCTTGACGATGCGAAAGCTCTGGTAGCAAATGGCGTAACAGCCGTATGCGAAGGCGCAAATATGCCGACCACTCTGGAAGCAACCGAATATCTGCAGGAAAATAACGTGATTTTCGCTCCCGGAAAGGCAGCCAATGCAGGCGGTGTTGCAACTTCCGCACTGGAAATGTCCCAGAACAGCGAGAGACTGAGCTGGAGCTTCGAGGAAGTAGATGAAAAACTGCAGGGAATCATGGTAAACATTACACACAACATGGCTGATGCTGCAAAACGTTACGGATTTGAAGGCAACTACGTGGTAGGAGCCAATATTGCAGGATTTGAAAAAGTTGCCAATGCGATGCTGGCACAGGGAATCTGCTAAAAAACATAAGAAAAAAGGGCTGCTGTTTACAGAGCCGGCGAAAATAAAAGGAGCGGTGCAAATAGATGGGGAATCATCTTTTTGCACTGCTCCGCTTTTATCTTGAAAGAAGATAAAAAATTATTTATCAGAGAACCCATGGTGTATCGCATCTTTTCCGTATTTTTGCCGTATCTTTTCCATGGCCCGGTCCAGCTTCTGCCTCTTTTCGGTCTCTTTCGGATCATAGCTGAACAGATCCATCTGAAAGGGTTCCCCCTGTCCGGTCAGTTTTCCGGCCCGGACACCCAGCAGACGGATAGGGTTTCCATTCCAGAGGGCATCAAATAATTTGCAGGCGTAACGGTACAACGTTTCTCCATCCTGAGAGGGGGAGGAGAGGGGCATCTGACGGGTATATTTATCGAAAGTTGAATATTTGATTTCCACACACAGATTATTGGCGGACTGACCTGCTGATTTGAGCCGGTATCCCACTTTGGAAGATAGCTGATGCAGGATCGGGTAAGCTTCCTGCGGGGTGGTCAAATCCTTCGGCAGGGTGGTGGAATTTCCGATTCCTTTTGCCTGAGAAGGCTCGCTCTCCAAAGGGGAACTGTCCAAACCATTGGCGTATTCCCACAGCATCCTGCCGTGGCTTTTCAAATGAAGGGAAAGAATCTGTGGATTCATCCGGGCAAGATCGCCGATGGTGTGGATTTCCAATTTCCTGAGAACAGCAACAGAGGCGTGCCCCGCCATGAAAAGACTGGAAATGGGCAGAGGCCACATTTTCGATTGGATTTCCTCAGGAAACAGCGTATGGGTTTTATTTGGTTTTTCAAAATCGGAGGCCATTTTTGCAAGAACTTTATTGGAAGAAATTCCCACATTTACGGTAAAGCCAAAATGCTCATAAATGTAGCTGCGGATATAGGCAGCTCCCGCTTCGGGATCAGGAAAACGATGGGCAATTTTCGTATAATCCAGAAAACATTCGTCGATACTGACCTGTTCGATTTCCGGTGTCAGGGAACGGAGAAAGCTGATAAACTTTTTACTGTATTGGGAGTAAAGCTGATGGTCGGGAGGGACGATGGTCAGGGAAGGGCATTTTTTCAGCGCCTGAGCTACCGGTTCTGCTGTCTGTATATGATAGATTTTTTTGGCGGGCAGGGATTTTGCCAGAACGATGCCGTGGCGTGTTTCCCGATTGCCGCCGATAATGGCAGGGATTGTCCGGATATCTGTGCTTTCCGGGTTTTCATGGAGCAGTTTCAGTGCACTCCAGCTTAGGTATGCAGAATTTACATCGATATGAAAAATAATCCTGTCCATGGTCAGGCCCTCCCAGTTCTTTTCTTACTGTTATTTTATTACAGGAAGACAGATATGTAAAGAATGTTGACCTTCGGTACGGCTTTGCGAAGCATGTTGCTGAGAACGAAGTGAACAGCAACTTGTAGAATGACGGTAAATGTGATAAAATACCGTTAAATGTGAAACGTAAGAGTTAAAAAAGTAACTGTTCAGAGGATACGGAACAGTTGTTGAAAAGTACAGAATCTGAGGATAAATGAAATGAAAAATATCGTACTGATCGGAATGCCCGGTGTAGGAAAGAGCACCGTGGGGGTTATTCTGGCAAAGGAACTGGGCTACCAGTTTGTCGATGCCGATCTGCTGATTCAGAAGCAGGAAAAACGTTTGTTAAAAGATATCATCGCCCGGGAGGGAGTCGATGGTTTTATAAAGATTGAAAATCAGGTAAATGCATCCATCAAAGCGGAACACACCGTAATTGCCACCGGAGGAAGTGTGGTTTACGGAAGAGAGGCTATGGAGCATCTGAAGGAGATTGCTACGGTGGTATATCTGAAACTGCCGTATTCAGCACTTAGAAAACGTCTGGGAAACCTGAAAAACCGTGGAGTAGTTCTTCGCGACGGACAGACCCTGCGGGATCTGTATGAGGAGCGGGTGGTGCTCTACGAAAAATATGCTGACGTTACAATTGACGAAGAAAACAAAGGAATTGAAGAGACTTTACAGTATATTATAGAGGCACTGAAAGAAAATCAGTAAAATCCCGGAGATAAGGGGAAGTAAAATCAGGGAATTTTTAATTTTTATTTACAAAAAGATTGATTTGGTATAACATAGTTATACGTATGTAATTGATTTGTTGACTCGCATTGCGGAGTATAAAGACATAGAGGTGAACTATGGAACAATATATTATCAAAGGCGGAAGCCCGTTAGTCGGAGAGGTTGAAATCGGAGGAGCCAAGAATGCAGCTCTTGGAATTCTGGCAGCAGCTATTATGACAGACGATACCGTCCGGATTGAAAATCTTCCGGATGTAAATGATATCAACGTGCTGTTGGAAGCGCTTCATGAAATTGGTGCCAGTGTGGAACGAGTGGACCGCCATACGGTGAAGATCAATGGTTCAACGATTGGGGATATCAGTGTAGACTACGAGTATATCAAAAAAATTCGTGCATCCTACTATCTTCTGGGTGCACTTTTGGGAAAATATAAGAAAGCGGAGGTTCCGCTTCCGGGCGGCTGTAATATCGGAAGCCGTCCCATTGACTTACATTTGAAGGGATTCCGTGCTCTGGGAGCAACGGTTGAGATAAAACACGGCGCAATCATGGCCACAGCGCCGGATGGACTGTTTGGAAGCCATATTTTCATGGATACGGTATCTGTGGGAGCTACGATCAATATTATGATGGCGGCCTCTATGGCAAAGGGCCATACGCTCATTGAAAATGCGGCGAGGGAGCCTCACGTAGTAGATACGGCGAACTTCCTGAACAGCATGGGAGCAAATATCAAAGGAGCAGGGACAGATGTGATCCGTATCCGCGGGGTGGAAAATCTCCATGCTACGGACTATTCTATTGTTCCGGATATGATCGAAGCAGGAACTTATATGTGTGCGGCAGCGGCTACCAGAGGAGACGTTTTGATTAAGAATATCATTCCTAAGCATCTGGAAGCGATTACCGCAAAGCTGGAAGAGATCGGATGTGAGGTGGAAGAATTTGACGATGCAGTCCGTGTGATCTCATCGAAAAAGCTTCACAGAACCCATGTAAAAACTCTTCCCTACCCGGGATATCCTACGGATATGCAGCCGCAGATGGCGGTGACTCTGGCGCTGGCGAGAGGAACCAGTATTGTGACGGAGAGTATTTTCGAGAACCGTTTCAAATATGCAGATGAATTGACCCGTATGGGTGCTGTAGTGAAGGTAGAAGGTAATACTGCGATCATCGATGGTGTGGATACATTGACCGGTGCAAGAGTAAGTGCGCCGGATTTAAGGGCAGGAGCGGCACTGGTAATAGCCGGAATGGCGGCAGAAGGGATTACCATCGTGGACGATATTGTCTATATCCAGCGCGGTTATGAGGATTTTGAAGGCAAACTGCGCGGACTGGGCGCCGAGATTGAGAAAGTGACCAGTGAGAAAGAGATTCAGAAGTTTAAACTGAGAATCGGGTAAGTGTTGGACAGAAATAAACGTTTTTCAAAGCAGAGGTGAGTACAGTGGATAAGACAGAGTATCGTATGAAGTTGGATGAGATGAATCGATTGGTGGATACCCAAGACTATGAAGGGGCTTTGGCTATTGCAGATTCGATAGATTGGAAGAGAGTGAAGAGCGTTCGGACTCTCTGCATGGTAGCGGATATCTATGAGGTGAACGGCGAGCTGGATGAAAGTATGAGAATCCTTCAGTTGGCGTATAAGCGTTCCTCTTTGGGCAAGATGATTCTCTACCGTCAGGTGGAGCTGTCTTTGAAAATGGGGGATTATGATCAGGCTGTAAAGTATTACAACCAGTATCTGGAGACGGCTTCCAATGATACATCCAAATATATTCTGAAATATAAAATATATAAAGCCCAAAATGCGCCTCTGGACGAGCAGATTTCGATTCTGGAGGAGTATAAGGACAGAGAGTACACAGAGCGCTGGGTATACGAGCTGGCGCGTTTATATAAAAAAGCAGGAAAACAGGATAAATGTGTGGAAACCTGTGATGATTTGATTCTGTGGTTTGGCGAAGGAAAATATGTGACAAAGGCGATGGAACTGAAGATGAGTTATGTTCCGTTGAATCCATCACAGAAAGCCAAATATGAGAAGAGAGAAAAAGATTCTGCTTCTGTTGCGGGGATTTCTGCTGCGGCAATGGCGGGACTTCAGAAGGCTTCCGCATCACAGAAACCGGAGCCGGCAGAAAGTTTTGCAAAGCCCATGGAAACGCCGGAGGCAGGAATGGAAGAAGCGGCGGCAACGGCAGAACCGGAAACATCAACCGGAGAGAGCCAGCCGGAGATACCCGTCAAGGTGGATACGGAGCAGCTTCAGGAGCGTCTGGCGAAGAGCTTTCAGGAGGTGCTTTCCGGATTCAACAGAACAAAAGTTACCAATGCATTTGAGGCGCTGGGCCGTGTGACTAACAGTGAGGTTCCTCAGATGGAAAAGGAAGAAAATATAGAAGAATATCAGGTCACAGATCTGGAGCCGGAAACCGTAAATGAAGGAAAAATTTCCGCTGAGAAGGGCGAAGCTATTATCCAGAAAACTGAGATTCCGGAAACGCCTGCAGCAGAAGAAGAGATTAAGCCGGAAGATAAAGAGATTACAAGCGTGGACGAGCTGGATCTGGAGGCGTTGTTTGCAGAGACTTCGGGAATCTTTGCCGAGGAGGCAGGCGGCGGACAGATTGAACCGGAAATCATGGAAATCCCGGAGAACCCGGTGGAAGAGCCCGCAGAGGTTTTGGAAGCTGAAAAAGAAGAAGAACCTGCGATGAACTTCGATGATATGCCGGAGATTCGTATTATCGATCCGGAAGAAGCTCTGGAGATTCGAGAGACGACGAAAGCAGAGGAGTCCGGAGAATTGACACCGGAAGTTGAGCCGGAAGAAGTATGGACAACAGAAGCTGAGCAGATGGAAACAGAGACGGAATCGGAAGAGGTTTCGGCAAAACCATCTCTGGGAGATACACAGGAATTTAATCTGGAAGAACAGCTTATGGCGGCTCTGGGTGAAAGCACAGGAAAAACGGAGCCGGAGACAGAAGCGGCAGAAGAAGAACTGATCATAGAAGAATCGGATATAGAAGAACAGGATACAGAAGAACCGGAACTGGTAGAGATTGCTGATTTTGAAGAAGCACAGGAGACTGTAGAGGAAAAATCCCAAGAACCGTCAGGAGAAGCAGGAGATTTCCTTCCGGAAATCGACATGGATCTTGTAATGGAGCTTCAGAAGGAAAAAGAAACACAGGAGGCGGAGGACGCAGAGATCGATCACGTTGCAGCGATGCTGGAAGAAGCAGAGATACCAGCGGAGACAACTGCTTCTGCACCGGAAAAGGAAACCCCGGAAGAAAAACGGATGCGGATTATGAACAATACCCGTCCTGAACGTCTGACAGATCAGCAGAAGAATGTGTTCTCATACTTTGCAAAAGTTCCGGGTATGGATGAGCAGATTCTTGATGCGATCCATGGAGTATACCAGCATGCGGACGAGAAAACGTCCCATAGAGGAAACATAGCGATCATGGGAAGCCATGGCACAGGAAAAACCCGTCTCAGCGAAGGACTGGTAAAAGCAATCTGTAAAGAACTGGGTCTGGAAGCTGTAAAATTTGCCAATCTGGACGCTTCCGATATGAACCGGAAGAATCCGGCATCGGTGATCGGAAAAATGGCAGGAGGATTCCTCCTGATCGAGAGAGCCAGCTATATGAATGCGGAGACCATCAAAAACCTTTCCAAAGCAATGGATTTCCGTACAGACAGCATGATTCTTCTGATTGAGGATGATAAAGCCAATATGAGAAAAATGCTGGCAGATTATCCTGAATTTGCGGAAAAATTTGAAACCGTGATTTCCATTCCTGTATTTACCAACGATGAGCTGGTAACCTTTGCAAGAACCTATGCAAAGGAAAACGGCTACCGGATGGATGAGATGGGAGTGCTTGCACTGTATACGCTGATCGGAGACAATCAGAGAGAAGACGAGCCGATCACCATCGGAAAGGTAAAAGAGATGGTAGACGGGGCGATCCGAAAAGCCGGAGGAATGCGGCTGGGAAAAAGAATTTCCAAACGTCACACAGACGGAGATGGAAGAATTCTCCTTTATGAAAAGGATTTCGATTTATAAAAAAATACTTACAGGGCATGGCGGTTATTCGCCTATGCCCTGTTTTTGAAAGGCGGAACATATATGAGTGAAAAGAGACAGCCGTATCTGGGAAATCCCCAAGAAACGATAGCCGTTTTAAATAAATATCAGTTTACATTTCAGAAAAAATTCGGCCAGAATTTTTTGATTGACACCCATGTGCTGGATAAAATCATCCGCGCGGCGGGAATCACAGAGGAGGATTTCGTACTGGAGATAGGACCGGGAATCGGTACTATGACACAGTATCTTGCCAGCGCCGCAAGAGAGGTCTGCGCCGTTGAAATCGACAAAAGCCTGATACCGATCTTAGAGGACACGCTGAAGGATTATGACAATGTGATGGTCATCAATGAGGATATTCTGAAGGTGGATATCGCGAAGCTCGCCCGGGAACACAATCAGGGACGCCCGATCAAAGTAGTGGCGAACCTGCCCTACTATATCACCACACCGATTATCATGGGTCTGTTTGAAAGCCATGTACCTGTGGAGACCATCACGGTCATGGTGCAGAAGGAAGTGGCGGAACGGATGCAGGTAGGGCCGGGAACGAAAGACTATGGAGCCTTATCGCTGGCTGTACAATATTATGCAGAACCATATATTGTGGCAAACGTGCCGCCGAACTGCTTTATGCCGAGACCAAACGTGGGAAGTGCGGTAATCCGCCTTACAAGACACCAAGAGCCGCCGGTACAGGTGGAAAATGAGAAATTGCTGTTTCAGATTATCAGGGCTTCTTTCAATCAGAGAAGAAAGACATTGGCCAACGGATTAAAGAATTACGAGGGGTTAAATTTTTCTAAAGAGACTATAGAGGAAGCTATTGCGGAGTGCGGATTTTCCCCGTCGGTGCGGGGAGAGGCACTGTCTTTGCAGGAGTTTGCGGGACTTGCAAATATTTTGCATCAGAAGAGTCAGGAATAGGGGATTAAAAAAGGTACACGACTTTGAGTCTTGTACCTTTTTTAGATAATACCATTATTATACAGGCTACATTTCTAGTTTTTTTACTTCTTCTAATGTCAACTGACAGTATCTTGCAATGACTTCATGTGCGATGCCTTCCGCTACTCCTCATTCCCCGGCGAACACTGCTGAATAGCCTCATTCAAAGACAGCATCTTTTCGTCCAGTTCCGAAACGATCTTCGCACAGGCCCGCAGATCCTGACTGATAAAATCCGGTGCATTTCCTTCAAATTTGTAATAAATCTTATGTTCCAGACTTGCCCAGAAATCCTGCGCAATGGTCCGGATCTGAATCTCCACCTTTGTCTCCACCACACCGTCAGACAGATACACAGGAACGGTTACCAGCATGTGATAGCTCCGGTAACCGCTGACCTTCGGCTGGGCCAGATAATCGGTCAGCTCCAGAATCTTCATATCGGCCTGTTGAGCCAGCATATCCGCAATCCGGTAGATATCTGAATTGAAAGAACAGATAATCCGCACTCCCGCAATGTCATTGATATATTTCAGCATATTTTCCAGCGTAACTTCCCGCTTCTGCCTCTTGAGTTTCTTCACGATACTCTGAGGCTCTTTGATTCTGGATTTCACATGCTCTATGGGATTATACTTGTGTATATGAGCGAACTCTTCATTTAAGATATCGATCTTTGTAGATACCTGACGCAGAGCCGCATCATAGAGAAACATCAGCGTCTCCCAATTATCCACTTCCTCCAGACGGTTGTTTGCAAAATCCAATACTTCCATTCCTTCACTTCCCTTCACTGCCGTAAAACAGAATTACTTCTCGATTCCTTTTCTTGCCGGAAGTCCTTTGTCGAACGGATGCTTTATTTTTCGTATTTCCGAAACATAATCTGCCAGTTCTACCAGCTCTTCACTGGGGTTCTGACCCGTAAGAATGATCTCAAGGTTTTCCGGTTTCTTTTTCAGATAATTCAGCAGAATTTCTTCATCGAATAATCCAGCTCTTATGGTATAAATCAATTCGTCACAAAACAGGACATCATATCCTTCCCGCTCTGCTTTTTCTGTGATCTTCCGAAACTGATGCTCATAGTAAATTTTTCGTTCCGATTTCTCGTCAGGAGACATCCGGGAACTGAATTTCTCATGTTCCAGACCGTCCACAAAAGTAATATTCGGAACCTGTTCCAAAATTTTTCGTTCGTTTGTTTTATTATTTTTCATAAACTGATAGATCAGCACACGGTAGCCAAATCCGGCAGCTCTGGTACACAGCCCCATTCCCGTCGTGGTTTTTCCTTTGCCGTTTCCACAGTAGATATGGATATACCCTGTCCCGTCTTTCATAAGCCTCATCCCCTTTGAATAGTTACAGTTGGTTATACATCAACTCTTTTGTATAGTATACAGGAAAGCGCAATAAGATACCAGCTATTCACAAAAGATTTTATTTTCATTCACATTTTTTTTACAAAGTGAACATTTTTTTCTCACATTTATTGGGTATACTAACATCATAAAATAATTCAATTGTTATTTTATAAATTTTCTTTTTCATATGTCGATAGAGATATCGACTCTCCTTCCTTTAAGATAAAAAGTGAGTTGACCGGAATTTCCTCGTTCCGGTCAACTCACTTTTTTGATGTCTTTTTTGACTTTTGTACACAAAATATGGAAGATTGTGCACAAAAAATGAAAGTGCGGGGGTTTTTCTTGTGACTTTTATTAAAATATGATAAATAATATGGTACAAGAAGCCAAAAAGTCAAGTGTTTCATGTCTGCATAAAAGTAACAGTTCAGCCTGAATACTTACGCATAAAAATACAGGACTTTGAGACTGGCTCAGGGGGGACTTTTTATGGACAAAATGTTGATTTCATTAAAAAATATATATCGTCTGCTCATGATACAGGACTTTCCGGTTTACTCGGAGGCTGTATTCAGCGAAAAGAACCGGCGTGGGCTGACGCTTGTAAAATTCTGGCAGACATATCTGGCGGAGGATTTTTATACAGGAAAATACGGAAAAATGATCTGGCGTTCTGAGGGAAAACGGAACCGCCATATTTCTTCGGTGATCAACCGCACCGGAACCCGGCCTGCGTACGATCATTACGAGGCGGAATGTGTCGGACTTCTCACGCCTCAGGTCTTAAAGCGCCAGCAGCAGCTTTTTGCAGAATTTCTTAAAAAAAGAGAGTTTTCAAAGAACGCTTTTATATGGAAAATGAAAGCCTATTTAAACCGATTGGAGGAAGAACCCTATCTTGATCAGGACTCAGCCCTGTATTTGCAGAACTTTTATAATAATATTGTGGAAAATGGGAAGGATGAGGATTCCGGTATATCATACAGCGCATGGATGCTGACGATGCTCACCGTATTTGCACTGGCAGGAAGCCGGATGGGGATTCTTAGGGATCAGACCTGTCTTGCTTCTTTTTTTCCGGAAACAGCAGAAGCGGAGCAGCTTGCGGGGAAAAGAAAAAAATATCTCAAATTCTTAACAAAACAGACAGGCGAGCTTAGCCGAAAACCTTTGCCCAGTCAGCATTTTTTCGGACGGGAGAGGGAATTATTTGAACTTCGGCAGATGGTTCTTACCGGTGGCCATTACCTGATTTCCGGTATGGGAGGTATCGGAAAAACAGAGCTGCTGCGTCAGCTTTTGCGTCTTTGTGCTGAGGAAAATCTCTGTGATACGGTCGCTTTAATTTCCTATGAAAACAGTATGGCGATGAGCTTTGTGGCTGCTTTTGGGGAAACAGGGACAACGGACTTAAAGAGAAACTTTATGGAGATTTTAGGACGGATTCGTCTTCTGAAAAATAAGCGGGTGCTGATTCTCATTGACAATATGAATCATACCGCGGCAAAGGATCAGGGACTTCAGGAGCTTCTTGATCTGCCTGCAACGATTCTTGCCACCTCCCGGGTAAGGGAAATTCCCGGATTTACCACCTTTGAGATCAAAAGTCTCAGCGCCGATGCCGGAAGTTTAATTTTTCGGGATCATTATGGAAAAATACTGACGGAGGAAAACAAGGAGGCTCTTTCACAGATTCTGGATCTGGAGGGCAGCCGTCATCCGCTGACACTGCGTTTCTTAGGACGAACCGCAGGCTACGGGAATTGGAGTGTGAAAAACTTAAAAGATCAGTTTGTGAAAGACAGCGGACAGATCTTCAAAGAAGGAAAGTCGGTTCCGGTATTTTTGGGGCAGATTTATGAACACATCTATCACTTGAACCATCTGAGCCGGAAAGAGCGGCAGGTATTGGATATTTATACAAGACTGCCCTACAGCCCTTATTCAGGAAGTTTTTTGCGGGAATTTTTTATGGAACTGACGGAAAGTGAGACGCAGGTAGAAAGCCGTCTTAGGAAGCTGTGCTGGCTGGGATTCCTTGAGGAATCGGGAAAAGGATTTTCTATGCATCCCTTTATCGCAGAGTGTCTGGGAAACCGCAGTGGGGAATGGGAGGATTACTTCTTCGAACGGGTACTGGAACGGCTCCTTGTTTTTCTGGAGGAATCGGAAGGCGGGGAGACGGTATACTCAGAGGATGGAAGAAAATCAGAACTTCCCCCGGATGCTTTCACAAGGTATCTGGAAGGGGGAATGCTTGCAGATACTTTTATAAAGTCATCGGAAATCGGAGAAATCTGCCGCATGTTACTGTATTATGAGAAAAAAATGCCCGCCGGTGAACGATCGGAACGTCAGATGGGAACATTATTGATGGCTATCGAAGCAACAGGCCGGATTTATGGATTTTCTGAGGAGATGTATCTGCGGTTAGTGCATTTTCGGCGGGAATATCCGGGACTGCCTTTGGCTTGGCGCCTTCGATGTCTGATCATGGAAGCAGACAGCCGCAAAACGCAGTTTTCGGAATACGAGCAGACACTTCAGGAATACGAACAGCATAGACCGAAGGATGGACATAGGAAAGAATTATACGAATACTTTTGCGTGGCGTATATGAGAGCTTTGATCAATGATGGCAAATTTGATAAGGCGTTGGAGTGTGGCGGAGATTTTTTCGATAAGATAGAAAATCCTAAGTTAAAAATGGAAATTTCAAAATATATGGTAAAGGTATTTCTGCTAAGTAATGCTTACGATGATATTGTCTGTTGGCTTACGAGGAGTGAAAAGCTGTTATCCCCTGAATCAGACAAGGAAATGTACAGAGAATTTCTAATGCAAAAAGGGCGTTATTATTTCCAAACAGAGCAGTGGGATTTGTTCCGAAATGTACAGGCAGAACTTTGCAGGGATATTCAGGAGAAAGATGTTCGTTGGCAATACGACTACTTTTATTGGCAGGGAATGATGGAATTTACCATACATCAGGATGAGAAAGCCGTTAAATCCCTTGACTCTTCCCGGGATTACGCAAGAGCTTATTTTGGAAGAAATCATGTGAATGTGGGATATGTGGATCAGGCGCTGGGAGTTTGCTTTGCCAATATGGCACAGTACGAAAAAGCTTTTTTCTATACAGCGGAATCCCGTGATATTTTTGCCCGGTATCCGGGAGAAAAAGGTATGGAGCGGAGACTAAGAAATAATATTGGTCATCTGAATATGAGAATGGGAAAGCTTACGGAGGCGCTTGACTGTCTTACGGATGTATATCAGGAAATTGTTTCAGATTCGGAGGAACGTGATACGGTGATCATGGCGCAGATTTGCGATAATCTGGCAAAGACCTACCATGGAATGGAAAATGCAAAGGAAGAACGGCGCTGGCTGACGGAGGCTATTGAGTATATGGAACAGGCTTTTGGGATAGAGCATGAGGTGACCAAAGAGGCAAAGGAAAGACTGGGGCAGTGCCCGGAAGCGTAAAAGGATATAAAAAAATTGATTCGCAGGAGGAAAATCACAGTGTATGTATGGTATACAAATTCAAAATTAGCATCTTTGATAAGTATTTTTGGCTGCGTAATGATTGTTATAGCGATCACGGATCGTGTCTGGGGTCTGGCGATTCCCGGACTCGGTCTGACTGCTCTGGGAAAATATATTAGTGTCCGCAAGGAGCAGAAGAAAACGATGAACACAGAAAATACCGGAGAACCACGGCAGACAGTCCGGCAGGATGCTGCTCAGACACCGACACCGCCGAAAAAGGAAATTCCAGCCGCAGGTACAAAACAGGCAAAAATTACTATAGCAATATCAGGAATCCTTGTTTTTATCAATTTGTTTTTAGGTGGGATCAACACAGGAGAGAACACAATGACTATTTACGGCAGGTTTGTAGGGTATGAAATGAAAAGTGCATTCTGGGCGCTAAGCGTTTTCATTCTGCTGGTAATTGTTTTTAATTTATGCAATCTGCAAAAATGGTCATTGATTGGCAGCGTGGGTGTATATGTTTTTGCCATAGGGATATCCGGAGAAATATTCAGAATTATAAAAGCTGATATGGAGTTTGGTGAGGGGGCGATGTCTCTGAATATTTTTTGGTGGGTATTTTTTGCTTCCGCAATTGTATTTTTGGCAGTGGCAATCAAAGAAGGAGTATTGGGTATTTTTGAAAAATACAGGTAGATCGTATAGAAAATGAAAAGCAGCAGGTTTTGCCCTGACAGTGGCAGCCTTCTGCTTATTTTTTATATCTTTTATGTTAAAGCAGCGTTTGGAAGGACTGAAGAATGTGCACAAAAACCGGGAATTTGTACACAAAAGGGATGAAAATTTCTTATACACTTGTAGAATTCCCACAATTGTTATATAAAAACAGAAAGTAAACTACAAAGGAGATCATCATGGCGCTTGCAGTGTGTTTTCGCTACAAAGAACGGGAATATTATAAAGAACTTGGAATCGGTGAAGAAATCAGCTTCGGATGTCATAAAAAAGATCATGTCCAGATTCCCAATACCAAAGAACATATGCTTTGGCTGAAAGGAAATTCCGACGATTTAGCGGCCGCAGCCGTATGGCCGCTGCACCTGAGATCGCCGCGAATTGAATGCAATGAAATAAACATATTGAATCAGGAGATGGGCTCTCTTCTTTATGTATCCCGTACGGTGAGAAGAAGCAGTAAAGGCATCAATCTGCCGTACAATGGAAGGATTACGGTGGGCCGCTCAAATGATAACGATATCATGATTACCTATCCGGTTATCTCGAGACAGCATTTTCAGTTTTTGCTGGAGGCCGGAACGGTTCATGTGGAGGACCTGGGAAGTACAAACGGTCTGTATCTTAACGGAAAGAAAATCTCAAAGGCGATGCTGAAGTCCGGGGATGTCCTTTCTATTTTGACATTTCATTTTATTCTGGAAAATGGAATCCTGTATTTTGAAAATATCGGAAGCTCTATGACGATTTCCGACCGTGTGTTTAAAATGGACAGACCGGCGGAGCCGGAGGCGAGGATGCCCCGGCCGGAAAAACGAAGGGCAGCTTCTTCCCCGTCAGCCGCTGACAAGGGAGCAAATCTCTACCCCAGATATCAGCTTTCGCCGCGGGTGAGGGAGCAGCTTCCCCACGAGCCCATCCTGCTTTCCGGCGCTCCGGGAAAAGGGCCGATGCTTGGAAGCCGGAGGAGCAATTTTGCCTACCTCATCAGTTCCGGAGCCATGATGGCGGCCAGTCTTGCCACGGGAATGATTTCCCCGGCGACGCTTCTCATGCGTGCGGCCGGAATGATTTCGCCGATTACCAACATGGCGATGTACGGCAAGATGAGCAAGGAAGAGAAAAAGCAGGTGGAAGAATATGAAAAAATGCGTCAGGAACGGTATCAGGCATATATCGACTCCCAAAAAGCAAGGATTGCAAAGGTAGCGGATGTCCAGAGAAGGATCGTGACGGCGGAGAACCCTGCGCCCAGATCGTGTATGGATACGGTACAGTATCTGAAACGCAATTTGTGGGAAAGAATGCCTGCAGATTCTGATTTCCTTACCCTGCGTCTGGGACTGGGAAAAGACAGGCTCTGCGTAGAGGTAAAGAGCCATGCCAATATGGACGGCTTTTCCATGGTGGATGACGAACTGGAAGAGCTTGCAGGAAAGATTATTGAGGAAACCCGCTATGTGGATAACATTCCCATCCGTGTTTCCCTCAGAGAACATCAGACCATCGGGATTGTGGGGCCGAAGGAGGCAACCTACTATCTGATCCGAAATATGCTGGTAGAGCTGACCGCAGCCCACAATGGAAAGGACGTACATCTTGTGGGTATGTTTGAAAAGGATTCCAGAAAATACTGGAAGGAGTTTCGATGGCTGCCCCACATATGGGATGAGAGCGGTCAGGTGCGCTATATCGCATTTGATGAGGAGAGAAGGCATACCATAAGCGAACTTCTGACATCCCTGATCCGTACAAGAAAATCAGAGGCGCGCGGTGAGAACTGGAAAAAGACAGAGCATCCGCTGCCCCATTATGTCATTGTTGTGGAAAACGAAGAGCTGCTGCTGGCGGAAAATGTGTATGACGATCTGGTGTCCAACAACCCGTCCCTTGGAATGACAACGATTATTCTGGCAGACAGCATGTATGAACTGCCCCAGACCTGTCAGTTCTGTATCGATCTGTCAGAAAAACCCTACGCCTTTGAACGGGAAAAGTATGATGAGAGACTGTATTTTAAAATGGATGAGCCGGTTCATTCGGGAGAATTGTCAACCTTTGCAAGAAGGATGGCAGCCATAGAGATGAGAGACCGGAAAACAGAAGCGCCCCTTCCGTCCTCCATTACCTTCCTGCAGGGCTATGATGTGCAGAGGGCAGAAGAACTGGACGTACTGACCAGATGGGAAAAGAGCGAACCCTACCGGACGCTGGAAGCGCCCATTGGAATGATGGCGGGAAAGAAGATATTTTCTCTGAACGTACTGGACGGGGATCAGGCCCATGGCCCCCATGGTCTTTTGGCGGGAACCACAGGTTCCGGTAAGAGTGAGCTTTTACAGACTTGGATTTTATCCATGGCGGTGACTTATCATCCCCATGATGTAAACTTCGTGATTATTGACTATAAGGGCGGCGGAATGTCTGATCTGATGGAACCCCTTCCCCACGTGGTGGGAAAAATTACGAATATTGACCGGAACATCTCCCGCTCCCTTGTCTCATTGAAGAGTGAACTGAAGCGAAGACAGAGACTGTTTGCCGAATGCGAGGTCAATAATATAACAAAATATCAGAAAGCCTATAAATCCGGGCTGGCCAAAGTTCCCCTTCCTCATCTGATCATCGTGACGGATGAGTTCGCGGAAATGAAAAAAGAAGAACCGGAATTTATGACAGAGCTGAATACCGTGGCAACGATAGGACGTACCCTGGGCGTACATATGCTTCTGGCTACTCAGAAGCCGGCCGGTGTCGTTACGGATCAGATCAATGCAAACTCCAGATTCCGTATTTGTATGAAGATTCAGGATGTGGCAGACAGCCGCGAGATGCTGAACCGACCGGATGCGGCGAGAATCACACAGGCAGGAAGAGCTTATATCCGGGTAGGAGAGGATGAGCTGTTCGAGTTGTTCCAATCCTTCTACAGCGCGGCAGAATACAGCGAAAAAATCATGGAAGACAAGATGAAGCTGGAAAATCAGGTGCGGATTGTGGGAGTGACAGGAAACAGAATCAGTCCGGTTCCCAAGCGGAAAAAGAAAGCGGAAGAGATGGACGAGCTGACGGCAGTCATCCGTTACATCAACAAGGCATGTAAGCAGCGGGGAATTGAGAAGATGGCGGGCCCCTGGCTGCCGGAGCTTCCCAGATGGCTTACCTTTGAGGAACTGGGACTTCTGCCGGGATTTGACGGAGAGCGTTGGATGGAGACAGGAGAAGAGCTGAAGATCCCCATTGGAAAATACGATATCCCGCAAAATCAGATGCAGGGCGTCATGTATATAAATTTGACAGAAACCGGACATTTCGGTATTTACGGCTCGCCGTCCACCGGAAAGACCTTTCTCCTGAAACGGATTCTGATGTCACTGGGGATGTACTGCACGCCGAAGCAGGTTCAGATCACCATGATCGATGCAGGGAAATGGGAACTGAAAGAATTTGCAGAGATGCCCCACGTTCGGGAACTGATCCTCAGCGGTGAAAAAGAAAAGATCTATCAGTTCATCAAACGGATTATGCAGGAGATGGAAACCAGAAAGAATGCATTTTTGAAACATGCAGTCAGTTCCCTTTCCGCTTACCGGGAAGCAGTTGACCCGGATCTTCCGGCGATTGTGATTGTGGTTGAGCAGATGAAGCCTCTTTTTGACGCGTATGTGGAAATGGAACCGCTGATGAATCATATCGCCGGTTCCGGGCAGGCCTTCGGAATCTATTTGGTTTACACAGCCACTGGAGGAATCTCCGTCAGCTATAATCTTGCCCAGAAGGTGAAGGGAGCTATTACCCTGCAGCAGCCGGAAAAAGGAAATTACACAGAAATCGTAGGTTCTGTCAAGGATATCAGTGTTCCCCAGTTTGAGGGACGGGCATTGATGAGAGGAAATCCTCCGGTTGCATTTCAGACTGCGGTATATGCCGACGCCCAGAAAGATCAGGAACGGAATGGGCAGGTGAAGGAAATACTTCGGAAAATGACGGAAGCATGGAACGCATTGCGAAAAGAGGAAGTGAAAACAGGAAACGGTGCAGAAAACAGAGCAGAGCCGGAAGAGTCCACAGAGGAAAAGATACCGTATGACAGACGTACCGATATTCCGGCGGGGACTTACTGGGAGGATATGGAACCGGCCTATCTGAATCTTGCAAAGAAAAATATCTGTCTGATCTGCTGTGAAGAGCAGGAAAAGGGACGCGAATACCTGGATAGATTGGAAAATGTACTGCGTAGGAAAGAAGACAATCTGATTATCCGTCTGACAGAAAGAAACTCCGGGGAAGAGATTGGGGAACTGGCGGAAAAGCTGAATGAAAAACAGAAGCGGCTCAAGGAGAAAAAACAGGAGCCGGATTTCGATCAGGAAAAATGGATCAATGGTTATAGGCAGATGTGCATCCTGATCGAAAACCTGCCGGAGTTCTCCGCAAAGCTGGAGAAAGAAGATCTCAAAAGACTGAGCAGCATTTTAAGAAAATCAGCAGGTCTTGCTACGGTCATTCTGGTCTCCGGAACGAAGGAAGGATGGAAAGAGCAGGAAAAGAATGTGGCAGTGAACGCGGCGCTTCAGGCAGAATGTGTGGTAATTACCGATGGAAATCCTGTGGAATATACGGTTCTGGACAATCAGGGCTTCCCGGCCTCTGCGAACACAATTCTGGATGAAGACGAGGCAGTATTGCTGCAAAATAAAGAGTTTCGATTTATCCGCTATTGACAGGAAAAGGAAGAGTAAAGATGAGATCAGTGATTATTATTACGGTAAAGGACAGCAAAGGGAGTTTCAGCTCCTATGATGTGGAAGTTCCTGTAAGCATAACGGCAAAAAAGGCGGCGGTGGATATCACAGAAGCGCTGAATTACTATACGGGTGGAGCGGTGATGCTGTCAGACAGAGAATACCGGCTGAAAAACGAACGAACCGGAAGAACATTGGAACCCGAAAAGACGCTGTATGAAAGCGGTGTCTGGCAGGGGGATGTACTTATACTTGGGTGATGATATCAGGATTTCGAGAGCAGTAAGTGCGGAAAAATCCGGTATCATCATGCAAAAGAGGAGAAGAGAGAAAGGAGAGAAAGCCGTATGAGACGGAAATGTGAACTGACCCCGATGGAACTGTTTTTCTGTACGAGGGTGATGAAGGCGAAGTATCTGGATTACGATTATTTCAGAAGAACACCGGACGTACAGAAACAGTATCTGCTTCATGAGCAGGAGACTTTGGAGCAATTGGATGAGGAGGGAATTCTGGAACTGGATTTTGACGGAAATGCAGTGGTGGATGAAGAGTATGAGGAGCTTCTCAAACCGGTATTTTTCGGGGAAAAGGAAAGCAGACTGGATGTAGACGGGAAACCCAGCCGGAGATTTCATATCCATGAAGGAAGGATGGTCATGTCCCTGATCGGTGAAGAACGGATCGCCTTTTGCGAGGTTACGGAAAAGGAGCTGGCGTCATACCTGAATGAAAAGAAGGTGGAAATCTATCTTTCAGATGTGAGACGAGGCAGAAAAAATGGCGTTTTCACGGACAAGGATTTGAAAATCAGGGCAAATAAAGAACTGGCGATGCAACTACTGAAAGGGGAATTATAAGATGAACGGTACAATTCTTATTGATCCGGATGCGGCAAGGGCGGATATCTCAAAGCTGAGAGCTGCGATCAACAAACTGGAAGAAGCACAGAGCAGCATAAAAAAACTGAGCGCAAGCGCAGGGGATATCACAGGACAGACCGGAACGGCGATCACAGAAAAATGCAGTCAACTGAATTCACAGATCAGGGATCTGGAATCTAATCTGAACTATACCATCAGACTGGTTCAGTCTGCGGTAAAGGAATATCAGGAAAAAGACCAGCAGCTTGCAGGGGCATTCAGAAGAGGAGGGGTATAAATGGCGCATATTAAAATTGATTATGACGGACTTGCGCAGCAATCGGCAGCGCTGAAAAATCATGCAGCAACTTATGAAAATTTATGCAGCCGGATGAAAAATGTGTCGGATCAGGTTTCTACCGGATGGAGCGGTTCAGCGGCGGATGAATTTACGCAGCTTATGGAACAGTACCGCCAGCAGGGAAAGACGATCACAGAAATCCTCAGAACCGTTCAGGGATATGCGGATACCACCGGCAGCAGTTTTCAGAATATCGATCAGGAATGTGCAAACCTGATCCGGAATTCATTCTAGGAGGGGGAAGCTCATGGCAATTTTAAATATTGATACATCCGTACTCAGAAGCTCTGTAAGCGTGGCAGAGCAGGCCAACGAGGCGATTACAGAGGCATCCGGCCTTCTGAATGCGATCACGGTTCACGAGGACTGGTACTGTACAGAGCGTGACAGAATTAAAGAAATGACCTTGTCAAATAAGCAGAAAGCACAACAGATCAGGGAGAGAAGTTCGGCCTTTTACTCAGCGGTAAAGACCGCTTCAGAACGATTCGATATGACAGAGCAGGATAGCTGCCACAGAATCAACGGTGTGGACGATATCATCGGAAGAATCAGTACGGTTGTGCCTAAGATTTCGGAAAGCGTATTCGGCGGCAGCGGGTCCGGAAGCGATATCAATATCGTGGATATGCAGAACTTTGGCAATGCAATGGAGGAGTAAGGGATGGCAAAGATTAAATTAACACCGGAAGAACTTCTGGCCCAGAGTACAGAGATGGCTTCCATCCAGTCAGAATTTGAAACTTTATTTTCACAGGTGACCAGTTGTCTGAACAGCCTGAACGGCAGTTGGAGCGATGCGCTGGCAAGCAATTTTTCGGGAAAGATTACGGCGGCACAGAGATCGTTTTCCAGCGTGGCGGAGATGATGGCAAACGGTTCTGCGGCAGCCCGCGTGGGCGCCAATACCTTTTCGGAGCCGGGAGCTGTGTTGGCTCTCTTATGTGGCGGCGGATCACTGGGGGGAAACTCGGAGTTGCTTTCATGGATTGCAGAGAATGTACAGGAAGGCGGTTCTTTAAAAAATACAGATCTCGTTATTGGAGAGCTTTCAAAATTAACGGGGATTGATATTTCCAGTGCAAAAGATGTCATTAGCAAGATTGCCAGCGGTGATTATGAAGGCGCTCTTGCAGTTGCAGGGGAAAAGGGCATTGACTGGGCAGTCTCCGGGCTGTCCGGAGAAATTGGTTCGGACAGTTGGGTAGGAAAGATGGAGGAACTGACCGGTGGAAAGCTGGGCCTGAGTGGACTGGAAGAAAAATATTGGAAAAATCTGGCCATAGATACCGCAAAAAATGGGTTTAACATCGGAAAAGAGATTGGAAAAGAGGTCTTTTACGGTGAGGGGGATATGGCCTATGCAGCAAAGCAGTTGGGAGAGATGGCATGGAATGCCGGACCGGGAGAAGTCATCAAAACGGGTTCGGATGCAGCTTTTGATGTGGTAAAAAATCTGCCGTTTGTCGGAGAGTATTACGCAGAAAAAGGTGTGACGGACGGTGAAGGAGCGATTGGCTCCATGATTGAAGATGTTACTCTTATGGTGACCGGAGACCCGGAAGCGGCGGCAGCAGATGGAAATTATTACAAAGAGCATGGCGGAATTGCAGGCGGAATCGTTGACGGCGTTGTGGAAATCGGCGGCTTTGTAGGAGAGAAAATGGGCGAATTATGGCATTCTGCTTTTGGAGATTAAAGAATAACGGGAGGAAAAAACAGTGAATACAATTTTACCGATTGGCTCAGTAGTCATGTTAAAAAATGGAAAAAAACCGGTGATGATTTTCGGATATATGCAGAAATCTTCTCTGCATCCGGGAGAAATGGCGGATTATGTGGGCGTACCATATCCCGAGGGAAATCTTCATATCAAGGCGCAGTTCGGCTTTCAGATGACAGATATCCGGGAGGTATTGTTTGAAGGATACCGGGATAAATCTTTTGAACCATGGGAAGCGTTGTTAAAAATAAGTGCGGAGAGACATAAAAGCAAATAATGATCGGAGAACAGTATGGATCTGACAAAACTATTTGGAATCAGGGAGTTGGTACCGGGTATGCGGCTGCAGGCGGCCTGCGGGTGCCATCAGGGAAAAAGAAGAACGAATAACGAGGATAATTTCTACTTTGACGGAAGTTATATGAGCAGTGATAATCATGGGATTTCTGAACCGGAAGCGAAAGAGATTTCCCTGAATGACGACAGCTTTTTCTGCGTGTTCGACGGCATGGGCGGAGGCGACTTTGGTGAAGTCGCTTCCTATACAGCCGCAAAAACCGCAAAAGATTTTCTCGATATAAAAACCAACATCAACCCCTGTGATATCACCCCATCCATGGAGAAACTGTGTCAGACCGTGAACGAGGCAGTCGTTGCGGCAGGACAAAAACTCGGTTCTTCCCAGATGGGGTCTACGCTTGTGGGATTGTATTTCCACGAAAGACAGGCATGGGTGTGCAATCTGGGAGACAGCCGCTGTTATCTTTTAAGAAACGGAAAAATGCGCCGGATTTCTGAAGACCACACCGATGAGGAGTTTATGAAGGAGAATGGAATTACCGGGCGCAAGCCGTATCTGACTCAGTATCTCGGCATTGACCCGGAGGAGATGGAGATCGTCCCGTCGGTCAGGAGCTATTATCTGGATAAAGGAGACCGTTTCCTGATCTGCAGCGATGGCGTGACGGATATGGTGAGTGAGCAGCAGATCTGTCACCTGCTGGCAGGCTCCGGCTATGCGGATGAGCGTGTAAAACAGTTGATTCAGGCAGCGCTGGACGGGGGCGGAAAAGACAATATTACGGCAATTGTTCTTGATATTGTGTAAAGATCCGAGAACTGTTCAGAGATTCCCTGCTGTGGGATGAAGGTAACAGTTCAGTCCTTTACTGTAACTATGAAGAGCAGGTCTTTGAACAAGCAGAATAAGGTAGGAGTACGAGGAGGAGATACCGGAGTGGAAAATTATGAAAACATCCGTCTGCCATGGCCGGATTGGAGGATCGTGAGATCTCTGGGCAGCGGGGCATATGGAAGTGTATATGAAATAGAAAGAAATGTATCAGGTATTCAGGAAAGAGCAGCATTAAAAATTGTTTCCAGACCGAAAGACACCGGTGAAATAGAAGCCTATTATGATAACGGATACGATCAGGCAAGTATTGCCGCCTCTTATCAAAGTGAACTTCAGAATTACGTGAAGGAATATAAGCTGATGAAAGAACTGCAGGGGCAGTCCAACATTGTAAGCTGCGATGATTTTACCGTAATTCCAAACGAAAACGGCATCGGGGGAAAGGTCTTTATCCGTATGGAACTTCTGACCTCCGTGCAGCAGGTTTTAAGGGAGCGGATGCTTTCCGAGGGTGAAATCATCAAGCTTGGAAAAGATATTTCCCGTGCACTGGTTCTGTGCGAAAACAAAAACATCATTCATCGGGATATCAAACCGGTCAACATCATGATCTCACCGTTTGGGGATTACAAGCTGGGGGATTTTGGTGTGTCTAAGATCATGGATCATACCACCTTTGCGACTGCCATGGGAACACCGGAGTATCAGGCGCCGGAGGTAGTGCATATGGAGCGATACGGCCATACGGCAGATATCTATTCTCTTGGTATTACCCTGTACTGGCTGCTCAACAACCGGAAAATGCCGTTTATCGGTGCGGATGAAATGCTGACGCCAATGGTAAAAACTACAGCCATGGAGAAACGCTACAGAGGGGAAAAAATCCCAGCACCGAAGAACGGAAGTGTAAAATTAAAACAGATTGTGCTGAAGGCATGTGAATACCGTCCGGAGGACAGGTACGCTTCCGCGAGGGAATTGTACGCAGAGCTGGAAGCACTGGGAACAGCATTTGAAAGCGGAAGCCATCAGGAAAGCAGAAATGAAACGGTTCATGGGACAACCGGGAATTATGCGCAGAAAGAAGGAAATTCATGGGATAATTCATGGGGAGAGTCGCTTGGAAGTATTGGAAATCCGGCAGGAAAGGCGCAAAAAGCCGAGGCTGGTTATGGAGAAAATGATTCATCCGGCACTATAGGGATGGGAAATGCTGAAAAGAAAGCAAATGAAAATGATGCCGTCTCACAGCAGACAGTCCGGCAGAATGGTTCCCAGACCGCAGCAGCATCTAAAAAAGAGATGCCTGCTGTCGGTACGAAACGGTCCAAAATTATTATAACAATATCGGGAATACTTCTTTTTGTCAGTCTGTTTTTGAACATGGTTAATGCAGGGGGAGCTTCTATTTCTATGAGTATTTATACCCGGTACAGGGCTTCTAATGCAAAGGAAATGTTCTGGGTACTAAGCGCCCTGATTCTGCTGGTAATTATTTTTAATTTATTGAATCGTCCAAAATGGTCATTAATTGGAAGCTTTGGTATATCAGTTTTTATGATTAGCAGATTTATGGATATATTCATATTGCTAAAAGGCAACCCGGAGTTGTCATTGTCTGTTTATTTTTGGCTGCTTCTCGCCTCAGCAATCACATTTATGGCAGCGGCGGTTAAAGAAGGAGTACTAGACCTTTTTGAAAAATACAGGTGAAATAATCCCATAATAGACGAGGAAATATCATGGAAAACTATGAAAACATCCGTCTGCCCTGGCCGGATTGGAGGATCGTAAGACCTCTCGGCAGCGGGGCATATGGAAAAGTATACGAGATAGAAAGAAATATATCAGGAATTCAGGAAAAAGCAGCATTAAAAATCATTTCCAGACCAAAGGATTCCAGCGAAATAGAAGCTTATTACGATAACGGATACGATCAGGCAAGTATCGCAGCCTCCTATCAAAATGAGCTTCAGAATTATGCGAAGGAATATAAGCTGATGAGGGAACTGCAGGGGCAGTCCAACATCGTAAGCTGCGACGATTTTACCATAGTTCCCCACAAAAACGGCATCGGAGGAGTTGTTTTTATCCGTATGGAACTTCTGACCTCCTTACAGCAGGTTTTAAGGGAACGGACACTTTCCGAAAGAGAAATCATCAAACTTGGAAAAGACATTTCCCGCGCGCTGATTCTGTGTGAAAGCAAAAATATTGTCCACCGTGATATCAAACCGGTCAATATCATGATCTCTTCGTTTGGGGACTACAAGCTGGGAGATTTCGGTGTATCTAAGATCATGGATCACAATACTTTTGGAACACCTATGGGGACACCGGAGTATCAGGCGCCGGAAGTGGTACATATGGAAAAATACGGAAATACGGCGGATATTTATTCTTTGGGAATTACCCTGTACTGGCTGCTCAATAACCGGAAAATGCCGTTTATCAGTGCAGATGAAATGATGACACCAATGGTAAAAAATGCAGCGAAAGAGAAACGCTACAGAGGAGAAAGAATTCCTGCACCCAAAAATGGAAGTGCAAAATTAAAACAGATCGTGCTGAAGGCCTGTGAATACCGACCGGAAGACAGATATGCTTCCGCAAGGGAATTGTACGCAGAACTGGACGCACTGGGAGAAGCATCTGAAAGCGGCAGCCGTCAGGGAAACAGAACTCTGCCCAAAGGATCAGATATACATAAAACCTTATCGATTACGGAAAATGAAATAGGAACAACTAAAACGGTTTGCGTTCAATATCCCAATGGTCAGGAAAAGGCATTTGATGTAAATGTTCCGACAGGTATAACCAACGGTCAGTCAATCCGTCTGAGAGGTCAGGGGATGACGACAGCAGGAGGACGGGCGGGGGATTTATATTTGAAGGTTGTCGTATCAGGAAATAATGAGAACACTTGGAATTATGCGCAGAAAGAAAAAAACTCATGGGGTGATTCATGGGGCGAGTCGTTTGGAAGCATTGGAAATCCGGGTGGAAGGGCGCAAAAAGCGCAGGGGCAGAAAAAAGCCAAGGTCTATCATGCAGAAGATTTCGGTAATCATGTTGAGGGAGATATATTTGGCGAGTTATTTGGAAAAGATTCATCGAGCACTGTTGGAATAAAAAATGCTGCAAGAAAAAAGAATGAAGCAAAGAAACCAAATGAAAATGGCATTTCTCTGGATCAAATACTTGCAGAGATCAGCGTGGAAAAAACAACGGCAGGAAATATAACGATGGAAATTTTTATTGAAATATTATTTTGTGGAGGCGGAGTTTTTTTATTTGCAGTGGGCGCATGGCTGATTGGGATAATTTTGATTGTTTTTGGTATAGTTGGATTGACTGGTTTTGGGACTATAGATTTTACAGAATGGATGAAGAAAAATAAAGAAAAGGTAAAGAATATTGATGATTTAATTAAAAACAACCCCGAATTTGCCAAACGTTTATATTACCAAAAATGCCCCAAAAAGCATTTATTGGAGTATATGGAAAAGTTGAATCCGGCCGTAGTGAATGAAATCAAAGCCTCAAAAAGATAACAAAGCAAGTTGAAAAAATAAAACAGGAGAAACAGGATGGAGAGCGATAAAAACATTCCCATTCCATGGCCGGACTGGCATATGGTGCGCAGGCTGGGCAGCGGAGGCTTTGGAAGCGTCTATGAGATTGAAAGAGAACTCTACGGAGACAGGGAACGGGCCGCCATGAAGGTCGTAAAGTTTCCCGAAAGCGCGTCAGATCTGGAGAATGACTACAACAGCGGTATGACCGAAGAAGAGGTCAGGGTAAAATATACCTATATCCAGAAATACATGATGGAAGAATACAGACAGATGCTGGAATATAAAGGGCACAGCAACATCGTGAACTGCCATGATTTCTCGGTCATACAGAATCCCGGTCAGCCGGGGTTCACCATTTATATCCGTATGGAGCTTCTGACCTCTCTGAAAGAGGTCCTGCGTAAAGAAAATTTTTCAGAGGCAAGAATTATACAGGTGGGAACTGACATCTGCCGGGCGCTGGAACTCTGTCAGCAAAAAGATCTGATTCACCGGGACATTAAACCGGATAATATTCTGGTGTCAGAATTTGGAAATTTTAAGCTGGGTGACTTCGGAGTGGCGCGGACAATGGAAAAGACCATGAGCGCATCCAAGACAGGAACAGACTGGTATATGGCTCCGGAAGTTGCGAAGAAGATGAAATATGGAAAAAGCGTAGATACCTATTCCCTGGGACTGGTGCTGTACTGGCTGCTGAATCATTATCGTCTTCCGTTCGTCCCACTAAAAGACCGTATCACAGCAAAAGATATGGAGATGGCTTACCGTCTCCGAATACAGGGAAAGGCGATTCCGGAACCGGCAGAAGGAAGTCCGAAACTAAAGGCAATCGTACTGAAGGCATTATCTTTTGACCGGGAGAAGCGTTACCATCTGGCAAGAGAGATGCGGGAAGCTCTGTGTTCTATTGAAAAGCCGAAAAGAAATCCCGTACAAAGAGAGCCTGCACAAAGAGAATCTGTACAGAGAGAACCAGTACAAAGAAACGCGGAGCAGGGAAAATGGAACGCAGCAGAAGCAACAAAAGGGATGTTTGGCATCTATTTTGATGATGGAGAAATTCATGTGCGGATGTGGATAGAGGGTGAAACCAGACCCATTCTTAAAATGCCGGCAGTTTATACATTTGACGATCTGAGTGATACGCTGGCCGGAAACTGTGCGGTAAATTATCAGAAATGTCATAAAGAAAAGAAATTGTATTCGGTACTTCGCCTCATGAAAATACAGGATGATTACGAAAGTGTAACAGCGAGAAAAAATGGAGAAGAAATATGCTGCATTTTAATGAAAGAGCTGAAAAGAGCTCTTGAAAAAACTCCATACGGAAAGAACCGGGATTGCGTGATAACCGTACCTGTTTCATCTCTGCTCGTACAAAGAAGTATACATAAAGCGATGAAAGAGGCAGGTTTTTGTGTACGCAGGCAAATAAGCACAGCGGTGGCCTGTGGGATTTCAAAAGCATATGAGATGAAGCAAAACCGGGATTTTGCGGTGTATATAGCGGCAGATGGAGAATATCAGTATGTAAAGGCGGAGTATGAGGACGGTTTTTTGGAGATTATTGAAAATACCATTGATCTGCAGAGGGAAGGAAGAATGAACATCCCCTCCGGTCCTCTCGTGTATTATGCAGGCGATCCAACATTTTGCAGGCAATATAGAGGGGCTGAGGAACTTTCCGTTGTTGCGGCAGATGGGGCAGCGCTTCAGGGAGCGAAACTTCGGGGGATTTATGATGTGAATGATCTTCTGTTAGATGTTTTTCCATGGAAAGTCGGAATAGAAATTATGGATGAAAATAAAAATTGCTGTCTTCCTTTAACATGGATGATACAAAAGCCCGTAACTGTTCCTGCGAAAAGTGAGCCTGTCAGTATCCGGCTGGGTTCCGGGATACAAGGAAAAAGATTGAGAATGTATATAGGACAAGATGAACCGAAGCAAGCCGTCAGAATGCTCGAAGAATGGAAGCTGGAAAAAATATGTAAAAAATTCGAAAATGAGCCAAACCAGTTGGAGGCCATTCTCTATTTGGGTTCAGATATGTGCGACATCAAAATTGAATTAAAACAGCCGGGAAGGAACGCCCCCTCAATCCCCATTACGTTTCTTCAGGATGAGGAAAAAAAAGATAACCCCGGTCCGCTTACGATGGCTTTGGTGCAGCAAATATTGCAGGAACTCTACGACACTGCTGAAAAATTTCGTTCAGATGCCGAAAGTCCGAAAAAACGGAATATGAATTCTGCGATCCGGCAGGGAATGCAGATGATAGCAAGACAAAGCATAGAAATACTTGATCGCTACAAGTTTTGTGATATCGGATGGGAACTGGATACGTTAATTGAGCAGATGCTGTCCATTGCAGATAACCTGGAGTATGGATTAAAAGAAGCCGAAAGGATGCAGTGCGGGAATGAAAAAAGTCACCTTCTATATTTCTATAAAATAATACGCAGCAATCTGCTTAAATTAAATGTGATCCCCATAGAGGCGCAAGGCAGGCGTTTTGACCCGTACATACACCACGCGCTGGCGGCAGAATGGACAGAGGGCGTGGAAACAGATATGATTACGGAAGAGATTCAGAAAGGGTACTTTAGAGGGGAAAAACTCCTGAGAGCGGCAAAGGTAAAAGTGGCAAGATGAAAACCGGTATGCGCCATTCATACGTTCATCAGCGGCAAGTATCTATGGCAATCAGTTTCTGTTTCTGCTATAATTAAGAGCGTATCATAGAAAAAGCTAACTGGTAACCAGCCAAAAAGGATGGTGAAATTATGGCAAGAACAATAGCTATTGGCCTTCAGGATTTTGAAAAAATCAGAACAAAAGATACATTTTATATTGATAAAACAGACTTTATACGTGAATGGTGGGAAACAAATGATGAAGTTACATTGATCACCCGTCCCAGACGATTTGGAAAAACATTGACTATGAGTATGGTGGAGCAATTTTTTTCTGTAAAATATGCAAATCGCAGTGCAATGTTTGAAGGATTGAAGATTTGGGAAAATGAGGGTTATCGGAAGCTGCAAGGAAGTTTTCCGGTGATCAGTCTTACGTTTGCAAATGTCAAGGAACGAAATTTCCATATGACAAAACAGCGGATTGGTCAAATTATTACTGATTTATATAATAAACATGAGTTTCTGTTAGATGGAAATTTTTTGACAGATGAAGAAGAAAAGTTCTTTAGAAGCGTCACAATGGATATGGATGAAACAGTGGCAACCATGGCAATCCATAAGATGTCAGATTTTCTATCACGGTATTATAATAAAAAAGTAATTATTTTGCTTGATGAATATGATACACCTATGCAGGAGGCTTATGTAAACGGATATTGGGACGAGTTTGCATCTTTCATGCGTAATATGTTTCATGCTGCATTCAAAACAAATCCATATTTGGAACGTGCTCTTTTGACAGGGATTACCCGAATCAGCAAAGAATCTATCTTTTCCGACTTAAATAATTTGAAAGTGGTAACGACTACCTCTGCAAGATATGCTTCTGCATTTGGATTTACGGAGGAAGAAGTGTTTTCTGCTTTGGAAGAATATGGATTAGCGGATAAAAGTGAAGAAGTAAAAGACTGGTATGATGGATTTTCCTTTGGTGAAAAAACAGATATTTACAATCCATGGTCGATTATCAACTATTTAGACGAGAGAAAACCGGGGCCATACTGGACGAATACAAGTGGAAACCGCTTGGTTGGAAAACTAATTCAGGAGGGTTCCAGACAGATAAAAGAGTCCTTTGAAGAACTTCTTACAGGAGGGACAATTTTAACGGAAATTGATGAGCAGATTGTATATAATCAACTGGATTTGGACGAGAGTGCAATCTGGAGTCTTTTGCTGGCCAGCGGTTATCTTCGTGTAAAAAAATGCAAGATCACAGGACAGGACTATGGGGCGTGGAAGCAGATTTATGAATTGCAGATTACAAATTTTGAAGTAAAAATCATGTTCAGAAAAATGGTACAGAGTTGGTTTCACCCCGTGGCATCCAGTTATAATGATTTTATGAAAGCACTTTTACAGGATGACTTAAAAGCGATGAACGTCTTTATGAACCGTGTGGCGCTAACTACTTTCAGCTATTTTGACAGTGGACAAAAGCCTTCGGAACAGAAGGAACCCGAACGATTTTATCATGGCTTCGTACTTGGATTAATTGTTGAACTGGCTGAAAATTATCATATTACATCAAACCGTGAGAGTGGATTCGGGCGGTATGATGTATTGCTGGAACCAAAGACTCCTCATATGGATGCCATGATTTTTGAATTTAAGGTACAGGATACAGAGGAAGAAAAAGACTTGGTGGATACAGTAGCTTCTGCGCTGAAACAGATTGAAGAGAAGCAGTATACTGCTGAGTTAATCTGCAAGGGGATTGCCAAGGAACGTATCCGAAAATATGGTTTTGCATTCAATGGAAAAAGAGTATTGATTGGACGAGGGTGAATGCTGCATTTTTATCCACTCAGGAGTTAACAGCTTTTGAGTGGATTTTTCGTGCCCTTTGCTATCAATTTTCATGAAAAAACAGGTCAGAGATTTCTCTCCAACCTGTTCAGATATCAAGTGTTGATTTTTAGTTGAAGTATCTCTTTAACAGACCTTCAAATGCCTTGCCATGTCTTGCTTCATCTCTTGCCATCTCATGTACAGTATCATGAATAGCATCCAGATTAGCAGCTTTTGCACGTTTAGCCAGATCAAATTTACCAGCAGTAGCGCCGTTTTCTGCATCTACTCTCATTTCCAGATTCTTTTTGGTGCTGTCAGTAACAACTTCGCCCAGAAGCTCTGCAAATTTTGCAGCGTGTTCAGCTTCTTCCCATGCAGCTTTTTCCCAGTACAGACCGATTTCAGGATATCCTTCTCTGTGAGCAACTCTTGCCATAGCCAGATACATACCAACTTCAGAACATTCTCCTTCGAAGTTTGCTCTCAGGTCTTTGATGATATCTTCAGAAACGCCCTGAGCAACGCCTACTACGTGCTCTGCAGCCCATGTTTTTTCACCAGCCTGCTCTGTGAATTTTTCAGCAGGTGCTTTACAGATCGGGCAAAACTCCGGTGCAGAATCTCCTTCGTGAACATAACCGCATACGTTACATACAAATTTCTTCATGTGATAATCTCCTTTTCTTATATAGTGAATTTTTATTTTGTTATCTTGATAATAATAATTATTACTATTTTAATTTAACATATCCCTTTCTGTTTGTCAACAGATTATTTGAAAAAAATCAGCAGGCATTTTCTGTGTTTTTCTCAAGATCCTGACAGGTGCGGCAGACACCATAAAAGTTAGTGGTATGTCCCTGAATCTTCCCGTCAAAATGCTTTGCTGCTTTTTCCTCGATGTCGGACAGATACTCCATATCCAAATCCATCACTCGATGGCATTTTGTGCAGACCACGTGGTAATGAGGTGCGATCTGGCCGTCAAAATGGTCGGCGCCGTCTCCGGTATAAATCTTCTGAATCTCCCCAATATCTGCCAGGAGGGACAGATTACGGTAAACTGTGCCAAGGCTGATATTCGGGTAGACTTGCCGAAGATGGTGGTAAACTACGTCTGCCGTAGGGTGGTCAGTCCGTGTCATAAGAAATTCCCGGATGGAATCCCGCTGACGGCTGTGTTTCAGCGTTGCCATAATTTCCTCCTTTCAGTAATGATAATTGTTACTAAAATTAATATAATATAGAGAGAGCATTTTGTCAATAGGAAATGATCAGCTCCACCTGATGTTTCTGTGCAAAATTTTTAAAGGCTTTATCCGGTTCTTTTTCCGTGATAATGCCGTTAAATTGCTCAAGGCCGGAATAAGTAAGCAGGGAAACCACCCCGAATTTGCTGGAATCGGCAAGGAGGTATTTTTCAGCGCTCTTTTTCATAGCCATTTCCTTAATGCCGGATTCTTCCGGGAAGGAATTGGTAGCGCCGTTTTCCAACGTGAGACCGGTGGTCGCAAGAAAAGCTTTTTTTACATTGTAGTAAGACAGAAGCCTTGCACAGTGGCTTCCCGTCAGGGACAGGGTTTTCCGGTTCAAAACGCCGGGAAGGCAGATCAGGTTGATATTTTCATGGGGGATTGCCTGAATGATGGCTTCCATATTGTTGGTCAGCAGGGTGATTCTTTTATTTTTCAGATGCTCCATCATATAAAGCGCGGTAGTGCCGGAATCCAGAAAAATACTGTCACCGTCCCTGACCATGGAGGCAGCTTTGGCGGCGATCAGACGTTTGGCATCCTGATGGGCAACAGTCCGCTCGGTAAAGGAAACCAGCAGTTTTTTTGTCTGGGAGTTGATCATAACGCCTCCATAGGTTTTTACAATATCGGGATTTTGGATGATTTCCTCGATATCTCTCCGTATAGTGTTTTTGGACACCTGAAAAACCTCGCAAAGTTCATCCAGAGTGACGGTTTTGTGGGCATAAATATATTCTTCAATTTCTGTAATTCTCTGAGAGCGCATGGATACCTCCTTATTAAGACGAAAGTGAGTAATTATTGGTTAAATGGTATCATGTGTTGGGTAAGTTATCAATAAAGATTTCCAGATTATTAGTGAAAAGAGAAATGTGTTGTGATATAATGAGCCAAAAGGCTGAACGTGAAAAAATGGGAAAGGAAAATAATATAATTATTTGGGAATGGGGAAATGAAAAGATTAATACAGATGCAGGTGAAACACCAATATTCTCTGGTACAGGCATTGTACTGGATGACTTCCTGTGCGCTGGCCGGATATGCGGCGGTATATCTTCAGTACAGGGGGCTGTCGAATACGCTGATTGGAGTTGTGATGGGAGGCGCGGCCTTTCTGTCTATGGCAGTACAGCCGCTGGTGGCACAGATGGCGGAAAATGTTCCGTTTTTATCGGTAAAGAAAGTAATCCAGCTATTGATTGTGCTGATGGCGGGGCTTTTTTTTGTGCTGACGGTGATTCCGGTTCCGGCTGTAGGGGTTATGGTTATCTATACGGTCATGAATACACTGAACTGCTGTATGGCACCGCTTTTGAGCGCTATGGGAATGGAATTTATCAACCGGGGCTATTATCTGAACTTCGGGCTTTCCAGAGGCATGGGTTCTATCTTTTACGCAGTGTGCGCTGCAATACTGGGATTTGTGATCGAGCGGTTCCTGCCGGGAGTGCTGGGATATATTTATGTTGTATTTGCGGCTCTGCTCCTGCTGGTCGTTTCTGCCATGAAAGATCTGGGAAATGAAAAGAGAACGGTAAAACAGTACGTTCATGAGGAACAGGGAGAGAACATCTGGAAAACGGTGATAAAGGATCGTGTGTTTTTGAGCCTGATGATCGGTTTCTGCCTTGCAAATATGTGCAATTCGGCGATTGGAACCTATACGGTAAATATTGTAAAAAACTTAGGAGGAACGGATTCCATTCTGGGAATTGCCAACTTTGTAGCCGCTGCCAGCGAAATGCCGGTTATGCTCCTTTTTGGCATATTGATGAAGAAATTTAACTGCATCCGTCTCTTAAAAATCAGCGCTTTGTTTTTTGTAATAAAACCGCTGATGCTTCTGATGGCAGGTAATCTGCCGCTGGCATTTGTGGGATTGGGGCTTCAGGGACCGTCTTTCGGTCTGTTTACCCCGGCGGCAGTTTATTTTGTAAACAGCACGATTGCGCCGGAAAAACGGGTAAAGGGACAGGCGGTTTTCAGTATGATGACTTCCGGGGCGGCTACCTGCGGCGGAAATCTGCTGGGAGGATGGCTGCAGGATGCATTTGGACTGCAGAGGATGCTGCTGATCTGCGCAGCCATGGCGGTGGCAGGGCTTCTGATCGTGCTTCCGCTAAAGGAGAATGCAGGGGAACGGATGCCCCTCAGGTACCGGATACGCAGATGGCTGTTTCATAAAGTAGTCAAAAACCCCGCTGCAAACAATGGGACATCAGATTTGTAACGCTGCAGAGCAGAGGGGTATTTGACCCTCGCAGCAGTCGCCAAATGGATATGCAAGCATATCCGCATGGCTCGTTGCCTGCGGGAATAAAGAAAAATGGATTTTAGCATGGGGGTAACAAGATGAGAGAAAGAGAACAGGCAAGAAAAAGAGCAGAAGAACTGGTTGGGAAAATGACTTTAGAGGAACGTGCATCCCAGCTCCGCTACGATGCACCGGCGATTCCAAGATTGGGTGTTCCGGCGTATAACTGGTGGAATGAGGCGCTTCACGGGGTTGCAAGAGCGGGCACAGCTACCAGCTTTCCGCAGGCGATCGGTATGGCGGCCTCTTTTGATACGGAGCTTTTGGAACAGGTGGGAGAAGTCATTGCCCGGGAGGGCAGAGCGAAATATAACGCTTACAGCGCCCACGGAGACAGGGATATATATAAGGGACTTACCTTCTGGTCGCCCAATGTAAATATTTTCAGAGATCCCAGATGGGGAAGAGGACATGAAACCTATGGGGAAGATCCTTATCTTACCGGGGCTTTGGGTGTGGCGTTTATCAAAGGAATACAGGGAGACGGAGAGATTATGAAAGCGGCAGCCTGTGCAAAGCATTTTGCGGTTCACAGCGGACCGGAGGACCTGCGTCACGAATTTGACGCGGAGGTGTCGGAAAAGGATCTGTGGGAAACGTATCTTCCGGCCTTTGAAGCCTGTGTGAA
This sequence comes from Clostridiales bacterium, assembly GCA_018374355.1. GTDB lineage: Bacteria > Bacillota > Clostridia > Lachnospirales > Lachnospiraceae > Oliverpabstia. The sequence goes on from JAHAFI010000004.1 coordinate 97,139, forward strand.
GGAAGGTGAGGTAGAGGCGGTAATGGGCGCTTATAACCGGACCAACGGCGAACCCTGCTGCGGTCACAGTGTGCTGATGGAGGACATTCTCCGGGGCAAATGGGGCTTTCAGGGGCATTATGTATCTGACTGCTGGGCGATCAGTGACTTCCACACCGGACATATGATAACGGATACTGCGTGGGAATCGGCGGCTCTTGCATTGAAAAAGGGCTGTGACGTAAACTGTGGAAATACGTATCTGCATATATTGAAAGCCTATCAATTGGGACTTGTGACGGAGGAGGAAATTACCCGGGCGGCAGTGAGACTGTTTACCACCCGTTTCCTTCTGGGATTATTTGATGAGACGGAGTATGATAAGATTTCTTATGAGGAGGTAGAATGCAGAAAACACCGGGAAATGGCGCAAAAAGCGGCTTGTGAGGGTATGGTTCTTCTGAAAAATAACGGCATTCTTCCGATAGACAGAAATAAAGTGAAAACAATCGGTGTGATTGGGCCGAATGCGGACAGCCGCCGGGCGATGATCGGCAATTATTACGGTACCTCCTCCCATTACAAAACCGTACTGGAAGGAATTCAGGATGAAGCCGGAGAGGAGATCCGGGTTCTGTATGCGGAAGGCTGCCATCTGTACAAAGAGAAGGCAGATCATCTGGCAGCAAGACAGGACAGGCTTTCGGAGGCTCTGATCGTGGCTGAAAACAGCGATCTGGTAATCCTCTGCGTGGGATTGGATGAGACGCTGGAAGGTGAAGAATGCGATCAGGGAAATGGAGTGGGAAGCGGTGACAAGGCAGATCTTTTACTGCCTGCGGTTCAGCGTGAGCTTCTGGATGCGCTGCTGGAGCAGGAAACTCCGGTGGTGGTATGTTTGATGACGGGAAGTGCTATTGATATCAGTCCGGCTGAGGAAAAAGCGGCAGCGGTTCTTCAGGTATGGTATCCCGGTGCGGAAGGTGGAAAAAGCGCTGCACAGGTATTGTTTGGTAAAGTGTCACCTTCAGGAAAGCTTCCTGTTACTTTTTACTACAATGAAGATTTGGATTTCATGCCGGAATTTACCGATTATTCCATGAAGGGAAGAACTTATCGGTATCTGGACAGAAAACCCCTGTATCCTTTCGGCTATGGGCTGACCTACGGGGATGTTCAGGTGGAAGAAGTGGAAGCGGTCATGGCAGATGACGGGAAAGAGCTGCTCCTTCGGGTAAAGGTAAAAAATGAAGGCGACAGGGAAACTGGCGATGTGGTAGAGGTTTACGTGAAGGATCTGGATTCCGCCTGTGGGGTGAAGAATTTCAGTCTGTGCGGTTTTTGCAGAACAGAGCTTAAAGCAGGGGAGGAGAAGGATCTTGAGATCCGGGTTCCGGAATCTGCATTTACCATCGTGGATGAACAGGGAAAACGTTATCGTGACGGAAACCGATTCCGGTTATATGTGGGAACCAGCCAGCCGGATGAGAGAAGCTTTGAATTGACAGGGGAAGGACCTGTGGAAGTGGATATTGAGTTTTAAGAAAAACAGTGGAAAAACCTTGAGGATGGGTTTTTTCACTGTTTTTTTGCCTTACACTGTCTCCACAACAAAACTCGCCCCCGGCTGAACAACCCGATGGAAAGCCTCAGCAGAAAGCGTCCCTGTCTCCGAATCCCGTTCCACAAACACAACTTCCCCGCTGTTCTGGTTGGCGATTCCCAGACATCTGTCCTGATCCAGCAGTGCAATATGTCTTGGCCAGTCTCCCAGACAGGAAAAACGGTCAGCGAAGGAAGGCATTCCGTTTTCGTCCAGAAGGAAGTGGGCGATAGTATTTTCGCCCCGGTTGGCGGCGTACAGGTGGCAAAAATCTTTTGTGACAGCCAGAGAGGATCCCCAGCTTGTCCCGGAAAAACCGGGATCCAGAAGGGGAAGAGCGGAAATCAGCCGCATTTCTTTGGGGTTGCTGTAATCAATGGTCAGAAGCTGGCTGGAATATTCGGTCACACAGTAGAGCAGATTTTTCTCCCTGTTGGCAAAGATATGCCGGGGTCCGGTACCGGAAGGAAGGTGCAGACGGGAATACTCTGCCGGGATTCCGTTTTCCAGACGGTAACAGAAAATCAGATCCAGTTCAATATTTACCACATAAATCATAGGATCAAGAATCAATGCGCAGTGGACCCGGGAGGTGCGTCCGGTTCCGTCGGACTGATACTCCTGATATAAAACCTCTCCAAAAGTTCCGTCCGGCTGATAGGAAACAGTGAAAAAAAGTCCGTTCCCCCAGCAGGAGCAGGCCAGAAAATGCTGCCGGGGATGAACGTCCAGATGGCACAGGCAGGTGCCTTCCAGACGAATGGTATCCTTTTCTTGGTAAGAGTCCCCGTCCTTTTGGAAAGAAGTCACGGTGCAGTGATCGTCAAATTCACCAACGGCGAACAATAGACCGTCGGATTCGCACAGATAAGAAGGGTTGGTGATGGACGAAGTCCAGAGAGGATGCGGGGGACAGTGCCGGGCAATCGTGGGCTGGGAACCGGTTCCGTAGCCGGATGTTAAATAATTCATCATAAGTACCTCCTATAGTGATAACATACACCGGGACAAAGAGTATCTTGTCCACGGCTCCAATAGTATACTGTGTCAAAATATATTAAGCACATTATAAATCATAGTTGCAAAAAAAGCCAGAAAATAAGGCTTGCAGGTTTCTGTTGAGCCTTCTGTGAAAAACTATGCAACTTATGGATTTTTATACTTGATTTTTTATGAATTATGAGGTAAAATACAAATGCATCGAAAGTAAAATTGCACAAAGACATAGGTAGTGGCAACACAAATAAGCTGTTTATAAAAGACATGAGGAACAGCAAATTGTGCAAAATATACATAAAAGAAAGTTGTAGAATCCTGTCGATAAAGAAAAAAGATATCGTTTGTGGGAATTATAACTAAAAGTACATTTCGGACGGAAAAACCGGAGTTTTTTTGCGTGAATATGGATTTTCTTTTGTGTTCGTTCCAAAGGCGCCTGCAGAATGTTCTGAACAAACGGAACGGTCAAAAAGAAAATTTATATAAGAAACAAATCTAAGGAGGGAAAGTAATGCGAAAGAAATTAGTTGCAATGTTATTGGCGACAACACTTGTTGCAAGCGCTCTTGCTGGCTGCGGCGGCGGTGGTGACGATTCTAAAGCGGATTCTTCATCCGGCACAACCACCGAAGATTCTTCTGGTGAAGATGCAGACAGTTCCGGCAGCGGAAGTGCAGCGGCAGGTATCCAGACGGAGGTTGGAACAGATCGTTCCGAGACACTGATTGTTGAGTGTCAGAACTCTACTGATACACCGGGTCAGTTTAACTCTTACATGACCGGTACAGCAATGGGATTTGGTATTCATCAGATGATGAGTGCTCATCTGTGGGAGATGGATACTGCAAAAGGTGAGCAGTACGGTGAAATTGCAGATGGTTTGCCAACATCCAATGAAGATTTTACAGAATGGACTGTAAAAGTTCGTCAGGGTATCAAATGGTCTGACGGAGAAGATTTAACAGCAGATGACGTTGTTTTCACATTTAACATGATTATGGAAAACGACAAGATCAATGCAAACGCAGCAACAAACCTGTACATCGACTCTGTTGAAAAAGTTGATGATTACACTGTTTTATTCAAAATGAAAGAGCCGTTCCCACGTTTCGTACAGAGATATGGTATCACTGTTTGGGGAACAGACTATCGTATCGTTCCGGAACACATCTACTCTCAGCAGTCAGATGTAACTACATTTAAAGATGAAGCTCCTGTTGTTGCAGGTCCTTACACCGTAAAAGATTACGATGATCTTGGAATGTGGGTTCTGTATGAACTGCGTGAAGACTGGCAGGAAAGTACTCTGGGTGTAGTAGGACCTACTCAGTACGAATATGCAGAAGGTGCTACTCCTCCGAAATACGTTTGGTTCCGTACATTTGCGGATTCCACAACAAAACAGATGGCAATGATGAACAACGAAATCGACCTGCTTTGTGAAGTCACACTGGAAGAGCTGGAAACAATGAAAGCTTCCAATGACAAGATCAACTGCTGGTACAGTGATTTCCCATATGCAAACCCGGATGACCCGGGAGCAAAGGGTATCGTATTCTCACACGGTAAAGGCGCACCGTATGACAATGCAGATTTCCGTTGGGCTGTCTGCCTTGCTCTGGATATTGACCAGATTTCCATGAATACGTTCTCTGGTGCTGGACGTGCGGCACCGATTCCGCTGATGAACAATACACAGTTCCTGCAGGAAACTTATACAATCCCGATGCAGGAATGGCTGGAAAACTTCGAGCTGGATCTGGGAGATGGAACAACAATCAAACCTTATGATACCGGTTATGCAAAACGTATGGCTGAAAGCTTAGGAATTGAAGGAACAGACGAAGAACTGATTACAATGTTTGGTGCAGGCTGGTGGAAACACGATGAAGAAGCTGCAGCAAAACTCCTTGAAAAAGCTGGATTTGAAAAAGTAGATGGCGTTTGGAACTATGAAGGTAAACCTTTCACATTCGAAATGAGCTATCTGGCTGACGCTGAATTCCAGGCAGCACGTTCCGTACAGGCTGCTTACAATCAGCTTACAGAATTTGGATTCAATTGTACAATCGCATCTAAATCCTCTGCAACATGGGATGTAGATGGTGGACAGGGTAAATTTGATATTGCCGGTTACTGGCCTTCAGGCGGTATTCTGAAAGATATGTATTCTGCACTCAGCGGATTTGATGCTGAACTGATCAAACCGGTTGGCGAAACTGGTTCAGGACAGGGTATCCGTTGGAACAACGAACGTGTAACAGAAATCCTGCATGAGCTGGCTAATACAGATCCGGAAGATGAGAAATCCTATCAGTTACATCAGGAATTCTTCCAGGAATGTGTAAAAGATATGCCTGTAATCAACTTCCTCTCTGGTACAAAGTTCGTTCCGACCAACTCAACTTACTGGGAAGGCTATCCGAATGCGGAAAACCCATATAATGGTCCATGGTGGTGGTGGAGCTGCTTCAAATACATGCTTCCGAACATCACACCTACACAGGGATAAGCAATAATATAGCTTTTGGAACATGATTTATCAGAAGAGGCGGGTCGTAAGGTCGTTTACTTACGGCCTGCCTCTTATCTTTAAGAAATAGTAAAGGAGTGCTGTGTATGAAATTTAGAAAATTTTTTCTGCAGCGTGTACTCGCGTGGGCACTGACGATCTGGATTGGTGTTACCTTTATCTTTTTTATCCCGCGTATGTTTCCGTCTGATCCTGTTGAGAACATGATTGCACAGATACAGTCACGTTCCGGTAACATGGATCCGGCTGAGATGGAAGCGCTTCGTCAGCAGCTTCGTGTACAGTTCGGTCTTGAAGGATCGCTGCTGGAACAGTATGGGTCTTTTTTGAAAAACGGCCTGCTTCGTTTTGATTTTGGTCCGTCTCTGATGAGTTATCCGGAACCTGTAGGTAACATTATCGGACGGTATCTTCCATATACTTTGATTTTGTCACTGACGTCCACGTTCATTGCATGGGTGGTCGGTAACCTGATAGGTCTGCTGGCAGGATTCCGAAAAAATAAGACATCGTCGAAGATATTAGAGGGCATCGCCATCTTTATCTACCCGATTCCATACTTCTTGGTAGCCTTGGTGCTGCAGATCGTTTTTGCGTACATACTGAAATGGTTCCCGCTTCAGGCTGTTATCAAGACAGCAGGCGGTTTTGGTCCATGGTTTAGTTCTCTTATGAAAGCATCCGTACTTCCGGGAATTTCCCTGCTTCTTCTTGGAACAGGTTGGTGGATCATCTCCATGAAATCTCTGGCAAGTACCACAGCGGAAGAGGATTACGTTCGTTACGCTCGTTTCCGCGGACTTTCCGAGTTTGCCATTGGTAAGAATTACGTGCTTCGTAACTCCATCCTGACACAGATCACAGCTCTTGCTATGAGCTTAGGCGGCGTTTTCGGCGGTTCTATTATGACAGAAATCATTTTCGGATATCCCGGTGTGGGAACATTGATTCAGGGTGCGATCCTTCAGTCGGATTATAATATGATCCTTGGATGTATTACGATTTCGATTGTAGCGATTTCCACAGCAACATTGATTGTTGACCTGATCTATCCGTTTATTGATCCGCGAATCCGGTACGGCTGATAAGAGGGAGGGATAGATATGAAAAAATTTTGGAAAGCGGCAAATTTCCGCCTGAAAGCTGGGTTAATCATTACCTGCTTTTTCATGATTATTGGATTTGTTGTATATTTTATTCCACATCAGGATCCGTTCACATTTAATACATATCCCAACAATTTGGGAGCATCCGGAGACCACTGGCTGGGTACTACCAGCATGGGACAGGATGTTTTATGGCTGCTGATTGAGGCGATTCACAATTCACTGCTGATTGGTCTCATTGTTGCTACCATCGGTACTGTTGTGGGTGTTCTGGTTGGTCTGCTTGCAGGTTTTGCAGGCGGCGCATTGGATCGTGTACTTATGGTTATTACCGATACTTTCGTAGTAATTCCGTCTCTGCCGATCCTGATCATGATGACCTCCCTGATGAAGGGCGGTTCTACCATTATTGTCATGGCTCTTGTACTTGCACTGTTTGCATGGGCATGGCCGAGCCGTCAGATTCGTTCTATGGCGCTGACAATCAAAGAACGTGACTTTATTCACACAGCCCGTTTCTCGGGTGAAAGTACCATGCAGATTGTTGTGACAGAAATTCTTCCGTTCGCACTTTCATGGTCTCTTTCTAACTTTATGAACGCTACTCTTTCTGCAATCGGTTCTGAATCCAGTTTGGCCGTGCTTGGATTGTCTCCGGGTAACCTGGTTTCTCTGGGTAACATGATTCAGTGGGCAAGAGGCTACAATGCCGTTCTTGCAAAGAGATGGCTCTGGATCGGTTCTCCGATCGTTGCAACCGTTATTTTGTTTGTTGGCCTGTTCATGCTGATTACAGGCTACAATGATTATCAGGCTAAGAAGAGAGGCAGGTGATAGAATATGCTGAAAATCGAGAATTTATCTACCTCGTATAAAACCATAGATGGTGATGTTCATGTGCTCAATGACATTAACTTTGAGATTCATGATGATGAGATCTTCGGCATTGCAGGAGAATCCGGATGCGGAAAAACCACCCTGCTGAATACTCTTTATGATATTATCGAGTACCCACTGGTAATCGATAAAGGGCGTGTGGTTCTGGAAGGAGAAAAAAATGGACAGAAATACTCCTATGAATCCGGTCAGATCCGCAAAACCTGGTGGAATAATATCGCTTACGTGCCGCAGGCAGCGCAGAGTGTATTAAACCCCATCGTTCGTTTGAAAACACAGTTTATTGATTCTATTCCTAAGGAAGACAGAAAAAATGAGAAACCGGAACAGACTCTGAAAAGGGTAGCAGATTATCTGAAAGAGCTGAATCTGTCACCAGATGTACTGGAGTCCTATCCGTTCCAGCTTTCCGGTGGAATGAGACAGAGAGCAATCATCGCTCTTGCAACCTTTATGTCTCCCAATGTTGTGCTTGCCGATGAGCCGACAACAGCGCTGGACGTAGTTGTTCAGAAAGGTATCCTGATGATGCTGATGCGTCTGCAGAAGCAGCTCAAAAATACCATGATTATTGTCAGCCACGATATGGGTGTACACTATCAGATTACAGACCGTATGGCGATCATGTATTCCGGAAGTGTAGCAGAGCTTGGTAAGACAGAAGATATCTTTAATGATCCGATTCATCCGTACACAAAGATGCTGGTAGATGCACTTCCGCGTGTAGGTGAGGATATTCAGCGTGTGGGTATTGCAGGCCGTCCTCCGGCACTGAAAAATCCGCCGCCGGGATGTCGTTTTGCACCTCGTTGCCCTCATGCAACAGATCGGTGCCGCAGTGAAGTGCCGAAATTCCGTGAAATCAGACCCGGCCGCTTTGCTGCCTGCCATTTATTGAAGGAGGAGGTGTAGACGAATGGGTGAAAAATTGTTGGAAATAAAGGGTGTCAGTAAGATTTTCCGTGTAGGCGGTATGCTTCGAGGAAAAAAACTGGTAGCCGTTGATGATGTATCCCTGTCTATTGACAGCGATAAACCCGTTATTTTATCTGTTGTAGGAGAGTCCGGATGTGGAAAATCTACATTATGTAAGATGGTTCTTCGTCTGCACAATGCAGACATGGGTGAAATCATTCTGGATGGTAAATCCTATGCTGATAAGAAAAGCTATGATGAGAAACAGTTTAAACTGGACGTACAGCCTATTTTCCAGAACCCCTATGAATCTTTCTCAGCAAGAAAGACCGTAGATACCTACCTGTATAATACAGCTCTCCGCCTTGGTATTGCAAAGAACAGGGCAGAAGCAGACAAGGTAGTGGATGAGGCGCTGAAAAGTGTTGGACTGTCCCTGCAGGTTGTAAAGGGAAAATATTCCACACAGTTTTCCGGTGGTGAGCTGCAGCGAGTTTCTATCGCCCGCGCACTGATTACCCGTCCGAAACTGATCATCGCCGATGAACCTGTTGCAGCGATTGATGCATCCATGAAGATGAATATTGTCAATCTCTTCAAGGAACTGAGGGATAAATACAAAATTTCCTTTATTTATATTACTCATGACCTTTCTACCGCTTACTATGTATCAGACTACATTGCTACACTTTATCGTGGCTGTCTGATCGAGTATGGTCCGGCGAAAGAGATCATGGATAACCCGGCACATCCGTACACAGAACTTCTGATGAGCTCTGTGCCGCGTGTAGGCGATAAGTGGGATAAAGAGATTGCCATGCCGGATATGGAAGGAAAAGAATATGCAGTGCAGTACTGTAAATTCGCTCCCCGTTGTCCTTATGCAACAGATGAATGCCGCCAGAAACGCCCGGATGCAGTTCAGATGGGCGGAGAACGTATGGTGCTTTGCTGCCATCCGCTGACGGAAAAGAAGAAATAACAGAATAAAAATGGAGCCGCTGGAGAGTAGAGGGAATCTACGGGGCAGCGGCTCTTTTTTTGATTAGTAAAGTTTCCGATTCTTCATTCTTCTGTAAAGTTGGATTCTGCATAGAAAAAATCTTCCTGTCCTTGAATCACAATAGCTAAGGATTTTTTATTATATTCCCCATAGGGTACAAAAATAGCCAGTCTCTGATGATTAGTCAGTAACTGGCTATGTAAGGTCATATTCAATTATTGTTTAAGGACGGACATATCCAGTGGAAGGACCAGCACCAACTTTGGCAATATACCCACTCTTAACAAGCTCGGTCAGGGTTCTTTCCACTGTAACCTTGCTTATATCAGGACAAAGCTCCATGATTTCTTTCTTTGTAATCTTGCCAACTTTTTGGTCGATTACGGCTTTAATTCTGTCTGGCTTAGACAGAGAATGATATTTCAGGTGTTCCACCCGGCTCTCGAACTCATGATATGCCTTCAGCATGATACCCAGATAATACTTCACAAAAGGTTCGTAAGTATTTGCTTCCTCATGCCATCCGGCAGAACTTGCTTGCAATGCTTCGTAATAGGTTTCCTTTGTTTTTTCAATCAGCATTTCCATACTGACATATTTACCGACAATATAACCGGCTTTATAAAAGAGGAGGAGCGTTAGCAAACGGCTCATGCGACCATTGCCATCATTAAAAGGATGGATACACAGGAAGTCCAGAATAAATATAGGAATCAGAATCAGCTTATCCATTTGACCTGCTTCCCACGCCTCCAGAAAACTGGCGCATAATTCGTCTACAGCTTCTGCTGTCTGGAAAGCAGGGATCGGAATAAATCTTGCTTTCTGATGACCTTCCGAGTCTGTTTCTGCGATAACATTATCTGAGTTTTTATAATTGCCGCCGGAACCAGCATAGGAATAAAGATCGCGGTGCAGCTGCAAAATAATGTTCGGTCTCGGACTGATATACTCATAGCTCTCATGGATGGCCGCCAGAACTTCGCGGTAACCGGCGATTTCCTGTTCAGAGCGATTGCGGGGTTCCGCTTTTTGACTGACCAATTCTTCCAGACGTTTATCACTGGTATAAATACCCTCGATTCGGTTAGATGCTCCTGTACTTTGAATCAAAGCGACTTCCAAAAGTGTTTTCAGTTCATCGATATTGGCTTCCAGAAAAAGATCCTGTTTTCCTTTGTACTCGTGAATGCTTCCGATCATCTGAACGATTTCCGGTGTCAGCAGCTTTTCGGGAGCTTTCTTATAATCAAAATATCTCATCAGATAATCTCCTTCATTTCAGAATTATCTCCATCATTTTACCACCAAATGAAGGAGATTTCAATGAGCATGATGGAGATAAAACTACCATCAATCCTATTCTGCCGCTTAATCAACCATACAATCCACTTAAAAAATGCAAAATTTGTCATGAAACCATTGATTTTATAGGATTTTTTGGGACTTTTCAGATATTCCTTAATAAAGAAATCTGTTGCGTGCTTTGCGTGTGATGAAAACTTACGTATAAAGTGCATAATTTGACCATAGAATTCTTGTAAAAAATGTAAGAATATATAATGGATTCCTTAAAAATCTTGCAAAATGAACCGCAAATATGGTATGCTGAAACCAGCAGAAAAGGGCACAGAATAGCGTGCGAAATTCAAAAAGCACGCATTGTACCCAGCGTAAAAGAGACAGATTCTTTTACGAAAAAATTTTTTCAGGTGGAGGAAAAGAAGATGGGAAAAGTATTCGGATATCCGGAATTTGATGCAAATGGAGAACAGATTCTGACAACGTATGACAATGAGTACAAAGAGATGCTGATGGACATCCGCGTGTACCGGATGAAAGCAGGGGATGTGAAAACTTTCTGCAAAGAAGGTGAAGAGACAGCCGTTCTCCTTCTGTCCGGTGATGTAGTATTCAGATTTGAAGGACAGGAAAAGGAAGTGACCAGAAAAGATGTATTTACAGAGGGACCATGGGCTGTTCATGTGAGTACAAAGACAGAGGTGAGTGTGGAAGCCAAAGCGGATTCTGAGATTCTGGTACAGTCCACCCATAACGATACAGAGTTCACAGGAAAACTGTACGCTCCGGAAGATGCACCTTGGGGATATTCCTGCGTAGGTAAATTCGGAAATGTGGCAAAGAGAAGAGTCAATACGATTATTGACCATGATATCGCGCCATGGTCCAATATGGTTCTGGGTGAAGTGATGAATGACAGAGGAAACTGGTCCGGATACCTGCCGCACAGACATCCCCAGCCGGAGACCTACTATTTCAAATTTGACCGTCCGGAAGGATTTGGCGCAAGCTTTGTGGGTGATCAGGTATTCAAAAGTACAGACGGAAGCTTTTCTGCGATTCCGGGAGGAGAACTGCATCCGCAGGCCGTTGCCCCGGGATTTCAGATGTATACCTGCTGGATGATTCGTCATCTGAATGGGAATCCATGGCTGCAGACGGATCGATGTGAAGATGAGCGGTATGTATGGATGCATGATGCGGAATTTTAAGGGAGACAGAAAGGTAGAAAGAACATGAAACAGGTAACAGCGATTTTGGCGGGAGCAGGACAGAGAGGCAGACGGGCGTACGCCTCCTATGCGCTGGACTATCCCAATGAATTAAAATTTGTTGCGGTGGCAGAGCCGGATAAGGAACGGCGGGAAGCATTTCAGCGGGAGCACAACATTCCGGAGGAGCATTGTTATTCCGGGTGGGAGGAGTTGCTGGAGCAGCCTAAGATGGCCGACTGCATCCTGATCTGCACGATGGACAATATGCATTATGAGCCGGTTAAAAAAGCGGCCGAAAAAGGCTATCATATCCTGTGTGAGAAACCCATGAGCTCTTCCAGAGCGGAATTGGAGGATATGGGAAGAATCGCAAAGGAGAGTGGAAAAGTATTTTCCATCTGTCATGTGCTTCGGTATTCTCCGTTTTTCGGCGAGCTGAAACGGCTTTTGGACGGAGGAGCGGTAGGCGAACTGGTTTCCATCCAGCATATCGAGAGTGTGGGATTCTGGCATATGGCTCACAGCTTTGTCAGAGGAAACTGGAGAAACAGTGAGGAGAGCAGCAGCATGATTCTGCAGAAATGCTGCCACGATATGGATATCCTTCTCTGGCTTGTGGGAAGTCATTGCAGCAGAGTATCCAGCTTCGGAAGCCTTACTCATTTTAAAGAAGAAAATGCACCGGAAAATGCACCCCTTCGCTGTATGGATGGCTGTTCCCACAGGGACGAATGTCCGTATTTTGCACCCCGCTTCTATCTGGAGCATAAACATGGCGGCGGATTTGCAAAGGCTTTGACACTGGATACCAGCAGAGAGGGAATTTTGAAGGCTCTGAAGGAAGGTCCTTACGGACGCTGCGTATATCACTGCGACAACAACGTGGTGGATCATCAGGTAATCAATCTGGAATTTGAAAACGGTGTGACTGCCAACATGACTATGTGTGCGTTCACCAATGAGATGGAACGCGTGATCAATCTGATGGGAACCCGCGGACAGATTCGTGGAAATATGGAAGAAAATTATATCGAAGTCATGGATTTTGTTACCGGACATCGTTATCGGATCGATGTGGCGGTTCCGGAATCCGGTCACAGCGGAAGTGATTCCAGACTGATGAAAGAATTTACGGCGCTGGTGGCTGCAGACGGAAAAGGTGAAAGTCTCAGCAACGCTGCGGAAGCAGTGGAAAGTCATATCATTGCGCTGGCAGCAGAAGAAAGCAGACTGAAAAACGGTGAAGTGATTCAGCTTAAAAAAATGGACAGGTAAGAGGAAAAAGATGAAGAGAACAGAACTTGCAATTGCGACAGATATGTTTGGAGAAAGTGAAAGACTGGAGGATCTGGAGCTGCTTCTGAAAAAGATTTCGGAAGCCGGTTTTACCCATATCCACTGGTGCCATGAGTGGGATGGGGATTATATTTATTCTCACTATGAGATGGAGCAGATTCGGGAGTGGATGGATCAATATAACCTGAAAGCAAAATCCCTCCATGCAACCAAGGGTTCCAGACGGGAGGTAACGGCAATCGAAGGCCACTACCGGAAGGATTATACCTCTGAGTGGGAGTACAATCGGAAAGCAGGTGTGGAACTGGTTAAGAACCGGATCGATTTTGCTGCCTGCATTGGAGCGGAGGATATTGTACTGCATTTGTACGTGCCCTTTGCATCTATGGAACAGAATCCCGAGGTGAAAAAAAGCTTCTACCGTCAGGTGGAAAAGTCTATGGATGAATTGCAGCCTTACTGTCTGGAAAAGGGTGTGCGGATCTGTCTGGAAAGTTTGTTTGACATGCCGGAAGAATATATGCTGGAGCAGTGGGACTGGGTACTGGAAAAATATCCTGAGGAGTTTCTTGGCTTCTGTCTCGATACCGGTCATGTAAATCTGGTATGGCACGAAAAGCTGCCGCAGATCATCCGAAAATACGGAGAACGGATCTTTGCGGTACATCTGCATGACAACTTTGGAAAAGGAGATAACCATCTGATACCGGGTCAGGGAAATATTGACTGGAAAGAAACGATGGCGGCATTTGCAGAGTCTGCGTATGAGCTGCCGGTGCTTCTGGAAGTGAACTGTGATCGTGAGAACCCGGAGGCGTCTTTGAAAGAGGCGTATGAGGCGGGAGTGTGGCTGGATGGGCTGTATCACGAGGCTTTAAGAAAACAGTAGCGAGAATCCGCTAAAAATGAAAAGAGGAACGCACGAAGTCAGTGATGACTTAATCTGCGTTCCTCTTTTTGTGCTCTTTTCGTAACTAAGGTCAGTTACCTATTTTCACTCTTCCTCTATCTGCATCCGAATAAACTCCTTCCGATACTCCGACGGTGTCACCCCCTTATACTGGGTAAACATCTTAGAAAAATAGGAGGACTGCTGAAAGCCCACCATATAAGCGATATCGGTAACCGAGAGAGAGCTTTTCCTCAGCAGGACGGAGGCATTGTCCAGCCGGAAATTCTGGAGATACTGGCTGGGACTTTTTCCGGTAAATTTCTGAAACAGCTTGAAAAGATAAGTCCGGTCAATATTTGCAGCAGTTGCAATATCGGAAATGGTGATATTGTTTGTATAGTTTTTGCTGATATAATTCAGGGCTGCATGATAATACAGTTCGCCGGAGGTCAGGCTGTCCGAAGTGCTGTTGTAAACATTGTTTTTGATATAATCCAGAAGCTGGAAGGTGATGCCGAAGGCTTTCAGGCGGTGTTTCTCGTGGAAATTATCAAAAACCTGTTCAAACATCGTCTGAAGCTTCAGATCGATCTTGTGGTGAAGAACGTGGGATTCCGGTGTCAGACCGCATTCTTCAAGAAACTGCCGAGCCAGCGTGCCTTTCATTCCAATCCACTGATAGGTCCAAGGATTTTCCGCCTTGGGATAATATTTGTTCCGTGTATAAGGGGGAATCATGAAAATATCCCCGGCGTGGATATGGGTCTGATGGTCTTTTACCTGAAAATATCCCTCGCCGTCAATGCAATAATGAATCACCCAGTAATCAATGGTGATGAATTCGTAGGGCTTTGTAGGACGGCATTCTTCATAGCCGCATTCGCAGAGATGGAATTCCTCTCCCATCGGCTGGTCATCCGTCAAAATGCTGATTTCTTTTTCAAAGAATTTTCCCACGTTTGTCGTCCTCCTGCATTTTTATAGAATTATAGCGCAGATAAAAATGTTAGTCAACATATATACAAAACTTCAACATAAGTACATAAAAGAAGAAACCATAAGATAAATGGAAAAATATAAAATAAAAATTTATCTAAAAAAAAGCTAAGTTTTCAACCGATACAAGCAAAAAACAATAACAATTGTGTCCGGGAACGTATAAAATGCAGGGAACTCATAGATAATACAGAAGGAATATTTACGAAAAATAAAAATTTTTCAAAAAATTTTTAAGGGATGGAAAAGGAAGAAAAAATGCACAGGCAACATATGTATAAATTGTTTCTTCATTCTTATATGAAATCCCTCTTTTCAAAGTGATACAATACACTCAACAGCAGATGCGCAAATGCTATAAAAAGGAAAAAATGAAAAGGAGAAAATCTCATGTCAAACTCTAACTCAAGACAACGTTTGGGAGCAACGGCTCTGATGCTGATGACCTTCTCGGCAGTATTTGCTTTCCCAAGTATCATTGACCAAAGTATTCAGATCGGACTTGCAACTATTCCTGCATACATCTTTGGATCAATCTTTTACTTTCTTCCATTTATCCTGATGATTGCGGAATTCGCATCTGCAAACTCAGATAAAGAATCCGGTGTACACAGTTGGCTGGAATGTGTGCTGGGACCTAAGTGGGCGTTCCTCGGCGCATGGACCTACTTCTTCGTAAACCTGTTTTACTTCTGTTCTCTGCTTCCGAAAACTCTGATTTTCGCTTCTTACGCTTTTGCAGGAAGAAACGTATTTGAAGGCGGCAACGGAACAAGAATTATCGCAATTGTATCAGTTATCGTTTTCTGGCTTGCTACTTACGTTTGTATCAAAGGTGTAGGCTGGATCTCAAAAGTAACAGGATTTGCCGGAACGGCTCGTCTCCTGATGGGTGTAATCTTCGTGGTACTTGCTTTTGTGGTAATTTTCGGATTCGGTGAAGCTCCGGCGCAGGAGTTCTCCGTAGAAACCATTACTCCAAAGTTCAACTGGACCTTCTTCATGACGATGGCATGGGTACTGCAGGCTGTAGGCGGCGGTGAGAGTATCGGTGTTTACATCAAAGACGTAAAAGGCGGAAACAAAACATTCGTTAAAATCATGGTTCTCTCTACTGTAGTCGTAGGACTGATGTATGTACTGGGCGCAGCAGCCGTAGGTATGATCGTTCCGGCTGAAACTCTGGCAGGTAACTTCTCCAATGGTATCTTCGACGTATTCCAGCTTCTGGGCAGCCACTTCAACATCCCGAGCGGTGTGATGGTGCGTCTGGTAGGTGTGATCCTTCTGTTGGGTAACCTTGGTTCTCTGGCGCTGTGGACTGCGGCTCCTGTAAAAATCTTCTTCTCCGAGATTCCGGAAGGCGTATTCGGAAAATGGCTGGTTAAAACAAACGATGAAGGTAACCCGACAAACGCTCTGGTTGCTCAGGGCGTGGTAGTTTCCATCCTCCTGATTATCCCGGCGCTGGGAATCGGAAATATGGACAGCTTCCTTGAAATGCTGATTAACATGACCGCAGCAACATCCCTGCTTCCTGTACTGTTCCTGATCGCTGCTTACATCGGACTGCGCTGGAAGAAGGACGATATGAAACGTGACTTCAAGTTCGGTAACCGTACATTTGGTATTATTGCAGGTATCTTCCTGATGGCAGTATTCGTATTCGTGTTCTTCATGTCTACCGTACCGGAACCGACTCTGATGATGCAGGCAATCAACGGAACTCTGCCGGAAGGCACAGCCAATCCGTTCGGCTCTCTGATCTACAACGTGCTGGGTATTGTAATCTTCGTAGGATTCGCATGGGTATGCTGGGCTCGTTATGAGAAAAAACAGAAAGCAAATAAAACAAAATAATAAATAGTAAACAAAAACATATAATTAAATTTTTAAGGAGGATTTTACAATGAAAATCTGGGAAAATCATCAGATCGATGGAATCAACAGAATGCCGGCAAGAGCGCATTTTCTCACCTTCGCTTCCAGAGAAAAAGCGCTGCTTGGCAGCAACCGCTACACACATGCCTTCAAAAATCTGAATGGAGTCTGGAAATTCATGTTTCTTGACGCGCCGGAATACAGTCCGGAAGGCTTCTATGCAAGCGATTTCGACACCGCTTCCATGGATGACATTACAGTACCGGGCAACTGGCAGTTACAGGGCTACGGAAAAATGCACTACTCTGACCTGTGGTACAATTTCCCGATCAACCCGCCGTACGTTCCTACCGAAAATCCGACAGGCATCTACAAACGTACCTTCTATGTAGAAGAGAGCTTTGCAGGAAAACAGATCATCATCCGCTTCTGCGGTGTTGACTCTGCGTACCATCTGTGGATCAACGGTCAGGAAGTTGGTTACAGCAAGGTTGCAAGAAATGAATCCGAATTCGATATCACAGATCTGGTTCGCGTTGGCGAAGAAAATGACATTACCGTACGTGTTTACCAGTGGTCCGACGGAACTTATCTGGAAGATCAGGATATGTGGTGGGAAAGCGGTATCTTCCGTGATGTAGAACTGATCGGTGTTCCGAAAAACGGTATCAACGACTACACCGTAGTTGCCGATCTGGATGACACCTACACAAACGGACTGTTTTCTGTAGACGCTGTTCTGCGTTCAGAAGAATCCGTATCCGTAACCTTCGAACTGCTGGATGCAGACGGAGTATGCGTACTGAAAGAGACAAAAACCTCCGAGGGAAATAAAGTAAGCTTCCGCGCAACGGTAGAAAATGCAGAGCACTGGACAGCCGAAACTCCTTACCTGTACAACCTGCTGATGACTGTGGAAAAAGACGGTGAAGTCATCGAAGTGATTCCTCAGCATGTAGGTTTCCGAAACATCCGCCTGAACGGCGAGACCTTCTTAGTAAACGGTGTTGCAATCAAATTCAAGGGTATGAACCGTCATGACTACAATCCGAGAAACGGCCGTGTGGTTGCCAGAGAAGAGATTGAAAAAGACATCATCCTGATGAAACAGTTTAACGTAAACGCAATCCGTACCTGCCATTACCCGGATTCCTACTACCTGTATGATCTGTGTGACGAATACGGTATGTATGTCATCGACGAGACAGACCTTGAGTGTCACGGATTTGAGCTGACAGGAAATTATTCTTGGATTTCCGATGATCCGACATGGGAACTGTCCTATGTATCCCGTATGACACGGATGATCGAACGCGATAAAAACTATCCATGTATCCTGATGTGGTCTCTGGGAAATGAATCCTCTTCCGGATGCAACTTCTTCAAGATGACAGAGGTTGCTCATCAGATGGATTCCACCCGTCTGGTACATTACGAAGGTGACTTCGAGATGGAATATGCAGACGTTTACTCCACCATGTATACATGGCTGGAAAATCCTGCAAAACCGTTCCTGATGAGTGACATCATCGAAGGAAAAGAAAGCAAATACCAGCATCCTCATCTCCTCTGCGAATACTGTCACGCGATGGGTAACGGCCCGGGAAACCTGAAAGAGTATCAGGACCTGTTCTATGCTCATGACAAGCTGCAGGGCGGATTCATCTGGGAGTGGTTCGATCACGGTATCGAAACCTACACAGAGGATGGAGAAAAATACTACCGTTACGGCGGTGACTTCGGCGATGATCCGAGTAACAAAGACTTCTGTATCGACGGTATGCTGATGCCGGACCGCACTCCTTCACCGGGACTGTACGAATACAAGAAGGTTGTAGAGCCGATCACCACAACAGAAGTTGATCTGGAAAAGGGTGTAATCAACCTGCTGAGCCGTTATGATTTTGCAGACCTGAACCAGTTCCGTCTGGTATACAATATCATGGAAGACGATGTGATGATTCAGAGCGGAAGCTTTGATCTGCCGTCCATTCCTGCAAGAAGCGCTATGGATATCACCATTCCGTATAACCTGAAAAAGATTCAGGCGAAACCGGGCGCTGAATACTATGTAAATATTTCTTATCAGTTAAAGAATGATGCTGCATACGCACCGGCAGGACATGAGCTGGCAACTGCTCAGTTTAAACTGCCGATTTACAGAGAAGGCATCGAATTCATTCCGGAAGGAACTCTGAAAGTAACAAAGAACCACACAACTCTGCGTGCAGAAGGCGCGAACTTCCATGTAGACTTCGATCTGGTTCGCGGTAATATCATCAGCGTTGTCCGTGACGGCATGGAAATCATGAGCAAAGGTCCGAGACTGACTCTGTGGAGAGCTCCGATCAGCAACGATATGGAAATCATCGACCAGTTGAAGAAGGTATACTTCCTGCATCTGGAACATGAAGTAGTGATGGACATCAACTACGAGGAAGACGGACATTTCCTGAAAATGGTTGTTAAGACCATCAACGGAACGACAAACAGTTCATGGCATTTTGACACAACATACGAATATGTGGTATGCCCGACAGGCGATGTTCTGATCAACGTATCCGGCGTTCCGGCTGGTAAGATGGAAGACACAGGCGCTACCCTGTCTGCAAACGGTTCTTCCGCTAACATGGCGATGGGCGGAAAACTGGGATGTGCTCCTGACATGTTCCCAAGGATCGGTGTCAGCATGCATCTGGATGAGTCCATGGAAAATGTTCGTTTCTTCGGACGCGGACCGAGAGAAAACTACTCTGACTCCAAAGAAGCAGGTCTGATGGGCGTATACGAGAACACGGTTGACGGTCTGTTCACAAACTACGTGGTTCCTCAGGCAAACGGAAACCATATGGATTGTAAGTGGGTATCTCTGACAAACGACAGAGGTATGGGTCTGGTAGCATCTACCGAAGACAGCTTCAACTTCAGCGCTTCCTTCTATGAAGAGAAAGATCTGGATGACGCAAAACACACCTGCGATCTGGTGAAACGTGACTACGTTGTATTCAACATTGACTACAAACAGAATGCGCTTGGTTCTTACTCCTGCGGACAGTGGCAGTTGGATAAATATCGTGCGAAGAACGAACCATTTACCATCAGCTTCCGTGTAACACCGTTCAACAATAAAGAAATGGCGGACAAACACATCGCTCACGAGAGAGTTTGCCTGCCGAAATAATCAAAAACCCCGCTGTAAGCATATTTGCATGGCTTGTTGCCTGCGGGAATAAATAAAGCAGAAGGAAATCCCTCCGGTACGTCGTGCCGGGGGGATTTCTGCGCAATCTGCGCGAAAACACCTCGCGGAATATTATCAGTGAACGGTAACCCGCCGCATGCATAGAATTCTGCTTGGCAGGATTCTGTCTTGCAAGTTTCCACAATAAGTAATATCATAAAGAAAAATATGCTTGTTTGCGAAAGGATTTTTATGAGAACAGAAAGATTATTTTACCGGAATTCATTGCTCAGGGAGTTTCAGGGAGAAGTTCTGGAGTGTATTCCCTTTAAAGACGGCTTTAAGATCATGCTGGACTGTACTGCATTTTATCCGGAGGGAGGCGGACAGCCCTGTGATACCGGAATGCTGAATCAGGTACCGGTTTTGGATGTTCAGGAGCAGAATGGGGAAATCTGGCATTTTACCGGAGAAGCCATGGAGCCGGGAACTTTGGTGGACGGAGTGATTGACTGGGAACGCAGGTTTGATCTGATGCAGCAGCATTCCGGGGAACACATTGTCAGCGGAATGATCCATGAGCGGTATGGTTACAACAATATCGGATTTCATATGGGCCCGGAGATGATAACCATTGATTTTGACGGGGAAATTCCCGAAGAAGAGCTGCGGGAGATAGAAGCGGCTGCAAATCGGTATGTATGGGAGAATCATCCGGTGGAAGTCACATTTCCCGGAAAAGAGGAGCTGGAAATGCTGCCCTACAGAAGTAAAAAGGAACTGACGGGAGAGGTGCGTATCGTGACATGGCCGGGAGCGGATATCTGCGCCTGCTGCGGCGTCCATGTGCAGCATTCCGGGCAAATAGGACAGATCATGCTGGTGTCTTCCCAGCGGGCAAAGGGCGGTGTACGGATTGATATGCTCTGCGGGAAAAGAGCGCTGGTATACGCCAACCATCTGAAGGAACAGAACCGCAGGATTTCCAATCTGCTGTCGGCAAAATGGAAGGAAACGGCGCAGGCGGTAGAAAAGCTTCAGGAGGAATGCCAGCAGACAAAATTCCGTCTGGTGGGAATGGAGTACCAAAAAATAGCCGAGATTGCAGCAGCAAAGGCGGGACAGGGAGACCAGCTTCTTTTTGAGGAGCAGATGTCGCCGGAAAGCGGGCGTAAGCTGGCTGCTGAGGTGATGGAAACCTGCGGCGGCAGGTGCGCCGTATTCTGCGGAAATGACGCGGAGGGCTACCGCTACGCCATCGGGGAAAAGGACGGGGATCTGAGACAATTTGTGAAGGAAATGAATCAGATCCTTCAGGGAAGGGGAGGAGGAAAACCGTTTTTCGTACAGGGTTCCCTTCAGGCCTCCAGAGAAGAGATTGAGAAATTTTTTGAAAAGAGCTGAACCTGACGGAAAGGCGGGAAAAGGGGTGGAAAATATGGTGAAAATACATGGATTTAACAAACTGACACTGCTGGATTACCCGGGACGGCTGGCCTGTACTATTTTTCTGGGACACTGTAACTTCCGCTGTCCCTTCTGCCACAATGCAGGTCTGGTGCTATCACCGGACAGTGAACCGGTGATTCCTGTGGAGGAAGTATTGGGAACGTTAAAGAAACGAAAGGGAATTCTGGAGGGCGTATGTATTACGGGCGGGGAACCGACCATGAGCGCCGGGCTTCCGGAATTTCTACGAAGTATTCAGGAGCTGGGATATCCGGTGAAGCTGGACACCAATGGTTCCAATCCCGATATGCTGAAACGTCTGACCGAACAGGGACTGATCGCTTATGTGGCTATGGATATAAAAAATTCTCCCGAAAAATACAGCGAGACAGCGGGAGTTTCCAAAGTGGATCTGGAGGCTGTCAATGAATCGGTTGAATTTTTAAAGACCGGTGTGATCGATTATGAGTTCCGCACCACGGTAATGAAAGAACTGCATAAAACGGAGGATATTCGGAAGATCGGGAAATGGCTTGCCGGCAGCAGGCGGTATTTTCTTCAGGCATACAGGGAGTCGGAGCAGGTGATCCACCCTGTATACACCAGTTATTCCAGAGAACAACTGGAAAATTACCGCCGGATGCTGCTGGAGCAGATTCCGCAGGTGGAGATCAGGGGAATCTAATACACCAGACGGTACCAGTAGCCAAATTGCCCCGGACGGATGGCTTTGTTCCGGGCGGGCTTGAAGTTTGGGAAACCGAACATAGCCGCCAGAAAACGTTCTTTTTCATCGTAGATGCCGGGGACTGCCAGCACATATTCTTCCGGCCTGCCATTTTCCGGTTTGCCGAGAAGAAAGTGATGAAAGGTCTGGCAGCCGTGGGAAAGAAACTGGTTGCTGCCGATGTAGAGATTGTACTGCGTCAGATTGGGGATATCTTTTAGGGATAACTTGACGCATTGGTGGATTTCATCGTCGAAAAATGGCTGGGTATGTGGATAAGTCTCCTGTATTTTCCGCCAGCGTTTGGCGGAAATGGTTTCCGGCGGATGAACGGGCGAATCGGCAGCAGGCTTGATGTTCAGAGGACAGGAAGGCTCTGTGCAGATGGAAGGGAGTGTTTCAGGGGGATATTCCAGCGGATATCTTCTGACCGCTTCCTCGGGCATAGAAACTTCAGATGTAGAAGTTTCGGAAACAGAAGCTTCAGATGGGGGAATCTCAGACACGGAAACTTCAGATACAGAAACCTCAGGCAGAGGTTCCTTTTCTTCCATTGAAGCCGCATGAATCTGCGGGGCAGCTTCCGGGAGGAAAAAATGATCCGGCTGAATAGGGATTTCCTTCCATGCGGTAGCAAAGATGCGTCCGTCATCCGACTGGATCAGCAGGCCGCCCAGATCGCTCATCTGGTAGGGCTGACCGCCGATTTCCCGGTCGGGAATGGTGAATCCGGCGTAAACGGTTCCCTGATGATAGGCAGCTTTTCCAAGGAGAATCCCCAGAAGCTGGCCGTCAGTGGGTACGAAAGCATAAACCCGGAAAACCGGTGTGAAAGGACAGACAGGAAGTTTCATATGTACTTCCAGCTTGCACTGATGGTTGCGCACTTCCACTTTGGAAAATCCGCAGTTTTGTGATTTTTTATTATCACGGTATTCATAAAGATAGGATACGAAGCGTTGGTATTCAGACAAATTCTGCACTTCCTTTTGGGAGTTTTCTATGACAGCATATGCACGGGGGAAAAGGGGTATGACTAAAAAAGAGGAGAACGATGGAATGACAGAACAAAAACGGGAACAGAAGTGGCTGAAGAGGCAGCAGCGCAGGCTGGAACAGCAGAAGGAACAGGAAGAAAGGCAGCTTCGTGAACAGGAAATTCAGCAAAAAAAAGATGAAAAATATATGCGTGAGGCAATCCGGCAGGCAAAGAAGGCGTATGCGCTTACGGAAGTACCTATTGGCTGCGTGATTGTCCATGAAGATAAAATCATCGCCAGAGGATATAACCGGAGGAATACCGATCAGAACACCCTCTCCCATGCAGAAATGAATGCGATTCGAAAGGCCAGCAAAAAGCTGGGGGACTGGAGGCTGGAGGGCTGTACGATGTACATTACACTGGAACCCTGCCAGATGTGTGCGGGCGCGATTGTTCAGGCGAGAGTGAGCAGGGTGGTGATCGGCAGCATGAATCCCAAGGCTGGCTGCGCCGGGTCTGTGCTGAACCTTTTGGAAATGGAGCAGTTTAATCATCAGGTGGAAGTCACCAGAGGGGTACTGGAGGAGGAATGCAGCGGGATGCTTTCGGATTTTTTCAGGGAACTTCGAGAGGAGAAAAAGAGGAAAAAGCAGTAACCGTCACGGGAAGTATTGACGAAAGAAATGGAAGGCTGTATAATGAAAAAGTTCCCAGCAGGGAGATGTACCCAAGTGGCTGAAGGGTCCGCACTCGAAATGCGGTAGGTCGGGCAACCGGCGCGAGAGTTCAAATCTCTCCATCTCCGTCAGAAAGCTCAGTCGGCAAGCGGTTTTTCCGTTTGCCGACTGAGCTTTTTTGCATATAAAGACTCAAAATCAGATACAGAATGCGGCATAAAGAGGAACAATCTTTTTATTATCTTCAAAGCCGAAATTCTTTGCGGAGAGTTTAATCGCATAGGCTGGCTTGTGGGTTTCCATATAGACCCTTAAACTCTTTGCCCGTGTGTTGTCGGCAGACTTAACCTCGATGGGAATAAGCTGACCGTTTCGCTGAATGACAAAATCAATCTCTGCTCCACGCTCAGATTCCCAATAATAGGTCTGATATCCGTTTATGGTAAGCTGCACATGGACATAATTTTCTGCCATACCGCCTTTGAAGTCATTGAGTTCTTCGACCATATAGAGAATATCATTCGCTGCCAAATCCTTTTTGGCGCAAAGTAAGCCTAAATCGGATACATAGATTTTGAAAGCATCAATATCACGGTAGTTCTCAAGGGGCTTTTTTATCTGCTCCACTTTGTAAACCTGCGATACGATACCTGACAGGCAAAGCCATTCGATTGCGTTTTCAAACTCGGAAGCCCTGCCGCCTTTCTTTATCAGCTTATATTGGAAACGGGTGTTTTTCTTGGAAAGCTGAACGGTAATGTTATCATAGGCAAGCCTTGTTTTTTTGATTTCGTTCAGGTTATTGTACTTGCTCATATCATTGAGATAGCTTGTTAAAATCGTATCCTGCGTGTGCCGCACGAGAATATAATCCTTTGTCTCTACAAACTGTTTTACACATTCGGGCATACCGCCGACAATGAGATATTGACGGTAGAGCTGCATTGCTGCATCGTGCAGAGCAGACGGCAGGGGCGTATCGGTCCGGAAGCTCTTTTTGATTTGCTCTACCAGAGAGTCCTCGCCTGAAGCTAACATAAATTCTTCCATATCCATAGGGTAGAGGGTTTTCATATCCACCTTGCCTACGGGGAAAGAGAACTTTACTCTATTTACGGCAACACCCAGCAGACTTCCCGCTACGATGATGTGATAATCGGGTGCATCTTCGCAAAAGTATTTCAGGCTTGTCAAGGCTCTTTCGCAGAGCTGTATCTCATCAAATACAATCAACGTTTTTTCTCTCACTATCGTTTGCCCTGCAATATGCGATAAAATGGGTATCAGATAATCGGGGCTGATATTTTCCTGAAAGGTGTCATTCAGCTTTGGATTGGTTTCAAAATTGAAATACGCAACATTCTCATAACGGGTGCGGCCGAACTCCAGAATAGAGTAGGTTTTGCCGACCTGTCTTGCTCCCTGTAAAATAAGGGGTTTGCGGTGCTTACTTTCCTTCCACGCTTCTAAAAAGCTCATAATTTTTCGATACATAATCAGACCTCCTTCAAGGTTCTGATTATAGTATATTTCATATTGGTGTAAATATCAATGGATTTTTAATAAAATATCACATTAAAACACATGAATATTTTTTGGTTTATTCCAAAAATGGACACAAACATTTTTTGTCAAACCGGTTTTTTTAACTCTTTGAGTGTTCCGATTCCCAGCGGCAGCGCCAGAATAAAGGAACAGATATCTGCGATCGGCTGACTAAACTGGATTCCCGCAATGCCGAAAAACAGTGGCAGAACTAAAATAACGGGAAGGAAAAATAGTCCCTGCCGTGACATGGCCAGAAGGCTTGCCTTGAACGTCTTTCCGATGGTCTGCAGCATCATGTTGTTCAGAACGATCCAGCTTTGCAGTGGAAAGGTGAGACACTGAAGGCGAAGGGCCAAAGCGCCGATTCTGATAACTTCCGCATCATCCTTCCGGAAGCAGGCGATCAATGGTTCGGCGAAAACAAATCCGGCGACAGCGAAAACGG
The DNA here is from genome assembly GCA_018374355.1 of Clostridiales bacterium. Classification (GTDB taxonomy): domain Bacteria; phylum Bacillota; class Clostridia; order Lachnospirales; family Lachnospiraceae; genus Oliverpabstia. Next base: position 122,764 of record JAHAFI010000004.1, read on the forward strand.
TCAGCAGAACCACTGCAATTTTCATGCAGAACCAGAAAGCTTCCCGAACCCGGCCAAATTGTTTTGCGCCGAAATTGAATCCGCATACCGGCTGGAAGCCTTGTCCGAAACCGATCAGCGCGGAGGCTGCGAAAAAGGTGATGCGGGAAACTACGGACATGGCGGCAATGGCAGCATCCCCGTAAGGGCGGGCGGCCAGATTCAATGCGACTACAGAGATACTGCCCAGCCCCTGACGAAACAGGGAGGGAAGACCTCCGCTTGCGATGGTACGGAACCGTTCCCGGGAAAGCTTCAGGCAGGAAAAGCGAATGCGGATATTTCCGCCTCGGCGTGTTCCTGCAAGCAGGAGACAAAAACTGACAAACTGGCTGAGAATCGTGGCAATGGCAGCGCCGGAAATTCCCAGACGAAAGCCAAAGATAAAAACAGGATCCAGAATGATATTCAGGATTCCGCCGGAAGCTATGCCGATCATGGAATAGAACGCACTTCCCTGAAAACGAAGCTGGTTATTCAGAACCAAAGATGCGGTCATCCAAGGTGCGCCGAGGAGAATGATCCCCAGATAATCTTTTACATAATTGAGACTGGTAGGCGTAGCGCCCAACAATACGGCCAGCGGATTCAGAAACAGCAGTCCCAGAATGGTGATGCACAGTCCGGTAAGAAGCGCCAGAAAGAATCCGGCAGCCGCCAGATGGGAGGATTCCTTCGTGTCTTTCTCCCCCAGCTTTCGGGAAATAGCGTTTCCGGAGCCATGTCCAAAGAAAAATCCCAGAGCCTGAATGACTGACATCAGAGGAAATACAATTCCTACAGCAGCAGTCGCGCTGGTTCCGATCTGTCCCACAAAAAAGGTATCGGCCATATTATAGATAGAAGTGATCAGCATACTGATGATTGTGGGGACCGCCAGTTTTCCGATCAATCCGGGGATCGGCGCTTCGGTCATCATCCGGAATTTCTCTTCGTGTGTTTGAACCGTTTTCATGAAAAAACCTCCTGAATAATTACATTAATTCCTTATTAAAAGTATACGCTAAAAGTCACAGCCGTACAAGGACGAAAAAAGGATAGTAGAAGGCTGAACTATTATGAAAAAAGGGATACTACAGATAAGATTTTCTGTAATATCCCTAAAATATTCGCATTTTAAATGCGCACCGCACCTCGAACTTCCCTCACAGACGTTACTCCTACAGTTAACTCGGCCTAGGCTGCCTTACGGCACACAGAAGGTTCTACTTAGTGCTGCTCCATTCCTGACCTGACACGGTTCATAGATTCCTGTTGCGTAAGACCCAGACGTCAACGCCACTTATAGAAGGCAGCTCTGCAAGAAGAAGCCCTCAGATTGGTATCACCCCTGCTGTAGCGGATTGCAGGTACAGGGCACCGCTATCTCCCCGGCTGCGCAGGTTTTAGTATACCTTGTTTGGTGGGAAATGTCAATGGAAAAACAAAGTCCCGGGTTTCTTTTAAGGGAGGAAACCGTTATAATACAAGATAGAAATTATTTCACCTACCAACCCGCAAGAGGAAAACGACAGGAGAAAAGAATATGTTTACAGAACAGTTTTTACAGGAAATAGAACTTGGCTTCAAAATTCAGATGGAGCGTGTCGGTGAGGGACGCAGACAGGTGGAGGAGGTTTTGCAGCAGTGCAGCAGCCGGGAGGCGGAAGCCCTGAAATGCCTTTACGCCTCCATGCCTGTAAGCGATGCGGCGGATTACCCGGCGCAGGTGTATCTGACTTACGCGAAACACGGTGTGTTTCTTTGGGAGGAGGGGCTGTTTGCAGGAGAAATACCGGAAGAGGTCTTTGCCGGATATGTCCTCCATCACAGGGTAAATAATGAAGATGTGACGGACAGCCGTCTGTTTTTTTACGAACATCTGAAAGATGAAGTGAAGGGAAAAACGATGGAGGAGGCTGTACTGGCAGTGAATTACTGGTGTGCTTCTCAGGCAACTTACCGGACAACGGACGACAGAACAGCCAGTGCGGCCTCCGTCTTCCGTTCGGCATACGGAAGATGCGGGGAGGAATCCACATTTGCGGTATCGGCGTTAAGAAGCGTGGGAATCCCCGCCCGTCAGGTATACGCTCCTTTGTGGTCCCACTGTGATGACAACCACGCATGGGTGGAGGTATGGTGCAGCGGTACATGGAAATTCTTAGGGGCCTGCGAACCGGAGGAAATCTTAAATAAAGGCTGGTTTACCAATGCATCCTCCCGGGCGATGATGGTTCATTCCCGCTGGTTTCTTCCGGTGAAACCGGAGGAGGAGATGGTGGGAAAACGGGGGATGGCGCTGGTACTGAACCAGTTGAAACGCTATGCCCGCACAACAAAACTGGAAGTAAAAGTTGAGGAAGAAAACGGAAGACCTGCGGCAGATGCAAAAGTGTCTTTTGAGGTTTTAAATTACGCATGTTTTGGGGAAATTGCCTCCATATATACCGACTGGGAGGGAAAATGTGCGTTGGAAACGGGACTGGGTTCGATTCATGTAACGGCGTATAAAAACGGGAAATATGCAGAGGTGCTGACGGATACCCGGGAAAATGATCAGGTACTCCTGACCTTAGCTGAAATCAGCTGGGACAGCAGGCAGGGAGAGACGGAAAAGAACCGGGAGAACGGAGAAAACTGGGAGGAAATGGTGGTGTTTGCACCGAAAGATGCTCCCATCAACCGTTTCCCCCAATCACCGGAGGAAATTGCCCGGGGAAGAAAGAAGTTTGAACAGGCTGCGGCTCTTAGACACAAGAAGGAAAACGATTTTTATGATGCGAGGCTGGCAGAAAAAGCTTTGGAAGACAGACCTTGGGAGGAAGAGGAAAAAGAACGTCTTCGCAGAATCATGAAGCAGGCCCGGGGAAACCAAAAGGAGATTGCGGATTTTATCGCCCGCCCAACCCATGGAAACTGGCCGGAGAGCTGGAAATGGGCTGTCCTTGACAGTTTACGGGAAAAAGATTATCTGGATATCACAGCAGATATTCTGGAAGAAAACTGTGTGGAGGCAGCCGTATATCAAAAGGATTATGCAGACGAAATCTTTATCCCATATATTCTCTGCCCCCGTGTGGAAAATGAGATGATTCGCCCGTTCAGAAGTTTCATTGCTTCATGGCTGACAGATGAGGAAAAAACGGCAATGAGACAAAACCCGTCCCTTGTCTGGAAACGGATCAGTGAAACCTTGAAGGAGGATGAAACGCTGGAATACGGAAATCTGATCACATCGGCAAAGGGAGCGCTGATGAGCGGATGGGGAAACATGCTCACAAAAAGAGTGGTCAGTGTTCAGATATTAAGGACGCTGGGAATTCCGGCCCGGCTGAATCCGGCAGACAATCGTTTAGAGATTTGGAGGGACGGACGTTTCCTGTCCATTGAGGAAAAGGCGGAGGAGACCGGAGAGAGAACTGCAGCGATCATGCTCAGTGAGCAGGGAGGAGTCCGGTGGACTTATTTCCAGAACTGGACCATTGCCCGATTTGAGGAAGAGGGGTACAGGACTCTTAGGCTGTGCGGTGAGAGCGGGGAAATCATCCATGGGGAGATTTGGCTGTTTCCGGGAAAATACCGGATTCTCACGGCGAACCGTCTGCCAAATGGAAATATATTTGCAAAAAAACTGGTGTTTGAGCTGAAGGCTGGAGAAAAACGTGAGATTTTTCCGGAACAGATGGAAGCGCAGCCCGGTGACCTGCTTGCGGATAATGACATTACAGATTTTTCCCTGAAAACGGAGGAAGGAATGCCCTGCAGAGTATCCGAAATTGTGAAAGAGAAAACGGGACTTTTTATCTGGCTGGAGGAAAGCAAAGAGCCTACTGAGCATATTCTCAACGAGATTTACCAGAGAAAAGAAAAATTTAACCAATTGGAGGTCAATCTGTATTTCGTAATCAGCAGCCTGAAAGCGAAGGAAGACCCGACATTGAAACGGACGCTGTCCGGGGTGCCGAAGGCCCGGTTCCTGCTGGATGACTTCGGGGCGGATATGGAAGTGCTGGCGCGGAGAATGTATCTGGAACCGGGAAAACTTCCGCTGATCGTGATGATTGACGGGACTATGACCGGGATCTATGGAATGGCGGGGTACAATGTGGGAACGGCGGATATGATTCTGAAAATTTCGGAACACTGATTTTTACTTGTGAGCCTAAAAAAAATAGGATATAATATTATCATGCAAAGTTTTGTAAATACTATAAATCTAAAGATAGGACGTGAAAGTAAAAATGAAAAGAATAGGTTTGTTGACAAGCGGCGGCGATTGTCAGGCGCTGAACGCTACGATGCGTGGTGTAGTAAAGGGATTGGCAAATAACATTGAAGATCTGGAAGTGTACGGCTTTATGAATGGCTACAAAGGCCTGATTTACGGTGATTACCGTATGCTGACAGCAAAGGATTTTTCGGGAATCCTTACAAGAGGAGGAACCATTTTGGGAACCTCCCGCCAGCCGTTCAAACTGATGCGGGTACCGGGAGATAAGGGACTGGATAAAGTGGAAGCGATGAAACACAATTATCACAAGCTGCGTCTGGATTGTCTGGTGATTCTGGGTGGAAACGGAACTCAGAAGACAGCGAACCTTCTCAGGGAAGAGGGGCTGAATATCATTCATCTGCCGAAAACCATCGACAACGATATCTGGGGAACAGATATGACCTTCGGCTTCTACAGTGCGGTGAACATTGCCACAGATGCCATCGACTGCATCCATACCACGGCATCCTCCCACAACCGGGTATTTATTGTGGAGGTTATGGGACATAAGGTGGGATGGCTGACGCTGTATGCGGGAATCGCAGGAGGAGCGGATGTTATCCTGATCCCGGAAATTCCATACGATTTGGATAAAGTAGTGGAGGCTATTGAGAGAAGAAGCAGAAGAGGAAGCGGATTTACCATTCTGGCAGTGGCTGAGGGCGCTATTTCCAAAGAAGATGCCCTCCTGTCCAAAAAAGAAATGAAGAAAAAACAGGAAGAGTATGCAAAAAAATATCCGTCCGTTTCTTATAAGATTGCCAAAGAGATTGAAGAGCGTACCGGGCTGGAGATTCGTGTGACTGTTCCGGGACATACGCAGCGCGGCGGAAGCCCATGCCCCTATGACCGTGTTCTTTCCACCCGTCTGGGCTCGGCAGCAGCAAAGCTGATCATGGAAGAACAGTACGGCTATATGGTAGGCATTATAGACGGAAAGACCAAAAAAGTGCCGCTGGAAGAGTGTGCAGGCAAACTGAAAACTGTAGCGCCGGACGCACAGGAAGTAAGAGATGCCAAGAGAATCGGAATCAGCTTTGGAGATTAAAGATTGAGACAGAAAAATAAAGGAGAGATTCCATGAGCTATACCGCTCTGTACCGTAAATTTCGTCCCGATACCTTTGAGGATGTTAAGGGACAGGATCATATTGTAACAACACTGAGAAATCAGATTCAGGCAAACCGGATCGGACATGCCTTTTTATTCTGCGGAACCCGCGGAACAGGTAAGACAACCGTGGCCAAGATTTTGGCCCGGGCTGTCAACTGTGAGCACCCGGTTGACGGAAGTCCCTGCAATGAATGCGAGACCTGTAAGGCGATTCAGGCGGGAACTTCCATGAATGTGATTGAGATTGATGCGGCTTCCAACAACGGCGTGGATAATATCCGTGAAATCCGTGAAGAGGTGGCCTACCGTCCCACTCAGGGAAAATATAAGGTTTATATCATTGACGAGGTTCATATGCTGTCTACAGGGGCATTTAATGCACTGTTAAAGACGCTGGAGGAACCTCCGTCTTATGTTATCTTTATTTTGGCAACTACGGAGGCCCATAAGATTCCGGTGACGATTTTATCCAGATGTCAGAGATATGATTTTCACCGGATTTCCATTGATACCATTGCCGGACGGTTGGGGGAACTGATGGAAAAAGAGAAGGTTCCCGTAGAAGAAAAAGCGCTCCGCTATGTGGCTAAGGCCGGAGACGGGTCTATGCGTGATGCGTTAAGTCTTCTGGACCAGTGCATTGCGTTTTATCTGGGAGAAGAGCTGACCTATGATAAGGTTCTGGAAGTTCTGGGAACAGTGGATAACGAGGTGTTCAGCAGGCTGCTCAGGCAGGTGCTCACAGGAAATGTAACCGCCTGCATCCATATTTTGGAAGACCTGCTCACCGGAGGAAAGGAGCTGGGGCAGTTCGTGGCGGATTTCACATGGTATATGAGAAATCTGCTGCTTGTAAAGACCTCAGAAAATGCGGAGGATGTGCTGGATGTGTCCTCTGAAAATCTGAAAGCCCTTCAGGAAGAGGCGCAGATGGTGGATGCAGATACGCTGATGCGCTATATCCGCGTATTTTCCGAGCTGTCCAGTCAGCTTCGCTATGCGACCCAGAAACGTGTCATGGTGGAAATTGGGCTGATTAAGTTATGTAAACCAGCCATGGAGACAAATATCGATTCTCTTCTTGACAGAATCCGTGTGTTAGAGGAAAAGATGGAAAATGGAATCCCGATAGCGGCAATGCCTCAGGGTGCAGGACAGATGCAGGGAGGTTTCGGTGCAGACGGGCACGGCGTGAGCTATGATGCAGATGGCATGCCCGGTGGGTCAGGAGGAAGTGGAGCAGGTGCTGTAGTGCCAAAACCGGAAAAAGCAGCTCCCGAGGATCTGCAGCAGGTGAAAAATAACTGGAAAATGATCGTGGGACAGACCGACGGGATGTTCAAGACCTTTTTGAACACAGCCGTGCCCAAATACAACGGAAATACCGGAGAGAATAAACTCTTTGTGGAATTTACCAATGATCTGGCCCAAAACTGTGCGGAGGACCCGTCGAAAAAGGAACTTTTGGAGGCGATTATTGCCCGGCAGATCGGAAAGTCAGTGGAGGTGGAGATGCTTCTGAAGAAAGGAAATTCACATCAGGAGTTGGCAGAAATCTCTGTTGATGATATATTAAAGCAGACGGTTCACATGGATATTGTGGTTGAAGAAGAACCGGATGAAGATTAAGCGGCGGCAGGGAAGAGTTTCCCGCCGGCGAAACAAAAAGGAATAAGTGAAAACAGGAGGATACCATAGTGGCAAAACGTGGTGGATTTCCGGGCGGAATGGGAATGCCCGGCAACATGAATAATCTGATGAAGCAGGCGCAGAAGATGCAGAAACAGATGGAAGAGAATCAGAAAGCGCTGGAAGAGACTGAATTTACGGCAACAGCCGGAGGCGGAGCTGTGGAAGTGACCGTAACCGGAAAAAAAGAAGTGACAAAAGTAAAACTGGCAGAAGAGGTTGTAGATCCGGACGATGTGGAGATGCTGGAAGACCTGATCATGGCAGCAACCAATGAAGCTCTCCGCAAGATGGAGACGGAAACTCAGGCGGTAATGTCTAAACTGACAGGCAGACTGGGTGGACTGGGCGGAGGTTTCCCGTTCTAATATGGATTACTACAGCAGTCATATCAGCAAATTAATCGAGCAGTTGTCCCGTCTGCCGGGAATCGGGGCAAAGTCGGCCCAAAGGCTGGCTTTTCACATTATTAACATGCCCGAGGAGCAGGTGGAACAGTTGGCGGGAGCCATGACAAGCGCAAGGACTAACGTAAGATACTGCAAAGAGTGCTTTACGCTGACGGATCAGGAGCTTTGCCCTATCTGTGCCAATCCCAAAAGAGACCATAAACAGATTATGGTGGTGGAGAATACCCGGGATTTGGCGGCTTATGAAAAAACCGGAAAATTTGAGGGTGTTTATCATGTCCTTCACGGTGCGATTTCCCCCATGCTGGGAATCGGACCCAATGATATCCGGTTAAAAGAGCTGATGCTGAGACTTCAGGGGGAAGTGGATGAGGTGATTATCGCCACCAATTCCAGTCTGGAGGGCGAAACAACAGCTATGTATATCAGCAAACTGATCAAACCTACCGGGATTAAGGTGAGCCGGATAGCCAGCGGCGTGCCGGTGGGGGGAGATCTGGAGTACATTGACGAGGTGACGCTTCTGCGGGCGTTAGAAGGCCGCGTAGAATTGTAGGAGCAGTCGGAATTATGTCGAAAAAGAAGATAACTTCCATGGATGTGGCCCGTGAAGCAGGTGTTTCACAGGCCACAGTTTCTATGGTTCTGAACAAAAAATATAATGTATCCTTTTCGAAGGAAACGATCCGCCGGGTAACGGAAGCAGCCGAGAAACTGGGTTATCGGCTTCCGGGGCAGCAGGTGAGAAAGAAAGGGCGTTCCAGAAAGCTTTTGGTGGTATTCTGCCCCACGCTCACCAATCCCTATTATGTGATGCTGCTTCAGGGGATTGAGGCGGTAGCAAAGGAATATGGCTACGGCGTTTTTGTATGCAATACCCAGCGTGATTTGAAAATAGAAGAAAATTATCTGAGAATGATGCGTGACGTTCAGCCGTTAGGCATCATTTACGCGTGCAATCCCAGCTTTGGGAAAGAAGTGGAAGAGCTTTCCCGGGAGATTCCGGTGGTTGTGATCAGTAACCGGGAGGATGAATTTGAGATCGATGCCGTTGCGATCAACAACAGAAAACCGGGAATTTTGATGGCGAGACACCTTCTGGAACTGGGACACCGGGATGTGGCGTTTATTGCGCCGCCTCTCACTGCGCGGCAGCACCAGCGGCAGAAGCGTGTGGAAGGGTTCCTGATGGAATTTGAGAAAGCAGGTCTGGGAAAGCATGTGGTGGTAAAGGCTTTTGAGGATGCAGCGGACACGGTGATTCCCAATATTGAATCAGAATACCGCATGGGCTACGAGCTGACTATGGAGCTTTTGCAGGAACGGCTTCCGGTAACCGCCATTGCGGCGCTGAACGATATGATAGCTTTCGGAGCCATGGATGCTCTGGTGGAAAAACAGTACCGGATTCCGGGAGATATTTCCGTTGTGGGATGTGATAATACCCTGTTTTCCAGATTTCATACCATTGGGCTGACAACGGTGGAGCATTTTGTGCCCCAGAAGGGAAGGGATGCCTGCGATATCATCCTGCGGAAAATCGATTCCCAAAGAAACTGCCGCAAGGGGGATGAACCTACCAGCATTTATCACATTGAGTACGAACCAAAGCTGATTATAAGAGGCAGTACCGGGTATCCTTCCGGCGGTAAAAAAAGAAAAAATAAATGATTTTATAAAAAATATTAATAATATTTCAACTGCATACCCATAAGAAAATCAAGGTTTATCAAGAAAGTAATAAAAAAAGAACCGAAATAATGGAAAAATATTAATAAAACTAATTATTATTAACAGATAAAATTACTAATAAAAAATTCCATCCATTGACCCGAAGAAAAAAACTGCTATACTGAAATTAGCAGGAAACGTAACATGTAAAAATGTAAATATCACAGGGAAAACCGGGAGGAAAACAAAATGAGATTTTTTATTGACACAGCAAAAGTAGAAGATATTAAAAAGGCAAATGACATGGGAATCATTTGCGGCGTAACCACCAATCCGTCCCTGATCGCAAAAGAAGGAAGAGATTTCAACGAGGTTATTCAGGAGATCGCTTCCATCGTGGACGGACCGATCAGCGGTGAGGTGAAAGCCACCACGGTTGATGCGGAGGGCATGATAAAAGAGGGAAGAGAAATCGCAGCCATCCATCCCAACATGGTGGTAAAGATTCCCATGACAGCAGAAGGCCTGAAAGCCTGCAAGGTTCTGTCAGAGGAAGGCATCCGTACCAATGTAACCTTGATTTTTACAGCGAATCAGGCTCTTTTGGCGGCAAGAGCAGGAGCTGCCTACGTTTCTCCGTTTTTAGGAAGGCTGGATGATATTTCCGTAAGAGGCGTGGATCTGATCCGTGAAATTGCGGATATTTTCGATATTGCAGGACTGGACACCCAGATCATTGCGGCAAGCGTGAGAAATCCGGTTCATGTAACAGATTGTGCGCTGGCAGGAGCGGACATTGCCACAGTTCCTTATAAAGTACTGGAACAGATGATCAAACATCCCCTTACCGATGCAGGAATTTCCAAGTTTCAGGCAGATTACAAAGCTGTATTTGGGGAATAATAGGCAATAGAAAATACAGAAAAACAGATACAAGATATTGCATCGGCTATAAAAATGTGGCATACTGATACAGCTTGATATTTAAATCGTAACTGTTCAGAAGGTCACTGTATTTGTGACTATGAAGGACAGGGTCCTGAATAGTTACCTTTAAATCTAAAAATGATAGAGGTATATGGAAAGGAGAACAGAATGAATAAACTGGAACTTCAGAAAATCGCAAATGAAGTCCGTAAAGGTATTGTAACATCTGTCCATTCAGCAAAAGCCGGACACCCGGGCGGATCTTTGTCCGCAGCAGACATTTTTACATATTTATATTTCGAGGAAATGAACGTAGATCCGAAAGAACCGAAAAAAGCGGATCGTGACCGTTTCGTACTGTCCAAAGGACATACGGCGCCGGGGCTTTACAGCGCATTGGCAAACAGAGGATTTTTCCCGGTGGAGGATCTGGTAACTCTGCGTCATATAGGTTCTTATCTGCAGGGACATCCGGACATGAAACATATTCCGGGTATAGATATGTCCAGCGGTTCTCTGGGTCAGGGAATTTCTGCGGCAGTAGGCATGGCGATTGCAGGCAAACTGGATAACGCGGATTACCGTGTGTATACACTGCTTGGAGACGGTGAGATTCAGGAGGGACAGGTTTGGGAGGCTGCTATGCTGGCAGGATTCCGGAAGCTGGACAACCTTGTAGTGATCGTGGATAACAATGGCCTGCAGATTGACGGAAATATTCAGGATGTTTGTTCTCCGTATCCCATTGATAAAAAATTCGAAGCATTCAATTTCCATGTAATTACAATTGACGGAAATGATTTCGAACAGATTGAAGGGGCTCTGAAAGAAGCGAGAGAGACCAAAGGTATGCCCACAGCAATCATTGCGAAGACTGTAAAAGGAAAAGGCGTATCCTTCATGGAAAATCAGGTGGGCTGGCACGGTGTTGCTCCAAATGACGAACAGTATGCAGCCGCTATGGAAGAACTGGAAAAGGCAGGTGAAGCATTATGTCAGAAGTAAAGAAAATCGCAACCAGAGAAAGCTACGGCAATATGCTGGTGGAACTGGGAAAAGAACACGAAAACATCGTTGTGCTGGATGCCGATCTGGCAGGTGCTACCAAAACCGGTATCTTTAAAAAAGCTTTTCCGGAGCGTCACATTAACTGCGGCATTGCGGAAGGAAATATGATGAGCGTGGCAGCAGGTCTGGCAGCAGCAGGAAAAGTTCCTTTTGCAAGTTCTTTTGCCATGTTTGCGGCAGGCCGTGCATTTGAGCAGGTGAGAAACTCTATCGGTTATCCTCACCTTAACGTTAAGATCGGAGCGACCCACGCAGGTATTTCTGTGGGAGAGGACGGCGCTACCCATCAGTGTAATGAAGATATTGCCCTGATGCGTACGATTCCGGGAATGACAGTGATCAATCCTTCTGATGATGTGGAAGCAAGAGCGGCAGTAAAGGCAGCATACGAGATTGACGGACCGGTTTATCTTCGTTTCGGCCGTCTGGCAGTTCCGGTTATCAATGACCGCCCGGATTATAAATTTGAGGTTGGAAAAGGAATTGTTTTAAGAGAAGGCAAAGATGTTACGATCATTGCCACAGGTCTGTGCGTAAATTCCGCAATGGAAGCGGCAGAAAAGCTGGCGGCAGACGGTATTGATGCAAAGGTGATCAACATCCATACCATTAAACCTCTGGATGAGGAGCTTGTAGCTAAAGCGGCAAGAGAAACAGGAAAAGTTGTAACCGTAGAAGAGCATTCCGTAATCGGCGGTCTGGGAAGTGCGGTTTGTGACGCGCTGTGTGCAAAAGCGCCTGTTCCGGTGCTGAAAATCGGCGTACAGGATGTATTTGGTGAATCCGGTCCTGCTGTAAAGCTTCTGGAAAAATACAAACTGGATGGTCAGGGCGTATATGAACAGGTTAAGGAATTTTTAAAATAATTATAAGAGTATAAAACTTTACAAGCGGGGAATACTTATTATATAATCAAGCAGGGAGCGGGGGATTGTCCCCGTTCCCTCTTTCAGTTTAAAAGAAACGTACGCAAACAGGAGGAAAAAATGATGCCTGCAATTTTGCCGATTCCCCGCCCTTGGATTTCAACAGCGGATATACGAAAAAAAAGATACAAACAGAACGAAAAAAATCAGGAATTTTATGAGTGCGTGAAGGATATCATTTCCCATCCCGCGGTTCGGCAGATGAAAAAATTTTATCAGCACTGCGAGACGGATTGCTATGAGCATTGTCTCAATGTTGCCTATAACAATTTCTGCATCTGCAAATATCTGGGTCTGGATGCCCGGTCGGCAGCCAGAGGAGGGATGCTTCACGATCTCTTTTTATATGATTGGAGACAGCACAGACGAAAAACGGGAGACCGCCTCCATGCGATCACCCATCCCATTGCGGCATACAGAAATGCCAGAAAATATTTCAAACTGAACAAGGTGGAAAAAGAAGTGATTACGAAACATATGTGGCCGGTATCCCTGATCCCGCCCCGTTATCCCGAGACGTATGTGATCTGTCTGACGGATAAATACTGCGGTTCCATGGAAATCGCCGACCACTATTCAAATGTTTTGCAGAAAAAAATCTGGGGCAGACCGGCCGCTTGGCTGATGAAACGGGTATTTGCCAAAGTCCCACGGGCCGAGATTCTTCAGGAACTTGTGCCGGAACTGGATTCGATGGAAAGAGCGGCCAGACCGGAATCCTTCGCCCAGCTAAGATGCCGCCCCTCTTCAGGCTGGGGCCATGCATCGGGAAGGAGACGCCGTTTCTCATAAGGGCCGGAGAAAGTCCGGGTAATCCCCGCGGTTATGGTCTCCGCCATCTGTACAACGGCAGAAAGCCGGGTGGTCTGGAGCAGCAGATGCTCAAAGGTTCCTGAAACATTCAGGATTCCCGTGATAAAAAGATCTCCCACGGGAGGGAGAGCCTTGTGGACGCCGGCGCCCGGACAGATGGGGCCTGTTCCCACTGTGATAAAGCCCACATGCTTTTTGGAACCCAATGAGGCATCCACTGCGATAAAAAGCGCAGAGGGGTGTCTCTTTTTTAAATGTCTCAGTGTTTCTTCCAGATTCAGTGCATGGACAGGGGAATCCAGTGTTCCAAAAACATGGATGTTTTTCCAGCGGCATTTGGAAAGCTGATGGCCGATCAAGGGACCCAGACTGTCCCCGGTGATCCGGTCGCTTCCGATACAGACGAAAATGATCTCATTCCAAGGACGGTCAACTTTCGCTATACATTTTTTAAGTAAATGAGCCAGCTCGCTGCTGGCAGAACTTTTTTTCTCATTGATATAGAATACCGAGCGTTTCATTGCCATGGAAACACCTTCCTTTCTTCTTTTCCCCCATGGTATTTTACCCAGCTATCTTATAACTATTCAAAAGAGAGGAAAAAAATGCTTTGTGCGGAAAATGTCGCTAAAAAATCCAATCCAGCCCTCACAATATGATAAAATCCGCAAAATAAACGTGATATGCTGATGCCCAAAAGAGGTGAAGGATATGATTGAGATTATTTATAAGGAAGAGAAGAAAAATGCGGAAGGAAACGAAAGTTTTTTCAAACTTCCCAATAACATCAGACAAATCGGAGAAATCAAAGGATCTCAGAAAATATACATAGAAGATTATGCATACACCTTTTTAAAGAAAATTTCCCGCAATACGAAGGAAGGGGGAAAAGCAGCGATTCTGTATGGAAAATACCACTGGTCAGAGGGCAGTTCCTATCTGTTTATCCGAAGCGCTCTGGAGATTGATGAGATGGAGGTGTCCGGGGAGCACATTGTATTTTCGGACAAAGTCTGGGGACAGGTGTATGAGGAAGGGAAGAAATATTTTCCGGATCAGGAGATTGTGGGGTGGTTTGTCAGCCTTCCGGGCTTCAACATGCAGATCAATGAGGTGCTTTTAAAGACACATCTGAATCATTTTGCGGGTAATGACAAGACGCTTTTTGTCATGGAACCGGGAGAATGGGAGGAGGCATTTTTCCTCTATGAAAGCAGCCAGTTGATCCGGCAGTTTGGATATTATATCTACTATGAAAAAAATGACGCTATGCAGGAGTATATGATAGCCAGAAGTCAAAATAAATCCATTGAGGAGACGGAGAAAATTCCCGACCGGGCAGTGATTGATTTCAGAAAGGCTGTCAGGGAAAAACAGGAGGGGGAAAAAGAGCCGGAAAAAGAAAACCAACCGGGACACCGGAACATGGTAGTGGGAGCCTGCGCGGCTGCCGCGGTACTGGCAGTGGGAATTACATTCTTTAACAGCTATCAGAATATGCAGGGAACGATCAGCGCATTGGTTCCCGGAGTAGAAGCGGAGGAAGAGGTTCAAGAGGCTTCCGGGGAAAATGTACAGACTGTGCCGCAGGAAAATAAGGACCGGCAGCAGATTTTTGCGGAAAATCAGATGCCAGAGCCGGAAATGAAGGAAGATTCTTCCGGGCAGAATGCTTTAAAACAGGAAGAGGAAACAGCAGGAGAGGAACCGATACAGGAACTTCCGGCAGAAAAAATTCCTGTGGAAGGGGAGAGTGCAGAAGGGGAGGCTTCGGAAGAAAACAAACCGGAAAATCCGGATGCAGGGGAGAACGAAACGCAGGCTTCCCAAGAAAAAGTTCCTGAGACGGAAGCGGCGCAGACCGCCAACACTCCCATGGAGGAGTATATTATCCAGAGAGGAGATACCATGACCAGCATCTGCAAAAAAAGATATGGAACGGCTGCAAGAATAGAGGAAATCTGTCGCTTGAACGGAATGTCCCCCGATGATATTATATATGCAGGGGAGAAAATTCTGCTTCCGGACTAGATGGGGCAATTGCCGGGGACGAAACATTGTGCTATCATATAGAAATAGATGCTGGGGTCGTAACCGTAGAAGGCTGAACGGTAATCTGGGGTTAAACATAACAAGGGGAATATATGGATATAAAACAGAAGATAAAAAAAATATGGAAAGAAAAATCAGAAAAAAGGATTTACCGTATCGGCGGTATAGCGGCGGGAGTTCTTCTATTGGCTTTGGCCGGAAAGTTCACGGCTGACCATTGGAGCTACAAGAGCTATGAGGTTGTGACGGAGCTTGTTCAGGAAGATACCTCATCCGTCAAATATACCAGATTTGGTGAGAACTTGCTGAGATATGGCGGAGACGATGTGACGCTCATGAACCGTCAGGGAGAAGTCATGTGGAATGAGGTGCATTCCATGGACAATCCTGTGGTGGATATCTGTCAGGAGTTTTGCGTGATTTATGATAAGAACGGAAGTACCATGTCTGTGTTCAATATGGAAGGAAAAGTAGGGGACATAGGGACAACCCTTCCTATTTTGAAAGCAAAGACTGCAAAACAGGGTGTTGTGGCGGCAATTCTGGAGGATGGAGAGACTACATGGGTCAATGTATACGACTCACAGGGAGAGGAGATTGTAACGGCAAAGACCCGTGTGGACAGTCCGGGATACCCTATAGACCTTTCTCTTTCGGAAGACGGACTGCTGATGGCGGTATCCTATCTGGGAGTGAAGGATCATAAGCCTTCCAGCTATGTGGCGTTTTACAATTTCGGAAATACGGGACAAAACCAGATGGACAACATGGTGAGTGGTTATACCTATGGGGAAACACTGGTTCCTCAGGTAAAGTATCTGGATGATTCCACAGCGGTGGCTTTCCGGGATGACGGTTTTGTTATTTTCCGGGGAAAACAGATTCCGGAAGAAGCGGAGACCGTTGAGGTAAAGGATGATATTCTGAGTACATTTTGTGACAATGAGTATATAGGGCTGGTATTCCGGGATCAGGAAGGGGAGGAGCCTTACCGACTGGAGCTTTATGATACGAACGGCCGATTAAAATGGACTGCAGGAGCAAAGGTGGCTTTTGATCATATTGCCATCAGTCAGGATCAGATCCTGCTGTATAACAGCAGTGAATTTGCAGTTTATTCCATGAACGGAACGTGCAGATATCAGGGAGGCTTCAAGGAAGGCAGTATCCGGAGTATGTTTAAGGTTTCCAGAAACCGTTATATGGTAGTGACAGACAGTGGTATTGAGACAATAAAGTTAGGATAAGCGGGGAGACATAAGATGAGTTGGCTTTTTTGGGTGCTTTTGGTAATGGTAGTGCTGTTCATGATTCAGGGATTTCAGAAGGGACTGGTGAGAACTGCAGTGTCCATGGTCTTTTTCCTGATTGTCATAATTGTGTGCGCGTGGCTCAATCCCCATATGGGGGAACTGATCCGGGAAAAAACGGACTGGCAGGAAACAATAACAGAGAGATGCTCGGAAATTCTATTTCAGGGATTGGAGGAACGTACGGAACTGCCGGAAAGCTTCCAGACGGATTTCATTGAAGAACTGCCTCTTCCCCGGAAGGTGAAAGAAAAACTGCTGGAGAATAATAACGCCGAGGGATACCGGGAGTTGGCAGTGGAAAGTTTTTCGGATTACGTTGCAGGATATATCGGAAGAGGGATCATCAATGGGATTGCGTTTCTTGCTTCATTTCTCGTTACGATTATCATCATAAAAGTGATTCTGTATGCAGTGGACATACTAACGGAGCTTCCAGTGATCGGAACTGTAAATCGGTTAGCGGGTATGGCACTGGGGGCAGTGCAGGGAATCCTTTGGATCGGAATCGGTTTTTTGCTGATATCGTTGTTATACGAAACCAGTGTGGGAGCATATCTGGTGAGTGTAATCAGAGAGGACCCGATTCTATCCGGGATTTATGACGGGAATTATCTGATGCAGATTATTATGAACCTTTGGAAATAGTGAGCAGTTGCTTCAAATGAAAAGCAGACAAGATGCAAGTACACCAAAGTGTATTTGAAAAAGGGCAGAGACAGGAAATGAGACGGCACAAAACCGTGTTTCGTTTTTCGTCTCTGCCCTTTTTTCGGCAGAAAATAGGCAGGAAAAAGTTTTGCTGAAGTTTTAGAAAAAAATTCCAAAATAATGTTGACAAATGAAATATAGAATGATATTATAACTGAGCTGTGTTCGAGAGGACAACAACGAAATAAAAAAGATTAAAAAAATCAAAAAAAGTTGTTGACAAATCAAAAAACACATGGTATTATATCGAAGTTGCTTGCGACAAGGTTTGAAAGAACTGAAAAAACTTTTCAAAAAAAGTTAAAAAAGTTCTTGACAAGTCAAAAACAATGTGATAAAATATCAAAGCTGTCAGAAACGACAGCAAGAAGTAAGTGAAGCTCATGAATCTACGGTTCATTCGCTCGCGACTGCGTCGCTTATAAAACAAAATTTATAAGCCCAAAAGAAAGGAAACTTCCTTTTGAACTTCTAAATTATGTTTTGCACTTACTTGATAAACGAACATTGATAACTGAACAGTGAAACACATTCCTCGAAAGTTCTTTTAAA
>JAHAFI010000035.1 GCA_018374355.1 Clostridiales bacterium
TGGACACAGCCATTTCTATCCTTGTGCAGAAATGCACTTTTTTACGCTTTCATCTCGGCTATTGAATAACCGAGGATTCTCGCTTGCTATTCCTAAAAAAGCATCAAAAGCATTGCAATTGATAAAATATGTTTTACATTTAAAACTCTTTTAACATCGTTTCCTATTTTTCTTATTTGAAATTTCATATCATCCTTTCTTTCCCCACATCACATCCTTACTGTATATATCTACACACGAATTATACCATATATATACACTACTTACAATAACGAAAAATCTAAAATATGATATATACAGGAGGTTTTTACTATATGAATGACTTTGAATTTGGAACAGTAATTTTACACTTAAAAGAACTTATGGAAGAACGCAATCTCTCATTAAGCAAGTTATCTTATCGTGCAGAAATGCAAAGAACACAGCTCAAACATTATTATGATGGTTCAATTCAAAGATTGGACATAGCTGTATTGTCAAGACTTTGCTATGCACTAAATTGTAATTTGAATGATTTATTAGAATATATCCCACCAACTAAAGAAAACTAAATTTACTTAATCAGAAAAAGAGAGAACCTGACTTTTTTACGAAGTCCTGTTCTCTCTATGTTGATTTGCAAATTGGCGACTGCTGCGAGGGTCAAAAACCCCCCTGCTCTGCAGCGTTACAAATTTGATGCCCCGTTGCTTGCAGCGGGGTTTTTGACTTGTGATATGGTTCCCTCATATCACAAACAGCACTTACCCAATCAGTACATTTTCAAATCCATCATACGCAGATCAATAAATACCGAAGTCCCTTTTCCCGGCTCAGAAGAAATGGTAATCTTATGGGACAGTTTTTCACAAATCTCCCTGCACAAAAACAGTCCCAATCCCGTGGCCCTCTTCTGTTCCCTTCCGTTAAACCCGGTAAATCCCCGCTGGAATACCATTGGAAGATCCTCTTTGCGGATTCCGATTCCCGTATCCCGGATCACCAGTACGTCCGGCTCTTCCATCTCAATCCGTATACAGCCCTGTCTGGGTGTATATTTTACGGCATTTGAAATAACCTGCTCCAGAACAAATTCCAGCCATTTTTCATCGGTCAGGACCTTCCGGTTTACCGGCTCATATTCCAACCGCAGCCGCTTTCCGATAAAAAAACGGGAGTGGCTTTTCACCGCCTGCCGGATGATCCCATCCAGATCGTAATTCTGGATTTGAAGATCGGAACTCATGTCTTTCAGTCTCAGATAAGACAATACCATCTGCACATACTGTTCAATCCGTAAAAGTTCCAGCTCCAGTTCCCTTCCCTCAGGCAGCTCCTGCTGCTGTAAAAGCAGGCGCATCCCTGCAATGGGGGTTTTGATCTGGTGGCCCCACATGGTATAGTACTCCAGCATCTCCCTCTGATTTTTCTCCGATTCGTTTTCCAGCTTATCAATCTGACGGCACAGATTTTTTATAACCTTCTGGTAATCCGTATCCAAAAGATCCTCCGCCTCCGGAAATGTCTCCGGAAAAATCCTTTCCCATGACGCCATTTCCCTGATCCGCATATGCTTTTTTCTGAAATGAAAGTAATCCACAAGAAGATACACCGTGAAAATCACAGCCGTAAGGCAAAATCCATAAGCGGCCCCGCCCGGTCCCAGTCCGTACAGCCAGCAGACCAGCCCGTAAACTCCGCAGATGACAAGATACAGCACTATCCATTTGTACCTGCACCTTAGCCAGCCGGCCCATATCTTTCCCTGCTTTTCCATGCTCATTCCACCTTATAGCCAATCCCTTTTTTCGTGACGATAAACCCGCAAAGCCCTGCCTGTTCCAGTTTTTTCCTAAGCCGGGTAACATTAACCGTCAGGGTATTATCGTCAATGAAGCTGTCTGTGGCCCAAAGCTCATCCATCAGAGCATCTCTGGACACCACCTTTTCCTTCTGTTCCATCAGTATTTTCAGGATTCGGAATTCATTTTTTGTAAGCTCCAGCGTCTCCCCGTTCCAGTTCAGCGTTCCGGCTGACAGATTCAGGATCGCACCCCGGTGCTCCAGAAGCTCCGTTCCCCCGGTAAAATCATAGGTTCTTCGAAGCATCGCCTGTACCTTGGCCGTGAGGACGTTCAGATCAAAGGGCTTCATAATAAAATCATCCCCGCCCATGTTCATGGCAAGAACAATATTCATATTGTCCGCCGCAGATGAAATAAAGATGATGGGCACCTTGGACACCTGACGGATCCGGCTGCACCAGTGAAACCCATTGTAAAAAGGCAGGGAAATGTCCATCAGTACCAGATGGGGACTGCATTCCCCAAATTCCTCCATCACATGCTCAAAGTCCTGAATCTGGACGGTCTCATATCCCCAGCCCTGTATATGAGCGGCAATGGCCCTGCTGATCACAGCATCATCTTCCACCAGTAAAATTCGATAAGTCATCCGTTCTTTTTCTCCTACAGAACCACTTCCAACTGATAAGACTGCTCATACGTTCCTTGGCCTTCTACACTCTGTTCCCAAGCCCGTTCTTCCAGCGTTCCCTCAAAGTCTACGCTGTCGCCTCTTCCGCACCATGGCTCAAAGCAGATAAACGGCGCTGCCTCCTCCGGTGACCAGAATGCGATGATCGGAGTCTCCGTATGCATCTTAATGTACGGTTTCCGGTCGGCACCTGCCAGAAATGCAGTTTTCACCTGATAATCCTCGAAAATCAGCGCATCATGATCAAACATTCCCTTTGTGATCCGGTGAAGCTGGTTTTCCAATTCGAATTTGTGAAGCTTTTTATCATCGATCCGCTGAATGACCGGATCTACCATCAGATAATCCATAGCAGCGGTCTCTTTTTCTCCCGCCAGTCCCAGATAGCACTCCGTTCTTGCCCCTTCCTCGCCATTCAGAGGACAAAGAAGAGCCGGATGACCGCCCAGTGCGAAATACATGGTTCCCTCATCTTTATTGATGACTCTCCATATTACATCCAGTGTATTATCCTTCAGGCAGAATCCCACCTCAAAACGGAAATGGAACGGGTATACCCGGTACGTTTCTTCTGTGTCCTCGATGCTCATCCAGATTTCTGTGTCTGTCTTGGAATCCAAATGAAAATTTGTCCTTCTGGCAAATCCATGTTTTTCCATTTCATAGGTTTTTCCCTGATAACGGTATACATCATCCCGGAATCCACCCACTGCCGGGAACAGTACCGGGGAAGTCCAGCCCCAGAACTTCTTATCTGCATTCCACAGATACTCCTGATCGTTGTCCTTTCTTCTCAAGGAAATCAGTTCTGCACTCTTTTCCCTGATGACTGCCCGCAGTTTGTCATTCTCCAATACATATTTTTCCATTCTGCTTTCTCCCTTATATATTTTTTGTACTACTGTTTCTCACTGGTCATATATTTTTCATAAACCCATGCTTCCTGTCCTTCATAACGGATCTTTATCCAGCCGCCTTCCTGTCCCAGCATTTCCACTGCATCCCCGGATGCCAGTGCACCGATTACCTGCGACTGGTTACTGCTTCCCGCCCGGACATTTACCGGAGAAATACAGTAGATGATATTTTCCGGCTCCTCGGTTGGTGTCGGCGTGGGCTCTGCGGTGGGAACCATTTCCTCTGTAGGACTTGGCTGGGCAGTCGGTTTGGATATGGTTACTTTCGGTCCATCGTCCGTATGTATTTCGGCATCATTGACAGACAGAATATCCTGTATCACTTCCAGCACTCCGCATCCTGAAAAAACCAGCATACAGAAAACCAGTAAACCTGCTGCAATCATTTTTCTTTTCATAAAGCTCTCCTTACTTACTGATAATATTTCCGATGTTCTTGATTAAAACGGAAATCGTTCCGTCAGGATTGGTGATAAAATCCACCTTATCCTTATTCTGGTACTGTTCCATAGGAATCCGAATCTCAATTCCTGTGTCCGTAATCAAATTCTGTTTTCCGAATTTTTTTGTTGTATTGGGATTCTGGGGAGTCACTTCCGTTTCTGTCAGATTGTATTTGTCCAGCTTTTTGATGACTTCCTCCTTCATCTCCTCCTGTTCCTTAAAAATCTTATCGATCAGAACCGGCACAGCAAAGCTGCCCTCTTCCTCCAGTGTCTGATTGATGATGCTTTTCGTCTCCATCTGTACCTCAAACTGCTCCGATTCATGATAGAACTTCTTCTGTACGTCATCCACGGCTTTTGTGACGATGGCAAGCTTTGTTTTCGGTGACAGGGAACCGTGACATTTTAAGAACAACTGGGAAAAATAATTAGTCTTGATTCCGTTGACCTCGTATTTTTTCTCAATCAGGCTGATGCTTCGGTCCGTCAGACTGATCAGCGCCGCTTCCGCCAGCTTCTGATTTTCTCCGGGAAGAATCGCTTTCTGTTTGATTACAGAATTGCTGTTTCCCCAAGGGTCGGAATCCGTCATATGGGTATAATACGTCTTATAATTCATTTTCAACAGCGCAAGAAACGGCTGCTGTTCCACCTGATATTCTGCAATCAGCAAGTCCGCCGGAGGAATGTCAATATTTTTGTTCATCACACCGTAAAGGAGTTCTCCCAGCTTCTGACTGCGGGGAATGAAATCTTCTGTCCGGTATTCCTCCAAAATCTGTGAGACCTCGGAATCTTCATCGAAAGAGCATTTTTTCATATCGTCACTTTCCAGCAGGCGGAAAATATGCGCCCGGAGGAAATCACCGAAATCGGAGCCGTGATCCAGAGCCTGATCCGACAGCACCGGCATGCCCATGGTGGAATCCATGATGTGTATGATAACCTGTTGTAAGTGAATGTCTTCTTTTTGCATTCTGATACCTCTTTATCTTTTGTTTGCATATAGGTAACTGTTCAGAAGGTCACTGTTCCGCGAGGGATTGCCTTGCAAGTGCAAGGCAATCCCGAGACATACGAGTGCCGCACTGCATCAAATGCAGTGCGTGTGCATGCATTTGTGACTATGAAGGAAAGGATCCTGAATAGTTACGCATATAGAATACTACATAATGGTGTAAAAAGTAAACATACAAAAGTATTAAGATTAATCTTTGTGTACTGTTTGTTACTGTTCCCCTGCAATATTCTGCGAGGTGTTTTCGCACAGACTGCGCAGAAATCCAGAGACATACAGCACCAAAATATGATGAAATCACATTTTGTGTGCATCTTTGTATTAGATGAACCAGATCTTTTGACATTTGGACATGAACGCTAATATTCGCCGTATATAGTCCAAATATCTGCTCTGAATCTGAAATAAAACGAGTAAAATATCGTTTAATTCACCTGTTTGGACGTATACAGGTAAATTCAACTGCTGTCGTCCATTATTTTGAGAAATTATGGACGTAGGAAGTTATAATTTGCTTCTCACATCCAAATTACATGTATCATTGAATTTATTAACTGGATCGACATGATAAATTGGACATAAATGTCTTCGGGCGATCTTATATGTCCAAAAGCTCAGATAAACTGTATATCTAGGTAACTTATCTTCTGGCATCCGGGAATACCATTCACATCGGGAATTCGGCGTTTACGATACGATTCGTGATAATTTCCCTAAATATGTCGTTTCCATGCATGAATTTGATATGAGCAGGAATGGAATCAAACATAGAAATATCAGGGATTTCTTGTTAGCGGATCATTGGGAATAAAAGGAGTCTCTTCCATTGTGCGTTTCAAAAATATAATTTCCCTTTTTCCGAATAAATCATTGCTATACACCGCAAAATCCAGTATAATCTCATTTGCACTGCAGTTTTTCAGGCGCTGTCTTTTCTCACTGCTCTGCTCATTTTAAAAAACAGACTCCTTCTGTAGAAATAAAGGTGGTATATTTATGAAAAAGATTTTTTCCAAAAAGGGATGGGAAACATTCTGGGATTTTGCAGTGATTACTTTTGGAACATTTATCGTGGCGGCAGCCGTATTTTTCTTCCTGATGCCAAGCAAATTGTCTGTGGGAAGCGGAGTTGGTATCGCTATTGTACTGGCGCATTTTATCCCGGTTCCGGTCTCCATACTTACCATGGGATTGAATGTATTTTTCCTGTTGATCGGCTTTCTGCTGATTGGAAAAGAATTCGGGGCAAAAACTGTCTATGCCTCTATGCTGATGCCTGTTTTCATCCGCATTTTTGAGCAGATTTTGCCCGGTTACGAATCCATTCTTGCAGACCCGTTTCTGGACATGATCTGCTACTGTCTCTTAGTCAGCATCGGTCTGGCTCTTTTATTTGCCCGCAACGCCTCCTCCGGCGGACTGGATATCGTAGCAAAAATTTTAAACAAATTCTTCCATATGGAATTGGGGAAAGCCATGTCGCTGGCAGGAATCTGTGTAGCCCTGTCCTCCGCGCTGGCTTACGATAAAAAAACAGTGGTATTAAGTATCATTGGCACCTATCTGAACGGAATCGTACTGGATAATTTTATCTTCGGAATGAATACAAAGAAACGTGTGTGCATCATCTCTGAAAAGCTGGAGGAAATCCGGAATTACCTGATTCACGATCTACACAGCGGAGCCACCATCTACGAAACACTGGGCGCATACGATTTCCAGCCTCACAAGGAAATCGTCACCATCGTAAATAAAGCGGAATATGCAAAGCTGATGAGTTTTATGTCTGCGACAGACAAAGAGGCATTTATGACTGTTTATACGGTAAATGAAATTATGTATAAACCGAAAATCATTCATACGGTTTCAGAAAATGAGACTTCTTGATTTGACGGCAATTCAGAATTGGCCTTACATATACATTGAGGAACCCGGCAGAGATTTGAACTGCCGGGTTCCTTTTTATCTGATTTTTAGTATAATGGTTACAGTAACAGCATTACATGGACGAAACCGAGGATTTCCAGAGAGATCAGGCCGAAGGCTCCCATCTTAACTCCCCGGATGAACATCCCATCCTCTCTTTCCTCACAAAACAGGCGTTTTCCCATTTTCAGGAGAATAACAGGGAAAACAATTATATCGCATAGCATTATCAAAAAAATCCCTGTGCTCATCGCCCCAATCCCCCCTTCTTTTGTTCTTCTATCTATTAGAGTCTTTGGGACGGCAAAATGTTGCAGCTTTTTTTATTTTTCTGCTGATTCCTGCAAATCCAATTCATACGAATAGATACTGCACTTCTTCGCAATCTCCTGATCCGCACATTTGAATGCGGTTACATCGTCAGGCATCAGATAGAAATACAGTTTAGTTAATTGCATTTTTCTTTCGATTGTTCTAAAATAATAAAAAAACAAAAGGGGGACTTTCCTGTGACAAATTCTACAGAAAATGATTTCAGTCAGGGCAGTGTCCGGGGAAATATCCTGCGCCTTGCAGGTCCCATGACACTGGCCCAACTGATCAATCTCTTATATAACATTATCGACCGGATGTACATCGGCCACCTGCCCAAAGACGCTACGCTGGCACTTACCGGGCTGGGGCTTACCTTTCCCATTCTTATGATGGTGACTGCCTTTTCCAATCTTTTCGGTATGGGCGGTGCACCTTTGTTTTCCATCGCAAGGGGAAAGCAGGATGAAGAGCGGGCTTCCCGGATCATGGGAACCACCTTTACCATGCTGTTGATCTCCGGGATTTCCCTGACCATTCTCGGACTGCTGATCAAAGAGCCCATTCTCTATCTGTTTGGCGCAAGCGATGATACCTTTCCCTTTGCGGACAGCTATCTTTCCATCTATCTGCTGGGCAGTACCTTTGTGATGTTCAGCCTCGGGATGAACAATTTTATCAACGCTCAGGGCTTTGCCCGGAAAGGGATGCTCACTGTGCTTCTGGGCGCTGTACTCAATATTGTTCTGGATCCTATCTTTATCTTTGTGTTTGATATGGGGGTAAAGGGTGCGGCTCTTGCCACAGTAATTTCCCAGTTTGTATCTGCTGTCTGGGTACTTCATTTTCTTTCAAGTAAAGCGGCCCTGATCCGTCTGACCAGAGCCAGCCTGCGTGTCCACCTGCCCCTTTTGAAGGAAATCACCGCCCTCGGCACCTCCGGGTTTATTATGTCCTTTACCAACAGTGCGGTTCAGGTGGTCTGCAATGCCTCATTACAAAGCTTTGGCGGCGATATTTATGTAGGAATCATGACGGTAATCAATTCCATCCGCGAAGTGGTATCCATGCCGGTACAGGGCATCACCAATGCCTCCCAGCCGGTACTGGGATTTAATTTCGGCGCTGGTAAATTCAAGCGGGTTCGGGAAGGGATTAAATTTATGTCCGTTACCTGTATCACCTACACAACGATCATCTGGGTCATTCTCCTGATTTTCCCGGAACCGTTTATTCATCTGTTTAACAGTAATACACAACTGATCGCTCTCGGTGTCCCTGCCATGACTATCTACTTCTTCGGATTCTTCATGATGTCCTTCCAGTTTGCCGGACAGTCCACCTTTGTAGCCCTCGGACGGTCAAAAAATGCCATTTTCTTTTCCGTGTTCCGGAAGGTTGTGATTGTAATTCCTCTGACGCTTCTGCTGCCGCATATCGGCGGACTGGGCGTGCACGGAGTTTTTCTGGCAGAACCGATTTCTAACTTTATTGGAGGCGGAGCCTGCTTTCTTACGATGATGAGAACTGTGTGGCCCCAGTTGAAATCTTCTGAGCCGTAACCTGCTATTTATTCCCGCTGCAGTCACCAAGCGTATATGCTTGCATATCCATTTGGTGGCTGCAGCGGGGTTTTTGACTCACCCTCCTTTTAAGCGTTCCGTAACGCTCTGCCTGTTTATTTGCTGATAAGTAATGCAGGGAACTAAAATTCCCGTCAAAAGAAGAATCGGAATAATAACCAGCAACGGCAAAAAGCTCATCCTGAAGTCTAAAAACCAAATTTTTTCACAAATCGGCTGTACCAGCATCCGGGCGCCGATCATACACAGGGGTACTGAAACAAGCACGGACAGGAGCATATAATTGCAGCCCTCCAGACAGAGCATGTTCATAATCTGCCTTCCCGTCATGCCAATGCTTTGAAGCGTGGCAAGCTCCCTGCGGCGGGTGTACATACTGGTCAAAATCGTGTTAGCAAAATTCAGGATACCGATCAGGCCGATAATCCCTGCAATCGTACCGCCAACGGATACAACGGTATTCCGGATATCCGCAGTTCCCGCCATAATGGTACTTCTGGATTTGTAAGTCATATCCGGCTCCTCATTTTCCGTATAACGTTTCAGAAATGCCTCCATTTCTTTTTCGTTTGCCGTATCAAACTTATAGGTCATGGGATAGCTGTTTCCGGTAAATTCCCGATAAACCGTATCGGGAAGGAAAAAACAGGATCCAACCCAGTCATAAGTATTCGTCTCATTCGCCAATATATGTCCCAGTACGGTAAAGGAGCGGATCTCTCCATGGACATTTAGCTCCACCCGATCTCCAACGGAATGGTTGATGCTGTCCTCTTCCATAACGCCCCGGGTAGTTACATGGGCACCCTCCAAAATGTATTCGCCTCCAGCCAGTTTTTCCATATCCAATTCCCCATCCACAAGCTTTGCACGGGAAAACACCACCGGATCCAGCCCGTAAAGCTGAGTAGAAAAAGACCCGTCCTCAAACTGGTTCACACTTTGGGTTGTGGTTTCACTGTTGTATGAGGCATTGCATCCATACTCATAGCCTCCCGTTTCAAAGCCTTCCTGCGCTTTTACTGCTTCCGCGAAGCTTTCCGTCAATGCGCTCTCTTCCTCCACCACATAATATTTTAAAAGTTCATTCTGTCCGATGCAAAAGTCAAAATCTATCATATTAGAAATGGCTTTTTCCGGATTCACGCTATGGGAGAAAATGAAAACCGTGTTTGCGATCAAAATACTGAGGCAAAGGCTCAGCACCACCAGAAACGTACGCTTTCTGTTTCGCCCCAGATTCGCCCTTGCCATAACATTCTGCACTCTGCCGGGCCGGGCAAATCTCCGTTTTTTATTTCCGTCACGTACCTCTGAGTCAACGTAACGGACAGCCTCAATAGGAGAAACCTTCGCCGCTATTTTCGCAGGCTTTCCTGCGCTAATCCGTACAGTGACGAAAGCAAATACTCCAGCGGCAAAAAAGATTACCGGATTTGCGGACACCGCTGCGGCATCCCCGGAAAAGCTGGTCTGCTCCATCAGCATGGGAAGAAGACCTTTACCAATCAGAAAGCCCCCGAACAGACCGATGGGAATACCGATTACGGAAAGAGCCCATACCTGTCTGCGGATGATCGAATTGATCTGTCTTCCGGTAGCTCCGATGGTTTTCAGCAGTCCGAAAAAGTGCAGGTCCCGCAATACGGAAATCTGAAAAATGTTATAGATGATCAGATATCCGGAACTCAGAAACAAAAACAACCCGCAGGCCAGTCCGAAAACAGTTCCCGCATAATTGGAGGTTTCCAGTGACAAATACAGGGGATTGGCTCCGGCATTGATATAATTGGGTGCGGAATAATCCATGGAATAACCGCTCTCCCTGACCACCGTCTCCAGATCTTCCTTTACATTTCCGGCATTTTCAAACTTCATCACCGCTGTAATGGCTCCGGCAGTTTGCTGGCCTTCCTCGACAGCGTTCAATTCCTCCCTGTGGGCCTCCACATAGTCCCGGGAAGCCAGAATCGTCCCATTTTCCACTCCGGGATACGTCTCCCACCAGCCGGACAAAATGAAATTTCTTGTGACAGGTTCGTTATGGATCGTAAGCTCCAGTGAAATCTCTTCTCCCGCTTTCTGTTCCACCCCCAGAAGCTCCAGCGTTTTCGTATCTGTCATAATTTCATTTTCTGCCTGCGGTTTGCTGCCGCCAGAGGGTTCTGTAAACATATATTTCATTCCCATATCATCGTAGTAGGAAAATTCCATTTCCCGTTTGGAAAGAGCCTCATTATTGATACTGTCGGCCAGTCTGCGGCAATAGGCAATTTCTCTGACAAGAGGATGGCTGCTGATCGTCTCATACTCTTCTTCACGCAATTCGATGATTCTGGCATGACCATCTCCGCCGGACAAAACCATGTTGGCCACACGGGTGCTTTCTATCATACCGATTCCCAGAGTAAAAAGGCTGGTAAACAGAATGGAGGTAAGGATAATTCCAATGACCGCGATGATATTTCTTGTTTTATTGGCACGAAAGCTGCTCTTTGCTATACTTTTTTCAATCTCACGGGTATCGTTTGCAAATGGCCAGATCATAACTCCATCCCTCCCAAAACTGCAATTTTTCCATCCTCGATGCGGACAATCCTGTCTGCCAGACGGGCAAGGTCATCGTTGTGGGTAATCATCACGATGGTCTGGTTAAATTCGCTGCTGCTTCTTCTGAGAAGACCCAGAACATCGGCGCTGGTCTTGCTGTCAAGGTTTCCGGTGGGCTCGTCAGCCAAAATGATCGCCGGTTTGGTCAGCAGTGCCCGGGCGATTGCCACACGCTGCTGCTGTCCGCCGGAAAGCTGATTGGGCATATGTTTTAATTTATCCTCGAGACCCAGCATACCCACGATGTGCTTTAAAAATTGTCTGTCCACCCGGTCGCCGTCCAGCTTTACCGGAAGCACAATATTTTCATACACGCTCATCACAGGAACCAGATTATAGTTTTGGAAAATAAACCCGATATTGCGGCGGCGGAAAATTGTCAGCTCCTCTTCGCTCTTTTTCGCCAGATCCTGCCCCCGCACCAGCACGCTGCCTCCCGTAGGCGTATCAAGACCTCCCATCATGTGCAGCAGTGTGGATTTGCCGCTGCCGGAGGTTCCCACAATGGCAACAAATTCCCCTTTTCTTACGGAAAAATTTACACCGTCAAGGGCACGGGTAATATTCGGTTTCGTACCGTAGTATTTTTTTAGTTCAATTGTCTGCAAAATATATTCCATGAATCATTGCTCCTCTCTTTTGATACGTTTATTGTAAAACATAAACATCACACAAATGTCCGAGGTCTCCAAAAATTTCTCCGAAAAATCATGGGAAATGTTACAAAATGCGGAGATTTCAAAAATTTATGGCGGGCAGCTTCCAAAAAAAGCCGTCCGCCATCCTCTTACTTCAAGGGCAGCATTATGGAAAAAGCAGAACCCTGTCCCGGATTTGACACTACTTTTATGTAACCTCCCTGACGCATCACAATCTCCCTCGTCAAATAAAGGCCAATGCCCACGCCCGGCTGATCGTGTACCTCCTCCTCACGATAGAACCGCCGGAAAACCGCCGCCTGATTGCTTTCGGAAATTCCCTTTCCGTTGTCGCGCACTTTGATTTCCACATACATTTCCCAAGGTTCTACCGACACATGGATTGTTCCGCCCTCCGGCGTATATTTTACTGCGTTATCCAAAAGATTAAAAAGCGCCTCCGC
The DNA here is from genome assembly GCA_018374355.1 of Clostridiales bacterium. GTDB lineage: Bacteria > Bacillota > Clostridia > Lachnospirales > Lachnospiraceae > Oliverpabstia. The sequence continues at coordinate 12,390 of JAHAFI010000035.1, forward strand.
TGTCCATTTGCTGTCGTGAACCACTTCCAGAGCCTCGGGACAGTCCACAGTCACAGTCATTCCCTTCTTCTCTGCTCCATACACAATCCCGCTCATGGCCTGAGCCACCGTGTCAAACAAGCGTCCCTTTTTCTTTTCCAGACGGACGATGCCCGTTTCCAGACGGGAAGTTTTCACAAGGGCCTGAAAAAGAAAATCCAGCTTCTCCGTCTGCCTTAGGATTCCCCCGATGAACACCCTGCGGTCTTCCTCCGAAACCGGCCGGGTCAGCAGGGTGTCCGTCACCATTTTCAGGTTACTCACCGGAGTCTTTACCTGATGGGAAATATCGGATACGATAGACTGCAGCTCCTGCCGCTCCTCATCCACTCTCCGCTGATTTTCCTGCATAATCTGATAGAGACGGGACAGACGGTGGCTGATACGGTCAAATAAAGTTTCTCTGTTGTTGTCCCGCTCCGGCTCTTCATTTCCCTCGATCATGCCGTCCAGCGTTTCGCACAAATCAGCGGTAAAGCGGGAAAGGCGCATTCCAAAAAGCCGGGTTATAATAAACAGCCAGCTCAGGGTACAAGCCAGCAGTATTCCCCCGGTTGTCAGTACCGCCATCTGCCCGGTCAGCCAAAATGCTGTTAAAATAATCACCCCCATAGAAACCGCCGCACCTGCAAATACGAGATAAAACAGACGTTTCACTGAAATTGCCTGCCGCTTCATCTGCACTCCCCTCCCATCCACTGGTATCCCATTCCATATACTGTTTTGATGTAAGTATCTCCATCTCCTTCGATTTTTCCCCGAATACGGCTTACCGAAGTTGTCAGGGTGTGTTCATCTACATATTTTTCCTCTGCATCCCACAATTTTTCCAATAGCTGCGCCCGGGTCAATACCCGTTTTGGATTTTTCCGGAACAAATTCAGCATCTTAAATTCCATAGTGGAAAGAGACAGCGGTTTTCCGTTCAAGCGGGCGCTCTGTTCCGAAAAATCCAAAAACAGCCTGCCGTCATCATAGAGATCCTTCGCCGGTTTATGGTGTTCCAGCATCCCGAATATGGCGTTTACTTTCCTCTGCAAAGCGCTGATGGAAAACGGCTTTGTGATGTAATCCACCGCTCCCACCTCGTAGCCCCGGATTTGATCGCTTTCCTGATCATTGGCCGTGAGAAAAATCACCACTGTATCCGGCTTTTCCGGTTTTATCAGCCTGCACAGGTCATAACCATTTCCGTCCGGCAGATTCACATCCAGAAGCACCAGATCGTATTCTTCATTTTTCAGTTTCCCGGCAGCCGTTTTTGCATTGGATACGGAGGAAACGTTATAACCATCAGAAACCATGTTATAGGTCAGGGTTTTGTTTAATAAGTTATCATCTTCCACAATCAAAATTCGTTTCATAATCGGTTCTTCCTTTGTCAGCTAATTTTTTCTATCTCAACAGCCGAAAGATATCGCATCTGATTTTCTCTGGCTTTTTCAATTTGAGTTTGCTCTACCTAATTCTGCTGTCTTAAATACATCTGCCATTCCTTTACAAATCAAACATACTTATCTGCTCCTCTTTAAGCGATTTCATCTTCCGAACAGTGATTTTGTCCTCCGCCCCGATTGTCCCGCAAAGCAAGGGCTCCTCAGGAGCATATTTTTTACAATTTTCCCTAACGCTCTGCTGACTATCATTCGCGTAACAATATACACACCCATTCCTGCATGTGTTATACGTTCCAATATCGATGCTCTCCACACACCCGCATTCTTTTCTTTGATTCTTATCCTTTGACACTTTTATGTTACACCCGATAATATCTTCAATCAGTTTCCGGTCAATGCAGGAATTGTGTTCAATGCTGCACTGGGACAACTCTATTTTTTCCGCACAGCTTGCCACTTTTATATTATGAGCATTCGCAATCTGGCTGAGTTTCGAACAAAATCCATTCAATTCCTCCCTTTCCAGATCGTATATCCCTATATTTTCCATATTTTTTCTGTTCTTTGCATATACATCAACAAAGCTGATCACGCACTTCTCTGTATAGCCCTTTAAGGCAGCGGCAATTTGCTCAAACGCCCTCAAATGATATTCCGGCGTATAAGTTTGGGTAAAAAGAATGGGATCGTATCGCCACACAACATTTTTGCTTCCGATTTTATCTGACAGCTTTTGAAATACCTCTATCATTTTATCCTTCTTATGCGGAACGCTGCATTCTATATCTGTTCCATAACCGGTTAAAGTAAATTGAAAATAATACTGATATGCAGCCAGTTCATCCAGCCTTTCAATCATGGGTTCAGGATTTTTTGTCCAGAAAACAATGCAGTCTACTACTTCCGGCGAAACATCTATCCGGCTGATCTGATGAACATTCATGGGATTGCGCACATAGAAAAAACCTTCCTTCATTCTGTTATAAAACCATTCTGAATAATAATTAGGAATATCGGTTCTTCGGCTGGCACTTAAAATCATGACTTATTTTCCTCCTCTCCTGAAAACTCAATCCTAAAAAGCCAACTGGCATTTCTGTCAGTCGGCTGTATACAAATTCCATTCAAATTTTAAAGATTTCTCACCTTAAACTCCCGCTCCGCTTCTCTTCTCATATCCTTCTTGGCGATATCCTGCCGTTTGTCATACAGCTTTTTACCTTTCGCCAGACCGATTTCCACCTTCACGAGGCTTCCGTTAAAGTATACCTTCAAGGGCACCAGTGTGTAACCCTTTTCTGCGATCTTTCCCCGCATTTTTCGGATTTCGTACTTGTGAAGCAGAAGCTTTTTCACACGAAGCGGATCCTTATTAAAAATATTTCCCTTCTCATAAGGGCTGATATGCATACCATAAATGAATACTTCTTCGTTCTCAATTCTGACAAAAGACTCTTTGATGCTGCATTTTCCCATACGCAGGGATTTTACCTCTGTCCCATGGAGGGAAATCCCCGCCTCGTAAGTCTCTTCCACAAAATAGTCATGATATGCTTTTTTATTATTAGCTATGAGGCGGCTGCCTTTTTCCTTCGCCATACTCCATCTCCTCCTGCTTTCTATTTTTTTGCCCAAATCTATGCAAGGGCTCCAACCAAGACCAGCATCTCCCCGGCTCAACGCCTGTAGAGGTGGGAGTCTTATCTCAAGATAAAGTCCACGGTTTTCGAGGACAGATCCACCGACACCACCTGCACCTGCACGGGATCTCCCAAATGATACGTCCGATGGAACTCTTCGCCCACAAGCTGGTAATTTTCTTCGTCGAAAATATAATAGTCATCTACCAGAGTGCTCACATGTACCAGCCCTTCCACCGTATTCGGAAGCTCCACATACAATCCCCAGCCTGTCACACCGGACACCACGCCCTCAAAGACCTGTCCGATCCGTGCTTCCATATATTCTGCCTTTTTAAGCTTCACGGTCTCCCGTTCCACCTCCTCGGCTCTGCGCTCCAGCATACTGGTCTTCGTTGCAACATCCTCCAGAATCTGCGCGTAGTACATCTTCTTTTCCTCTTTCATCCTACCCCGGATGGTATCCTTGATAATCCGGTGAATCTGAAGATCCGGATATCTTCGAATAGGAGAAGTAAAGTGGCAGTAATGCTTTGCAGCCAGTCCGAAATGTCCGCTGCATCCGGTGGTATACCGGGCCTGTTTCATAGAGCGCAGCAAAAGACGGCTGATCAGCGGCTCACTGGCTTCTCCCTCGATGGAGGTGAGAATTTCCTGAATTTCCAGTGGGGTGATCTCCTCTCTGCCCTTTTGTACCGCAATATTCTGATTCCTGATAAAACTCAGTACCTTTTCCATCCGGTCTGTATCCGGATTCTCATGGGTACGGTAGAGGAAGGGAATCTCCCTCTCGCAGTACTCTTTGGCCACTGTTTCATTCGCCAGCAGCATGAAATCCTCTATGATGCGTGTAGCCACATTCTGCTCATACGCCCGAATCTCCACAGGTCTTCCCATTTCATCGAGAATTACCTTGCTCTCCGGAAAATCAAAGTCGATAGAGCCTCTCTCTGTCCGGTTCTTTCGGAGGATGGCGGACAGATCCTTCATCTGGTGAAACAGCGGAACCAGCTCCTGATATTCTCTTCTAAGCTCCTGATCTCCCTCCAGAATACCCTTTACTGCCGTATAAGTCATCCTTCTGTCTACGCAGATCACAGTCTCGGCAATCCTGTGGCCCAGAATCTTACCATTTGCATCCACATCCACCAGACAACTAAGGGCCAGCCGATCCACTCCCTGATTCAGGGAACAGATACCGTTGGACAGACGTTTCGGCAGCATGGGGATTACCCGGTCTACCAGATAAACACTGGTTCCTCTTCTGAGGGCTTCCCGATCCATTGCACTGTTTCCCTGCACATAATTGGTCACATCCGCAATATGCACGCCCAGATGGTAAACATTTCCTTCCTTTGTCAGAGAAATACCATCATCTAAATCCTTCGCATCCTCCCCGTCAATGGTCACCACGGTCCAATCCCTCAAATCCATTCTTCCCTGAAAATCACTTTCCAGTACCTCGTCGGGCACACGGGAAGCCTGATTTAAGACCTTTTCAGGAAAATCCATGGGAAGTTCATATCCTCTGGCAATAGACAGCACATCAATTCCCGGCTGTCCCTTGCTTCCCAGAATTTCCTGAATCCTTCCTTCAGGATTCTTATTTTTACCGCCGTAACTGACAATCTTTGCTACTACCTTGTCTCCGTCCTCAGCTCCTTTGGTGTGCTCTCTTGGAATGAACAGATCCCTTCTAAGCTTTGCATTGTCGGGAATAACGAAACCAAAATTCTGGCTTTTTTCAAAGGTTCCAACGATTTCCGTGATCCCGTGTCCCAGAATCTCCAGAATTTTTCCTTCCCGGCGGTTTCCCTTCTGTTCTGCCTTTACCTGCACCTGAACCCGGTCCTGATGGAATGCGTACAGCGTATCTTCTTCAGGGATATACAGGTCTTCCTCTTCCCCTTCAATTTCCACAAAACCGAATCCTTTGGCGTTGGCAATAAATGTTCCCTCCAGAATTTCCGGCTGCTTCTCTTTTACTTCTTTGCGTACCTTCTCATACTTTCCTTTGGGGCAGCAGATCTTTCCTTCCGCCTCCAGCGCATCCAGCACCTCAAAAAGCTCCGCCCTTTTCCCTTTGGGAATCTGAAGGAGCATGGCTATATCCCGCGCCCGCATGGGGCGGTACTCTTTGTTGGAAATAAAATCCAACAACAGTTTTTTTCTGTTTTTCAGCTTTTTTTTATTCAATATTTTCCTGTCCTTTACATTTTTCAGCATAAATTCGAAAACACCCTTGCAATCCTGCAAGAGTGTTTTTGTTAAAAAGTTCTAAAAATTCATATTCAGCACAACAGCTAGTACCATGAACAGTACAGCCATCGCTCTTGTAGCTTTTATCAGTGTTCCTTCCATGGAACGGCCTTTGTTGCGTCCCCAGTAAGTATCAGCCATACCGGAAATAGCTCCCAGACCCTTCTGTTTTCCTTCCTGCATCAAAACAACAACTGCTAATGCTATACAATCAATCACGAAAATAATTGTCAATACGATTCTTAAAATTTCCACAATCACACCTCCTATGGTCAACCATTGATTATTTTACCATAGGCTTCCATATATTTCAACAACTATTTCCTCAAAATTCACATTTCCTCGTACTTTTTGTTACTGTTCACTCCGTTCACAGCAACACGCTTCGCGACGCACACAAAATGTGATTACATCACATTTTGGCGCTGTATGTCTCGGGATTTCCGCGCAGACTGCGCGAAAACACCTCGCGGAATATTGCCAGTGAACAGTATCTACTTTTTACCACTTTTCATCCCGTTCCCCGTATTTCAGTTCAAAGGGATTTTCGTATTCTGCCACCTGTCCCAGATACTCTTCGATGCGGAGAAGCTGGTTGTACTTTGCTGTCCGGTCTGTCCGGCAGGGAGCTCCGGTCTTGATCTGCCCTGCATTGCACGCCACTGCCAAATCTGCAATAAACGCATCCTCGGTCTCACCGGAGCGGTGGGAAATCACTGCGCTGTAGCCGTGATGCTGGGCCTCCGCCACTGCATCCAGCGCCTCTGTAAGGGTTCCGATCTGATTCACCTTCACGAGGATACTGTTGGCCACACCCAGACGAATCCCGCCGTTCAGCCGTTTGGGATTGGTAACGAACAGATCGTCACCCACCAGTTGGATCTTATCTCCCAGCCTCCGGGTCATTTCCTTCCAGCCGTCCCAGTCCTCCTCTTCCAGTCCGTCCTCAATGGAAACAATGGGGAATTTTTCTAAAAGCTCCTCATAATATTGAATCATCTCTTCCGAAGTGCGGTAAATCTCCTGACCGGACATCTGGCTTTCCCCGGGAAAATAATATTTTTTCTTTTCTTCATCATAAAGTTCACTGGAGGCTGCGTCTATGGCAAAAGCGATTTCCTTTCCCGGCTCATATCCGGCCTGCCGTATGGCCTCCATCATCAGCTCCAGAACCTCCTCGGAGCTTTTCAGGTCCGGTGCAAATCCTCCTTCATCTCCAACCGCCGTGGACAGCTTTTTGTGCTTCAGAATGATTTTCAGCCGCTGATAGATCTCCGCGCACATCCGCATTCCTTCCCGGAAGCAGCAGGCGCCCACCGGCATGATCATAAATTCCTGAAGATCCACCGTATTGTCCGCATGTTTCCCTCCGTTTAGGATGTTCATCATGGGTAAGGGCATCCGTTTTCCGTGAATCCCTCCCAGATATTGGTAAAGGGGAAGCCTGAGCGCCTGCGCTGCCGCCCTTGCAACCGCCAGAGACACTCCCAGCGTAGCGTTTGCACCCAGACTGCTCTTGTTATCGGTTCCGTCCTCTTCCTGAAGAATCCGGTCAATATATGCCTGATTCAGGGCATTTTCCCCGACGATTCTGTCGGAGAGCCGGGTATTTACATTTTTTACCGCCTGCTGTACTCCCAGCCCTCCAAAACGTTCCTGTCCGTCTCTTAATTCCACCGCCTCATACTTTCCGGTGGATGCTCCGGAAGGGACAATTGCCCTTCCTGTATATCCGTCAATTCCCATGATGCCCTCTCCCACGGTCACTTCTGCTTCCACCGTGGGATTGCCTCTGGAATCCAATACTTCTCGTGCGTAAACTCTTCGAATAGGTAAATAACGATACATGCAAAACCTCCTGTTCTCAATTCGTTCCGTGAATAGTATAGACGGATTTTTTGCCCTTTATGTATCGCTTTTTCATTGTTAAATTTCTTTCAGGTCCTTCACGCAGTTGAATACTTCCATGTGATGCTTCACATTCTCGTAAGCGCCCCGCACCATGGCTTCATTCAGGCTGAAATAATTATGCGCCCCTTCTGTCTGCATATATTCTTCCACTCTCTCCATCAGCTTGTTGAACGTAGCTGTTGCGATGTTCACCTTCACAATTCCCAGCGAAATGGCTTTTCTGAAATCTTCATCGGTGATACCGCTTCCTCCGTGAAGCACCAGCGGAATCTCTGTATTTTTCTGGATCTTTTCCAGCACATCGAAGGCCAGTTTGGGCGCTGACGGATAATTTCCGTGTGCGTTCCCGATTGCAACAGCCAAAGCGTCAATTCCGGTCCGTTGGCAGAAAATCTTCGCGTCCTCCGGATTGGTGCAGGCGATTCCGTGATCACAGCTTCCGTCTTCGCTTCCTCCTACCAGACCAAGCTCTGCCTCTACGGTTGCCCCGTATTTCTTCGCTTTTTCCACCACTTCTATTGTGCGGTTCATATTTTCTTCAAAAGGAAAGGTAGAGCTGTCAAACATGACGGAAGTAAATCCCAGCTCCAGCGCCTTTTCTACCACAGGCATGGTCAGGCCGTGATCCAGATGAACAGCGATATCAACCTTCGCCTCTTTTGCCGCCTGCACCATCATAGGTCCCATAAGTTCCAGCGGTGAATGTTTCAGCCGCACCTCTGCAATCTGAAGAATGATAGGCGTATTCAATTCTTCTGCCGCCTGCACTGCGCCTTTCACCATTTCCATATTTCCCACACTGAAAGCGCCGACTCCCCGGTGTTCTCTCTGTGCCTGTTCCATCAGTTTTTTCATTGTCACTAAAGCCATCTCTTAGTCCTCCTCACTGCCGGTCATACGACCCAGCTCTCTTTTCAAAATTGTCATACAGATAAATGCCGCAACTGCAAATCCTGTACCGATTGCAAATACGATCCGCATTCCGTATCCCTGTCCGGTCACCATACCGGTAAGCAGGGGAGCGCCGATTGTAGCAATTACAATACCAAACATCACATATCCATAGTTTTCCCCCGAATGCTCCATTCCAAAGATCGAGCTGGTAAACGATGGAAAGCTTCCCATAATTCCGCCGTAACAGCCATACATGGCGATAACCGCTGCCGTCACCGCATAGGAACCGGAAACAGCCAGCACTGCCATAGCCGCAATCGATACCGCCAGCACACCTTTGATACACACGGCTCTTCCCACCTTATCCGCAATGGAGGGAAGCACCAGTCTTGTCCCTGCATTTACGATGGAACCCAGCATCACTGCACTTACCGCCAAAGAAGCCGGGATTCCCAGCTCCGTCTGATACGTCTGGGACACGGGAGACAGGATAAAATAGGACATCAGCCCTAAAAGCATCGTTGCCAGCAGCAGATAAAAGCTTTTCGTGCGCATCATTTCCGAAGAAGTATACTCTTTCGGTTTCTTGACCGATACACTGCCGGAAGCGGCTCTTACCTGTTCTCTTTCTGCCGCTTCACGCCATTTTCTGTCAGGAACGTAGAAAAATATACTGCATAAAATCCATGAAAGGGCAATTGCACCTCCTACCAGCAGGAACGTGGTTTTCGGGCCCTCCGCCTCCAAAAGCGTCCTGCTTAAAGGGGCAAGGAAAAATCCGCACAAGCCGTTGGCTGTCACCACCACACCCGACGCGAAACCGGTGCGTCCCGGAAACCATTTCTGGGCTGTGGAAATAATCGTCGTGTAGATCATGCCCTGTCCGAATCCCTGCATCACCCCGTAGGTAAGATAAATGGGAATGGGTGACGGAACGATCAAAAATGCGGACAGCAGGATTCCCGCCGTAAAGATCCCTCCGCCGATGAAAATCACCAGTCTCGGGCTTTTCTTATCCTGCATACGTCCTCCCACAATATTTCCGAAAACAAAAGTGGCCAGAGCCAGATAAAAGCACATAGACGCCTGCCCCTGCGTCCACCCTGCCTGTTCCATCACATAGGGCTGATAGACCGACCAAACGTGAGGATATCCGGTAAAAAATATTGCAAATGCTCCGAAAACCATCATGAGCAGTCTCTGTTTTTTCTGAGTCTTTGTCAGTTTTATCATACACTTATCCTTCTTTATTTAAGTTCGGGCACGCCGCAGCGTACCCTCTTTCCTAAAAGGGGGCCGGCCTTCGCCGTCCCCCTCAAAATCCTGTTACCACAGATTTTTGTACATCTGCTCTACTTCTGCCTGTGTAATCGCTCTTCTTGTGTTCTGAGGACTTCCGCTGTCCATAGCATCGTATGCCATTTTTCCAATTACATCAAAGAAAGCTTCTTTGTTGATTCCAAACTGCTCCAGTGTAGGTGTTTCCAGCTCCTCAGTCAGTTTTACCACCTCATCGAGGAATTTTTCACTGGCTTCTTTATCGGAATCGGAAGCATCTGCCGCACCGATGGCTCTTCCCAAATCTGCAAATCTGTCATATGCCCCTTCCAGCGCAAAGCTCAGGCATTCTTTCATCAGCATCGCATTGGAAAGTCCATGAGCCACATGGAACAAAGCTCCAATGGGGCGGCTCATTCCGTGGATCAGTGTAACGGAAGCATTATTAAAGGCGATACCTGCTTCCAGCGCTGCTACGGACATCTCTACCCGGGCATTTTCATTTTTTCCATCATGGAATGCAGCCGGAAGATACTTGAAAATACGTTTTACTGCAGACAGGGCAAAGCTGTCAGATAAAGTCTGGGCTTTTTTAGAGGTATAGGCCTCCACTGCATGGCAGAGAGCATCCAGTCCTGTAGCCGCTGTAATCTTCGGCGGTGCAGTCATGGTAAACTGAGGATCGATAACTGCCAGAGACGGCATCAGCACTTTTCCTTTTAACAGCATTTTGATGTCTTTTTTGGTATCGGTGATGATGGTAAACTGTGTAGCCTCGGAACCGGTTCCCGCAGTTGTGGGGATGGCCACCATAGGAGGCATTTCCACATCAATGACCTTGCCCATGTAATCCGAAATATTTCCCCCGTTTACCACCAGAGAACCGATGGCTTTCATGGAATCGATCGGGCTTCCGCCGCCTAAGGCAACCAGAAAGTCGCAGCCTTCCTCTTTGTATTTTTCCAGACCCTTTTCAATCATTGTGTCAGTGGGTTCCCCTGTGATCTCGGAGTAGATGGTATAAGCCACTCCCTGATTTTTCAGGGCTGTTTCCACCTTCTCACAGTTTCCAAGATCGATCATAACTTTGTCGGTTACGATCATTGCTTTTTTTCCCAGTGTTCCAAGGGTATTTGCTGCCATATCCAGCGCTCCTGCGCCTGTGATGATCTGTCCCGGTACGATAAACTCTCTTGCCATAGTATTTTCCTCACTTTCCTGTTATTTTAAGCCTGTTAATATTTTCTTGCATGATTTCTTCCTGTTTTTACGCCTTCCCATGCTTTTCTTACGCTTTCCTTCTCGGAAACATCTGCCAGACCTACGTTCCACCAAGATTCGTATCCGTCTGTCATAGTTTTGGGAATTACCTTCAGGTCAAACAGGCAGGCATTTTCCTGTGTCTTTGCATCTTCCAGAGCGGCAACCAGCTCATCAATGGTTTTACAGGTGTAACTCTTCAGTCCGTATCCTTCACCGATCTTTGCGTAATCCACCGGGATCAGGTCTCCGGTAGGTTTCTGACCGTCGGTATAACGGAATTCTGTTGCAAGGCTTCCGATTCCATGGTTCATTTCCAAGTTGTTGATACAGCCGAATCCGCAGTTGTCGAAAATCAGAATATTTACTTTTCTTCTCTCCTGCATGATGGTCATGATCTCACTGTGCATCATCTGGAAACTGGAGTCTCCCACAACACAGTAAACCTCATTTTCCGGTTCAGCCATTTTAACGCCCAGCGTTGCTGCCACTTCATATCCCATACAGGAATATCCGTATTCTGCATGGTAGCCGCCCCGTTTATCGGTTCTCCACATACGCTGCATACAGCTCGGCAGGGAACCTCCTGCAGTAATGATCGTTGCATTTTTATCGATGGTCCGGTTGATGGCTGCCAAAGCTGCTGTCTGGGTCAGTTTTCCATCTGTCAGTTTTACAAATTCCGGAATGGTTCTCGGGTCTCTCGCCTTGATGATCGGTTCAAAATCATCGCCGGTGTAAGCGATTCCGCCCAGACGCTCCATCTCCTTATCCCAGATACGTTTCGCTTCCTCGATTTCCCCGTTGTAAGCGGAAACGTAATTTCTTGCTCTCAGTTTTTCACTCAGCGCCTCTACCGTCGCTTTAGCATCGCCCACTGCCTTCACCGCATCCATCTTGTATGCGTGATAACGGCAGTTGTTGATGGTTACGAATCTTACGTTTTCATTCTGATACAGCCATTTGGAGCTGGTGGTAAAGTCAGACATTCTGGAACCGATGGCGATTACCACATCTGCATCTTTCGCGATCACGTTGGAAGCGTAGGTTCCTGTTACACCGATACCTCCCAGACAGTAGGGATGACTTGCCTGACAAGCGCTTTTTCCTGCCTGCGTCTCTCCAAAAGGAATGTGGAACTCTTCACAGAATTTTTCCACGGTTTCTCCCGCATCTGAGTAGCGAACGCCGCCGCCTACGATCACCAGCGGTTTCTTCGCATTTGCAATCACTTCTGTAATATCTTCCAGCTCTTCTTCCACAGCGGCCGGTCTTGTGATTCTGTGCACTCTCTTCTCAAAGAAATATTCCGGGAAGTCAAAGGATTCACCTTCCACATCCTGAGGAAGAGCGATACAGCAGGCTCCTGTTTCTGCCGGATCGGTGAGCACGCGCATAGCGCTGATTAAAGCGGTCATGATCTGTTCCGGACGGGTTACGCGGTCCCAGTATTTGCACACCGGGCGGAACGCATCGTTGGTGGATACTGCCAGACTGGAGCTTACTTCCAACTGCTGCAGTACCGGGTCCGGCTGTCTGGAAGCAAAGGTGTCTGCCGGAAATACCAGAAGGGGAATATTATTTACTGTTGCTGTAGCGCAGGCCGTTACCATATTGGCAGCGCCCGGTCCTACGGAAGAAGCACAGGCAATGATGCTCTTTCTCTGGTTCTGTTTTGCGTAAGCAATGGCCGCATGACACATTCCCTGTTCATTTCTTCCCTGCATTACCCGAAGCTGCCCCGGATTGGTATCCAGCGCTTCTCCCAGTCCTACTGCGATGCCATGTCCGAAAATAGTGAAAAATCCATTCACGAACTTAGTCTCCACTCCATCCATCGCCACATACTGATTATCTAAAAATTTTACAATCGCCTGAGCAACTGTCATTCTCTTTGTCTGTAACATGTTATCCTCTCTCCTTTTCTCCGTTATCCTTTATACTCTTGCAATCATTTCTCCGAATTTTTCTTTTTCCTCTTTGATGAACGCATGAACCTCCTCCGGTCCCGGAAGGGAATCGGAACAGTTGTTGCTGCGAACCATCATGGAAGCCTCTGCGGAACCAAATTCCAGACAATCGATGATTTCCCAGCCCTGATACAGTCCATACAGGAAACCGGAACCGTATCCGTCTCCGCCGCCGAAGCCTTTTCTTGCTTCTACCGGGAACGGTTTAATGGAAAACTTTTGTCCGTCGCAGGTGTAAGCGGTGGAACCCTTCATACCGTGTTTGATCACCACGATTTTTGCGTTATAGCCCTGCCACAGCGCTGCAGACTCTTCATCGGTCATGCCCGGGCGGATCAGTTTCTCTGTCAGGTCAAATTCTTCTCTGGAGCCCATGATGATATCCGCTTCTTTTGCCACTGTCGAGTAGTAGATTGCGATTTCATCACTGTTCTTCCAGTTGTATTCCCGGTAATCGATATCGAAAATGATCTTTGTTCCGTTTCTTTTTGCCAGCATCACGGCTTTGATCGCTGCTTCTCTGGAAGGGCTCTGGGCAAGAGCAGTACCGGAAATCAGGATCGCTTTCGCACTTTTTATATACTCCTCGTCAATGTCGTCCACATGAAGCTGCAAATCGGCAATGCAGTTGCGGTACATCAGAATGCTGCTCTCTTTTGAGGAAAGCATTTCCGTAAAGGTCAGTCCCAGCTTCTCACCGTTGGTACATCTGGTAATATGGGAGGTGTCGATACCCTGCTCCTCAAAATATTCCGTAACGAAATCACCGAACTGGTCATCGGACACTTTTCCGATGAATCCCGCTTTCATTCCGTGGTGAGTAACGCCTACGGCGATATTGGCCGGGGAACCTCCCACGAATTTTTCAAACATGTGCACTTTCTTCAGCGGTTTGAATTCCTCTTTTACCTGATCGTTGTAAGCCGGATTAAAATCAATGGCTACCCGTCCGAGAAGTACCAGATCCAGCGGTCTGGATGAATCAAATTCTACATATTTCATTTTTTATTCCTCCGTTTCGCGTGCATTATTTTCTTTATGTAGCGTGCTTTATGCGTGTCTTATTTATTAATTACATTTTAGCACACTCCTATGAAAACATCAAGTTTTTTTGTTCTATTTTTTTCTTTTCCCGCACTTTGCACAATTTTGATGGGGTGATTTTATTACAATCGCATAGATGCTTTTCTTATTTCGTACCATTTGCACGCTTTTCGCACGCATTGGACACTTTTTTCCACTCAGTTCAGGTTCAAGTACACCTGTAAGCCGGGAGTCTTATCTGCTTTCAAGATAAAACAAGGGCAGCGGACTTCTCCGGCTCCTGCCGTTTCAAAGTCCGCTGCCTCTTTGTCAGCATGGTTCTATTTTACAGACCTGTCTTTTCGTTGATAAATTTGCGTGCTTTCATTGCATATTCCAGAGGATTTGCTTTTGCCGGATCCTGTTCGGCCTCTACCAGCATATATCCTTCATAGCCCGCATCCTCCAGCACTTTGAAAATCGGGTCAAAGTTGATGCAGCCGTCTCCCGGTACGGTAAATGCGCCCAGACGAACACCTTCCAAAAAGCTCAGATTTTCCGCTTTTACTTTTTCCACGATCTCCGGACGGATATCTTTCAAGTGAACGTGTTTGATTCTGTCCACATATTTTGTAACCATCTCCAGAGGGTCAGCTCCGCAGTAGGTGAAATGTCCTGTATCAAACAGCAGGCTTACATATTCCGGATCTGTGTTTGCCATCATTCTCTCTACTTCGTCAGCATCCTGTACAACCGTTCCCATATGGTGATGGAAGGTCAGGCTGATGCCGTACTCTTCTTTTGCGATTTTTCCCAGTTTGTTCATACCGGTGCAGAAGGTTTCCCACTCTTCATCGTTCATCACATATTTATGTCCGAAAACAGGGGTGTCCTGCATACCCTGTACGCTGTGGCTCTGCTCGGAAGCTCCGATCACTTTTGCTCCCATCGCTTTCAGGAAAGTAAGCTGTGCACGGAATTCTTTTTCCACTTCTTCGAATGGTTTTGTGATCAGGAAAGAAGAAAACCACTGGTTACAGATTTCGATTCCGCGAAGTTCCAGCGCTTTTTTCAGAACTTCCGGATCTTTCGGATATTTATTTCCAACTTCAGAACCGGTATAGCCTGCCAGCGCCATCTCGCTGACACACTGCTCAAAGTTATTTTCTTTTCCCAGATCCGGCAGGTCGTCGTTGGTCCATGCAATCGGGGCAATTCCTAATTTTACTTTTTCTTTATTGAACATGGCATGTATCTCCTATCTCATGTTATCGTATTTTTGCTTGTATGCATTCGTAACTATGAAGGACTGAGTCCTGAATAATTACCTTTTACTTACATAATTTCAGAAATTTTTACAGGTCTGTGCTCTTCGTAGGATTTCTTCGCTGCAAGTCCCATCAGAACCGGTTTCAGACCATCCATAACGTTTAACGGAGCTTCGGTATCATTTACGATCGCGTCAACGAATGCTGCGATTTCTTTTCCGTACGCATCCATGTATCTTTCCAAGAAGAAGAACAGCGGTTTTTCACCTGTCACGCCGTTTGCGTTGGTGAGCACTGCGGAGGACTGACTATCATTTGTAACAGATACCATACCTTCGGAACCGAATACTTCTGCTCTCTGGTCATATCCGTAAACTGCTTTTCTGCAGTTGTCGATTACTGCAATCGCGCCGTTTTCCATCTGCAGGGTGATAACTGCAGTATCAACGTCTCCTGCCTCTCCGATAGCCGGGTCAACCAGATTAGCGCCCTGTACATAAACTTCCGTAGCGTCACAGCCTGCAAGGAAACGAACCATATCGAAATCATGAATAGTCATATCCAAGAACATTCCGCCGGAAACTTTTACATAGTCGATGCTCGGCGGTTCAGGGTCGCGGGAGGTAATCTTGATGATTTCCGGTTTACCGATCTTTCCTGCTGCAACTGCGCTCTGTACTGCTTCGAAGTTATGGTCAAATCTTCTATTGAAGCCTACCTGATATTTCAGATTAGTTCCTTCCAGCGCATCGATAACTTCTTTGATCTTGTCGATATCGTGGTCGATTGGTTTTTCGCAGAATACATGTTTTCCGGCTTTGATTGCTTCTACGGAAATCGGTGAATGGGTATCTGTGGAAGAACAGATCAGAACCGCGTCAATTTCCGGATCGTTGATGATTTCTTTGTAGTCTTTTGTGGTGTGCTCTACACCCATGCTTTTTGCCCATTCTGCTGTCTCGTCATTGAGGAACGGGTCTGCTACCGTTTTGATCATGGCATCTTTTACTCTTGTGGTGATGCTTGTGATATGTACTTTTCCGATTCTTCCTGCTCCGATAATTCCTACTTTAATCATGTTATGTTCTCCTTTTCATTTTTTGCGTGCCGTTTGCGTGTCCGGTCACGCATTTTTGATATAGTTATCATATCATTGCGTGCGCGAGAACGCAACTCTGAATATTGTACAATAATTTTCTCAGATTTCTATTAAAAATTACCAAAATCCGGACAATCTGTTCCGAACCTTTCCTGTCAATCCTGTGGTCGGAGGTTTGTCTGGTCTACATCTGTATTGGATGAACCATTGCTTTTGACCTTTGGACATGAGTGATGGAATTCGCCTGTTATCGTCCAAATATCTGCTCCCGTCCTGAAACGAAGCGGGGGAAAATCTGCCTGTTTGGACGTATACAGGCAAATTCAACTGCTCTCGTCCACTATTTTAAAAACTCATGGACGTAGGAAGTTATAATTTACTTCTCACATCCAAATCACCTGTGAAATTCAATATAGACTAGATGTGAACATCATAAATTGGACGTAAATATC
>JAHAFI010000036.1 GCA_018374355.1 Clostridiales bacterium
CATTCCCATTTAGCTCGCTGCCTGTGGACATAAAGAAAGACGGTGCTCCATCTCCTGATTTTGCACCGTCTTTCTTTGATTAATTTATTGTCCTATAGTTGCATAGCTCCATTCGTACCATCTTACCGTCTTCCGGATCAAATGTAATACTGCATTGCGACGTATCCGTAACCCATCGATACCTTCTTCCGAAAGTCTCAAGACTTTCAACAATACTATCCGCTTCTCCATAAATTTCCTGTACTTCTTCTTCTGTGTTTTTTAATGTAATTCCTCCCGGAAAAATAACACTAATTTGTTCATGATCCATGTTTTCTTCCAATATATGAATTCCCGCCACCTCACAATTCATTACAGTATCTTGTTCTTCCGTTCTATTCATAGCATCCAGTGAAATATAATCTCTCATATCCTCACTCCGGTAAAATATAATATCATGTCCCCCCGCACCAACAATATCTTCTTCAGAATTATACCTTGTATCAAATTTCAATCCAACTTCTGTTAATTCATTCGGTCCAAACGGCATTTGATATTTTTTACCGTTAATCAAGACAGCAAGGTTTTCCCATGAATCACCCAAATCTTCCACCTTTTGTTCCAAAGTAATTTCCGGTTCTGTGGTTGCCTCAACAGGAACGCTTTCTTCCACTGCTTTATTAATCTTCTCTGTTGCTCCACAGCCTGTTAAGATTGCAAAACTTATTGCTGCAATTATCCATTGTTTTTTTGGTTTTCTCATTTTCATCCTCCTGAAAAATTATTTTTGTCCTCCTGCAACATCACACTTCTCGTCTACCAATGGAAGGTTCTTCCAAACAAGTGCGCCGTATTTCCTTCAATATGGCGCTGACTGATATAAACCTCTCCTCCATGCCAACTGTCTCCAAAATCTCCCGTCACCGTACTGTAAAATTCCTGACGGATATAGCGGA
The DNA here is from genome assembly GCA_018374355.1 of Clostridiales bacterium. GTDB lineage: Bacteria > Bacillota > Clostridia > Lachnospirales > Lachnospiraceae > Oliverpabstia. Next base: position 936 of record JAHAFI010000036.1, read on the forward strand.
CAGTATTTCCATAGTCCATATCTCTTGTCCACTCTCTACCCCAATCATCCGTGATAAAATACGGCATATCATCCAGCCTGCAGTCCTCGGCAGTTTCCTGCTGCATTTCTTCCTGCAGCTCTTCCTGAAGTTCTGTCTCCGAAACTTCCCCACTTTCCACAGGAACGTTCCCTTTAATCCAGTCATAGGAAGGCAGTCCCGGCATCTGCACCATTGTATTGTAAAACTCAATCTTTTCATTCACATTTTCTACCACTAAATTCACCAGTTCCCGGGGGCTTCTCGGACTGCCCGCCCAAATTCCCCTCTTATTCGCTGCATCATCCAGCTCCTTCTTTTTAGTTTCCTCCCACCTGTCTACTTCTCTGGTAATTGCCTGATACATTGCATCTGCTTTTGCATACCCGGCGGATTTTGCCGCTTTCAGGTAGGTTTTCATAAGGTCCGGTCCTCCCTGCTGGAAAAGATAGGTGTCCTTCATTGCAAAGCTTCCCGGAGCGTATCCGATCCGATGTGCACACTCTGCCCAGTACACATAAAAATCTTTATCGGTGCGCTTCTCTGCACGTCCGATTTTCAGTTTCAGCATCATACCTTCTCCATTCTGAGTTCCTACAGCGTCTCCAATCCGTTCCCAAGCCAGATCAAACATCATCGCCGCGCACACAGAATTCTTTTTACATTCAAATCCCTTTTCCATCATCATTCCCAGTGCATACATAGCTTCCGTATTTCCCGATGCCGCCATCGTTCCGATTGCTGAAATATCTGCATACTCCGGGCTCAGATCGAACTGAGCCAATATACTTCCCGACTGTATTGCGCGCCCCAGCCACTCAGTTCCCGACTGAAACATCTCATCCCCCTCATACAGTGACAATACCTTCCGCTGCAGGTTTCCCAGTCTGCGCTGGGCTTCGGAAATCCCGGCTGCTGCAGGCTTTTCATAAAGCTTCGCTGCTTTTTTGAAATTTCTGCCCTCCCGTTCCATATTTCTCGCTTCCTCATACACCTGAAAGATTTCCTCCGGTACCGGAGGGTCCATCGTTTCTGCAGCAGGTGCAAGGGACAGACCGGCAGCTTTGTCCAATAAAAATTCCACGGTTTCATACAGATTTCCGGTAATTCCTTTCCGATCCATCTCTTCCTGAAAATCCTTCTTTCCGTTTTCTTTCATATAATGCTCCGCCAGTTTTTCAGTCAGATATTTTATTCTCCGATATGCGTATTTTTTCTTTATGGCATCTGCTTTTTCCGCTGAATGGTCTGCCCAATAGTTTCCGGCTTCCGCTGCTTTTTTCATTGACCAGAAACTTTCCGTTCCATCATCCGTACCAGTTAAAAGCGCCATCCAGTGAAGCGCCACATGGTTTCCCTGATTTGCCAGCGGCTCAAAGAATGCCAGTTCCGCATCATGCTCACAGGGAACATTCTGAAATCCCATCCGGCCCAGTTCCTCAATTTCTTCAATCATATATGCGCTCTGGGGTTCTTCTGCCTCAAACAGCTTCATAGCTGTTGTCATTGCCATGTCCAGATTCCGCGGTACATATTTTCCGTCCAGATAAAACATCACATGCTGATCCCCGGGCCCGAAAGGCCATGGACCATCATAATCTATGTACCCTTTTCTCTCCAGCTTTACGTCCAGAGCCCTCTGATTCCAGTAGGAGGCTTTCTGGGGATCGTAAAGACCGCCGTCTTTTCTTCCATGAAAATCTGTGGCTAAAATCCACATACTTTTTATTGCAATTTCACCGTACCCATCCCGCACAAATAGCATTTCTCGCTCATATTCCTTTTTCTGCGCCGCCAGTCTTTTCTCCGGGGGCATATTTTCCCATGAAGTATCCCTGTATTTAAAATACCGGACAATTAAAAATATAATAATGGCTAAAATAATTAATTTAATCATAACCTTTTCTTCCTCCGTTAATCAAATTCTTCTTTGCTGATTTCTGTTCCATTTTCATCGTATTGACGAACTTCCTTCTTTTCCTTCTCCTTATAAGATGATGACTGATATCCTGTCCAACATTTTAATCCGCCATCATCATAATATTCAATCTCGAATAGATTTTTATCATCACCGCCTATGGAACCGTTCAGAAAGCTGTAATCAGCTCTGATCAGCGATTCATTTTCATCAAAATCAAAATTTCCTGTATCAGTCATCCCCGGGATACACGTATAGGTACTATGGGCGAGAGTACCGTCTTCTCTGTAGGTATACGTCTGGGTATAGATTTCTTCTCCGCCCTCTGTTCTGGTTCTTCCTGTCATATTCCCTTTTTCGTCATATACCATCTCTACGACGTCATATTCCTTTTTACCTGCCAGCCTGATAATTCGCCCCTGCTCATCGTACTCAATTGAATACTGCCCTCTTCCTATTTCGGGAATCAGATACATTTTCCCATCTTTTTCTTCGTAGTTCCATACCTCCATAAGATAACCGTCTTTGTAATAAATGGATTCCGAGACCGGCATTCCGTTTTCACCATAATTAGTAATACGCCAATCCATAGCCCCTTTATAGGTTTCATACAAAGACGATTTTTCCCGGAAACCGCTGCCCGTATATCGGATATCGCTGCTGGTACCTTCTGCGATAAGATCCCAGCCCATTTCATAAGCCTTTATATCAAGCTTCTGCTCTGATTCACCTTCGTTTATATAATAAAATGTATCCTGACGGTATAGAGGCACGCCTCCTGCTGCATAAGTGATAGTCTCCGCATAAAGCTGATCGTTGGAAATGATCTCTCTCTCTAAAATACGGTAAATACGCTGGGTGTCTCCATGATAAAGAATCGTTTTCACCAATTCTCCTTTTTCGTCATATTCATATTCCACTGAACCTGACTGTCCAATGGCGTTACTCCATGTAGCTTTCTTGCTTTTTCCTTCGGCTGCTTCCGCATTTTCCTCATTTTTCATATCTTCCGCCGCAGAATCTGCGCCTGCGGAGATATTTTTTTTGATTTCCCCCGGAATCTTTCCGCAGGCGCTCAACCCTGCGATCATAACTGCTGCTGCCAAAAATGCTGTCCTTCTTTTCATCCTCTTTCTTCCTCCGTTAATCCATTCTTTTAATTGCACCATTCCCTGAAAACATTGACAGATCTTCCTCCTGTATCCTTCCGTTTCGGTCCGGCAATCCCTCCTCTGTCAAATCCTCACCGAGAATTATCTTGTCCCCCTGCACTTCATACCATCCTATAACTCCCATTTCCATCGGAATATCATCTTCCATGTAACCGGAACAGTAGTAACCGTTTGCGGAAAATCCAAAGAAAAGGTCTCCCTCCATATCTTCCTCGTCCTTTCCTTTCCACCAGCCAACCAGTTCATTGTCTTGTAGCTGAGAGGTTTTTATACAGCGCATTTTTGCTTCAGAAGTTTCACACAACTCACCGTCTCTTAAATTTTTGAACACTCCATATTCCGGACATCCATTTGCATCATATTGATATATACGCTCATGTGTCGTAATTTCTTTATTTTCCTCTGCATCATATACTATCTCTTTCGTCAAAATTCCATATTGATCGTAAATGTACTTATCATATATTTCCATTTGCCAGTTTTCATCCAGATATTCCCTCTTTATTATTTTTCCAAATGAATTTCTCTCAAGTTTCCATTTACCATTATCCTCCATATTAAATACGACATCATCCCCGGATCCTGACCATCCTTCACTTTTCTTGCTTCTGAAGATTTCCTCATCGCTTTCTTCATAAATGTATATTTCTCTCGCATCCGGACTAAACTGCTCATCCTCTTTCCTGTATCGATCCAACTGTAGTGCTCTTCCGTCTTCATACGTAAATAAGTCCCATATCACCAACTGATCATATACATATATATGGCATGCTCTTCCTGAATAATTTTTTTGAAAATCTAAGTATATATATTCCATCTGTGAGTCTTCGCCTATTCCTATTTCAAACATTTTTGTTCCATCTGCATTGTATCCCAAGAAATATGCTACATCAGGATGTATTTGGCTTTCTAGCAGATACTCCGGTATCTCCCATTTCTTTTTCGGTTTCCACCATCCCTTTTTATCTGACCCCTCCTTCTTTTCTTCTCCCCCGTCTTCCGCTTCGATGCTCTCTTTAATATTTTCCGCCGTTTCAACAGCTTTCCCCACCAGTTCTCCAACCTTTTCCTTCACGCCGCATCCCGGCAGGCAAAGCATCAACCCTGCCGCCAGCATAGACGCAGCCAATATTTTTCTTTTCATATCTCCATCTCCTCCCTCTTTCATCTGCTTGTCTTTTTTTCCAGATCCTTCTTTTTTCGAAACCACCGTTCCGCCTCTTCCGGGTTTCCCATTTTTATCATTAGTTCCCCCAGCGCCTCCAGCACCATGCAGGTAAACGGACTTCCCTCTACCATATACTGTTCCGCATACCACAGGGCTCTGGACAGTGTCTCATAAGCATCCTCCAGATGATTCAGCGTCATCTGGCATCTCCCCATGATATAATACAGATGCCACTGACTGGCTTCCGTCCTGATCTCCCTGTCCCGATATTCTTCTTCCCTCCTTTTCAGCCATGCAAGGGATTTTTCTACTTTTCCCCATTCAAAATACATTTCCGCAAGTTCCATATAAATGGCCATCAGAAGCCCCTGCACATTCTCTTTTTCATAAAAATGCTCTTGCAGAGGATGTTCTTTTAACCTCCTTCCCAGATACTCCTGTGCATCAAGCAGGATTATTTCCGCTTCCCGGTAGTTTTTTTCATACCGCAGGGTTCTTCCGTATCTCTGACTGACCAAAGCACGATAATACAGATTCGGTTCCGGACACTTCGTATATTCCTGATAAGCTGCCCGATACCACTCCTTCGCTTTATCCCGCTTGCCCCAGTTGTCGTAAATAGATGCAATCGTATGTTTGATATGAGCGTTTTCTTTATCTGTAGTTTTGTATTTCTTCTGACAGTATTCGTTCATCTTCAAACCAAATTTTTCCGCCAGCGTAAAGTATCCCAATTGCCAGCAGGCATCTACCAGAAATACCAGATCGTCAAAAGGCTCCTTTTCCGTATCCTGCAAAATCTGCACCAGATAATAGAGATAATCCTTAAATTCCTCTTTTTCTGATGCATGCTTATTCCATGCATAACATCCCAGCTTACACAAACTGAGTACATAAGCGCCGCAGTTTCGGAAACTCACCTTTTCCGTTCTTCGAACTGTCGCCGCGATTAACGGATGCAGCGAAATCCAATCCCTTTCCTCATCACACTCTGCCAGCCCATAAGCTGCCAGCTTCCTCAGCAGAATTTTTTCCTGCAAACCACAGTATTCCATAAACTGACTGATCTTTATTCCCTGTACGGGCAGCACCGAGAGACTGCGCATCAAGGAACGCTCCGTTCTGTTCAGGTCGGAAATCCGGAAAATATTTTGGATCTGTTCCTGCACGTCATTCGCTTCTTTCTTCTGAAGCTGTCTTGTCATGTTTTTCACAGCTTCCCCTGTTTCTGCCAGATAAAGGGCGCACAGTTTTATGGAAAGCGTATGTCCGTTCAGGATTTTCAGCAGTTCATCCAACTCCGAAACCTGATTTTCAGAAAGTTCCTTTCCATAATATTTCAGAAAGAGATTTCTCTGTTCTTCCAAATTGTCAAAAGCCGGAACCCGGATGCCCGAAAGTCCCAAAAAACCGGCCTCTGTCCTGCTGGTAAATAAAATCCGGCAGGGAAGAGAAGTAACTGCGCTCAAACGCGCATCTGACATCACATCAAAATCGTCAAAGATCAACAGTGTTTTCTGATCCACCAACTGCCGTATGATATCCAGTTTCTTTCTGAAATAATATCCCCTTTCCCCTCGTTTTCCGGTGCTCTGAAATCTCAGGTTTTCTACCGGAACCTGTGTATCATCTATCAGAACTTCCTGCAGGCTGTCATGAAAATAGCTGAACACAATCGTCTCATAGTCTGCTGCATAACGCTGGGCATAGGCCTTGGCAAGCTCACTCTTTCCGATTCCGCCGATTCCGTACAGCGCCACAACTCTCTTCTCCTTCAGCCTTTCATGAAGCTCACAAATCAGCTCTTCTCTTCCCGTAAAGCTCTCACTGGCCGCAACCCGTTTATCTTTCAGCAAATATATTTTTTTCTTTCTCTCCTGCTGCTGTTCCCACAAGGACCGCAGCCTGTTCAGATCCCGGCGGTATTCTTCCTCAGATGTATATCTGTAAGCATCCATAGCTGACAGCATTTTTCGTATAAAACGGTTCCACAGTTCCCTGAATTCCCATAAAATCTGTCCATCCTCTGCCGCTTTGGCCGGAATCAGCCATTGGCTTGTCCGGGCAAGCCAATGGATTTCTCCATCATTTTTATCTTCTGTCATGTGCTCCAGCAGTTCACTGCCTCTCTGCAGTGTGCCGTCTTCCTCTCCGGCCTTTTGTAAAAAAGAAGCTGTCATTTCCAATTGTTTTTTACAATCTTTCACAGTACCTCCTTTCCGAAAGACCTGAATTTCATAGGTCTAAGATCCTGCAGGATTTTCCTCTGTTCTCTGCTTCTGTTTTTGCAGGTATCCTCCTTTTCTTTCAGTTCTGACAATCGTTCCACCAGCACACGGTCCACGCACCGGAGCATTGCTCTTTGTGTACGAAGATCTTCTTCAAATTCCCCGCTCCGGTACCTTTCAAACTGTTCCAATATCCAGAGAAGTAAATCTTCCATACATGCCCCTGACTTTCTCCGAATCCTCTCCGACAAGGGCGCATATCCCAGTTTCACCAGACATTGATTCAGAATTTCTCTGTTCACCTCCGGCATCAGCATGACAATCAGCAGCCGTTCCATGGTTTCCCTGCTGACTTTCTCATTCTTCTTAAAATACCGACGGCATTCCGACGCAAAGTTACTGCTGTAGCTGTGGCTGGACATATAATAGTTTCTGTCATTTTCCGAAAGACAGATAGTTTCCGCAATGTCCGCAAACAGAATATGACGCAGATTTTTCCGGATTGATCCTTTAATCTGCAGTTCCATCAAACGCTTTTCCGGAACCAGAGTCAGGTATCTGCTGCACAGTCCGTCCAAAAACTCCTTTTCTTTCTCGCCTTCCCGCGTCTCCGCCTTTCCATGTTCTGCTTCCCGGTATGAATCCTCGTAAACCTCTCCTGTTCCCCCTGTTTCAAACCTTTGTATCCAGACGTTTTCCCGGATATTCAAAGGATTCAGACGGATTTCCAGAAGAATCTCCGTGAGCATCCTGTCCATCTCATTCCGGTTCACCTGAAGGGCAAGTCCCAAACGAATCATTTCCTCCCGGCTCTGGGGAATATGCTGTCCGCACCTCCAGTAACGGATCTTCAAGTCTTCTGTTTTTTCCGGTTCCCGTCCATACATCCGCCGAAAGATTACCTGATCCAGTTCCCTGTACGTTGCAATCTGCATCCGTTCCTTATATGCTTCGAAATATTTTCTCAGTCGATCATCCTGCACGGGAATCTTCAGGATTCTGTCGATCTGCTCCTGCAATTCCATTTCATATCGGTTCTCTTCATATTTCTCCATAGGGGTTCCTCCCCGTTTCTGTTATTTGAAAATCATGCCTCCCCATTCCACCATAGCTCTGCCTTCATGGGAAATCTTCACAATTTCCGGTTCGTTAGGTGTTTCCGTCCGATCTGGTCCCGCTTTTTTAAATCCAAACCAGATTCGCTGATAGTTGTCAAAGGCTGCGCCTTCAATCCTGACGGGCATTGCCCTGTCCACGGTTTCTGTCAGTTGCGGATACATATAATAATCTTCATTTTCCAGTTTTTCATCCCAGAACTCAACAAAATCCTGTATCTCCTGTTCATTGAAACCGTATTCCTCCAAAATTTTTTGGAAAGTTTCTGCCCTCTCCTCCTTTGCGATCAGGAATCCCTCTTCCCGCTGGAACATAGCCTGAATCGTCTTGGATTCATAAAAGAGGAATGGATATCCCTTCTCCCCGTCTGCCGTCAGCGTACCATCCTCTGCCAGTTCCACTTTCCAGCAATCTCCATACGAAGGTATCGTCTCTGTCAGAAGGTGCGGCTGCTCGAAAATAATTTCCAGCTTCATTCCGGCTTCACCGTAAAGATAAATGTTCGGCTTATAGACGTTAATTCCGTCTCCCTGCCGGATTTTATAGCGTTCATCCGCCCATTCAAGGTAACTTTCCGTACTCATATAATCCCGTCCGGCAGAAATCGTAAACGTCAGGAAATCCGTGAAAAAACCGATAACATCTATACCGGGTTCTCCCGGAGCCAAATCAGCAATCTCTGTGGCATAGGTAAAGAGATCAGCAGACTGTCTCAGCACATCAGTAACCGGATTCTCCGAATTCATATTTTCTTCTGTTTTTCTCTTTGCTCTTTCTATTGCTTCATCCACTTTCTTCTTTATTTCCTCCCGGTTGTTCCAATAATAGGCGGCAGTTCCCACCCCCGGAGGAGCCGGATTCAAAAGACCATATCCCATCTTATCTATAATATCAAATGTATTATCCACCGTATTGTCTATCCATTGATTCAATGCGCTGTCCGGATTTGTCACCTCATACTCCATAAATTCCCGATTAGCCTGCTCCAGAACCGTTTTCGGCGGTTCATTACTCTCCTCCACTTTTTTCAGCCATGCCTGATTCAGAGCCTGATGGATCTTTTCTTTCTCCTTATCTCGAACATCTTTTGTCGTATCTGACCATCTATTCGAAAAGGAGAACATTGCATATACCGTTTCCGTTTCCAGAAGCTGGCACATGATCAGAATACAGGCTAAAATCCTGATAAAATATCTTTTTCTTCTCATTCTCCATACTCTCCTTCCCCTGCCATCTGAAGGAGATACCACTTAATATCCGGGAGTTTTTCCTCCCCAATCCCCCGTTCTACCGCCTCGTCAAAATAGAGAGCTGCGTTTCCCCAGTCATTCTGTTCATAACAGATCACTCCCAGATAATAACTGCTCATAGCATCTTTCTCATCCAGATTCCGGGCATTGGACAGATAGTACACCGCACTTTTCACTGCTCCTTCTTTCAGTTTCACCAGCCCTGCCAGATACTGCATCCGTCCGTTTTCCGGCAGCTCTCCCGCTGCTGTCACATAAAGCTCATCCAGATTTTTCATAGATTTTTTCGTATTTTCCAAGCGATAAATCTGCTCCATTCCTTCAAAATATCTTTCTGTATGAGGATTTTTTACATTCTCCATCCATTGCAGCGCCTGTTTGTAATCCTCCATGAGAACAGCAATCTCCGCTCTGATATATAATGTCCTGTCCGTCACGCCCTGTTTCTTGTCAATCTCATCCAGCAGTTCAAAAGCCTTCTCATAATTTTCCTTCTCAACCTCTTTTTTCACCTGCCCGAACTGTTCTTCCGATGTCTGTATCACCCTCTCCGGTGCAAACCATCCGGCCAGCGCACAAATAAGAAAACCTGCTGCCAGAACCATACCTGCTATTTTTTTCCACATATGATTTACTCTCCCTCCAACTGCATTTTCAGCAAATCGATCATCTCATTGCTGTAATAGGAGATTCCGTAGATATCACGGCCATGCTCCTGTGTGGGAAGCATCTGATTTGCACGATTTGCATACCGATAGGCATTTTCCATATCATTCAGGGCATCATACAGATTTGCCATGGAAAAATAAATCGCCGGCGCCTGTCCTCCCAGATACTCTGCTTTTTTGAAGCAGGAAAGGGCATCCTCAAATCGCTCGTCATTCCAAGCAATCGTTCCTCTCAGATACCACCCATAGATCAGATCCTCCCTTACCTCAAGTACTCTGGCAATCGCCTGCTCGGCTGCCTCCAAATCTCCTGATTCGAAACAGCCGTCCATCGCCGTCATATAGTCCCACAACAGTTTGTGAGCCTGTACCTTCTGCTGCTGTTCTTCTGTCAGTTCATCGTAGACATCCAACTGAAAATCCGTCTGCGAGTCAATGTCATTCATAGCAAGATACTGGACTATGGAATACAGGCTGAGCTCCGTCGCCTCATCCAGATTTTCTGCCTCGGCTGTCATATCGGCAAGCTTCCCTGCATACTCCAGCGCATCGTCTGTATTTTCCATTCTAAGTGCGCTGATGGCACACAGATAAAGGGCTTCTGCCTGATATGGCTCCTCCTCTATTGCCGCTTTTGCCATTTTCATACATTCTTCCGATTTTTCAAGCTTATCCTGCATTCTTGCACAGTTCAGGGCAGCTTCCGGGTTTCCGGTCAGTTCATACGCCTCCATTACATATTCCAGCGCAGTCTCTGTTTCCTCACATACCATGCAGACGGCTCCCATCTCCATTTTTTCACGATACAGTGCATCCTTATCTTTTTTTCCATCATCATATATTTCGTCAAAACGCTGGGCCGCTTCTGCCGTTCTCTTATAATGTTCTGCACCATCAATCTGATAACTGCTCCCAATCATCGCCGCCATATATTGGAAAACAGCATTTTCTCTATTATTCTCGGCATATTCCAGCGCTTTCTCTGCCATACTTTCCGTTACACCACCGTTTGCCCCACAGTCCAGCACCAGATGATAGATTTCCATCATAGGAATCCACTCCTCATACTGCTCCAGTACTTTTGAGACCGCCTTTTTTTCTTTTATAATGTCATCTGCACTGAGATAGGAAGCGCTAACCATTTTCTGCACCATACATTCGGTGAGCAGATCATCTCTCAGTTCCTCCTGCTCCGGGGTCAGCGTTTTCACTTCTTTATAATAGTCCAACAATACCGGATACCATTCTGCACCAAGTTCTCCTCTGCGGATTCCCTGTTCAATCTCCGCAGCATTGCCATTCATAGTAAAATACAGAATCCCGATTACCCCATCTTTTCCCTTCTCAAGGTAAACATCCTCCAGTTTTTTCTTCACATCCTGTTGTGTCAGACTCTCAAAGGCCCGATAACGCGCCGCTGTCTTTTCATAAGCCTCTCCTGCCAGTTCCTGATTTCCTGTATTCAGATACCTGCTGCCCTCGGCAATACTCGCCTTCAACTGTTCTTTCACCGCATCATCCACATCCTGCTCAAAGGGAGACCCATTTATTCCAATATTTACCGCAAAAATCAGAAGTAATGCAGTTCCGATAGACAGCATATTCCCAACCACTTTCTGAGGCTTTAGATTCTGAAGCATTTCCATATTTTTATATCTTCTTCCCCTGTCTGCCACAAAAAACAGCAGTTTCACCGCCCCGTATGTACAGCAGGCCATTGCCGTATATTCTGCTGCCACAGTGATAACCGTACCGTTTCCCAGCGAAAAAATCCAATGAACCACCCCGGACAGAAGGCTGAGGGCAATGCCGATTCCCAATTCCATTGGCATAAGCAAAAATACCGGAAGCGGGTGCTTCATCCTCTCTTTTCGTGACATGCCCGTACTGATTCCATATAATATAAATCCTGTCAAAAATAATGCGGCCAGAATACCTGCGGCCAGCCCTCCTACAAACGCTCCGATTCCCAGAACTCCTCTTTTGAACACTTCCAGCCACAACTGAAAGGCAGTCTGACTGAGGGACAATACCGCCAGCAGCCACAGATATTTTTTTACCGCCCCCCACAATTCTCTCCGTTTTTCTATCCAGTCAGGCTCTCCAAATAACTGACGCCAATAGATAAATAAGATAAAGCAGACCGTTCCCCCTGTCCAACCCAAAAACTGGAACAGACTGACTTCCCACTTCGGCAGCGTTTTCTTCGTAGCCATCATCGCTCCCATACTCAGAAGTCCACACAGCATATGGCTGCAGAACATGGACATGACCAAAAATATATGCGCTATTTTCTGTCTTTTTTGAAAATTCATAACATTTCTCCCCACATTATTTTGTTTTATTCTGTTCTCTTACAAATATAACATGGTGAATTTTTATTTTAAACGCAGTAAAGTTTAACATTTCCTTTTTTTCACCTGCTGCTGCAGACAAAAAAAGAACATAACTCCTATAAGCTATGTCCTTTTCTTTATGATCCTTATTTTTCAAAATCACCCTTCGTCAGCCCCTCCTGCGCCAGCATCGTATGAAGCACGGAAATATCCGAAGAAATATCCAGCGCCCTGTCCTTAAAGAAGCTGTTCAGCAGGTTTTCAAAAGCCTGATTGATGGTATCCAATGTTTCCTCTATCTCTTTTTTCGTCTTTTCAATGCTCTCACTGGGAATCGGTTCCCGGTCCATCTCCCGGTAGGCATTGATCAGCTTTCTGGTGGTCGGCAGGTAATAGCTCATAAATTTGCGCAGATCCGAAGCCAGCCCCGGATTTTTCCCCACCTCTTCGAAAATTCTTGTGATGATCAGTTCCAGACGACTCAGTTTCATGGAAATCTCTTCTCCCGGAATATCATCATTGCACTGACGGATAAAGGAAATGTATTCATTTCCCTCTTCCAGAATCTTTCTGCACTCCTCCGGAAGCTGGGTGCGCTTTTCTTCCAGCGCTTCCTGCTGGGCCTGCCGTTCTCTGGCCTGCTGCTGCACCGTCAGATACTGCTGGTACATCTCGTTGGTCACGATCACACAGGTCTCCTGCTCGTCCAGATGCCCCTGAAGGAACATCCGTCTGCCGATCATTTTTTTCAGATCCTTAATCACCGCCGACTTTTCCCTGCCGCACTGAGCCGACAATTCCTCAATGGTACAGTATGCCCTGTTTCCGATCTGTTTTTTATAATTTCGGAACCGCTTTACAAATCCTCTGGATGAAGAACCTGCAATGCCCATCCCCAGAAATCCCAAAGCTATTACTCCCAGCACCGCTGTACTGATAGTGAACAACGTGGCCGGCACAATAGCTAAGCATATCCCGCTGGTAAGAGCCGCAAGTCCGAAAATTGCCATAAAGGAGTATCCGGCAACAGCCATTACAGTACCTGATACCTGCCCCGGTGGATTTTTCGCATAAATGGACGGCAGTTGTCTGTCCTCTTCGCTTTTTCTTCTTGTTCCCGCCTGATAAGCCGGCTGACGGCTTTTCTCATAACGGTTCCGCTCTGCCTGACCGGCTTCTCTCCATGCCTGCTTCCATTCGCTGCCCACAGTCTTCATTCCGTCATGGATGCCGTTTCCCATGCCTCTCATGCCCTCACGAAGTCCGTTTTCCGCTCCCTTCATGCCGTCACGGAAGCCGTTTCCAGCGCCTTTCATGCCGTCACGGAAAGCATTTCCTGCCTCACGCATACCGTCGCGGAAAACATTTCCCGCCTCACGCATACTGTCCTGAAATCCGGTTCCGTTTCCCATTCCCTGCATGCCGCTGCGGATCCCCTCCACAGTGTCATCGATGGTATCCCGCACCTGCTGGTTTAACTGCTGGTAATTCCCGGTATTTACTGCATCCTGCACCACATTCCAGAAATCATTTCCTTTTTTCTGCCAATCACTGTTACCCATAATTCCTCCATACCGGAATCTCTGCTTCCGGCCGTGCTGCACCTACTTACGTTCGTATTTCACAAATGCATATTCCAGATCAAAATACGTCTGTTCCTCACTGCTTGCCGTCACTTCCCACTCCGGATCTTCGTCCAGATTCGGGAAATGGGTATCCGCATCAAATCCATGATCAATCTTTGTCACATGCGCCAGATTACAGTACGGAAGCATTTCTTCATATACTCTTCCTCCGCCGATTACATAAATCTGGTCATCCTCATATTTTTTCAGTTCTTCCAGAAGCTCTTCCAGATTATGGACAATCACTGCATCCTTCACCTGATAGCTTCTGTCACTGGTGAGAACCACGTTGGTGCGGTTCTTTAACGGCAGTCCGTTGGGAAAGCTTTCCAGTGTCTTTCTTCCCATCACTACCACCTTGCCGGAAGTCTCCTGACGGAAAAATTTCATATCGGAGGGGATGCTTACCAGCAATTTATTATTTTTGCCGATCCCCCAGTTTTTATCTACTGCTACAATCAGATTCATATCTGCCTCCTTAAACTGCTATCGGAATATTTTTAATCTGCGGTCCCGTCACATAATTTTCAACGTGAAGATCATCCACAGTAAAGTCATAAAAGTTCTTGATTTCCGGGTTCAATGTCACTTTCGGCGCATCATAGGTCGGACGGCTGATCAGTTCCTTCACCAACGGAATATGCCGGTCATAGATATGTGCATCAGCAATCACATGCACCAGCTCCCCGACTTTCATGCCGCAGGACTGTGCAAACATCATAACCAAAAGGGCATACTGACACACATTCCAGTTATTGGCCGCCAGTACATCCTGTGATCTCTGGTTCAATATAGCGTTCAACGCGAGCTGTTCACTGTCCTTTTCCTTTGTCACATTAAATGTCATAGAATATGCGCAAGGGTACAGATTCATCTCATGAAGATCCTGATGTACATAAATATTGGTCATGATCCGGCGGCTGTAGGGATTATTCTTCAGATCATACAGAACACGGTCCACCTGATCCATCATTCCCTCTTTATACTGGTGTTTCACACTCATCTGATAACCGTAAGCCTTGCCGATGGAACCATTCTCATCCGCCCAGCTATCCCAGATATGGCTTCCCAGATCTTTTATGTTGTTGGATTTTTTCTGCCAAATCCACAAAATCTCATCAAAAGCGCTTTTAATCCCTGTACGCCGAAGGGTAATCGCCGGAAATTCTTTGGAAAGATCGTAACGATTTACCACTCCGAAACGTTTGATGGTATAAGCACTCTCACCGGTATCCTCCCATGTGGGACGTACCTTTTCGCCTTCAGTGCTGAGGCCGTTGTCTATGATATCCTGACACATCTGTATAAATATTTTGTCTGCGTAACTCATGCTGGTCTCCTCTATCAAAATTTAAATTATGCTTTTTTGTTACTTTTTGATTCAATTGGTTTTATTATAATATACTGGATAGGTGAATTCAACGGTTTATTTAAAATATGGGGGCCGCAAAAGGAGAGGACGGGGATGGGGGTGGGGAAGCTGCTGCGGGGGATGTGAGGTTCTAAGAGGGGGGAGGGCAGCCAGTCAGGGCACCTGGGCAATTCAACAAGAAAATCTGAAAGATTTTCTCGTCTCAATGCCCCTGAGATGCAGGCTTTGATAGCCTGCATCTCTCCCTGCCTGACTGGATTCCACCCTCTAAGAACCTCATCATCCCCCTCCACAAGCTTCCCACCCCCATCCCCGTCCTCTCCTTTCGCTCTTCTACGCTTTCGCGTGGAGAACAAAAACTACTCTCCAATACACTCCCGCTTCAGCACACCCTCCCGCCCTGAAAAAAGTGACACAGCAGAGGGAGCGGGGGGTGGCTTGACGGGCATTACGGAGAATTTTAGGAAGTACTTAGCGGGCGGCGGGGGAAGGTTTCGGGAGGCGATTAGGCTCACAAAGCCTAATCGTCAGATGCACTGAGACGAGAAACCATCAGGTTTCTTGTCGAATTGCATCGGTGCCCGAAACCTTCCCCCGCCGCCCGCTTAGAACTTCCAAAATTCGCAGTTGCCCGTCAAGCCACCCCCCGCTCCCTCTGCGGTCTCCATTTCTCTGCAGCCGCCATTTTTCTTTGACACCCCTCCCCATACATGCTATACTCAATACCCAAAAGGAGGCCTATTCCATGAACAAATTAATTATCGCCCTACTAAAACCCCTGTCCTTCCTCCCGGCTCTGCTGATCATGTACACCATTTTCTCTTTTTCCAGCCAGACCGGTGCAGAATCCGGGAATCTCAGCTTTAAGGTAAGCCGGAAGCTGGTACAGGTGGGTGCCGTCGTTCTTGACCGTGATCTGAGTCAGGAGGAGATTGATATGTATGCAGATAAATATCACTTTGCAGTCAGAAAGCTTGCTCATATGACCGAATACTGTGTTCTTGCCGTTTCCCTCTGTATCCCGCTTTACGCTTACGGCGTAAGGGGAATCTGGCTGGTCCTTCTCGCCGGATTAATCTGTGTGGGTTTTGCCGCCACAGATGAGTACCATCAGGCCGGGGTAGCCGGACGGGGTCCCTCTGTCCGTGATGTGTTTATTGACAGTATCGGAGCATTTATTGGTATTTTCGGAACGAGAATCATCGGCTGGACTGCCGTGAAGAGCACTCAAGAGCTGGAAAAAGAACGAAAGTATCGAAGGAAAATGAAAAAACGCAGGCGGCTGTAAAGGGCAAAGTTCTAAACAGAAGCAAACGCAAAAAGAAAGGGATCTAACCATTTCCGGTTTCGTCCCTTTCTTTCTGCGTCTGTTTCTTCTTTTCACAGATATATCTGAAAACCCACCATTCAGCTCACCGCAAACTGACTCTGATACAGCTTCGCATAAAATCCTTCTTTTGCCAAAAGCTCCTCATGCTTTCCTGTCTCGATGATATGACCGTCCTTCATCACCAGAATCACATCCGCCTCTTTGATCGTGGACAATCGATGGGCCACAATGAAGCTGGTTCTTCCTTCCATCAGTTTTCCGAAAGCCTTCTGAATCCTGATTTCTGTCATAGTGTCGATGGATGAAGTAGCTTCGTCCAGAATCAGGACCGGAGGCTTCAAAAGCATGACTCTTGCAATGCAGAGAAGCTGTTTTTGTCCCTGAGAAATATTTCCTCCGTCTTCCCCGATAACGGTGTCATACCCGCTGGGGAGACGCTTGATGAAGCTGTGGGCATGGGCCTGTTTTGCCGCTTCCACCACTTCCTCCCGTGAAGCTTGCGGCTTTCCGTAGGCAATATTTTCATGAATCGTTCCGGCCTTCAGCCATGTCTCCTGAAGCACCATC
Source organism: Clostridiales bacterium (assembly GCA_018374355.1). Taxonomy (GTDB): domain Bacteria; phylum Bacillota; class Clostridia; order Lachnospirales; family Lachnospiraceae; genus Oliverpabstia. The sequence goes on from JAHAFI010000036.1 coordinate 17,704, forward strand.
CCATATCCTGCCCGCAGGCTTTCCCGGGTCAGCTTGTCGATGGGCGTTCCGTCCATGGAAAGCTTCCCTTTTCCGATATCGTAAAACCGCATCAAAAGATTGATGATCGTTGTTTTTCCGCAGCCGGTAGGCCCCACGATTGCCACACGCTGTCCCGGTCTGACCTTCAGATTCATATTTTCAATCAGCGGTACGTCCGGGGTGTAAGAAAAATCTACATGCTCAAATGTAATTTCCCCTTTGACATCCGTAAGAATTTTCGCATCGGGCGCATCCTCAGGAACTGTTTTTTCATCGATAAAGCAGAAAATCCGTCCCGCGCAGGCCAGCGCATTCTGAAGCTCCGTCACCACACCGGAAATCTCATTAAAAGGCTTTGTATACTGGTTAGCATAGTTCAGAAAGCTGCTGAGCTGTCCCACCGTGATTCCTCCGCGTATAGCGGAAAATGCACCGAAAATCCCAACTCCCGTGTACACCAGTCCATTGACAAATCGTGTCGCCGGATTGGTGATGGAGGAGAAAAAGGTAGCCTGCAGTCCGCATTCCCTCAGCTTTTCGTTGATCTCGTCAAACTGCTGCCGGGATTCCTCCTCATAGGAAAACGCCTGAACAATCTTCTGGTTTCCCACCATCTCTTCCACCAGAGCAGTCATTTTCCCTCGGGTCTCCGACTGGAGTTTGAACATCGTGTACGTCCTCTTTGCAATAAAATTCGCAACAAAGAAGGACACCGGAGTGATCAGCACCACCACCAGCGTAATTTTTCCGTCAATGGAAATCATAAAGCCCAGCGTTCCCAGAATCGTCATCACCCCGGAAAACAACTGGGTAAAGCCCATCAAAAGTCCATCCGAAAACTGATCCACATCTGTGGAAATCCGGCTGATGGTATCTCCCGGCTGATGGCTATCTATATAGCTGAGAGGCAAAACCTCCAGCTTATCAAAGGTCTGTACCCTGAGGTCATGGACAATCCGGTAAGTCATCCGGTTGGTCATCAGACTCATAATCCACTGGGAAAGGGCGGAAATTCCGGTGACTGCCCCAAGCTGCAGCAAAATTTTCCACAATCCGGTGAAATTCACCAGCCCTTTATCCACAATGAAATCCACCCCTTCACCGATCAGTATCGGGGAATACAGCGTAGCCGCCACAGTAACTGCTGCAAACAGCAGGATTCCCGCTGCCAGATGGGTATAAGGTCTGATCAGCCGGAGGACACGGCGTATGGTTTCTTTATTGCTCATCATCCGGCCACCTCCTCTTTTGAAAACTGGGACAGGCAGATTTCCCGGTATACCGGGCAGTCCTTCAGCAGTTCTTCATGGCTTCCCCATCCCGCCAGTTTTCCGTCATCCAGTACCAGAATCCGGTCGGCGCTCTTTACTGCTGCCGCCCTCTGGGAAACGATAAATACCGTCGTTCCTGTGATTTCATGCTTAATAGCCCGGCGAAGCGCTGCGTCCGTTGCAAAATCCAGCGCGGAAGCGCTGTCATCCAAAATCAGGATTTCCGGGCTTCCCACCAGCGCTCTTGCAATCGTAAGTCTCTGTCTTTGTCCACCGGAGAAATTTCTTCCTCCCGATTCCACCTTTTCGTCAAGCTTCTTAGGCTTTTTCTCTACAACCTCCCGGCCCTGAGCGATTTCCAGAGCCCTCCAGATTTCTTTATCCTCCGCATCACTTTTCCGCCACTGCATATTTTCCCGGATGGTTCCCATAAACAGAACTGCTTTCTGGGGCACCAGACCTATTTTCTCCCGAAGCGGGCGGAAACGGTATTCTTTTACGTTCATCCCATCCACCAGCACATTTCCCTGCTGGGGATCGTAAAACCGGGGAATCAGATTTACCAGTGTGGATTTTCCGGAACCCGTGCCGCCGATAATCCCGATGACTTCCCCCGGCATCGCCTGAAAGCTGATATCCGACAGGGATTCCTCCCTCGCCCCTCCATAGGTAAAGGATACGTGATCAAATACCACTTTGGGAACCTGTCCGGTTTTTTCGGGTTTTTTCTTCTCTCCCTCTTTCATGGATGGCAGAAGGGCAAATACTTCATTGACGCGGATTGCGCAGGCTGTCGCCCGGGTAAAAGCAATAATCAGGTTGGCAAGGGCCACCAAAGCCAGAAGAATCTGGTTCATATAGTTGACCAGAGCCACCACCTGTCCCTGCGTAATCGCACCTTTCTGAACCTGCCAGCCTCCAAACCACAGAAGAGCCAGAATTGCCAGATTCACCAGCACAAAGGTAATGGGATTCATCAGTGCGGAAATCTTTCCGGCATATAGCTGGGTGGTTTTCAGCAGTTCACTTTCCTGACGGAAATCCTTTTTCTCATCCTCCTGCCGTGAAAATGCCCGCACCACTCTGGCGCCCACATAATTTTCCCGGGTAATCCCCACAATCCGGTCCAAAATGCTCTGAACCTTTTTATAAACCGGTATGGTCAGACGGATAATCAGATAAATCGCCAGCCCGATAAGCGGCACGGCTGCAAGAAAAATCACGGTCAGCTTCACACTGATAGTAAACGCCATGATCACTGCTCCCACAACGATAAACGGCGAGCGCAGAAACAGCCGCAATACCATATTTACCCCGGTCTGTACCTGATTGATATCGCTAGTCATCCGTGTTACCAGCGTAGACGTTCCGATCCGGTCAAGCTCCTGATAGGAAAGACTGTTGATATGACGGTACATATCCCGCCGCAGCTCTGTTCCGAATCCAAGCGCCGCTTTCGCAGCGAAATACTGGGCTGTCAGGGAACAGGCGAGTCCCAGAACCCCCAGTCCCACCATCAGCCCGCACATCTTCCAGATATACGTTTCATCTCCATCACGGATACCGATATCGATAATATTGGCCATCACAATGGGAATCAGCAGCTCAAAGCTTGCCTCCAGCATTTTGAATAATGGCGCAATTACCGTTTCTTTTTTATAATTACTGAGATATTTTAACAGTTTTCTCACTTAACTGATCTACCTCCGCCTTACTGCACCCTTCGGCATCCTTTCGGTCTGCCTGTTCCGAAATTTTCTCTTCGCTGCTCTCCTCTGTAACGGTCTCTTCCTTCTCAGGAGCCTTGGGAGTTCTCTGGAAGGTATCGCACAGCCAGCGGAGACGTCCGATGATATCTTCTCTGAAATCATCCTTCTCCATTCTCCATTTCCAGTTTAACCCTAAAGTGGAAGGATGATTCATTCTGCCTTCATTTCCGCAGCACAGAAGATCCTGCATGGGAATCACAGCCAGATCGGCCACACTTGCCTCAGCCGCCCGGATAAAGTCCCAAGATATATCTTCCCAAGGACGGTCGTAATTATTCAGATACGCTTTGGAAAACTCTCTTGCCCAATCCGGCATGGTATAATACCATGATTTTGTCGTATCATTGTCATGGGTTCCTGTATAGACCACGCAGTTTCTCGTATAATGATGGGGCAGATAGAAGTTTTCCACACCTGAATCAAAGGCGAACTGGAGTACCTTCATTCCCGGATATCCCGTTGCATCCAGAAGATCGAACACATCCTGATCCAGTGTTCCCAAATCCTCTGCAATCACATCCATCTCACCCAGCGCTTTCTCCATCGCCTGAAACAGACCGATTCCCGGCCCCTGCTCCCAATGCCCGTTCATCGCCGTGTCATCCTCTGCCGGAATCGAATAGTACGCTGCAAATCCACGGAAATGGTCAATTCTCACGGTATCATACAGATCAAAGCTCCGTTTCATTCTGCGAATCCACCAGCCATATCCGGTCTTTTTATGGTAGTCCCAGTCATACAGCGGATTTCCCCAGAGCTGTCCGGTTTCGGAAAATGCATCGGGAGGACATCCTGCAACCGCCTTCGGCAGACATTCCTCATCCATCTGGAACAGCTTAGGATTCGCCCATGCGTCTGCGCTGTCAAGAGCCACATAAATAGGAAGATCTCCGATGATCGTCACGCCCTGTTTATTTGCATAAGCCTTGATTTTTTTCCACTGCTTATCAAACTCGTACTGCATGAAACGGTAAAACTGAATCTCCTCTTTCAACTGGATTTTCGCCTTTGCCAAAGCTTTCTCATCTCTGGTCCGCAGCTCTTCACTCCAACTGGTCCACAGAGCGCCCTTCTGTTCGTTTTTGATGGCCATGTACAGACAGTAGTCCTCCAGCCAGTGCTCTTCCCTCTCACAGAACTCCTGAAATTCCTCATCTGCCTCAAAACGTTCAAATGCTTTTCTCAGTATAATATAACGTGATAAATAGATTTTCTCATAATCCACGTACCGTTCACTTCCGCCCCAGTCACAGGCTTCACATTCCTCTTTTTCCAGAAGCTCCTCTTCAATCAGAGTTTCCAGATCGATAAAATACGGATTTCCCGCAAAGGTAGAAAACGGCTGATAAGGAGAGTCCCCGTATCCTGTCGGCCCCAACGGCAGTACCTGCCATTTTGACTGACCTGCCTTGACTAAAGCGTCAATAAAGTCATATGCGTCTTTTGAAAAACATCCGATTCCATATCTTGATGGCAGAGATGTGATCGGAAGTAAAACACCACTTGCTCTCATAAACAATTTCCTCCACATAAAAAATTTACTTCATTTACCTTATCACAGACACAATTTCATTTCAAGCAATATACACTTGCCGCAACCGATTTTCCCCCCAATTTTCCACGGAAAAATTCATAAAAAATTTTTTTAATTTTTTTCAGAAAAAGTGTTGACAAAATGTATTCCCTGTCGTATAATCGTTTTTGTTGTGAGGCACTGCTTCACAGACAAACAAAATATGTGCGCTTAGCTCAGCTGGATAGAGCGTTTGGCTACGGACCAAAAGGTCGGGAGTTCGAATCTTCTAGCGCACGTAGGAAAGCATCTGCAAAACTGCAGATGCTTTTTTTTGCTTCCGGAATCTTTTCCCGAAAAAAACGGCCCCGCATCTGCGAGGCCCTTCTTTATGTATTCATTTCTTTACTGAACAGTTACTCTTTATTTGCTTACGATTCCCATTCCCATCTCCTGTCCGATATTCAGGATGTGATCGCCAATTCGTTCAAAGTCTGTCAGCATCTCGGAATAGATGATGCAGCCTTCCTCGGAACAGGTGCCTTTCTGCATACGCACCAGTTGTTTCTTCCGGTAATCTTCCGTCATATCATCAATGGTCTGCTCAATCTGTTCGATTTTCCCGATATCGCTGTTTCCCTGATCTTTAATCTCTTCCAGATAACCCAGCGCCCGTACGCAGACCTCCTGCATTTCGTCCAGCTCAACCTGTACTTCCGCGGAGAAAGTAATGTTCTGTTTTTCAATCATCTTTGTATATTCGCAGATGTTCATCGCATGGTCACCGATTCGTTCCAAATTGCCGCACACCTTAAACAGCGCGCTGATATACTGAGAATCTGCCGGATTCGTCTCCGCAACCAGAACCTTGGAAATATACTTTGAAATCTCTTTATTCAGATAATCGATATAATCTTCTTTTTCCCTTACCTGTTCCAAAAGACCGGTTTTCCCTGATTTTACGGCTTCGAAACTCTTTTCCACATTTTCCTTCGCCATCTCGATCATACGGCCCAGTTCGTTTCTGATCTCAGTCACAGCAATAGCAGAATGACCGATTTTGGTATCTCTCTGGTTTTCCATCGGATGAATGTATTCCAGATGCATCACATCCACACTCTCTTCCTTCTTCTCCGGCAGGATTTTCACAGCCAGTTTTGCAAGCTGGGTTCCGAACGGAAGGAGGAGCAGAGTTGTCACGATATTAAACAGGGTATGCATATTAGCGATCTGCGCAGATACATTTCCCGGTGTAAAGCTTTCCACCAGCGTTTCCAGCGGAGATAAAATACATACAATAGTAAAAATCGTAGTACCGATCACGTTAAATAACAAATGGATCACTGTAGTACGTTTTGCATTTCTGCTGGTACCGATAGCTGCCAGAACCGCAGTGATACAGGTACCGATGTTCTGTCCGAACAGCACATATACCGCATTAGGCAGTCCGATCAGGCCGCTGGAAGCCAGCGCCTGCAGGATACCTACAGAAGCGGAGGAAGACTGGATAATGGCTGTAAATACCATACCTGCCAGAATTCCCAGAACCGGATTGGAGAATTTGGTCATCAGCGATACGAACGCTTCTGATTCTCTCAGCGGCATCATGGAACCGCTCATCATTTCCATACCGATGAAAAGAACGCCCAGTCCTGCAACAATCAGTCCATAGTGATGTACCTTCTGTTTCTTAACAAACATGATCAGCGCCACACCTGCAAATGCGAAAAGCGGCGCAAGCTCTCCCACGTCCAGAGCAATCAACTGACCGGTGATCGTGGTACCGATATTCGCACCCATAATAATCCACACGGCCTGTCTCAGGGTCATCATACCCGAGTTTACAAAGCCTACAACCATAACCGTTGTTGCCGAAGATGACTGAATCACGGCCGTGATTCCCGCTCCTACCAGTACGCCGAGAAAACGATTGGCTGTGAGCTTCTCCAGAATCTGTTTCATCTTATTTCCTGCTGCAGCTTCGAGACCGTTACTCATCATCTGCATACCGTAAAGAAATAATGCCAGTCCCCCTAAGAGGCTGAAAAAATCTGTGATTTCCATTGTTTTTCCTCCAACATCTTTCGATTTTATTTACCTTTTTTTAAACTTTTCATTACATTTATACATGTTTTCGAGGAATCCTTCAATACATTATACAGAGATTTAACGGATTTTACATATCTTTAACATTTCATGTCAAAAAAGAAAAAGTGTTCCCTATCTCCCTACCCTTTGTTAATATTGACCTTACATCTGTGCCGTCCGCCAAAAACATATCCTATTTTTCACTGTTTCTTTTGTTTTTCAAGGCTTCTCTTGGTTATATTTTACTATTTCCCCATAAAATTCTTTTTTCACCCTTTCCCCGGATAGCATCTTGCCGATTTTTTCTCTCCATATTCATTGGACAAACGGCCTCAAATTTGCTATTCTCTCAAAGAGGTGTAAAGAATGTTAACAACAACGAGCTGGAAAAAAGGAATTTGTATTTTATTAGCATTTATAGTTGTTTTCGCAGGAATGTGCTTTCCAAAACTGGACGCATATTTTAATTTCGTTTACCCTGAAACAGGCAGCGCCGCCTGTAAAATCCTTTCTCCCGGTACCGGCGCTCATCAGGAGCTTCTCAATGCGGAAGAATTATCGGTTTTAGACTACGTGGCAGACATCACATCGGAAAAGCCGAGAAAATCCAACCTGAAGCTGCATATGAAATGGTACCTGCTCCTTTTCCTTCTGGCCTCTTCGCCGAAAAATCTCTCTTATTTTTGGAAAATGCTTCGGCTGCTGACGGAAAGCAGCGCTGACAGCAGGCGGGTCATTATCCGCTATCTCCATCAGAAAGATGGACGCAAAGACCGAATCAGAATTACATGTTCAAACTAAAATCACAAACACAAAAAGAAAAGAGGACATAAAAATGGCAGCACAAATATTAGCAGTTGTGATATTTTTAGCTATGTTTATTCTGATTATATTGGAAATCTGGGAACGGCACGTAATAACTCTGGCGTGCGGTTTATTAATGTTAGTGCTTGTATTCGGTTTATGCATGCACAATATGGATGCAGTCGTTGAGACTTTAAATTTGCAGTGTTTTTTCTCCGGTGATTTCTGGATTGCCTCCGGCGAAAGCGGAGCGGTATCCAGTGGTATAAACTGGGAGACAATCGTGTTTATTTCTGGTATGATGATTATGGTAGAAGGAATGGCTCATGTGGGATTTTTCCGCTGGCTGTGTATGTGGCTTGCGAAACTGGTCCGCTATCAGATCATTCCGCTTTTCATTACCTTTATGGTGTTATCCTTTGTACTGTCCATGTTTATTGACAGTATCACCGTTATTCTGTTTCTTGCGGCTGTGACCATCGAGCTGGCTCAGCTTTTGAAGATCAATCCTGTTCCTGTCATACTGGCAGAAATCTTCTGTGCAAACCTTGGTGGTTCCGCTACTATGTGCGGAGATCCGCCGAACATTATTATCGGTACATCCCTTGGCTACTCTTTCTCTGATTTTGTACAGAATACCGGGGTGATCGCTATCGTCTCTCTGGTGGCAATCGTACTTTATTTTTACTTTGCTTTCAGAAAAGAATTAACCCAGAGTGCTGCAGGTGCTCATGCGCCGCAGGTTTACCCGGAACCCTCCGAAGCCATTCAAAGTAAAGCAGGATTTGCAGTAAGCTGTGTGATTTTCCTCTGTGCCGTAGTTCTTCTGGTTACTCATGCCCAGACCGGTCTGACCGTAGCCTTCATCGGCGCATTTATCGGAATTATAACTCTGATTACCTCATGGAAAAATGCGCTGCTTCTGCTGAAAAAAGTGGACTACAAGACGCTCTTGTTCTTTATCGGGCTGTTTATCGTAGTAGGCGGTCTGGAACAGACAGGAATTTTAAAACTGCTGGCTGAGTTTATCGGCAAGGTCAGCGGCGGAAATATTTATCTGATGGTTGCTATTATCTTATGGGTTTCCGCTATTGCCAGCGCGTTTATCGACAATATTCCTTTTGCCGCAACCATGATTCCGGTCATCAACAGCCTCGCAGCTACCCAAGGTGTGGATTTATCCCTTCTTGCATGGTCTCTGGCTATGGGAACTGATATCGGCGGAAGCGCAACTCCGATCGGAGCCTCTGCAAATGTGGTCGGTATTGCAACAGCAGCCAAACAGGGACACATCATCAAATGGGGAAAATACTGCAAGGTCATGGTTCCTGCCACGGTTATTGTAATGATCATCTCCATGGTAATGATTTTTGTTCGATACTTATAAATGGGAGGTAACAACATGAACCAATTAATTATATCTGTTGGAAGAGAGTTTGGAAGCGCCGGGCATGAAATTGCCCAGAAGCTGGCAGAGCACTACCAAATACCGTTATACGATCACAATCTGCTGGACGAAATTGCAAAAAAACACAATGTAAACGGTACGGCTCTGGAGGAGTTCGATGAGGTACGATGGAACAAACTGCTTTACCGGAGCGTAAACGGCATGAACAGCTCCCCGCATGTAAATGTGGCAAATCTGCAGTTTTCCTTCTTAAAGGAGAAGGCCGAAGCCGGAGAATCCTTCGTAGTTGTGGGACGATGCTCGGAGACGGTTTTAAAAGACTATCCCTGTATGGTTTCCATCTTTGTTACGGGAAATCTGAAATGCAAGGCAGCGCGGATCATGGATCTTTATCATCTTTCTGAAAAAGAAGCTCTGGATCTTATGAGAAAAAAAGATAAGAAGAGAAAGACTTACCATAACAGTCACTGCGAAAACAAATGGGGCGATTCCCGAAACTATGATCTCTGTATGAACAGCAGCAAACCGGGAGTTGAGAAGAGCGTCGGGATTCTGATCGATTATATTGATGCTTCCAGATAAAATTTGACAAAAATTTATAGAAATTCCAACAAAATGGAGGAAGGTGTAATGATCCGAAAATCATTCACCTTCCTCCATTTTTATAAAAATTTTGTAACTATTCAAGACTCTGTTCTTCATAATTACAGAAACATGCACATACACTGCAGTTCATGCAGTGCGGCGCTCGTATGTCTCGGGATTGCCTATCGTTTACAAAGAATCGCTAATGGGTATGTGGTCTATAAAATGTAGGAAGCGTACAAACATGTACAACTGTCATAACAAAGAAAAAATGCCCCAAACGCCTATAAAATAAGCATTTGAAGCATCTGTTATACTGCCGCAGACCAGAATCGAACTGGTACGAAGTTTAACCCTCGCAGGATTTTAAGTCCTGTGCGTCTGCCTGTTCCGCCACTGCGGCATATTCTGTTTATGTTTTCAGACAAAAAAAATGGGACCTACAGGGCTCGAACCTGTGACCCTCTGCTTGTAAGGCAGATGCTCTCCCAGCTGAGCTAAGATCCCATAATTTTTATTATTTATGAAGAGTTATCTTCATAAACGACCCAGAAGGGACTCGAACCCTCGACCTCCGCCGTGACAGGGCGGCGCTCTAACCAACTGAGCCACTAGGCCATATAAATTTGAATAGCAACCGAAAAATGGACCTTCGGGGACTCGAACCCGGGACCGACCGGTTATGAGCCGGTTGCTCTAACCAACTGAGCTAAAGGTCCAAAATCATCTTCCTCGAAGATGAAAGCCGATGATCGGACTCGAACCGATAACCTGCTGATTACAAATCAGCTGCTCTGCCAATTGAGCCACATCGGCTTGATGCACCTCAAAATCAGGTTGCTACCAAATGACTCCTACGGGAATCGAACCCGTGTTACCGCCGTGAAAGGGCGATGTCTTGACCGCTTGACCAAGGAGCCTTATTCTTAAAAAAGCTCCCCCAGTTGGACTCGAACCAACGACACTGCGGTTAACAGCCGCATGCTCTACCGACTGAGCT
>JAHAFI010000037.1 GCA_018374355.1 Clostridiales bacterium
TAAACAAGCGATTTCCACTTCCCACCTCAAGAATCCTGCATGGCAGGATTCTTACCCTGTTTTCAATCAGAATTGCGAACTTGTTTCGCAATTACCTAATAAATTTTTTACTATATATTAAAAGCAGATAGCTCTGAAATAGTTTTTCACATTTGTCGAGAGAAATCCCCTCCATCTGAACACCGTTCATTTTACTGTCTAAAAAAATTCCACAATTTTTAGTACAGTATCCTCTGCGCAATAATTAGTGCAGAAGAAGGATCATAATCCTGCCGCACTAAAGCGGTCATCATTAATGAAAAAAGAATATCTGCAAATTTCTCAGTTGTAAATTTATCATCAAAAGCATCTGAGCGAATATTCGTATCGTGTTTTAGAACTGAACATAAACCATTAAAAATATGTTCCCATGTTCGCTGCATCTGCTTCTTCCCATCCGCTTTTTCATCACTCATAAACCCCAAAGAGTGCAGCGTAAAAAAACCGGGAAACTGTTTCTGTCCATATTCCATCCTCTTATAAATCCATGAAATACAGCTCATAACATTTTCAAATATCTCCTCGTCTTCGGAATGATAAAAAATTTCCTGCCAAACACTTTCCACAACAGCACTAACCAACTCCGATTTTGAATTAAAATAATTATATATTGAACCAACAGAAACACCACAGTAAGCAGCCACAGCGCGAATATTAATCGCTGCCCACCCTTTCTCTTTCATCAGTTCCCTGCTGGCATCTAATATTTCTTTTTTAGAAGTTACAATCCTATTCACATCATCACCTCTACAAACAATTATCAATCAACTCCCACTTAATCCACACCTATTTCACAAAATTCACATCCATCTAAATTCTTACACATTCCCAAAAACAAAATTCAAAATAATCTCCCCCTTCCAACATGAACAACGTTCATTATAATTTCAATCCATCACATTGTCAACAAAATTCTTTCTTCCCAGCGTACCTATTCAGCCTTTCAAGCTTCATTCTTCCAAACGCAACAGACAACTGAATAATAACTTCCCGTCCGCCACCCTCCCAGCCGACCACCGCAGGTGGAATGGCGTCCCTCCCGCCGACACGGTCAGGACTTTGCATTTGGTCCGGCTCCGGCATACGGAGGGCTGTTAGAATCACTTAATGAAAAAACGGCGTACAGTTGTGGATAAATCCGGGTTCACAAAACCCGGATTTAAAGGGCACTGAGGTGAGAAATCTTTTCAAGATTTCTTGCCGAATTGCCCTGATTCCACGACTGTACGCCGTTTTTTCATTTAGAGATTCTTACTGCCCGAAGCTGCCGGAGCCGGACCAAATGCAAAGTCCGCCCCATACCGGCCACCACCCCGCCATCACACCTCAACAACATCGAACCCCAAATCATCCATCACTTCCTTAGCCGTCGCAACACATTTCTCACATCCATCCACCGTAACCGTCTTATCCGCCAGTGACACTGAAAAATCCACTCCTGCTGCTGTCAGCCCTTTCGTGATTCTCTCCACACATTTCTCACAATGCATATCTTCCGCTTTCAAAACTGTTGCCATCTTTCATTTCTCCTTTTCTTCTCATTTATTTTTTCTTTTAGGGAAAATCCCCGCTGTCCAAGCCGGCGGGCTTCCCTTTTATGCCAACCCATCGCCTGTCCCGATGGTACTCAGCCAGTCTTCTTGCTTTTTGCTGTCCCTCAGCCCTTCGCAATTTTGTTTCATTTCATCAATTTCTGAATTGTCCCGCAAAGCTCGTCCACCGCTTCCTCATTCCCCGCCTGAATATCCTTCACCACGCAGGACTTAATATGATTCGCCAGCAGATTCTTATTAAAGCTGTTCAGAGCGGACTGAATCGCAGAGACCTGTGTCAGGATGTCAACACAATACCTGTCATCCTCCACCATTCCCTTCACTCCCCGGATCTGACCTTCAATCCGGTTCAGCCGGTGAATCAGATCCTTGTATTCCTTTTCGTCCCGCACCTTATGCTTACATTCGCTGCAGCATTTTTCACAGGTTTCACTCATCCCTGTATCCTCCTTCTGCAAAATCATGTTTCTCTCAGCATCCTGATCCCATTCCACAAGTGTTTCCCGTGTATCCCGGGATTCGCTTGTGTTTGCAATTCCCGGACAAATTTTCTATGCCGTTGCTCTACAGTTTCAGCCTTCTAAGTCTCAGCGCATTGCTCACCACAAACACCGAACTAAACGACATCGCCAGCCCCGCAATCATCGGATTCAACAGCGGGCCGCCAAATGCATACAGCAGTCCTGCCGCCACCGGAATTCCACAGGTATTAAATGCAAACGCCCAAAACAGATTTTCCTTAATATTCCGGATTGTTGCTCTGGACAATTTCACCGCACGGTACACATCTTCCAGATCGGACCGCATCAGCACCACATCACTGGACTCCATAGCGATATCACTTCCGCTTCCGATCGCCACTCCGATGTCCGCCTGCGCCAGAGCCGGAGCATCGTTGATACCGTCTCCCACCATCAGCACCGTCTTTCCTTCCTGCTGAAGCTTTTGTACCACAGCCGCCTTGTCCTGCGGAAGAACCTCTGCAATCACTTCATCGGCGTGAACCTGTTTTCCGATATATTCCGCCGTTCTCCGGTTATCACCTGTGAGCATGTAAACCTTCATTCCTGCTTTTTTCATCTTGTCGATTGCCTCCCGGCTGGTGGCCTTGATGGTATCCGCCACACTGATAATACCTTCCAGCTCGCCATCCATCACCACAAACATCGGTGTCTGGCCTTTTGCGGCAATCTCTTCCGCCTCTCTTGAAAGCTCTCCGTAGGAAAATTTGTGTTCCTCCATCAGTCTGGCATTTCCGATCCAGAATTCTCTTCCCTCCATATTTGCCCGGATTCCCTGTCCGGTAATGCTGGTAAAGCTTTCACAAACCGGAAGTTCTTCCCCTGCTTCCCGGGCTGCTTCCACGATCGCCTTACCCAGCGGATGCTCCGAGGAAACCTCACATGCTCCCGCTGCCCGAAGCAGTTCTTTTTCTGAAAGCGTCCTGCTGATGACCTGAATCACTTTCGGTTTTCCTTCCGTCACTGTTCCGGTTTTGTCCAGAACTACCGCCTGCGCCTTGTGGGTGGTTTCCAGCGCCTCACCGCTCTTGATCAAGATACCATGGCTGGCTCCCAGTCCGGTTCCCACCATAATAGCCGTCGGTGTTGCCAGTCCCAAGGCACACGGACAGGCAATTACCAGCACCGATACAAAGATCTTCAGCACAAATCCAATCGGATGTCCTGTTGCCGCCCAAATCACAGCCGCCAGAACAGCAATCACCAGCACAGCCGGTACAAAATATCCTGCCACCACATCCGCCATCTTGGAAATCGGCGCTTTCCTTCCCTGTGCATCCTCCATCAGTTTGATAATCTTCGCCAGAGTAGTATCACTTCCCGTATGGGTAACTTCCATCTCCAGCGCGCCGTTGTAGTTCATGCTTCCGCCGATAATTTCCGCTCCCGGCTCTTTTTCCACCGGAATACTCTCTCCAGTCAGCATGGACTCATCCACACTGCTGACCCCCTTCTTCACGATACCATCTAGGGGTATCTTGCTTCCGGGACGGACCAGAAGAATATCGCCTTTTCGAATTTCCTCCACCCGGACTTCCTCTTCCCGTCCGTTTACCAGACGAACCGCCGTATCCGGCGCCAGTTCCATCAGTTTCCGGATTGCCTCCGAGGTCTTTCCCTTGCTCTTGCTCTCAAAATATTTTCCCAGCATGACCAGTGTCACAACCACCGCCGCCGATTCATAGTACAGAGAATGCACCGCATGAGCATCCGAAGGAATCTTTACCGTCATCACCAGACTGTATAAAAATGCGCTTCCTGTACCGATTGCTACCAGAGAATCCATATTCGGATGCCCGTGAAACAGGGTCTTCAGTCCAACGATATAAAATTTCCTTCCGAAAATCAAAACCACCAGTGTCAGAAAAAGCTGAGCCAGCGCATGGTTCATGGGATGGGTTTCCATGCTGAGCACATCCGGCAGAGGAAGCTTAAAGGGAAGCATATGTCCCATGGAAATATACAGAAGCGGCACCGCAAAAATGATGCTTCCGATTACCCTGCGGCGAATCTTATGCAACGCTTCTTCCCGTTCCAGTTTCTCCTCTTTTTCCTGTTCTTTTTCTTTTTTCTGTTCCAGAGAAGCGCCAAACCCGGCTTTCTCCACCTTTCGGATAATATCTTCCGGCTTTAGAATCGTTTCGTCATAAGAAATCGTCATTTTATTGGTAGCCAGATTCACATTGCTCTCCGCCACGCCTTCCAGTTTTCGGGTCACACGCTCCACTGCTGCCGAACAGGATGCACAGGTCATACCTGTTATATCATAACATTCTTTTTTCATACTAAAAAGGTCTCCTCTCTATATTTTTTCTTATACCCCCATGGGGTATATTGAAATTATAAACCGGAATACCTTTTTCTGTCAAGACCTTTATTTCATTTTTTCAATACACATAACAAACGGCAGCCTCCATCCAAAAGAAGCTGCCGCCCGTATTTCTCTCTTCACTTTTCACCTCTGAGCCACTCTGTAATCCGCCGGAGGCTTTATCTTGGAAGAAGATAATCCGTCATCACCTGATGAATCTTATCCACCACATATCCGCTTCCGCCCCGTCCTTTCACATCTTCCACCATGCTGACAAACAGAATCGGATTTTCTTCACCCACGGTATACACGTTAAACCAGCCCAGTTCTGTCCCTTCCGTGTCCTCCTTGGACATTTTCAGTTCCGCCGTTCCGGTCTTTCCTGCCAAAGTTACACCTTCGATTCTTCCGCCGTAACCCGTGCCGTTTTCATTTTCAATGATCTGCACCATCATATTTTCCACCTGAGAAGCCGCCTCCGGGGTAAATACCCCTTCTTTCCAGAAGGAAGGATTTTGACCATCCTCAAGGACAAGAAACGGTGCAATCATATTTCCTTTATTGTAAATAGCGGAGTACATGGATGCCATATGCAAGGGATTTACCAGCATCTGTCCCTGTCCGTAGCCGGAATCCGCCAACTGAATTTCCGAAGCAAAGCCCTCTTCGTTGCTGTAGCCGGACGGTGTCAGACCGAAATCAAAGGAAAGCTCCTCTTTAAATCCCAGCCCTTCCAATTGCTCTGCCAGCGTATCTCCTCCAATCTTCAGCGCCGCTTTTGCAAAGTAAATATTGTCGGAATAGATCAGGGCATTTTCCATCTGTGCTCCCTGATATTCGTGAAGAGTGGTCACATAATAGTCTCCCCAGCTTTCATCCTTCTGCCAGCTCAGTCCTTCCTGTCCCAGATCCTCCTCGGCATCCAGTTTTCCCGTAGTCAGACCGATGGCTGCAATCAGCGGTTTCATAGAGGAGCCGGGACACCAAGCTGCCTTGAAACGGTTCTGCAAAGGCATGGTTTCGTCACTGTTTATTTCATCCCATTCTCCCTGCGTCATTCCCCGGACAAACGCATTGTCATCGTAAGCAGGCGTAGACAAAAGC
Source organism: Clostridiales bacterium (assembly GCA_018374355.1). Taxonomy (GTDB): domain Bacteria; phylum Bacillota; class Clostridia; order Lachnospirales; family Lachnospiraceae; genus Oliverpabstia. The sequence continues at coordinate 5,529 of JAHAFI010000037.1, forward strand.
GCCAGAACCTCCCCGGTTTTCGGATTGATTGCCGCCGTAGTGCTCTGATCCTTGGCAAATTGTTCATAAATCATCTTCTGTAAATGGGCGTCTATGGTCAGCGTCAGGTCTTTCCCATCCACCCGTGTTTTTACCGCCAGAATCTCTTTTTCCTCTCCATCTTTATTCAAAATGGAGATTTTCCAACCATTGGTGCCCCTGAGCTGTTCCTCGTAAAGCTTCTCCAGTCCGCTTTTTCCGATCCGGCTGGCGGTGCTGTAGCCCTCCCCTGCGTGCTCTTCCAGCTCTTCCGCCGTGATCGGCTGAACGTAGCCGATCAGATGGGCTGCCGCTTTCTTTAAGGGATACCCCCTGACCTCTGTATCGGAAATCATAACTCCGGGAATTGTAAGGAGCTGATTCTGAAGATTTTGAAGCTGTACCATCTCCTCCGAAGGATTCTCCTTTTTCAGCTCCAGCTCATCCACCCTTTCTATGGTTTTGACCGGAACGAAGGTTTCCTCCGTCACCCAAGAAGCCTCCAGTTTTTTCTGAATGGTCTCCACAGACATTCCCAGAAGCTGAGCCAGCGTTTCCATATCCTGTGCGCTGTCCTCCTGCATCTTTCCCGGAACCAGCCCCACGGAAGAGGCGAGCTGCTCACCTGCCAAAAGCACGCCGTTTCTGTCGTAAATATTTCCCCGCTGGGCCTCATCCCGGGTGATGTCCACCTTGTCGTCCTCACCCAGATTCGGAAAGATCATGGGATGGGACCAGTTCAGGGCATAGCTCTCTTCTTCCTCCACATAGACGGCTCTCCATGTACAGGTTATGGTTCCTGCCAGCGTCTCCATGGTCAGGGTATAAGGCACTTCCACCTTCTGCTCCCCTTGGATGTTTTCCTCATCCACCTCTAACCGGAATTGTCCTGCCTCGATTCCCTCGTAAATCTTCTGATTTCTCTGAATGAATTCTTCCTCGGAAATCGCCTCCCGGCTGGTCATGGAAAGCTGGCGGTACATTCCCTCGTAATCCTTCTGCTCAAGGCATTGGAAATAGGCTGTCAGAAGTTGAGCAGGAGGTGTTTTCTCCGGCTTCCTGCTCACCAGAAACCAAATGCCTGCCAGCAGGCAGATCACTGCCGCAATACCCCCTGCCAGTATTCCCAGAAGAATCTGTTTCTTTCTCTTTCCGCTCTTCATACGCCGCTCCTTCCTGACGTTCTTATAAGTCCTCACGTTCTCTTATATTTTCTTACGCTTCCTTCCCATCCTCGGCCCCTTCGCTGGTGAGGCTGAGCACCGCGCGGATCTCCTCTTCTTCCATATCCAGAAAAGCAGACAGCTCTTCCACGCTGAATTTGTTTTCCTCCTCATCGGAAAGCTCCTTGATGGCTGCTTCCAGCTTCCGCACCTTTTCTACCAGATACTCATCCTGCAGCTTCTGCTCCGTCTGCTCTCTTACCCAGCTTTCGATACCTGTCCTAAGCTGTTTTCTTACCCAGAAATCCGCCTGATTTTGTGGAATTTCTTCTCTTGACAGGGTGAGCAGCGCCATATTTCCTTCCTGAATCAAATCTTCCAGAAACAGGTTTTCCTTCCGCAATTCTCTGGCATACTGCATGATTTCCGGCAGATAAAGCTGGGACAGCCGTTCTAAAACCGCCGGATTTCCCTGTGACAGTTCCCTGAGAAGCTCCTCCCGCTCTCCTTCCCTCTCCTTCGGCAGGCTCTTTTGGTATGCTTCATATTCCTGCAGACACGCCTGATCCTCCGGTGACAGGGGAAGTTCTTTCTCCTGCTCATCCTTTCCGGTATCCCTGTCCCCGATCTCCTTTTCTATATCCAGCTTCTGCAAATCCACGCCCTCGATACGGATTCCCTGAATTCTCAGATATTCATACAAACTCTGAAGCTGCTGGGTGGAAAGCTGGTTCATTCCGAAAACCTGAAGAATCTCTTCCTGTTTCAGATTCTTTCCTCCGGCTTCTGCCTTCTCCAGAATCTGTTTCAGTTTTTCCTGAAATTCCTTCATCTCCATCATTTAATCCACCACCTTTATGCTTTCGATCACCGGCTGCTCTTCTGCTGCCACAAGTCCGCTTCTCATGTCCACAGGCTGAATCTCCTCACAGATTTTGTCTACGATCTCTATCCCTTCTGTCACCTGTCCGAATGCCGCATACTCCCCATCCAGATGAGGGGCATCCTGATGCATGATGAAAAACTGGGAGCTGGCGCTGTCCGGATCCTGAGAACGCGCCATGGAAAGCACTCCTCTTGTATGGGCCAAATCATTTTCCACACCATTATTTGAAAATTCACCCTTGATGGTTTCCTCGGAACCGCCCGTTCCATTTCCCAGAGGATCCCCTCCCTGAATCATAAAACCGCTGACAATCCGGTGAAAGGTCAGTCCGTCATAGAAGCCCTCCTCTGCAAGATTTACGAAATTTGTCACGGTGATCGGCGCCGTGTCCGCATCCAGTTCCGCCTTGATGGTTCCGTAATCCTTTACCTGAATCTCCACATGATGTTTGCCGGAAAGCAGATCCTCCTGTTTTTCCCCGTCATTTCCTGCGGTATTTTCCGCTGTACTTTCCTGCTCTGTCTTTTTTTCTTCTTCTGCCTTCTGGCTTGTGCATCCTCCAAGGAATACCATAAGTCCCAGAGCAAGGGCTGCTGCTGTTATTTTATATCGTCTCATTTTTTTCGCTCCTTATTTTTTATTATCCTGGTCTTTTTCGTCGGAAACAGGCACAGGCGGCCATTTTCATAGCCGCCTGTTTCTCTTTCGTGAATCGTAATGCTTCAGGAAATTATTTTACTGAATATGGCTGTGCAGTTCCTGCAGAGATACCACATCTTTGATTTCCTGTTTCTGAATGGTCAGAATACCGTGTGCGCTTGCCAGAGCTGCTGCCATGGTTGTGATATACGGTACACGGCTCTTGATGCAGGCTTTTCTTACATAGCTGTCATCAGAACCCGGTTCATCTCCCTTCGGTGTGTTGATAACCAGATCAACTTTACCGTTTGTGATGATATCGTAAATATTCGGACGGCCCTCATCTATCTTGCAGATTCTCTCAGCCGGAATACCAGCCGCTTCAATCATATCTTTGGTATGTCCGGTAGCAATGATGTGGAAGCCTGCTTCGTGATAATGTCTTGCAATTTCCACAACCTCGCCTTTATCCTTGTCGCTGACACTGATCAGCACGGTTCCTGTCAGAGGCAGTTTACTCTTTGTTGCCTCCTGCGCTTTAAAGAAAGCCTCTCCCACTGTATTTGCCAGTCCCAGAACCTCTCCTGTGGAACGCATCTCCGGTCCCAGAAGCGGGTCAACCTCCGGGAACATATTGAATGGGAATACGGCCTCTTTTACTCCGTAATGAGGAATCTTCTTCTCTTCCAGCGTTTTCAGCGGTGAATCTTTTCCTGTAAACTCAGAGGTAATGATCTCTGTAGCCAGCGGTACCATGGAAATGTTACATACTTTTGATACCAGCGGCACGGTTCTGGATGCTCTCGGGTTGGCTTCCAGCACATAAACCACACCGTCTTCAATAGCATACTGCATGTTCATCAGACCGCGTACATGCATTTCTTCTGCGATTTTCTTTGTATATTCCTTAATGGTTTTCAGGTTTTCTTCTGAAATATGTTTGGAAGGAATGATACATGCGGAGTCACCGGAATGTACGCCCGCAAGCTCAATATGTTCCATAACTGCCGGAACGTATGCAAATTCGCCGTCACTGATGGCATCTGCTTCGCATTCCAGCGCATGACGCAGGAAACGGTCGATGAGGATCGGACGGTCAGGTGTTACACCTTCTGCCGCTTCCATATAAATTTTCAGTTTTTCCGGATCGTATACCACTTCCATTCCCCGTCCGCCGAGAACGTAGGAAGGACGAACCATAACCGGATAACCGATTCTCTCAGCGATTTCCAGAGCTTCCTCAACATTGACAGCCATACCTGCTTCCGGCATCGGAATCTCCAGCTTATCCATCATTGCGCGGAACAGATCTCTGTCCTCTGCCATATCGATGACAGACGGAGGAGTACCCAGAATCTTCACGCCGTATTTTTCCAGATCTGCAGACAGATTCAGAGGAGTCTGTCCGCCGAACTGAGCGATCACACCCAGAGGATTTTCCTTCTTATAGATAGAAAGTACATCTTCCAGAGTCAGCGGTTCAAAGTACAGCTTATCGGAGGTATCGTAGTCTGTAGATACCGTTTCCGGGTTACAGTTTACGATGATGGTCTCAAAGCCTGCTTTTTTCAGCGCCTGTGCGGCATGTACGCAGCAGTAATCGAATTCGATACCCTGACCGATACGGTTTGGACCGCCGCCCAGAATCATGATTTTGTTTTTATTGCTGCTTGCAGTGCTCTCGTCTTTTACATGGTAGGTGGAGTAATAATAAGCCTTGTCCTCGGTTCCGCTTACATGAACCTTCTCCCATGCTTCTTCGATTCCATGGCTGATTCTTTCGTTACGGATTTCTTCCTCCGTCACGTTCAGAATCTGACTCAGATATTTATCGGAGAATCCGTCCAGTTTTGCCTGTTTCAGCACATCTGCTGCCGGAAGCTCTCCTTTTTTCTCCATCAGAGCTTCTTCTTCCTCTACCAGTTCTTTCATCTGTTCGATGAAGTACGGTTTCACTTTTGTCAGAGCTTCGATTTCTTCTACGGATGCACCTTTTCTCAGCGCCTCGTACATTACAAAATGTCTCTGGCTGGTAGGTGTAACCAGAAGCTTCAAGAGCTCTTCTTTTGTCTTTTCGTTATAGTCTTTTGCGTATCCCAGACCGTACTGACCGATTTCCAGACTTCGGATTGCTTTCTGGAAAGCCTCTTTGTAGGTCTTACCGATACTCATGACTTCACCAACGGCGCGCATCTGGGTTCCCAGCTTATCCTCAACGCCCTTGAATTTTTCAAATGCCCAGCGGGCAAATTTGATTACGATGTAATCTCCGTCCGGAACGTATTTGTCCAGAGTTCCGTATTTTCCGCATGGAATCTCATCCAGATTCAGTCCTGCTGCCAGCATTGCGGATACCAGAGCGATGGGGAATCCTGTCGCTTTACTTGCAAGGGCTGAAGAACGGGAAGTTCTCGGATTGATCTCGATAACGATGATTCTTCCGCTCTTAGGATCATGAGCAAACTGTACGTTTGTTCCGCCGATAACCTGAACCTCTTCCACGATTCTGTGTGCCTGACGCTGCAGTTCCTTCTGCACATCCTCAGCGATGGTCAGCATCGGAGCTGAACAGAAGGAGTCACCGGTATGAACACCGATCGGATCGATATTTTCAATCATACATACGGTAATCATGTTGTTTTTGGAGTCGCGGACAACCTCTACTTCCAGCTCTTCCCATCCAAGAATAGACTCTTCTACCAGAACCTGTCCTACCATACTTGCCTGAAGGCCTCTGGCGCAGACTGTTTTCAGTTCTTCTACATTATATACCAGACCGCCGCCTTCGCCGCCCATGGTGTAAGCGGGACGCAGTACCACCGGATATCCCAGTTTGTCAGCAATGGCAAGAGCCTCATCCACCGTGTAGGCAACTTCACTTCTCGCCATCTCGATTCCCAGCCGGTCCATAGTTTTCTTAAATTCGATACGGTCTTCACCGCGCTCAATGGCGTCAATCTGAACACCGATAACTTTTACATTGTATTTGTCCAGTATTCCTGCTTCTGCCAGTTCAGAGCACAGGTTCAAACCGGACTGTCCTCCCAGGTTCGGCAAAACAGCATCGGGACGTTCTTTCGCAATAATCTGCTCCAGACGTTCCACATTTAATGGTTCAATATAAGTAACATCTGCGGTTCCGGGGTCTGTCATGATCGTAGCCGGATTGGAATTTACCAAAACGATCTCATATCCGAGCTGACGCAGGGCTTTACACGCCTGTGTGCCTGAATAGTCGAACTCACATGCCTGACCGATAATAATCGGACCTGAACCGATAATTAATACTTTGTGAATATCATTTCTTTTGCTCATAGCTTTCTCCTGTTCCGTATGAATTTAACCCACTATAAAAGTGGAGCTATCACATTACCATCCTACATTATAACCGAGTCCTCTGCAAAATGCTACAAAAAAATGAAGGGAATAGCTTTTTTTTTCTTTTCATGGTAAAATAATCGGAAGAAAGAGAGGAGAGTGATGTTTCATGACATTAAAACAACTGTTCGCCCCTTCCGACATGACTGAGGGAAAACCTTGGGAGAAAATTCTGATTTTTACCATCCCCATGCTGATCGGAAATATCGCGCAGCAGCTTTACAACACGGTAGACAGTATCGTGGTAGGAAAGTATGTGGGGGATAATGCCCTCGCCGCCGTTGGTTCCGCAGGACCGATTCTGAACCTGCTTCTTGTTTTATTTATGGGAATCTCTGTGGGAGCCGGCGTTATGGTTTCCCAGTATTTCGGAGCCAAAGAAAGAGAGGAGCTTTCCCGGACCATCGGAAACTGTATTACCCTTACGGCCATTGCCACCATTATAATTATGATTGTGGGTTCCTTAGGAGTCCGGCCCCTTCTGGAACTTTTGAACACCCCTGAAAGCATCATCGACTGGTGTACTTCCTATCTGATGATCCTGCTTCTGGGAAGCGCCGGAGTAGCCTATTACAATATCCTCTGCGGTATTTTAAGGGGTCTCGGGGATTCCATCTCCGCGCTGGTTTATCTTTTGGTAGCTACCGTGATCAATATTGTTCTGGATCTCTGGTTCGTTGCCGGACTGGATATGGGAGTTGCCGGAGTTGCTCTTGCCACGGTGATCGCGCAGGCGGTTTCCGGTATCTTATGTATCATCAAGCTTTGCCGGATGCAGCAGATTTTTGATTTGAAGCTTAAATACCTGAAAATCTCCGGACGCCACACCCTGACCATCATTCGTCTGGGACTTCCGTCTGGTCTCACACAGGCAATCTTCTCCATGGCTATGATCATCGTTCAGTCCCTGACCAACAGCTTCGGGGAACTGGTAATTGCCGCAAACGTTATCATCATGCGTGTGGACGGATTTGCCATGATGCCGAATTTTTCCTTCGGAACTGCCATGACCACCTATGCGGGACAAAACGTTGGCGCCCGCCGTTATGACCGGGTGGAAAAGGGATGTCATCAGGGTACCCTGATTGCCATGGGAATCTCCGCAGCCATCACCGGACTGCTTCTGATCTTCGGAAAATCTCTGATGGGTATCTTCACAGAGACTTCGGAGCTGGTGACTTTAAGTGCAAATATGATGAAAATCCTTGCCGCCGGCTACATTGCCATGGCGGTAACCCAGTGTCTCTCCGGCGTTATGCGGGGCGCCGGCGATACCATGACCCCCATGTGGATTTCCCTGATCACCACCGTTGCCATCCGCGTTCCTCTGGCCTATGGAATTTCCTACATGACCCGAACACCGGAGCTTCCAAACGGGGCATACCAGTGCATCTGGATTTCCCTTTTGTGCTCATGGGTTATCGGAGCAGTTATCACATGGCTCTTTTATATCCGCGGCGGCTGGAAAAAGAAAGCTCTGGGTCAGACCTCTGCATCAAAATAATCTTTGGTTTCCTAAAAAAAAGAAACGAGGCACCGGATATTTCCCGGTTCCCCGTTTTCTTTTTTATTTGTACATTTTCATATAATCGCCGTGAGCTTCAATCATCTCGTCGCACATTGCTTTGATATCATCAATATTCAGTTCTGCTGCTGTATGAGGATCCAACATTGCTGCCTGATAAATTTTTTCTTTATCTCTGGTAGCAGCCGCTTCAATGGTCAAAAGCTGTACGTTGATGTTGGTCATGTTCATTGCTGCAAGCTGTACCGGAAGTCTTCCTACTTTACATGGATTTACGCCGTTGGCATCGATCATACACGGTACTTCTACACATGCATCTGCCGGAAGGTTTTCGATCAGTCCCTGATTCAGCACGTTTCCGCCGATCTTATATGGATTTCCTGTTACAACTGCTTCCATAATATAGGATGCATATTCTTTGGAACGCTCGTGAGTGATTTTTCCGTCTTTCAGGATATCTTCTCTTTCTTTTTCCCAGCCTTCAATCTGGTTCACACATCTGCGGGGATATTCATCCAACGGAATGTTATATTTTTCGATCATCTCCGGATATTTGGATTTGATGAACAGCGGGTTGTACTCTGCATTGTGCTCACTGGATTCTGTGCAGTAATGTCCCAGATGTTTGATGTACTCGAAACGAACCATATCATCGTGTTTTTCTTCTGCATTTTTCTTTGCAGCTTTTTCACGGATTTCCGGATACAGGTCATTTCCGTCTTTATCACGGATATCCAGAAGCCATCCCATGTGGTTGATTCCGGCGATGGTCTCTCTTCTGCCTTCCAGCTTGTCTTCCATTCCCAGCTTCTTCAGCAGTCCCTCGGAACAAACCTGTACGCTGTGGCACAGACCAACGGTACGGATCTTTGTATAGCGCTGCATGTAGCCTGTCAGCATAGCCATGGGGTTTGTATAGTTTAAGAATAAGGTATTCGGACAAACCTCTTCCATATCTCTTGCGAACTCTTCCATTACCGGAATGGTACGAAGTGCTCTCATAATTCCACCGATTCCCAGTGTGTCGGCAATTGTCTGGCGAAGGCCGTATTTTTTCGGAATTTCAAAGTCTGTTACGGTACATGGCTCATAGCCGCCCACCTGAATGGCATTTACAACGAAATCTGCATCACGGAGTGCGTCTTTTCTGTTCTCCACGCCCAGATAGGTACGGATCACGGAACGTCCTTCATTTACATTGCGGTTGATGGCGCTGAGAATGATCTCTGAATCTGCCAGACGTTTCTCATCAATGTCATATAATGCGATTTCAGCCTCACAAAGCGCCGGTGTACACATACAGTCTCCTAATACGTTTCTGGCAAATACGGTGCTGCCAGCTCCCATAAAAGTAATTTTCATCTTCTCGCATCCTCCTTGCGTTACCTTTTGATGACTCTATTATAGGAGATTTTTACCGAAATTCCTATTCGATTTGTTTCTGTTTCTTGTGATTTTGTTGCATGAAAATACGGACAGCCCCGAAAGACTCTCCGTATTTTTTCTTCACTCCGACTTCCAATCATCAATCTGCCGCTGCATCTCGTCAATCACATCCTGTATTCCTGCCTCCTTCAGCTTCTTTTCAAGCTTGGGCAGATATTTGTCCGGATCCACGCTTCCTGTATACAGCGCTTTTCCGAATTCATCCAAAACATTTCTGAAATCTGCCGCCTGTGCGCTTACCGGCTCCAGATCAAAGTCGAATCCGAAAGAAGGTACCGCCTCCGATGCATCGTTAAACTCCTGAAAGGTATTCCACTTATCCAGAGGCTCATTCTCCGGTACATAGGTGTTGAACAGTCCTCCCTGCACCCAGTAGAATACAGAATAATCGCTTCCAGCCTCCGGGTCAATGACTGCTTTGCTGTTATAGATATAATCTTTCCCCTCTGCCTTCTTTTTTTCCTCCTCCGAAACCGCTTTTTTTGTCCAGTGTACGCCTTCGATTCCATAGTTTAACAAGTTTCGCAGATACTGATCCGTATTGATCAGATTCAGAAGTTCCACCGCCTTTTCGGGATGGCGGGAATTCTTATTAACCGCAGTCAACGCTCCTCTGGCAGATTCATTGGTTATTTTTGTATCCATAATCTGGCTGGCCACCACTTCATAGCCTAAATCCTTTTCCCAGATTTTTTCTGCATAGGGCTGTCCATCCCCCTTTGTCACAAAGCGGCAGACGGAAGGGTCATCAGAGGTTATTGCCGCATCTTCATTGATATAGCCGGCTTCATAATATCTGCGCATGGTTTTCAGGGTAGACTTCATTTTTTCTGTTTCAAATACATTTCGGACGGTCAGCGTCTCATCATCATACTCAATTCCCACCGGATCCTGAATTTTGTCCATATAGGTGGGCGCTGTGTAGTGCTGGGTCACATACATGGGAACCACTCCCGGCTCCTTTTCCTTAATCAACCGAAGCCATGGTTCCAGATCCTCCAGCGTATGAATCTCTTCGTACGGAATCTGGTATTTATCCACATATTCTTTGGTAAATACCCACATGGGACAGCTTCCGATTTCCTTTTCGCTGGGAACCCCGTAGATTTTCCCTCCCACCTTGGAAGCCTCCCAGAAACGGGAATCTATGCTCCCGACCATCTCTTTTCCTTCCAGATATCCATCCAGTTCCAGAAAAGCTCCTTTCTGGGCATTCTGCAGGTAGTCATTGGTCCATGAACTGGTAAAGCACAGATCCCACTCGGTTCCGGTATTGATGACAGTCTTCATTTTCTGGTTATAATCTCCCCAGCCCACATAAATGATCTTCAGCTTCACACCGATTTTTTCCTCTGTGTATTCGTTTACCTTTTCCAGAACCTCTGCCCCGTCCTTCTGGGAGGAGCCGATCTGATACCAGATCAGTTCTGCGGTCTCTTCGCCGTTTTCATCTGTCTCCCTCTCCTTTTTACAGCCTGACAGCAGACCTGCCGCCAGCGAAGCGCATAGAGCCAGCGCCAGTAACCCTTTTGCTTTTTTGCGTTTCATCTTTCCTGCGTCCTCCACCCACATTTTCATAATCTTTTGGCAACTATTTTAGCACGGGAACCTTTCTCACGGCAATCCCTGTCCGGAGAAATTACAGCCAAAACAAGTGAAAAAAGATTGTCATAAAATAGCTGTATGCACAATTTATGACAATCCTTTTCCTGAATCACTTGTATCGCTTCATTATTTTATTATATTTATTTTTTGCCTGCCATAAACTCGTCTACCTGAGCCTGCGCTGCATCCATAACATCTTGGAATCCGGCAGCCATCAGTTCTGCCTTGATTTCCGGAACAGCCACTTCCGGATCGAGCACACCGGTCATCACCTCACTGCGGTAGCGCAGCCAGATTTCACGGCAGTTTGCAAGTTTGTCTGTTACTTCTGTTGTGTCGAAGGTGAATCCCAGCATTACGGAAGATACAGCCTGTTCATTCAATGCTTTGATTTCATCCCATCCGTATTCATCCACATCTTCCTGAGTCACTGTAAAGAAGGTTCCCTGAGTATATCCCGGCATCGGCCAGTCAGAGTTGATTTTGTGAGCTTTCTTATCCTCAGTGTACTCGAAGTTCACGCCTTCTTCACCGTAGAAGAACATATCTCTCAGTTTTGTATCTGTGTTGAGCAAATCAAGGAATTCCAGAGCTTTTTCCGGATATTTGCTGTTTGCGGAAATCATGTTCATGGAACCGCGTACTGTTTCGTTGGATAACAGTGTATCGCCAACTTTTGCAACTGCTACATCTTTACCCATGGACGGACCCCATGAAGTAATTGCTGCTGATTCCCATCCCTGAGCCACACGCCACATGTTGTATACTCTGGCTTCGCTCAGAGTGGAAGCATCCGGGTTGATGATACCTTTTTTGTTCCATTCATGGAAGGTTTTCAGAGCGGACATGATATCCTCTTCTTCCAAAGTGAAGCATACTCTTGCATCCTGATCGTCATATCTTACACCCAGAATCTGTGTTCCTGCACCGAGCTGGTCATATACGTCGAAAATGTAGTAAACACCGTCATTTTTTACATATACCGGATAATCATTTTTCTCTGCCTTCAGCATTTCGAAAGTCTCTGTCAGGGATTCTACAGTTGTCATGGATTCGATATCCAGACTGTATTCGTCTACCAGTTCTTTATCCCATACTGCGTAGTTGGACAGAGAGCTGTCTTTGTAGGTCGGTACGCCGTAAATCTTGCCGTCTACGGTTACTGCTTCCCAGTATTTTTCCGGCATCAGCTCGTTCAGACCGGGCATTTCTGTTTTTACCAGTTCTGTGATATCGTAGTAAGCGCCCAGATTGATGTCTGCGGTGTAGTTGATACCTGTGCCGAAAATGATATCGAAGGGTTCGTTTGTACTTACGATAACGCTTCTTCTCTTATCCCAGTCACCCCAAGGAATCACTTCCATCTCGATGTTGATGCCGATTTTTTCTTCCAGATAAGCGTTTACGTTTGCTGCCCAGCTATCGTAGTTTTCCGGCATACCGTTACCGATGGTAACCCATTTCAGAGTCGGAACTCCGCCTTTTCCTTCTTCTTTTGCGTCACCGCCGCAGCCTGCCAGTGTTCCCATAGTCATCACTGCTGCAAGGCCTGCTGCTGTCAGTCTTTTTGCATTTAACATTTTCATTTATCTCCTTTTCCTTTTTTGGCTTTTTTAATTATTCTTTTACAGATCCGATGGTCAGACCGGAAATAAAGTATTTCTGGAAGAACGGATATGCACATGCGATCGGAACGATGATTATGATCGCAATCGCCATACGAACAGACTCGGTCGGCATTGCCGCTTTGTACTGCTGCAGGGAAATTCCGCCGTAAGGGTTGTTTGCCAGATACTCAATATTTTCCTGAATTTTATTCAGCATGGACTGCATGGTCTGCAGATTTTTATCTGAGATATACAGGGATGCCTGAAACCAGTCATTCCAGTAACCGAAGGCTGCAAACATTCCGATGGTCGCCATGATCGGTTTGGAAATCGGCAGAATGATCTGCGAAAAGATTCTGAACTGTCCCGCTCCGTCCAGCTTCGCTGATTCGATGATGGAATCCGGAATGGTGGTTCTGAAGAACGTTCTGCAGATGGTTACGTTAAAGGATGAACATGCCAGAGGCAGGATCAGAGCCCAGATCGTATTTCTCAGATGCAGGATGTTTGCATTTACCACATAACCTGCCAGCATACCGCCGTTAAAGATCATCGGGATAAATACCAGCCATGTATAAAAGGTTTTCAATTTATAGTTTCTTCTGGAAAGCACGTAGCCCATACTGGTTGTCAGGGAAACCGCCACGATGGTACCGACCACGGTAACTACAACGGACATGATTACCGCTCCGATGATCATGGAACGCTCATTCCACAAAAACTGGTAGGCCGCGCTGGAAAATTCATCCGGAATCAACTGATATCCATTGGTCTGGATACTCTCTTCGCTGGCAATTGAGATGGAGAAAACAAAGGCCAATGGCATCACGCACATCAATGACAATGCGAAGAAAATCACGTTGAAGAACGCATTGGTTGATTTTTTAATCTGATTCAGCGCCACAGGGCTGCTCATCATAACATCTTTATTATTCTTTTTCACTTTGTTTACCTCCTTCCTAAATAATCGTATTGTCGCTGTCGATCTTACTTACCACCCAGTTGGCAATCAGAATCGTCGCACAACTACAGATGGACTGGAAGAAAGATGCAGCCGCTGTCTGTCCGATCGGCGCATTGGACTGGATCGCATTGTATACGAAGGTATCAAACGTAGATACGGTTTCGTACAGGGACTGTGGAATTCCTCCGGTTACCTGATAGAACAGACCGAAGTCGGAGTTAAAGATTTTACCGCAGTCAAGAATCAGCATCATGACAAGCACCGGTTTGATGCTCGGCAGTGTGATGTACCATGTCTGCTGGGATTTTGTTGCTCCGTCCACTACCGCTGCCTCGTAAAGCGCAGGATCGATTCCTGTGATACTTGCAAGGTAGATAACCATTCCGTAACCCATACCCTTCCATGTGTTTAAGAACACCAGAATGAACGGCCAGTATTTCGGACTCTGATACCACATCACCGGATCAACGCCGAAAGCAGTAAGGATGCTGTTTAAATATCCTTTCTCCGGTGTAAGCAGAGCATATACGAAGTAGCTTACTACTACCCATGACATAAAGTACGGCAGGAACATCATGGTCTGGTAGACCTTTGATCCTCTCTTATTTCTCATGCTGCTGAGCATAAGGGCACCGCCTACTGCAACAGTCGCGCTGATGATAATAAATGCGATGTTGTAGAGGATTGTGTTCCGCAGCAGCATGGTGAATGCGTTTGATGTCAGGAAATACTTGAAGTTATAAAATCCTACCCATTCACTGTGCAGCAGACTGTACAAAAAGCCGTGTCCCCCGGACAGCTTGTACGTCTTGAATGCGATAATGATACCGAACATCGGCAGATAAGAGAAGCAGCAGTACCAGATCAGTGTTGGAAGTGACAACAGGGTCAGTTCGGTGTCATCCTTCGTCCATCTCTTACGGAACTTTTTTGTCTTCACCTTTTCAGGTTTTTTCAGATTTTCCATCATTCTTTCACCCTCCTTTTCGCGTGAAAAACTGCCCTTGGGCCGGGGCAGTTCCTCTGCGTATTTTTTATAGTTATACTATATAAGGAAATTATTCACTTTTACAGTCGAGAAATTTCACTTTTTCAGCACAAATTCTAGCAAAAATAGTGGAAAAATTCTGGTCAACTGGAAAAATTCCAGTTTTCGACAAAAAAAGAGACTTTTCATCCTCTTTTCTCTCTTCCTAATATTTTTTCATATCCCGCAGCGATGCCGGGGAAACTCCATAGCACTGTTTGAATTTCCGGTAAAAATAACTGGTATCGGTATACCCCACCTCCTGAGCAATTTCATGCATCTTCCGGTTGGTGTTCAGAATCAGATCCTTTGCAATGCTGTTTTTCGTATTGCTCAGATACTGGGCGAAGGAACAGCCCACTTCCTTCTGGAAAATCTGTCCCAGATAGGAGGCATTCATATGATACTTATAGGCCAGTGTTTTCAGGCTCAGTTCATCCCTGTAGTTTTCCTGTACCTCCTTCATAATCTGTTTTACCACCGGAGTGTAGGAGGATGTTTCCGTATGAAGGTAGGTGATGATCTCGGAAATCTGGGAGATAAAAATTGTCTTCAGACCGAAAATATCCTCCGCCTTGTAGATATTTTCCACCATGTCATAGAGATCCTGCATGGTTTTTTCCTCCAGCTTATACTCCTCCTTGATATCCCACAAAAGCATAGCAATCTTTAACGCAGTCTGATACAGGGTGTTCACATCCGCTTCCTTCCGGATATTATTGATAAACAGATCTTCAATATAGTCCGCAGAGCCCTCCTGATCCTTCTGGAGAATCATTTTTCTCAGATAACTCTCATCGATCACCGCATCCTTTGTTTTCCGGTTCTGAATATGCTCCCGGTCCACACAGCTTCCGTAGCCGTCCAAAATCCGGTATTTCTGCATCCGCATAGCCTCCTTACAGGATGCCGGAAGCTGGTCATAGGATGTGATGGCCGGACCGATACTGATAAATGTAAAAATCTCCAGTTCACTTTCCAGACGGTTCTGCAGATGAAGAAAATCCCGGCGGATTTCCTTCTGGAGTTCTCTGTTCTCCCTTTCCTCTTCCTGCGCCCATGGGTAGCCCTGTTTGCGGATATCCATCAAAAGAAGGGTATCCGCTCCCAGATAGATCACTTTTTTCTTCTCCTCCTGACAGATGGTAAGAAGCTCCGGCATATCCCCCGTCTGCATACTCCGGCTGTCCATTTTCAAAAGAGCGGGGGTAATCCGGTCATACTTTCCCGGCTTTGGAAAAATGGAAAGAAAATTCATCCGGTCATTTTCCGAACTCTTTCCCTCCAGAAATTTTCTCCAGCCCATGCTGTCTTCCATCTTTTTTGCATCTACCTGATCCATCTCATCCAGCTTCGCTGTCGCCTTTTTTACCGCCTCTTCCAATTTTTCCTCGTCAATGGGTTTTAAAATATACTCCTCCACATCCAACTGAATGGCTTTTCTCGCATATTCAAATTCGTCATACCCTGTGAGGATCACAAAACGTACCCGTTTGTCCCGGTTTCTCAGTTCTTTCAGCAGATTCAGGCCGTTCATCACCGGCATCTCCACATCCGTCACCACCAGATCCACCGGTTCCTTCTCCCAGAGGGCCAGCGCCTCCCTGCCGTTATGCGCCATATGGACCACATCCATAGAGAGAGCTTCCCAGTCGATAATATTCCGCACCCCCTGTAAAATCAGCTCCTCATCCTCCACAAGCATTACTTTTCGCATTTTTCCTCAATCCCTCCTTCCTCGATTTTCACCTTTATGATCACATGCAGTCCCCGGGGCTCATTTGCCGCAAGGGTCACTCCGTATTCTTTTCCGTAAGCCGCTTTCAGTCTGCGGTTTACGTTGGTCACTCCGATGGAACGGTGAACATCCATCTCATCCTGTTCCAGTTCCCTGTTCTTTTCCTCCATACTCTCCGGATCCATGCCGTAGCCGTTGTCCGTCACGTGGATGTACAGTTCCCCGTCCTCTTCCCGGGCATAGATGTGGATAAAATTTCCCTCATCCTCCATACGGATTCCATGGATAAAGTAATTTTCAATAATCGGCTGCAGAATAAATTTGATGACCGGAGTTTCTCCCAGCCCCGGATCACACTCCACCTTGGCGGTAAATTTATTCTGATAGCGGTACTCAAACAATTCCAGATATTTTTTACAGTAATGCATCTCCTGCATCAGGGTAATCACATCCGCCTCTTTTAGCTGGCTTCGGAAAGTAACCGCCAGACTGTACAGCATCTTGCCTACCTCCCGGTCCCCGTTGCAGATGGCCTTCATACGGATAGCCTCCAGCGTATTATAAAGGAAATGGGGATTGATCTGGCTTTGCAGCGCCAGCATCTGCGCATTTTTCTGCTCAATCTCCGACAGATAGCTTTTCCGGATATAGGATTCCAGATCCCGGCACATCTGATTAAAATGAACGGAAATCATATCCAGTTCATCG
This sequence comes from Clostridiales bacterium, assembly GCA_018374355.1. Classification (GTDB taxonomy): domain Bacteria; phylum Bacillota; class Clostridia; order Lachnospirales; family Lachnospiraceae; genus Oliverpabstia. The sequence continues at coordinate 22,233 of JAHAFI010000037.1, forward strand.
CCCTTGTCATTTGCCGCAAGCTCCACTTTCAGGTTTCCTGTCTTCACCTGCTCCATCCCCTGCAGAATGCCGTTTACACGGCTGGTCAGCCGTTTCAGATAAAGATTAATAAAGAACTCTCCCAGCGCTGCCAGAAAAAATCCTACTCCCAGAATCGCCAGAACGTCCGGCAGCGGAATTGCCTCCGCACTCTTTTTGTCCAGAGCCGTAACCACCATGAAATCCTCCGCCTCCTGCAAAAGCAGATAGGATTTCAGTTTTTTTTCCGCCTCCGTCTGCTGAAATTCTTCCAGCTTCCTGTCTCCCTCCCCGGAAAACAGCGGGGTTTCATTCTTTGCAAACAGATACAGCCGAGCCATGGGGTATTTTTCCTGAAGCTTTTCCAGATAGGAGGTATCAAAGGTAAATACGATTCCCCCTTTGATGTTCATATCCCCCGGATCGCGAATCTCCTTCAGAAAAGAAATTTCCCCCTGACGGGCCAGTCCCTCGTCTATTATCTCTCTTTTCCGTTTTGCGGCGTTGTCCTTCACACGGACGGCATTGTCCGAATAAAATATAGTAGACCGGTTGCTGCTGTAGCTGACCAGTTCCATCCGTTTCATTCCCGGGTATGCAGAGTAAGCATTTTCTACGTAGCTGTACAAGTCTTTGTTATCGATATACCCGGACCATGTATAGGCATCCAGATGTTTTTCCAAATATGTCTCGGTATCCAGTTGGAGATAGCACAGGATATCTTCAAGCTCCTCTGAACCCATATACAAAAGACGGTGCAGATATTCCGCATCGGCCTCCAAATCCTGAATGTGAGCTGCCGTTTCCTCACAAAGCTTTCTCGCATAATCACGGTTGGTCTCAAGCGCCCTCTGACGGCCTGCATGTATGGAAAAACCTACCAGAAGCCCTACCACGGTGATAATCACTGCGGAATAGCTGAGCCGCAGTTTTTTGTATAGATGACCGGAGCTCTTTTTCTTCCATTGATTGTTTCTCATAGCCTCATTTTTTCCTCCATCTGTGCATTATACCATGCACTCATTCCTCTTTAAAACCCCTGAAACAAAAAAGAGAGCTATTTCTAACTCTCTGATTTTGTTTCACCCTGCTCTTTTAGATTTCAAACAGCAGGGTTTTGATTTCGTAGGGATGAAGAGACAGACGGATGTCTCCGGTCCGGGCATCGGTCAGCGGACGCTCCCTTAAATCCCCTTCCCTCCAATTCTGATATTCAAATCCCGGAACTGCTGTCACCTTCTGGGCGCTTCCGGCAAATTCATGGAATCTTACCACGATGTATTTTCCATCCTCGGATTTTTTGACTGCATCCAGTTCCACCTGATCGTTATCGAAGGTCATAAAGCTTGTGAACGGTACTTTCGTCCGGCCTGCGCATACTTTTGCCGGATCGTTCAAAAGACCTGCCTCCTGAACAACCCTTCCTTCCACAAAGTCTCCCCCGTGAGGAAGCAGCGCATAGGTGAACCGATGCGTTCCCTGATCCTGCAGGTGATCCGGCTGGAGACCGGAACGCAGCAGTGTGATACGCAGGACATTGTCCTTGATATCATGACCGTATTTGCAGTCATTCAGAATGCTGACACCATAGTTACGCTCGGACAGGTCAGCAAATCTGTGGGCAACGCTTTCAAATCTTGCCTGATCCCAGCTTGTATTCCAGTGGTTCGGTCTTCTTACATTTCCGTACTGAACGTCATAGGTTCCGTAAGTGGAACGGATATCCACCGGGAAGGCTGCCTTTAAAAGCTGCTGTCTTTCATGGAAATCCACATCGGTTTTGAAATCAATTCTTCTGGAATCCGCATACAGGCTCATATCCTGCGCGATGGTGGACTTCATGTAGCTCCATTCCATATGGATGGTCAGCTTCAGCGGGCCGCACTCAGTCACTTCAAAAGCCGTCAGTTCTGTAATTTCACGCATCTTCTGCTGATAGAAAATATCGATATCCCATGCGTCATTATCCAGCGGCTTATCCTCGAACATCTGGAGAACATTTCCCCGCTCTCCCTCTGCCAGCACTTCTCTGTCAAAGTTCTTATCATACAGGCGGGAAATCTGTCCGTAGCGATTCAGAGTAATCTGGTAGAACGGCGTCTCGATTTCTCTTCCGCTGATGGTGAATCCGTTAGTCTCTTCTGCCAAAATCTGAGCAGCATGGAAACGGATTTCTTTATGCCCCATAGCCGGAATCTCCTCCGCTTTTACATAGACCCCTTTATCTGTTTTCTGAACAGCCAGTCTGCTGCCCTTTTCATCGGTAAAATACCCCTCCTGCTCACAGGGAACAGCAATCAGCTCATCCCGGTTCCATGCGGAAGTATTCCATACCGTCCACACATGTTCCGCTTCCTCCATGGCATGTTTTACAAAGTCCTCTTCCACCTGCCCGGCAATATTTTCAATCACCCCGTAATCTTTGTGACAGTCTTCGTATACGTCATGGATGGAGGAGCCGGGAATGATATCGTGGAACTGGTTGGTCAGGATCATCTTCCATCCCTCGGTCAGTCTTTCCTGCTCCGCTTCCTCAAGGCTGCCTGCCAGCAGTCCCTGCATAACGGTCAGCCACTCCGCTCTTCTGTACAGAAGCTCCATTTTGCGGTTCATCCGCTTATTATAGCCCTGACTGGTGTACGTTCCTCTATGGTATTCCAGATACAGCTCGCCATCCCATGTATTTACATACTGATCTGTATTCTTCACGGTTTCCTTCAGATTTCTGAAATATTCTCCTGCAGTGGAGGTTTTCAGACTCGGCATTCCCGGAATCCGGTCGATACGTCTTCTCATCTCCAGCATATCCCGGTTTACTCCGCCGCCTCCGTCTCCGAAGCCATAGGAAATCAAAAGCTCTTTGTTCATCTCTTTCTCGCTGTATGCGTCCCACACACCTTTGACGATTTTCGGCATCAGCCGCCCGTTGTAGGTATAGAACCATGAGCCCGGTTCGCTCCATGGTTCCGGTGTGGTGATAAAGTGGGTCAGTACCTCGCTGCCGTCGATTCCTTTCCATTTAAAGGTATCGTGAGGCATTCGGTTATACTGGTTCCAACTGATCTTTGTCGTCATAAACATGTCGATGCCGGATTTTTTCAAAATCTGGGGCAGCGCCCATGAATATCCGAATACATCCGGAAGCCACAGGTATTCCACATCTTTTCCGAATTCGTCTTTGATGAATTTGCTTCCGATCAAAATCTGTCTGGTCAGGGATTCTCCGCTGGTCAGGTTGCAGTCCGCTTCCACCCACATGGCTCCGTCCGCTTCCCAGCGTCCCTCTGCCACCCGCTCTTTGATCTTTTCATAGATTTCCGGGAAATCCTTTTTGATATATTCATAAAGCTGCGGCTGGGTCTGCAGGAAAATATATTCCGGGAACATTTCCATCAAACGCAGTACCGTGGAGAAGGAACGGGAAATCTTCTCATGGGTATGTTTCAGTCTCCACAGCCATGCGACGTCAATATGGGTATGACCCACACATTTCACATGAATCAGTGTGTTTTTATCCATCCGGTCGATTTTATCATTCAGAATCCGGTCCGCCTCGTGAATGGATTCATAAAATTCCTCGCTGCCCGGGTATGCCCAGTCGATACAGTGGCAGGCTGCATCCAGCGCATTGCGCAGATCAAATTTTACGGGATCTTTATCCTCCAGACTTTCGATGGTCTGCCGGATCATTTCTCCCAGATAGTAAAAATCATCCACCTCTTCATCCAGCCAAGCCAGATCTGCCCTGCGGATCTGATGCTCCTGAGGTGCGGGAATCCCGCCGCCTTCCAGACCGGACCAGAGCCGGAAGGTAAGGCTGGTATCTGCTCCAAAGCAGTCCTCCGGGAAAAATACCTCCTGATGATTCACATCCACGCCCTGAAAAGGTTTTTCGTTCAGATAACACATTGCTTCAAATCCGCTGTTGTTTCCTGCTCCCGTATTTCCGAAATCGAACAGTCCAACTACCCGTTTTCCCTTCCACTGGGACGGAATATGGATTTCTCTGTGCATCCACAGGTATTTATCTCTTCCTGACCACCGATCTCCGGTCTGAATGGTATCCCAGCCTTCAAAATTCACAGGGACTTCCGGGTTTACAACTCCCTGAGTATCTTCACGCACCAGAAAGGATTCCATGGGAATCACTTCCCGGTAACGGTAATTTTTCACTTCGTCAATTCTTCTCTGTAACTTTCTGTCTGTTAAAAACATAAGCATCTCCTGTATTGATTTCTTCGTGACTATGAAGGACCGAGTCCTGAATAGTTACTTCTTCGTTTATTTTACAGGATTTTTGAAAAAGTACAATGTTCGATTTTCTATGTTTTCTGTACAAATTCTAGGTGCTATTTTTCTTCCTCCTGCTCCATCTCCCGGCGAAGCCGTGCATCCCAATCCGGATAATTTCGTTTTAAGGATACCGGTTTTCCCTCCCGGGTGATAAAGCAGTGGCTGCTCTCCCCACGGCAGCGCAGGGTTTTTGTCTCTTTGTCCGTCACTTCATAAACGAGACGGATACGGATTCCGTTATACTCTTTGATACGTATTCCGATCTCCACAGTTTCCCCGTAGCGGGTCATGGATTTGTACTCTGCCTCCATTGTCAGGACAGGGCTTAAAATCCCTGCTGCTTCCATAACGTCATAACCCATCCCTAAAAACTCCATGAAATCCGTCCTGATTTCCTCGAACCAGCGGATATAATTGGAATGATGTACACAGGCCATCTGGTCTGTCTCATAATACTGCACACGATGCTCATAGCCCTGATACCGGATTTCTTCCATTAAAAAATTCCTCCTGCTTTTTTCAGTTCCTGATAAATCCTTGCCACCGGAAGCCCCACTACGTTATTGTAATCCCCTTCAATCTTCTCAATAAATCTGGCGCAGAGCCCCTGAATCCCATAGGCCCCTGCTTTATCCATGGGTTCCTTCGTATCCACATACCAGAAAATTTCTTCCTCACTCATGGGGTACATACTCACCTTTGTCTCCTCAGCGAAGGTAATGGTCCTGTCTGTTTTCCCGGAAAAGATCAGCGTTACTCCGGTATAAACGCTGTGGGTCCTGCCCTGAAGCATGGTCAGCATACGGATGGCATCCTCTCTGTCTTTCGGTTTTCCCAGCATCCTTCCCTCATATACCACGATGGTATCTGCTCCGATGACCAGACATTCCTCCTGCTGCTTTTCTGCTGTTTTCTGTTCCTTCCACACTTTTCCTGTAAGTTCTGCCACATCCTCTGCCTTCTGCAAAGACAGCTCTTTTACCGCTTCCACCGGGTCGGTACTGGTGATGCTTTCCTCCACCGTGCTGGGACAGACGGTAAATTCCAGACCAATCTGGGTGAGCAACTCCCTTCTTCTCGGGGACTGTGAGGCTAAAATGATTTTATCCATGAACAGATTCCTCCCAAATATAAGCTCTATTTTCAAAGTGAACTACTCGGCAATTGAATTACCGAGCATCTATATGCCGCACCTTCGGTGCTACCATAACGGGCGGTTCATGCGCCCAATATTGCTAGTCCTCAC
>JAHAFI010000038.1 GCA_018374355.1 Clostridiales bacterium
TAAACAAGCGATTTCCACTTCCCACCTCAAGAATCCTGCATGGCAGGATTCTTACCCTGTTTTCAATCAGAATTGCGAACTTGTTTCGCAATTACCTAACTATTCTCAGTTTATCCATTTGTTATTTTCATCATTTTTTCCCGGGATGTTGGTTTTATTTTATACATTTTGTTCTTCTTCTGCATCACTAAAAATATTCAGTACTTTTTTATACATTTATTCAAATGTATAAAAAAGGCGCACCCTTCCAACCACATCCGTCTGAAGATTACGCCTCTTTTATTCAACCCAGCTATTATTTATTCTCTTTCTTATTTTCTTTCTTATTTTCTTCCTTATACTCTTCCAGCGCCCTCTGGTAAACCTTCAGAGTCACCGGATCATGGCACACCATAGTCACCTCTTCCACCACCTGCGTCCATCTCAGGAAATCGCAAATGGCACGTACGGCAATTCCTGCCGCCTGTTCCACCGGATATCCATATACTCCTGTACTGATCGATGGAAATGCAATGGTTTTCAGATTCTTGCTTTCTGCCAGCTTCAGGCAATGCTCATAGCAGCTTTTTAACAGGACATCCTCGTAATTGTCGCCCCCATGCCAAACCGGCCCCGGCGTATGCAGGACGTATTTTGCCGGAAGGTTATAACCCTTTGTCAGCTTTGCCTTTCCTGTATCGCACCCGTTTAAAGTAATGCATTCTTCCAGAAGCTCCGGGCCTGCCGCCCGGTGAATAGCCCCGTCTACACCGCCTCCGCCAAGTAATGTCGTGTTGGCTGCATTGACGATTGCATCCACGGCATATGTTGTGATGTCACCGTTTTCAATCTTAAATCTTTCCATAATACCCCTCCTGCCAACGTGATGCCCCTATTATAATCGTTTCGGGGGAAAATGACAAGCTTTTTACTCTTTTACCAACTCTTCACCCAAAATCCCGCTAAACTCCACCGCTGTTTCCTCATACATATGTCCTTCATAATCCGCAAACCGCTCCAGTCCCGCAGACATTCCAATCTCTTCCCCATTCAGGAAATCATAAAAAGGAATCCCCTTCTCCTCTGTCACAGCCTGAAAATATTTCGCCGCCTCCTCATAGGAAGTCTGATATTTTTCATAAGTCTCCCGGGGAACCGGAGTCATAACGGTCACCAGCTCAATACCGTTCTCCTTACAGAATTTTGCAAGCTTGTCGAAATATTCCACTGCATCTTTATTCAGTTCATCAGGATTCCAAAGTACGGGAACATCCTCTGTCCCCTTGTCTCCCGGATGGGGAAAGCGCCGGATAAATCCGTCCTCCCGGTACTCCTGCACTTCCGTTTTAAACACCTCGGTGCTGTAATTTTTGTACCCGTCGCTCTGTTTCTGCCTGACGTTCTCGCCGATGCGCCCGATTTCTTTCCGGTACAGATACCATGGAAACAGGGTGGTACGGAAATCGCATTCCAGCATCTTGTCCTTAAAATACTCTGCCTTCACCAGTGACCATGGCATTTCATGATAAAATGTCACATAGTCGGCGGTTTCATTTGGTTTGGTCACCCAGTAGCCCGGGTCCACCTCGTAAATTACTCTGGAAAGCTTCCTGTAACGGCTGGCCTCCTTCACAAGATAATAGGCGTCGATGGGATATTCTCCCCCCTGACAGGCATTCAGCGTCTTGTGGTCTGTTTTCGCCTCCAGCGTTACGGGGTCCAGACCGCATTTTCCATGGGAACTTCCCACCACCAGATCCTGATAATCCCGCACCGCCATCTGATGCAGGTTGGCTCTCGTGTAGGTGTAAGGGTACAGCATATAATTCAGGATTTCATTGGCACCGATCACACAGGCAGCAAACAGCAGAATCCATATCCATTTTTTAAAATTGCGCATAAATAAATCCTCCTGAAGATCCGGGCTGCTGTCCCAGCATGGGAATCATAAACAGAAACGCCAGATATACCGCCAGACGAAATATAGCCGGACCTGCAGCCAGTCTGGCAAACACATCGATGCCCCGTTCCTCCAGCAGACTGACCAGAAATAAAATCACCACTCCCACTGCGAGAATCGCCAGAGCAAGCACCGTGTAGCCGGATGTCCCTCCCAGACCGATAGGAACCTCCAAAAGCTGGGCGGGATTCCACCGGGTCACACTGTTTTTCATCATTTGCAGGGCCTGAGGAATATTGTCCGCCCGATCAAAAAACCAACTGATATTAACCAGCAGAAAAGTACGGAGAATCTGAAATACCTGCCAGCCGGCAGAATCTTCCCTGATCCTGCACGCCTTCTTCCACTTCCGGTAATTTGCCGCCATCAGACCGCTGAATGCGATAATTCCCCCGTTGTACAGACCGTATACGATAAATTTCCAAGCTGCCCCATGCCAGACGCCCACCACAAAAAATACGATCAGGTTGGCAAGACAGATGGGCAGTGTGCGGCCCGTACTTCTTCCGAATTTTTTCTTTGCAAATTTTCCGAACCGGTTCATCCACCCGGACAGGGACACGGGATAAAAAACGTAATCCTTCATCCAAGTTCCCAGAGTGATGTGCCAGCGGTGCCAGAAATCGGTGATGGATCTGGCAAAATAAGGCCGCTTGAAGTTCTCATCCATGGTGATGCCGAAAAGTCTGCCGATTCCCACCACCACATCGATTCCGCCGGAAAAATCCCCGTACAGATGAATGGAATATGCCAGAACCGCAAATACCGCCAGCCCCGGATACGTCTCATACTCGTCAAACAGCGCTGTTACAAAGGGCGCAGCCGTATCCGCCAGCACCATTTTCTTAAAAAATCCCCACAGGATTCTCTGAAAGCCTTCTTCTGCCCGCTTCCAGTCCCATCTGTGGCTCTCAAATAACTGCCCCGCCAGACGGGAATATCTGCCGATAGGCCCCTGAAGAATCTGGGGGAAAAATGACACGAACAGGGCAAAACGAAATACATTCTGCTCCGGAGCACATTTTTTCCAGTATACGTCCAGCAGATAGCCCATGGACTGAAAGGTGTAGAAGGAGATTCCAATGGGAAGGACAAAATCCACAAAGGACAGATTTCCTTCAAAAATCCTATTCAGGTTGATGATCAGAAAGTTGGTATACTTCAATACCGCCAGCACACCAAAGTTCAGCACCAGCGTCAGCACCATGGCGTGCTTTCTTTTTTTCTTATCCTCTGTTTTTCCCAGATACTTTCCCGCCGCCCATGTGGTAAGGGTGGAAAACAGCAGAAAAATGAGAAGCCCCGGCCCGTGAGAAGCATAGTACAGATAGCTGAAGCCCAAAAGCCACTGCCACTGAAAGCGGCGGGGAATCAGATAATACCCCGCCACCGCCAGAATTACAAATAATAAAAATTCCAATGAAATCAAAGCCATAGATTAGTTCTCCGCCTGAAGCTTCTGCACCATCTCCCACAGCGCCTGAGCTGAATTAAAGTTTTCCGGAATGATCTCTGCCGGAGTAACCTTGATATCAAAGGCATCCTCCAGTTCTCCTACGATGGATAAAATAGCAAAGGAATCCAAAATCCCATCATCGATCAGGGTAGTGCAGGTCTCATAATCTGCATCCGGCTGAATATCCTCTAAAATTTCCAATAATTCTTCCATGTTCATTTCCTCCTTAATTTTCCTATATCCGACTTACTGTATATGACTTTCTGAACACTTTTCACTGTTCCACTGACTGCTGTGTACCCGGTCTCTCACCAGACGAAGCCCTTCTCCTTCAGACCAGAACAATACCAATGGAAGATCACGGCTCAAAAACAAGTAGATCCCTTCCGTCACAGAATAGGCTCCCGTTTTCTCAAAAACAAGAAAATCTCCCAGAAGTTTTCCCCCGAGAGGCAGGTTCTTCACTAGTACATCGCTGACGGTACAGAGCGAGCCGCAGATGGTGACCGGAAAATCGTCCTCTCCCCGCTCCCGGATTTCCATGGTTTCCCCGTCCATCTGCTGATAATATGGGATTTTCATTGCCATCGTCTGACCGAAATAGTTCAGATGGTTGATTCCCCCATCTACGATCCCGTACTGCTGCTCCCCGTTCTTCTTCACATCCACGATACGGGTAACATAGGTTCCACACTCCGCAGCCAGATATCTCCCGATCTCCAGAGTGATCCCTCCGGCAAATTTCATCGCCTCCAGCCGGGCTTTGAATGCCTTCATGGTTTCTGAAAGTTCTTCTTTCTCTTCCTTCTGAAAATACGGCACAAAAAAACCGGGGCCGTACTCCAGCTCCTCAGCCTCAAAGCCGTACTGTTCCTTCAAATCCAAAAGCAGTGCATCCAGCCTCTCAAGCTCCTGATCCACAGCCTTCTTTTGTTTTTTCTGGGTTCCCGAATAATACTGGATGCCCAGAATATGCAGGTGCGAAGCCTGTTCTCTGTTCCTTACCAGCTCCCGGATCTGTTCCTCATCCATGCCGAACTGATTACCGCTGGTCAGACGAAGAAGCACTGAAATTCTCTGCCCCAGCTTTCCCGCTTCCCGTTCCAGAAGCTCAAACTGGCTTTGGGACTCCACGGTATAAATGCCCCTTCCGCCGTAGGTTTCCAGAACCCGGCGGATTTCCTTTTCTTCTTTATAAACTCCTGACAGTACAATCTGTTCCATGGAAATCCCATTCTTTTCGCAGATTGCAAATTCTCCCGGAGAACACACTTCCAGCCGTTCTACACACCGGGAAGCCGCTCCCACCAGAAACGGATTGGCCTTGATTGCATAGCATAAGTTTACCTGCTCACCCAAAACCTCCCGTATCTGACGGATCCGTTCTGCAAACCCATCCAGATCAAACAGATAAAAAGGCGTTTCGTACTGTCCAGCACATTGCTGCAGGATCTCTTTTTTTAACATCTTTCCCTGTCCTTTTCTATATTCTTAACGATTCAGGACTCTGTCCTTCAATGATTTTCTGCCAGCTTCTTTCTGTCAATCTTTCCGTTTTTGTTTAACGGCATCTGCTCCACCGGGCAGAAACGGTTTGGCAGCATATACATGGGAAGACGGTCGGCCATTTTCTTTTTCAGCTCCCGTTTCCCGATGGTGCCTTCATAAAATGCCACAATTTTCTTATTTTCCTGATCAAAAATACAGCAGGCACGGGTAATCTCCTCCACCTGTTCCATGGCCGTCTCAATCTCTCCCAGTTCGATCCTGTGCCCCATATGCTTGATCTGGAAGTCTTTTCTGGTGGAAAAGCAGAGAAGTCCCTCCTCATTATAATAGCCCAGATCCCCTGTCCGGTACATCCGCTCCGGATAACAGCGGTTCAATGGATTTTGGACGAATGCTTTCTCTGTCTGTTCCGGATTCCGGTAATATCCCAGAGCCAGAGCGGTTCCCGTCACACAGATTTCTCCCTCTGTCCCCGGTGCGGTGATTTCCCGGTTTTCCTCGTCCAGAAGAAATACCCGTTCATTTGGAAATGCCTGCCCGATGGGAAGAGTTTCTCCCGGCTCAAATTCCCGGTCAACCACATAGTATGTACAGTTGCAGGTAATCTCCGTAGGACCGTAAAGGTTTACATAAACTGCATCCGGCAGATATTTTCTCCAGATATTCAGATGTTTCACCGGCATGGCTTCCCCGGAAAAGAGAATCTTATTGATTTTCTCCGGTACCCGGTACTCAAATCCATGCAGAGTGGTTATGATGCACAGCGCCGAAACAGCCCAGACCAACGTAGTCACCTGCCGTTCACACAGAAAATCCAGAAGCTGGGTAGGGAAGGAAAACATCCGTTTCGGGATAATCTCCACCCGCGCCCCCGTTTTCAGCCCGGAATAAATATCCTTCACGGATACGTCGAAGTCCCAAGGAGCCTGATTTCCGATCACATCCTCCTGTGTAATATGGAAAGTCTCCGTGAAGTGCTCGATAAAATCGATCACTGACCGATGGCAGACCACCACCCCTTTGGGAATCCCGGTAGAACCGGAGGTGAAAATCCCATACAGCGGGTCCGTATCCTTCGCCCGTTTCCGCACGGCCTCCAGAAGCCCGTCCTGTATCTCGCCCTCCAAAAGTTCTTCAATCCACAGAACCTCCCCCTGAAATTTCAGGGCTTCCAGTTCCTTCGTATACTGTCCGGAAGAAATAAGAATTTCTGCTCCCAAAGTCTCCAGAATCTGTTCCAGACGGGCCTTCGGCTGCTTGCTGTCCAGCAGGACATAAAAGCCTCCCGCCTGTACCACACCCATAAAGGCTGCTATAGTATCCGTTCCTTTTTCCATCAGAACAGGGACGGGATCTCCCTGCCGGATTTTTCCGGCAAGAACCGACCCTGCCCTCCGGGATTTTTCTTCCAGCTCCTCAAAGGTACAGCTTTTATCCTCGTCTGCAAAAGCTGCCCGGTGGGGCGTTCGCTTTGCAGAGGATTCCAGATATTCTAATATATTTGTGATTATTTGCATAATTCCCCTACTACCTGATTGATGACTTTTCCTTCTGCCTTTCCTTTCAGCTCACCCATCACAGCTTTCATAATCTGGCCTTTATTTCCCGTTGCCAGAACCTCGGAAAATTTTTCCTGCAAAAGAGCTTTTACCTCCTCTGCAGACATCATCTGCGGCGCATACTCATTGATAATATCGTAACGAGCCTGATATTCAGCGCGAAGCTCTGCTCTCTCAGCCGGGCAGGTATCAATCTGCTCTTTCACGCTTTTCAGTTCTTTTAAAATCACCCGGTTAACCAGTTCCTCTTTGATATCTTCTCTGCATCCCTCATCGATGGCAGTTTTCTTAACTGCGGAAATCACGGATGAGATCGCGTCCTTTCTTGTTTTATCTTTTGCCTTCATGGCTGCTACCATATCTTTTTGTAATACTGAAAATTCCATTTTGTTTTCCTCCTTATCAAGACAGTGATTCTTATAAAAACAGGGCGGTGGAATAGTAACGGTCACCGCTGTCCGGCAAAATCACTACGATATTTTTTCCTTTATTTTCCGGTCTTTTTGCCAGATCGGCTGCAGCGCACATGGCGGCGCCGGAAGAAATGCCCACCAGAATCCCTTCGGTTCTTGTGATCGCTTTGGCCCAATTGATAGCCTCCGTATCTCCTACGGTATACACTTCGTTATAGATTTCCCGATTCAGGATTGAAGGGATAAAGTTTGCACCGATTCCCTGAATCCCATGGCTTCCGCTTCGTCCTCTTGAAAGCAGTGGGGAAGCGTCCGGCTCTACGGCCACAATCTGAATCTCCGGATTCTGCTCTTTCAGGTATTCCCCGGTTCCCGTGAGAGTGCCTCCGGTTCCTACACCTGCTACCAGAATATCCACTTTTCCTTCGGTATCCCTCCAGATTTCAGGTCCTGTGGTCTCTCTGTGTATCTGGGCATTTGCCGGATTGTCAAACTGGCCTGCGATCATGCTGTCGGGAATCTCCTTTTGCAGCTCTTCCGCTTTTTCTATAGCGCCCTTCATTCCCATAGAACCCTCTGTCAGCACGATTTTTGCACCAAAAGCTTTCAGGATGTTTCTCCGCTCCTGAGACATGGTTTCCGGCATGGTGAGGATCACCTGATAACCCCGGGAAATTCCCACGGCAGCAAGGCCGATTCCGGTATTTCCTGATGTGGGCTCAATGATTGTTGCCCCCGGCTTCAGGATTCCCCGTTTTTCTCCATCTAAAATCATGGCAAGAGCCGCTCTGTCTTTCACACTTCCCGATGGATTCAAGTATTCCAATTTTCCCAGAATCCTTGCTTCCAACTGATACCGCTCTTCCAGCTTTCCCAGATGAACCAGAGGTGTATTCCCGATCAGTTCATCAGTTCCCTCGTAAATTTTGCCCATATTAAACCTCTTCTTTCTTTAACTACTACTTTTTATATTCATTGACTGCATCACGCAGTTGGCACAATGCCTGTTCCAATACGCTGCGGGGACAGGTAAGATTCAGTCTTTCAAAGCCCTCGCCTCCGTCACCGAAATCCACTCCCTGACTGGTCCAGATCTTTGCTTTCTCAGCAAAGAACCGCTCCCGCTCCTGATCTGTCATGGAAAGACCGCTGCAGTCCAGCCATGCCAGATAAGTTCCTTCCGGTTCCACCAGACGAATGCAGGGAAGCTCTTTCTCCAAAAATTCTCTCAAAAAGTCCAGATTTCCCTTGAGATACACCTTCAGCTCGTCCAACCATGTTCTTCCGCCCCGGTAAGCCGCTTCACAGGCTGCCACACCCAGCATATTCAGACAGTCGTATCCTGTTTTCTGTACTTCACTTTTAAAGTCTTCCCTCATTTTCTCATCAGCAATCACCAGATTAGATACCTGCAGCCCTGCCAGATTGAATGTTTTACTGGGAGCAGTACAAACCATGGAAAATTCCTTAAAATCTTCCTGTACATTTAAGAATACGGTGTGTTTGTGTTCCGGATATACAAAATCCGAATGGATTTCATCGCAGACGATCTTGACTCCGTATTTTTTGCAGAGATTTCCGGCTTTTTCAAGCTCCTCCTGACTCCATACTCTTCCCACCGGATTGTGGGGGCTGCACAGAAGGAACAGCTTTACCTCCTGCTCCACAATCTTTTTCTCCATGTCTTCCAGATCCATGGTATACCTTCCGTTTTCAAAATGAAGGGGATTGTTCACAAGCTTTCTTCCTGTGGCGTGGATACAGCGGGCAAATGGTCCGTATACCGGCTGCTGGATCATCACGCTGTCCCCTTCCCGGGTAAAGGCCTTGATGGCCGTAGCCAAAGCGTAAACCACTCCCGGAGTCTGAACCATCCATTCCTCCTCGATCTGAAAATCAAACCATTCCCGGTACCAGCCTCTCACCGCTTCCCGGAAGGAAGGCGTAATCCCGGTGTAGCCGAAAATCCCATCCTGCACCAGCTCTACCAGCCGTTCTGTCACGGCTTTGGGTGCCGGAAAATCCATATCCGCTACCCAAAGAGGTAAAATGTCTTCCGGTTTTCCATGCTCTTTTGCAAAATCATATTTTTCACATGCAGTATTTTTCCGATTAATAACCTGATTAAAATCTCTCTCCATAATATCCCCCAATATTGGTTCTTTTGTATTTTCTATATGCATTTTATTTTACCTCCCCTACCCCGATACATCAAGAAGAAATTTCTTTCAATTTTCGACGGGATTTCAGACATCATTTCTGCATTTTCCGGCGGGGTAAAGCCCTGAATATTAAGGGCAGAAAGAGCCTGTCCAAAGAGTTCTGCAAGTTCCTTCTATCAGGTATCAGCCACAGCTTTAAGCTGATCTATCGCATACAGCGGCAGATTAACGAGCCATTCTTCTTTTTTGTAATCTGACATGGATGTTCGCATAGAAATTTCAGGTGAGAATTTTTCCTGATAGGTTTTCAGGCTCTTGGCTCTAAGGTTCACCTCTGCCTTTACTTCAACAGGAACAATCTGCTCGCCTGTGTCAACGACAAAGTCAACCTCACAGGAGCCTCTTTCATTGGTATAATAGTAAACATCTAAGTCTTCGATGGTTTTCAGTTGCTGACAAACGTACTGTTCTGTAAGAGCACCTTTGAACTCAACGAAAAGATCATTACCATCAAGTAACGTGCGCTGACGTAGTCCAGCCATACATCCCAGAAGTCCAACATCTACAACAAATAGCTTAAATGCTTTTAAGTCCTCATACGCCCGTAGGGGGATACCCGCTGCATTTACACGGCTGGCCTTATGAACAAGACCGCAATCACTGAGCCACATAATTGCGGTTTCATATTCTTTCGCACGGGCGCCTTCACGGACGAGTCCGTAAATGAATTTTTTATTTTCTTTAGCCAACTGAGAAGGAATACTGTTCCACAACATACGGAGTCTCGGAACGATCTCATTTGGAGCATGTTTAGAGAAGTCTTGTTCGTAGGCGGCAAGGATTCGCTTTTGAATTTCACGGACCTCATTAAAATCTTTGTTCTCTGCGAAACTTTGCACAGCTTCAGGCATGCCACCGACAAAGTAATATTGCTTTAAGGAATCGATATATGTTTGCTTAAAGCATGTAATCATCTCAAAGTCTTGCTTATCAAGAAGTCCGGCAAAACGTTCTTTATCGGTTGCCATCAAAAACTCTTTGAACGAAAGAGGATAAAGCTTTAAAAAATCTACCTTGCCAACGGGAAAAGATGTGCCTTGATGCAAAGCGATACCAAGCAAAGAACCGGCACACACAATGTGGTACTGCGGGGCGTTTTCGTAAAAATATTTAAGAGATGCCAATGCTCTCGGAACTTCCTGTACTTCATCAAAAATCAATAAAGAATTGTTCGGATCAATTTTGTGACCCGCATACAACTCTAACCCCATAATTAAGCGTTCCGTATCCAAATCAGAAGCAAATAACTCTGCCATTCTGAAATTAGAATCAAAATTGATATATATGGTATCTGTATACGCCTGCCTGCCGAATTCTTTCATTAGCCATGTCTTGCCAACCTGACGTGCCCCTTCAATAATTAAGGGTTTGCGGCGTTTACTTTGTTTCCATTTAAATAGCTTTTCAATAGCAATTCGGTACATAGACACACACCTCCATCATCATAATTTAAGTATAGTATATTACGCAATTACAAAAAATACAATGAGTTTTAGTTGAGTAATTACATTTTTTACAGCGATAAAAGTTAATGAGCTCAAGACGGTTCTGTACCTGCTCATTCAAATCAGCCAACTATGTCCATAGTCCTCCACTCAAACACAGGTCATCGAAGTGGATAGGATTGTGTTCGCTTCTGCATCATTTGTACCTCCATTAAAAGTTCAGTATATGTGCTAAGATTGAAAAAAAACGATACCTGATTGTTAAAACCAAGTATCGCCAATTTTTCTTGTCGCCCCCTGTACGGCAGCTACTCTATGTCAGTAATGTTCTCATACTCTTTTATTGGAACACCGCTCGGGCAGTGTCCTTTTTCTTACTATTCTGTTTCCTCAGATGCCTCTGCTTCATCCGCTTCCGGCTCAACAATCACCGCATTGTCCATGATCAGGTTGCTTACTCTCGTGAGCATAATATTCTGCTCCACATTGTCCTGTCCGTAGATTTTGGTCAGTTCCTCTTCTGTGGTGCCAATTTTTGTGAGCATTTTTTCCAGTTCTGCCTTGTAGCCCTCATCACCGATGGCATAGCCTTCCGCATCGGAGATTGCCTGACACACAAGCATCTGTTTGGCAACGTTTTTGCCGTACTCTTCGGCGGCTGCCTCATACTCTTCTTTTGTCATACCGGAAGCCTCCAGATATCCGTCCAGATCCATTCCGACGTATACTGCACGCATTTCCACCTCAGACATATAAAGCTGTCTTCCTATCTCCACCAGACTTTCCGGATATTCATTGACCGTGCTGTTGTCTACTGCCTGAGTCCATGCGCTGATACGCATCTGCTCCTCTGCGTTCTGGGTGGTGTCCGATTCTGAACGGAGCGCTTCTTTGTACTCGTCCAGCGTATAGTAGCCCTCGATGTTTGCAGCTACCCATTCATCTGTAGGCTCTTCCAACGGGGTTTTCACTGCATTGACTGTTACTGTGAACTGTACCGCTTTTCCTGCCAGCTCCTCTGTATACTGATCCGGGAAAGTCAAATCAAGAGTACGGGTCTCTCCCTTTGCTGCTCCGATCAGTCCTTCCTCAAAGCCATCGATAAACTGTCCGGAGCCCAGCACCAGATCTGCTCCCTGATCGCTTCCGCCCTCAAACTCTTCGCCCTCGATAGTTCCCACATAATCGATGTTGACTGTATCTCCTTCTTCGGCTGTTTTATCTGCTTCCACAGGATATTCAGCAAGAGCTTCCTTAACGGCCTTCTCCACAACCGCATCAATGGCCTTTTCAACGGTAAGTCCCTTGTATTCTCCCAGAGTTATACATTTGGCCACATCAATCTCTGCCATCAGTTCAGCCGTTGTCTTTGTATCTTCTGTTTCCTGCTCTTCTTCGCCTTCCTGTGTTTCTGTGTCTTCCGTGCTGCTTGTTTCTTCGGTCTTAGCATCTGTATCTTTTTCTTCTGTCTGCTTCTGTGAGCATCCTGATGCCGCAATGACAGTGCTCAGCAATAAAGCTGACAACCATATTCTTTTTTTCATAATCTCCTCCAAATCAAAAACTTCGATACCTCATAGATATATCACACTTTTCTCTAAAAGAAAAGTTATTCCGGAAAATTCACATTTTTTTCAAATTTCTATGCTGGTATTTACTCCGTTCCCGACAGTTTCTCAGGCTTCCCCCTGCTGCCGGTCTTCGTCCGTTTCATCCGTCTCATCCGTTTCGTCCGGTTCTGTCTGCTGCTGTACAGAAGGACGGGTCTGGTCATACACCGATGTGAAATCCAATACCCCGGCAAAACGCCCTGTTCCCTGATATAGATCCTGATACATCCGGTAACCGTCCAGATTCAGATAATTGCAGCGAAGATACTCTTCAGTACTCTGAGTCCATGAACCGCCTACTGTCAGAGCGGAAAAATACCGAAATCCCTGTTCCTTCAGATATTCGTATTTCTCGTTTCCGGAATCATATGGGCTCCAGTTCCCGATATCCGTTCCAAAGGGATACAGCAAAATATCCACATCCCCCACCAGCTTTCCTACCCGGTCCTGCCACAGCTTCATGTCACTTTTGATCTCGTCCAGTCCGGAATTATAGCTGACGTTTCCGTAACCGTTGCAGGCAAACTCCCAGCCCTCGGCTTTCAAAGCCTCGATGACCGGTTTCACAGACTCGATTTCCTGTGCGGTGTCAAAAATCCCGTATTTGGAGGCGTATTTATTATTTTCCGTGGCACCCAGCGTTTCGTCGGTGCGGTATCCCAAAATCCCGTTATATCCGGTCAATCCCAAGATTCCCCGGGCTCCTCCATGAGAAAAATCGGGATGGTTGGATACAAAGGTATCCACACAGGATACCACATCAAAATCACCGGTGACCACATTTCCATCCAGCCGTACTCTTTCCGTGGTGATTTTTCCGTTTCCATCCAGAATGATCCGGGATGCAAAGCCCTGTCCGGAAAGTGACAGATCGTAGCTCACATTCCGCTGGGAGATCAGCAGCGGTTTCTTTCCTTTCGGAAGCATGAGGCCCTCTGTCTGAGATGCATCCGCCCCTTTCGTTTTCTGCGTTGTCTTGTCTTTTGCTGCATCTCCGGTATCCTGCGCCTCTGTTTCAGACGGCATCAAATCCCGGATGCTGACCAGCACATACCCCTGATCATATAACTGCTGCAGAATTTTGTTAAATTCATCCACCGTTAAATGCCCCTGATCCAGACTGGCGGCCGCAAGAGTGTCCTCCTGCTGGAATGCGGTTTCAGGAACAGCAATCAGGGAATCAAAGGACAGATGAAGCACCCGGCTTACATCCACCGCTTCCATTTCCACGATATCTTCCGTCTCTTTGACCGCTTCCTTCTTTTTTTTCTCCGATGAAGGTTTCCGTATGATTCCCACGACCAGAGACACTATTCCGATCACCAGAAGCAGCCCTGCAATACCAACCGCAGCTCTCAACATCAGCGCTTTTCTCCGGCGCTTTCTCCGTCTTTCCTGCAGGAGTCTCTGTTTTCTGATACGCCTTGCCCGTTCCTCAGATGTTTCCCGTCTTCTGCGGGGGTCTCTCGTCTCACTCATCTTTTTCATCCTCTAAAATTACATTTTATAATCCCGGCATATCGGTACGAGCCGGATCCAGCACCTTCGATGCATCAAACAGATCGCTGGTACGGTTCTTCTCTCCGTGAACATCGTTCCACAACCGGTATCCGTCCAGATTTCTTCTTCCCTGTCTCACATAATTATCACGAATCTGCAGGAAATACTGGGAAGAATCCACGTTGCAGAAGAAATTGAAGCCCTGACTCTTCAGATAGGAAAATTTTTCATTGTCCATGGAATAATCGTGCCAGTCGGCGAGGTCCTCACCATGGGCGAAAATAATCGTATCAGTTCCGCCAACCAGAGGCGCCACATATTCCTGCCATTTCTGGGTATCTTCCTTGATGTGCTCCAAGCTTGCGCCGCCTACACGGATATGTCCCCATGTATGGCTGGCAAATTTCCAGCCGTCTGCGATCATGGCCTCCGCCACCTTCTTGGCCTCTTCCCGTTCCTGCTCCCAGTTAAAGTCCGGATGGGCATCCAGCCATGCCTGCTGGTCAGCCGTCAGATTTTCTTTCGTCTTGTACGCAATGTCTGTCCGGTAACCCAGAATACCGTTATATCCGGTCAGGGCAATGGTTCCTTTAGCTCCTTTGTAGGAAGCGTCCGGGTGCTCCTCCAGAAACTGATTCAAAAGCGGTACATAGTCATAGGCTCCCACTACCGTAGTGCCGTCCGCCTGAATATATTCACAGGCAAGCTCCCCGTTCTCATCCACAACCATCTTGGAAGCGGTTCCCCGTCCATCGTAGCTGTGATAATAGGACAGGTCATCAAAGGACATAATATACGGTTTCTTTCCCTCCGGCAGCAAAATCTGATTCGTTTTAAAATGAACGGTTCCATCCTCATCCGTTGTCTGAGTCACCAGATCGTGAAGATCCACAATCACATATCCGTTGTTGTACATTTCCTGAAGAATGCTGTTAAATTCATCCACCGTAGTCATCCACTGCTTAAATCCGGCGGCTGCACTGTCTGTTCCCGCAAATCCCCGTACCGGATCCACCACCAGCGAATGATAGAACACATGGGTAACTTCCCCCATGCTCACCGATACCATCGTGGATTTTTCTGCCTCAAGCTTTGCGATCTTCGCGATAATATCCGCATCCTTATCGTAATTCTCCAATGATTTCAGAAGTTCAATGGCTCCGTCATAATCATAAGTCAAAGCCATTCTTTCCGATTCTGCAATCGCTTCTTTTCTCTTTCTGTTCTTTTCTTCCTCCGCCTGAATCTCCTGCTCTTTAGCCGCCTTCTCCTGCGCCTTTCTCTCTTTTGATTTTTTCACCTGAAAAGACACCAGAACAATCGACCCGATAAGGATCAGGATCAAAACTCCCAGAACGGCCGCACGCATCATCATGGCCTTTCTTCTTCTCTTCCGTCTCCGCTCCCGCCGCAGACGTTCTATTCTTTTTTGTCTCTCCGCCTCAGACATAGGCGTTTTACCTGTTCTTCTTTCTTCGCTCATTTCTTTCACCCTTATAATTTCATCATATTCTCCTGTTTTTACAGCGACTTGCGCTTACCACTCATTATATCATGAATCCCTCCAATTACTAGACATATTTCGCCCACTTTTCTGATTTTTCATGAAAAAATCCAATTGCCTTTTGTCTTTAACAGTGATAAAATGAAAAAGTATGGTGACGCAGTAAGTACCCGGACTGCGGTCACGATGCGGGATAGAGAAAGGATGGGAGGAAAAGTATGGAATTCTGGCAGGTATTATTGATCATATTAGCTGTTGCTATCGGAGTTGTCGTAGCTCTTTATTTTCTTGGCAAACGGGCACAGAAAAAACAGGATGAAAGACAGGAACAGATTGAGGCTGCAAAGCAGACCACATCAATGCTGATCATTGATAAAAAGCGTTTACCGATCAAACAATCCGGGCTTCCTCAGATGGTGATCGACCAGACGCCGAAACTGATGCGTCGGACAAAACTTCCTATCGTAAAAGCCAAAATCGGTCCCAGAATCATGGTACTGGTGGCAGACGAGAAGATTTTCGATCTGATCCCGGTGAAAAAAGAAGTGAAAGCGACCATCAGCGGTATCTACATCACAGAAGTACGGGGCGTACGGGGACCTCTGGAAACACCGCCGAAAAAAGTCGGTTTCTTCAAACGAATGAAAAACAAAGTAACCGGAAAAGGAAAATAAAACCGCAAAAAAAGCTGCTGGCTGTAGAAAGCCGGCAGCTTTTTTAACTTCATTTTTCAAAAAATACCGTACCTGTTTTATCTCCCTTTGGCGTAACCCGAAGGTTCATCACACAGTCTGCCACCAGACTGCCGTTAAGTCCCAGCGCGTATTCCGCCCGGATCTCCATCAGTTTTTCCGTCTCTGCCAGATTGACTCTGGTAGCGGCAATTTCCATTTCCATAGTTCCGAAAGGTGTCTTGTAAAATGCAAGATTTTTTTTGTCCTTCTCAAAAATCATCTGGACATCAATCAGCCCCTTCTTCCGCACCTCCATCTTACCGGAACGGATCTTGATCATATTATGCACCGGATCCTGAAAGCCCTCCATCATCTCGTCATACATCAGATAATGGGTATTGTTGCGGAAATAATATTCTCCCACAGTTATCAGCTCCAGCGGATCCTCCTCTCTCTGTTCTTCCAGCAGAGTCTGCATACCGCTCATATGTATCAGCACTTCTTTTGTCATAATTTTTTCAATACTCCTCAAGATTAATCTGTTTTGTCCTTTCCACATCGTAGGGCAGAAGGGAATTTGCAAAGCTTGTAAATTTTTCGGCTGCGTCACTGACGTAAAACCGGTATGGAAAATCTTCCTGAACCGTTCCCTGATTCAGCATCCCTCTTTCTGTGAGAAGCTGTTTCAGCGTCATGGAGGTTTCATATGCCGGGTTTACCAGACACACGCCCTCTCCCATAATTTTTTCGATCAGCCCGCGAAGCAGGGGATAATGGGTACAGCCCAGAATCAGCGTGTCGATTTCCTCCTCCTGCAGCTCCTTCAGATACCGTCTTGCCACCATTTCCGTGATGGGATCCTTTCTCCAGCCTTCCTCCACCAGCGGCACAAACAGGGGACAGGGTTTTCCGATCACCGAAATTTCCGGGTCAATCTCCTGAATCAGTTTCCGGTACAGGTGGCTTCGGATCGTAGCCTCCGTGGCTATCACTCCCACTTTTTTCTTCTTGGTTTTCTGCACCGCCACCTTCGCCCCGGGATAAACCACACCGATGATGGGGATATCCAGCTCTTTTTCCAGTGTATCCAGCGCAAGGGCGCTGGCAGTATTACATGCGATCACAATCGCCTTCACCCCCTGTTTTTCCAGAAATCCTGCAATCTGTCTGGAATAACGGATGATGGTTTCTCTGGACTTCGCTCCATAGGGAACTCTGGCTGTATCTCCAAAATATACGATTTTCTCCATAGGAAGGTTTCTCATAATTTCCCGGGCTACGGTCAGACCGCCTACACCGGAATCAAAAACACCAATGGGTGCGTTGGAATCCATATTCATTCTTTTTCTCCATTTAACAAATTCGGATACGCCTTGGCGTATTCATTTTGTAACTATTCAGGACCCTGTCCTTCATAGTCACAAAAGCATGCACACACACTGCATTTCATGCAGTGCGGCCCTCGTATGTCTCGGGATTGCCTTGCATTTGCAAGGCGGCACCTCGCGGAACAGTGACCTTCTGAACAGTTACCTTGTTTCATTCTAACCCCTTACGTAAAAGAATTCAAGAGCTTTCGGAAAAGTAGAAATTTGATTTGTCAAACCTCCCTGTTTTGTGTAAAATGGAATCCAAACAGAAAGGAACCGGGAATATGCGAGAAGAAATTTTAAAACAGTTAAAATCCATCACCAAAGAAGAGCAGGAAATTCTGGACGGTCGGCAGGAAATTAACCCCTCCCTCTATAATCTGAACCGCTCCATGACCGTAAGCAGACAAAAACTCGCGGAGCATGGCCGCCTGATTGAACTGCGCCCCCATACCCGGTTTATCCATTTTCCCAAACATACCCACAATTATGTGGAAATTGTCTATATGTGTTCCGGGCAGACCCGCCATATCGTCAACGGATGCGAAGTTCTTTTGAAGGAGGGGGAGCTTTTGTTCATGAGCCAGAACGCCGTTCAGGAAATCTTTCCGGCCTCTGAGGAGGACATTGCCGTGAATTTTATCGTTCTTCCCGAATTTTTCGACCAGTCTTTGACGATGATCGGAACCGAATCTTCCCTGATCCGTGACTTTCTGATTGAATGTCTGAAAAACAATCAGCAGAATATCGGTTATCTTCACTTCAAAGTATCCGACATTCTGCCTGTACAGAATCTTATGGAAAATCTGATCTGGATGCTTCTCCACCACCAGCCGGACAGCCACCATCTAGACGCCACCACAATGGGGCTGGTCTTTCTTCATCTTATGCACTTTACCGACAAAATGGATCTGGGCAAAGACCATCTGGAGCAAAAACTGACCCTTCAGGTTTTCCGTTTTATCGAAGAAAATTACCGGGAAGGGGAACTGTCTGATCTGGCAAAGCAGCATCACTGCAATTTGTACTGGCTCAGCCGGACCATCAAGTCCACCACCGGAAAAACCTATACGGAACTGGTTCAGGAAAAGCGGCTGAATCAGGCTGCCTTCCTTCTCACCAGCACGGAGCTGTCCATCACGGATATCAGCCTCCATGTGGGGTACAGCAATTTCAGTTATTTTTACCGTATCTTCAAGAAGAGATATGGAAGCTCTCCCCGGGAATTCCGGCGTCAGTCCGCTCACCGTTAGCTTTCCTCCATTATTTTCCCAGCCAGCGGAAGCGGATTTTTGTTTTTACAGGATGAAGGATAAAATCATAGGCCGTCTCGTCCAGCACCCCTTCCAGCATCTCCTCTCCCTCCTCGGAAACCACCGGGCGGGAGGCTTCCTTAAAGCACAGCATCGGATACAAAACGCACCACCAGTTTCTTCCGGCAGCTTCTCCGATTTCGATGCGCAAAGCGTCGTATTCTCCCTCCGGAAAGGTACAGTCCCCGTAAATTTTTTCCGGGAACCAGTCGGAGGTCAAAGATACTTCCACAGGTTTAGGGTATACAATTTCTTCCGCTGTCTCTTTTACCCGTTCCAGTTCATTTTTTACCAGTTCTTTCGTTTCCCTCTTTGAAGACGCCCCTTGAAGCAGCGGATTCAATTCCCTGACCACCGCATCCCTGACACGAAGCTTTTCCTTTTGATCCTCCGGTGCATTGCTGTTGGCCAATACATGAAAACGGAGGATTTCATCCGCAATCTGCCGTTGTACCTCCTGCTCTTTTTCTGACGGGCCTCCAAAAAGAACTGCCGCCAAAAGGCCCAGACACAGGGAAGAAACCCCTATCATATTCCTAAAGCTTCTATACTGTTCCTCCGCTGTTCGGTGTCCTGATCTTTTCTTGTCCTTCTTCATGTAATTCCCCTCCATTACTTTCTGTTATCTGGAGGATTGCCACTTTTTCCCATTTTATTCCCGCAGGCAACGAGCCCTGTGGATATACCTGCATATCCATTTGACTCCCGATAACCGGATCATTTATCCACAAGTATCTCCTCTTTTGTCACCGTAATCCAAGGAATCCGGGGAATTTTCCCCCCATTGTGGATTTCCCGGTACAGATCCGCCAAAACGGCCGGCTGCCCCCGGTTTGTCCGGTTCTCATAAATCCCGGATAGAAATTCTCCCAGAGACTGCACCTGACCGCCGTTCTGCTCAAAGACCGCTCCGGGATCTTCTGTCCCGAACACATACGCGCTGTTTCCCAGCGCCGTCTCCTGCTCCATAGCCTTTAGAACCCGGCTCATCCGCTCTGAATCCTTTGTCAGCCCCCCTCCAAAGATCACTGCCTGTACATGGCCGGGGTCAAGATACAGTTCTCTGGTTTTATTGTACTTTTCCAGTATCTCCTCCTTTGAATTTCCCGAAAACACCAACGCCCCATTTCCGTTTCCCTGCTGCTCCTCTCCCCCCTGCTTTCCCTGTCCTGTGGCTTCGGCAAGCTGGGCCATTCCCAGATATATCTGATATTCCTCCTGCTTCCAGTCAATTCCCATCACCAGCGGATAGGCTCTTTTTTCCGGTTCTACGATCTGACAGCCGGAAAAACACAGGCAAAATGAAAAAAAAATAAAAAATTTTAAAAATGAGCGACATTTTTCCTCAAAACTTCGTTTTATTATATGGTTGCTGCTATTTTCCATATGCACGCCTCCTCAAAAATCCCGTACAGACTGTCAGAGCCAGAAAAAAGGGCAGAAAGATCCACATCATGATCACCGGATATTCCTTTACCAGTGTCTCCTGACCAAACCGGGAGATTCCCAGAAGGAAACATAAAAGAGCCGCAGCCGTTCTGCTCCATGGACACGCAATCCGCTGACAGATATATTTGCTGTAGAAAAACACACTGCCCAGCGTAAACAGCAGGGCAAACAAAATCACGGTCAGAAAGATCAGATCAATCCTTCTCACAAAGCCGCCCGGCATCCGCACCCCTGCCATCAAATCCAGCACCGGGTATTCTGACACCTCTTCTCCTCTCCTGCCGAAAACCGCCTGAAGAATTAAAAGCAGCGCTCCCATCCACAAAGCATTTTTCCCGATGGTTCGAAACAGCAAGCCTGCATGGCCTTTCTTTTCATCCGCCTGAACCACCAGAAACGGAAGAAATCCTACTCCCAGAAAGGCCGAAAGTATCCATCCTGTCCCTTTGGCTATTTGAAAAAAACTGTCTCCATTCCATATTTGTCCGGCGCCTTCCGCCGCTGTCAAAAACTCCTGTTTTCCCTGAAAGATTCCGAAAAACAGCATAAGCCCGGTCAGTCCCCCGATGACAGGCCATGCACTCTGAGCGAATCTTCCTCTCGCCTGTACGTGATGGCTGCCTCCCAGAGCCGTCAACACCAGTATCCCCGCCGCCAGTTCCATGGAAATCCCCTCCACCAGATATTCCTGCAGAATTGCTCCGGTTTTTGCCACCAGCCATCCTCCCGTGAGAATCAGATATGCCTGATATCCCAGCAAAATGATTCTGCTCATCACCTTTCCCCAGTATTTTTCCGGATAACGGTACACGTGAACCTGCCGCAGCAGAAAAAATACCCAGAGGCACAAAATACCGGAGGCCAGAAGAATGCTCCACATCCCTTCTCGACCTCTGAGTCCAGACACAACCCACAGGGTCACAGGACCCAGATAGACCAGCAGGAGCTGGCGTTCCACCTGAAGCCCAGATACCCGCTCATTGTCCGCAAACATTACGCATCCCCCTTTCTCTTCAACCGGATTCTCTGGTCTCTCCGGGCAAAAATAGGTCTTCTCCTCAGCATACGAAAAGGCGCCCGCACCAGAGAATCCCTTTCATCCTGATATCCCGGCACACCTTTCGCGGTAAATGGAATCAGATAGGGAATCCGAAAGCTGGTAAGACCGGACAAATGTCCCCAAAACAGATAGCAGCCCGCCACAATTCCAAACATTCCCAATGTTCCGCCTAAAAAAATAAATCCGTATTTCACCACCCGGAAGGCTGCTGCCAGCTCCTCATTGGGAATGGCAAAGGAGCTTAAAGCGCTCAGCGCTACAACCACAACGGCCATGGGGCTGACCAGATTGGCGCTCACTGCCGCATCGCCGATAATCAGTCCTCCCACGATCCCAATGGTTCCGCTCAAAGGCCCCGGCATCCGAAGCCCGGCCTCCCGGATCAGTTCAAAGGCCAATTCCATAAAAAGAATTTCCACCAGACTGGGGAAGGGTACTCCTCTTCGCGCCTCCGCAAAAGAGAGCAGCAGGTTGGTGGGCAGAATCCTTGTGTGGAAGCCGATCACCGCCAGATAAATTCCCGACAGCATCAAAGCCAGCACCATCCCGCCGTACCTCACCAACCGCTGAAAGGAGGCGATTTCGAAACGGTTATACCGATCCTCGCTGACACTCATAAAATTATTCAGTGTTGTGGGGAGGATCAGAGCCACCGGCGAGTTGTCGCAGAGTACCACCACCCGTCCGTCTAAAATCTCCATAGCCGCAAGATCCGGTCTTTCCGTGGTCTGAAACTGGGGAAACGGTGAGAGCCAGTCCTCCTCCGCCAGTTGTTCCAGAACCCCGCTGTCCAACACTCCGTCAATCTCAAATTCTCCCAGCCTCTCTTTTAACTGCTTCAGCACCTGAGGATACGCCAGCTCTTCCATATAGAGTATACAGACTACCGTATCCGACCGCTCACCGATAAAAAGCTCTTCCACTTTCATTCCCGTACTGCGGATTCGTTTTCTCACCAGCGCCGTATTGATTTTCACCGATTCTGAAAATCCTTCATTGGAACCTCTCAGCACCTTTTCCGATTCTGCATTTGCCACAGACCGGGCCGGATATCCTTTGCTTCCGATTTTCAGAATCTTCTCATAACCGTCCACCAGCAAAATCAGGTTTCCCGCCAGCATGGCCCGCATCCCGTCCTCCAACGTATCCAGTGGAAATGCATCTGAAATTCCCAGTTCATCCTTTTCCAGACATTCCCTCAGCGCCTCCTCCGACACCTCCCGAAGCTGATTGATCATCCGTCCCAACATGGATTCCTCCAGCATCAGGTTGCTCACCGTCACCTCCAGATGCACCGCCAGACATGGTACCTGCCCTCTCTCCCCCAAAGCCATAGGACGCAGCTTGATATCCGCGCACCCTTCACACTGCTTTCGGAACCATTCTTCATTCTCCCGCAGCTTTCTGTAAACCGGAGTTTTCATTCCAAACCACCCTCCTGTTTTTCTGTTTCTGTTATTTTTTTATTCTTTACCACCACCCCTTAGATTTTCCATTTTATATATATTTATGTATGTTTTTCCCAACTGTCCTGAGATAAGTTTTAATTTTTCATTTTATTGCAAATCTTTTTATTGTTTTTCCGTTTATATTTCTAAATTATATTTTTATTCCCTATAATAGATTGACAATTCATTCCAAACTTGCTAATATAATACTAACTAAGAAGCCATGATTCGGGTAAGGAGGTCGAGCACTATGTTGGAAATGATACGCTATCTATTAATTTTGGCCTGCACCACAGCGATTATCATCTGTGCCATGCAGTATTTGAGGACACATGCTGACTATCGAAACGGATTGCTGCACAAAGCCGGTAACCTCCTGTCATATGGTTATCTGAAAATGTATCTCACCATCGGTCATGGGAAGAACCTTTTCCATACAAAGATGAAATCCATTTTTTCCAGCTATCCTTTCGGCAGTGAAACTACCTGCGAATTCCATCTGAAAGAGCAGAAGATGGAACAGCTAAGAAACCAGCTTCGCACATCCCAGACGGGTTATCAGAAAAAATCCGGGTATAACCTGAAAATCCTTAAATAGAAACCT
This sequence comes from Clostridiales bacterium, assembly GCA_018374355.1. Taxonomy (GTDB): domain Bacteria; phylum Bacillota; class Clostridia; order Lachnospirales; family Lachnospiraceae; genus Oliverpabstia. The sequence continues at coordinate 23,076 of JAHAFI010000038.1, forward strand.
TTATTGTGACCATGAAGGACAGATTCCTGAATAGTTACCCTTTATTTTTCCACCAAAAAAGGAGCGGTTCCCACCGTTCCTTTTTTTGCCCTCTCTACAGACTCCTTAAAATAGCCTCCTGCTGATTTACAATATGCCCGCAAATCTGCGCAATCGCCCGCTCTTTGTCCCGGGCCTTCAATGCCTCAAAAATCGCATAATGCTCCGCCACCAGCATCTTCCGGCTCTCCACATCCTTCAGATATTCGATCCGGTACCGGTACATCTGCTCTCTGATATTGTTGATGATCTGAACCAGCCGTTCATTATGGGTAGCCTTATAAATAATATCATGGAACCGCACATCCGCCTCCGCAAGGGCAGACAAATCTGCTTTTGCCATGGACTGCTCAAATCCCTGCAAAGCCAGTTCCAGTTCTCCAAGCTCCTCCCCGGTAATCCTCTCACACGCAAACCGGACCGCCAGCTCCTCCAGTCCCAGTCTCACCTCCAGCACATCGTTCAGATCCCGCTCTGTGATCTGTGCTACCTGCGCCCCTTTTCTGGGAACCATGTTGACAAGTCCTTCCTGCTCAAGCATCCGAATAGCCTCACGCACCGGTGTCCTGCTCACACCCAGCCGGTTAGACAGGGAAACCTCCATCAGCCTCTCCCCCGGCTTCAGCTCTCCCCGGAGAATCGCCTGCCGAAGCGTGCTGAAAACCACATCCCGCAGGGGCAGATATTCATTCATGTTCACGTGAAAATCACTTGTCATCTATTGTGCCTCCATTGTTAAAAACTGTAGTAAGAAACGTCTGCTTCGTAAGCATACTGCTTTTTAATTTTCCGCAGGCAAATTCCGCCTTCTCCTTATCGTCAAAAATGCCGAATACCGTAGGACCGCTGCCGCTCATCATGGCATTCAGCGCTCCATGGGCTTTCATATGATCCTTGATTTCTTCGATCACGGGATAGGCCGGAATCGTCACGCTCTCCAAAACATTTCCCATTCTATCGGTAATTCCATATAGATCGCCCTTCTGAAGCGCCTGAAGCATCCCGTCAATATCCGGGTGCACCGTCTGCTCATTGATCTTCAGATTGGTATAGACAAATTTGGTAGAAACGCTGATGCCCGGTTTTCCGATCAGAATATAACACTCCGGCATGGGAGGCAGCGCTGTCAGCTTTTCTCCGATTCCTTCCGCCAGCGCGGTTCCCCGCATCACACAGTAGGGGACGTCTGCACCGATCTTCACTCCCAGCTCCATCAGTTCCTTCATGGAAAGTCCCAAACGGAACAGCTTATTCATCCCCACAAGAGTTGCTGCGGCATCTGAACTCCCTCCCGCCATACCAGCCGCCACCGGAATAAATTTATTCAGGTCTACGGAAACGCCTTGGGAAATCCGGTATTGATCCATCAGTAGTTTTGCCGCTCTGTATACCAGATTATTCTCATTTACAGGAATATAGCTCAAATTCGTGGTGATATGAATCCCCGGAGTATCGGTCTTTTCCATCTCCAGTTGGTCGTACATCTGAATGGTCTGCATAATCATCCGCACATCGTGATAACCGTCCTCTCTTCTCCGGATCACATCCAAACCAAGGTTGACTTTTGCAAAGGCCCGTAACTTCATATACTTTCCTCCGTGTACTTTGTATACAGTATTTTGTATTCCTATCTTACTATGTTTTCAGTGAAATTTCAAGTGGGCCTTGGGGCACTTGATGGGGGCGATCAAAATCTGTTGCTGTCTGCTCCGTTCACACTAGCCGGAGACTTTCCTCATCCCTCCGCTTTCTTCACCACCAAAAGGGTCTGGGAAGGTTTTACCTCCTCCTCACCCAGTTCGTTCATCTCGCGGATGGAATCCACCGTGGTATAGAACCGTTTGGCAATATCCCAAAGTGTATCCTGCGGCTGCACCATATAGCAGACAATTCCCGGCATCTGTTCCAGTTTTTCCATATCCAGCTCCTTCTCCTGAATATCGGAAATCAGATTTTCCTCCCATTGGCGGAGTACCAGCGCATTCAGGTTCATTACCGCCTTTACCTCAATCTCGCTGCTGTCCAGCATCATCGTGGAAAGCTGTTCCAAATCTGCCTGCAGATGGTAGATGCAGTCTTTTCCAATGCCCTCCGCCTCAATCACATGGGTGAACGGAACCGCTGTCTCCATGGAATAAAACGGCATTTCATCATCGCTGATGCTGTACAGGATCCTCACCTGAATAATCCCCTCCGCCTGAATGCCGTTTTCCACGGTCTTTACCTCATCCATCTGGATTTTCCCGTCACAATGGCAGATCTGAAGGATTTTCCCCTGTGCCTCCTGAACGGAAATCCGGTCGCTGACCCGGCACTTGGAATAATTTTTCACCAAAAGCTGTTCCAAAAGCTCCGTTTTCCTCTGGGGAATGCATTCCTTCTTCGGCGTATACACATCCATCAGAATGGTGTCCGTCTCCTCCTGATAAATCTTCATATCCAGTTCCAGAACCACATCCGCCTGCAGCACCCGTTCTTCTCCATCCGCATCCGGTTTCACTTCCAGATTGGTCTGCAGCATGGTGGTATCAATATAGGGAATCATATCCATAGTGCAGCCGGAACAGTTTACCTCCCCGGAAAAAGGAATAATCTGTTCCAGCCATTGCAGGGGATTGGCATCGTCGGCCGCCGCATAGAGAACAAAGACAAAGAGTTCCCCCTTTGCCGTCACCTTTCCCTCATCCGCCCGCAGATCCATTCCTCTCACCTGCATATCGCTCCACAAAATCTCGTGGATATTTGGCTTGTCGGAGGGCAGGGTGATTTCCTCCTTCTTGCGCATGGTATCCTTTTTATGTACTCCCAGCGTCAGCACACGGATATTTCTTTTTTTTGCAGACAGATCCGGCTGCTCTTTTACGTCCACCGGAAGCTGTACATCCGCCAGTTCATCCACATAGGCCTGAAAACCGGCGATGGCCTTGATGTTCAGTTTCCGGGAATTGATCACATGAACCGTCAAATCCTCGATTTCCCATTTGAGACAGACCTTATCCCCGCTTTTTAGTCCCTTCAGATGCAGGGTTTCCGAAATAGGCAGCTTCCCCTCCATGCTGCAAATCTGCCTTTTGGGCGTATCCGCCACATATAACAGCCGGAAATGCAGCGCCCCGTTGATGACAGCCTTGCCCTCATTGACCTGCAGCTCTTCAATCTGGATTTCCCCTTTTTTCTGGATCATCCGGCGAATATCCGATTTGCTGTCCGGTACATTGAAATCCTCGTCAAAAGTCAGTTGATTGACCGCTTCACTTTTTTTCCTGAGCATATGCAGGTTTTTTTTCATCAATTCCAAATCTATGTCCTCCTTAATCAAAAATTACTTTCTTATCCCGGTTCTCCACCTTCACCACAATCACCGGACAGGAAATAGCGTCCTTCTGCTCCTCTTTGGATGCCGGGCCTACCAGCTTTGTTTTTATATGGATCTCCTCTTTATTTTCCGTCACATATTCCACCTGAATACTGTATCCTCCCGTACTTTGGATTCCATAACCTTTCAGCATATACAGTTCCCCCTCGCACTGATAGGTCATTTGGAAACCTTCCTGTTTTTTCACATCGATTACCTTCTTCACTTCTGCCGGTTGGTCTTCGTTTTTTACTACCGTATAATCCACTTTTTTTGCTTCTCCGCCTTTTTTCCGGATCATACCGCATCCCACAATACAGACCGCCAGCAGAGCGATCAAACAGACAAATGACAGTCTTTTTCCCATGCTTTCCTCTGCTTCGTTCATCGCTATTATTTTATGTAGATTTTCTTCAAACATTCCTGTATAATATTTAAAGAATATTAGTAACTGTTCAGAAGGTCACTGTTCCGCGAGGTGTTGTCTTGCAAATGCAAGGCAATCCCGAGACATACGAGCGCCGCACTGCATGAAATGCAGTGTGTGTGCATGCATTTGTGACTATGAAGGACAGGGTCCTGAA
>JAHAFI010000039.1 GCA_018374355.1 Clostridiales bacterium
CCGCGAGGTGTTGACTTGCATTTGCAAGTCAATCCCGAAAAATTATCAGGACGCTCTTGCCAATACAGGTGCAAACCGCTATAATAAGAAACAATAAATAGCCTGCAGAGGCGGTATAGGGGGAAGATATGGTATTAGATATTATCGTATTGGTTATCGGCTTTATACTTCTGATTAAAGGAGCCGATTTTTTTGTTGCGGGAGCAGCCGGAATCGCAGAGCGGTTTCACATTCCACAGATTGTGATCGGTCTGACGATCGTTGCCTTTGGGACAAGCGCGCCGGAAGCGGCAATCAGTATTTCCGCAGGTTTAAAAGGCGTTACCGGAATCTGCATCGGAAATGTTCTGGGGAGCAACATCCTGAACATTTTGCTGATTTTGGGAATTACGGCCTGTATCGTGCCGCTGAAGGTTGAGCACAACACCGTATGGAAGGAGATTCCATTTACGATTTTTATTACGGGTCTTTTGGTGGTTCTGGGTGGAACCATGGGAGAGCTGGGACTGATTTCAGGAATCATTTTGTGGGTACTGTTCCTTCTGTTTCTCGGTTATCTGTTTCAGATTTCCAAAAAGAGCCAGCAGGAAGAGGTTCAGGAATGTCCTCATAAAAAACAGTCGGTATGGATGCTGCTTTTTGTGACGGTGATCGGTCTTGTAGCTGTTATTATCGGAAGCAACATGACGGTTGACAGTGCAACCAGCATTGCAGAGACTTTGGGAATGAGCGACCGCCTGATCGGCCTTACCGTTGTGGCTTTTGGTACTTCGCTGCCGGAACTGGTAACCTCCGTGACAGCGGCAAGGAAGAACAACGTGGATATTGCTATCGGAAATATTGTGGGAAGCAACATTTTCAATATCCTGTTTGTACTGGGAACTACCTGTCTGGTGGCGGTGGTGCCGTATGCCTCCAAATTTCTGGTGGATGGAATCGTATGTGTCGGAGCAGCCCTGCTTTTGTGGCTCTGCGTCATGAAGCATAAGGAGCTTCGCAGATGGGCCGGCGCCTTATTCTTAGGCTGCTATGCCGTATATTTTGTATATCTGTTATTGTAATGACAAGATGCAACCCTGCTGTTTCCGGCGGGGTTGCTGCATTTATCCTGAAAAATGATAAAGCCTCCGCCGGATTGCAGAGGCATGTAAAGAAAAGATGGAGGGTAACTGTTCATGATACTGTCCTGAATAGTTACGATGGAGGAAAAGAAATGGCAGGAAAAACAAGCTGCGATACCTGCAGCAATTATGTCTATGATGAAGATTACGAATGCTACTGCTGCGACGTAAATCTGGATGAGGATGAGATGTACCGTTTTATGAGCGATACCTTTTACAACTGCCCCTATTACCAGTTAAATGACGAGTACCGGATTGTGCGGAAACAGATGTAAAAATTAGAAAAAGATTAGAAAATTTTAATTTGACAAACAAAGGATTCCTTACTACAATGGTCTGTAACGAGTTCTTTCTGTCCGCGTACAGGGAGAAAAAATCAGGAGGAAAAACATGTATAAGTACGAAGATCAAAAAGAACTGCGCAGAGCGATCAATGGAAAAACGATCGTGATGCTGGTGGGCATTATGCTGATTTTTACGGCAGTTACGTCCACAACCCGTCTGGCCATGAGCTGTTTCGGGATTGCAGGAGAGGCTGCAAACGGGGTAGAGGAATATGTAAATTGGCTGGAAGCAGCGAAGATGACGATTTCACAGCTCCGTGTGGCGGGCGCAGTGTTTGGAATCGGAGCGGTAGTGGAGATATTTGCAGGGGTGTTCTGCGTGAAGCTTTGTAACCGTCTGGATACTTCCAAACTCTGCCTGAAGATTGCCATTGGACTTCTGGTAGTGGAGGTGCTGGTGCAGGTTTATATGCTGAGTGTAGGTCTTGCGATGCCAAGCACTATTTTTTCAGCGCTTGCTTTCCCGCTGATGCTTCTTTGGGGTGTGAGCTGTCTCAGAAAGCTGGCTAAAAAATACCCTGACCGCAAATATGCCATGGAGCCGAGACCATCTAAAAAGAAGGCGGTACAGCCTCAGAAGAAAAATCTGATGGAACGCGCCAAGGCGCAGGTGACAGACGAAGATGCGGTTTCCCGGGTAGTGGAAGAGATTTCTGATGCAGAAGAGACCGAAACTGAGGAAACGGAATAAAATCTCCGGCAGATTGTCGGGGAGTATTTGAATGAAAAACCCCGGTGTTTTGCGGAGAACATCTGCGATTGCCGGGCTTTTTTCATCTTGAAACAAAGGAGGCGGAAATGCGATTTTTTCATTTGTCGGATCTTCATATCGGAAAACAATTTTACGGATACTCCCTTTTAGAGGATCAGGAGTGGATTTTAAAGGAAATTCTTCAACTGGTTAAGGAGCGGAAACCGGATGCGGTTCTGATTTCAGGAGATATTTATGACAAATCGGTTCCTGCAGCAGAGGCTGTGGGGGTATTTGACCGATTTTTAAGCCGGCTGGCAGGGGGAGAAGAAAAAATTCCTGTATTGGTTATCAGCGGAAACCATGATTCTCCTGAGCGTCTGTCTTTTGCGGGAAGCATTTTGGAAAACCAGCAGGTTTATCTGGCGGGACTTCCCCCGGTAAATACGGAGGAGCATATTCCAAGGGTGACGCTGGAGGACCGCTGGGGTCCGGTGGATTTCTGGCTTTTGCCTTTTACCAAACCGGGAGTAGTCAGGAATGTGTTTCCGGATGAGGAGCCGGAAAGCCATGAGGAGGCGGTAAAAGGGCTTCTTCAGAGAGAAACCATGGACAGCCGGAGACGAAATGTGATACTGGCCCATCAGTTTTTTACAGCCGGAGGGGAAAAGCCTAAGCAGAGCGAGTCGGAAACCATTGTGGTGGGCGGCTTAGATCAGGTGGATACCGGATGTCTGGATGACTTTGAATATGCGGCGTTAGGGCATATCCACCGTCCCCAGTCCATGGGACGGCCGGAGGTAAGGTACTGCGGAACCCCTCTTCAGTATTCCGTCAGTGAATGGAATCAGGAGAAAACGCTTACCGAGGTGGAACTTGGAGAAAAAGGTACGAGACCGCAGATTCGGGAGCTGACACTCCACCCGCTGCGCAGGGTCCGGGTAATCAGAGGAAAACTGGAGGAAATCCTTGAAAATGCCGAGGGAAGGTGTGAGGATTACGTGAGTGTAACGCTGACTGATGAACAGGAGCCCTATCAGCCAAGAGAACGGCTGGAAGCGGCATTTCCATGGATTCTGGAGGTGAGGATGGACAATTCCCGTACCAGAGGTCTGGAATGGAACGCAGAGGAGATGGAAACCGTTACAGACCCGAGAGAAGTTTTTGAACGGTTTTTCATGCAGATGCAGGGGAGAAAGATGGACGAAGAGGAACGGGCGGTTTTGGAAGAAGTATTTCAGGAAGCAGAGGAGGCGGAAGGATGAGACCAAGAGTTTTGAAAATGTCTGCCTTCGGTTCTTACGCCGCGGAGACGGAAATTGATTTCAGGAAAATACATCAGGGGGTATTTCTGATCACCGGAGATACGGGAGCCGGAAAAACCACCATTTTTGACGGGATTATTTACGCGCTTTACGGCCAGACCAGCGGAGGCAGACGGGACGGTCCCATGATGCGCAGCCAGTATGCCCGGATTGGAACGAAAACCTATGTGGAACTGGAATTTGAGAACCGGGGGCAGATTTACCGGGTGATCAGAAATCCCGAATACCAGAGAGAGAGCAAGCGAAAAAATAAGGACGGGGAGCGGACGCTGACCACGGAAAAGGCCGGAGCAGAGCTATATCTGCCCGACGGAACCTTGTACCGGGGAAACCGTCAGGAAACCAATAGAAAACTGGTGGAGATTCTGGGGGTGGATGCCCGTCAGTTTACCCAGATCGCCATGATCGCTCAGGGGGATTTTCTGAAACTGCTGCTGGCAAAATCAGATGAAAGAAAAGAGATTTTCTCAAAAATATTTGATACCCGGATTTTCTGGCGGGTACAGGAAAAACTGAAAAACCGCGGGAAACAGTTGTATATCCAACTGGAGGACAACCGGAAATTCTGTCTGCAGGAGATAGAGCGGATGGAGACCGGCACGCCGGAGGAAGAGGAGCTTAAAAAGGAGCTTTTGGAAAACGGACAGAAGGAGCCGGATCTTTGCCGGGCGCTGGAGCTGGCGAAACGTCTTGCGGGACAGGACCGGGAATTATTTTCCGGTATGCAGGAGGAAGAGAAGAAATACAGCCGGAAGCTGGAAAACCAAAACAGAATGTACAGTCTGGCAAAGGAGCGGGTCAGCCAGTTTCGGGAACTGGAGCTTTCCCGAAATCGTTTGGAAGAGCTGGAGACGGAACAAGGGGTCTGGGAGGAGAAAGAGGAATGGATAAAGAGGGCAGAAAAAAGCCTGCGGATCCGTCCTTTAGAACAGTCCTGCCAGCAGGCGTCCGGCAATCTGGAGGAAACAAAAAAACGACTGGAAAAGCTGGAAAACTGGTTTGAAGTCCATGGAGAGGACGGGGAAAGAAAAAAAGCAGAGCTGGAGAAATGGCAGGAATTTCAGCGAAAACTGGAGGAGCAGGAGATTCCGGTCCTGAATCGTCTGAGCCAGTCTCTGGAACAGTATGCTGGATTACAAAAACGGCTGGAAGCGGCAGCAGGGCTGGAAAAACAGTTGGAAGATGAGAAAAAAAGCTACCGGGATACGGAACAGGCTTATCAGAAGCTGGCGGCAGAGTATGAGGCAGTCTATCAGGCGTATTTTCGGGAGCAGGCGGGGATTTTGGCCCTGCATCTTACGGAAGGGGAGCCATGTCCCGTGTGCGGCTCTACCACCCATCCGAAAAAAGCGGGAGTTTCTCCCAAAGCTCCCTCCAAAGAGCTGGTGGAAAAATTGAGAAACGACAGGAATCTTGCAGAACAGAGGAGGGATAAGGAACAGCAAAAGCTTCTGGAAATTTCAGCCCGGATGGAACGGGAGACTGCCGTGATACGGGAAACCCAGAGACAGCTTTTGGGAAAGGAAGAGTCGGAGCTTTCCCTTTCCCAGATTCGTGAAAGATGGGAGGCATGGGAAGAAAAAGCCCGTGAACGGCTGAAAAAAGGCAGGTCGCAGGTGGCCCAGACCCAGAAAAAGCTGGGGGATGCAGGGGAAGCTTACCAGAAAGCTATCCGGGAAGAAAGCCTTCGAAAAGGTCAGTTGGAGGAAAATCGGAAACTGAAAAAAAACCAGCAGGAGCTTTTGGAAAAGGAAGAAAAAAAATTCCGGGAAGCGCTGGCAAAGGAGGGCTTTGACAGCGAGGAGACTTACCGGGAATGCAGGATGGCCCCGCGAAAGCTGGAGCAGATGGAACGGGAACTGGAACGTTACCGAAAGCAGATAATAGAAGCCCGGCAAAAGAAAAAGCTTCTGGAAAGCAGGCTGAAGGATCAGGAAAAGCCGGATCTGGAAACAATGGAGAAGGAGCTTCAGGCCTTAAAGAACGCCCGGCAGGAGCTGGACGGAAACCTTCGCCGGATCTACAGCCGCCGGGAGAAAAACCGGGCGGTGGAGCGAAAGCTTGCAGGGCTGGAAAAAGAGCGGATTCAGCTTCGGGCCGTTTACGAGAAGGTGGGAAATGTGAGCCGGACGGCAAACGGAAATTTAAGCGGAAGTGTAAAAATTGATTTTGAATCTTATATGCAGAGGCAATACTTTGAACAGATGATTCAATGCGCCAACCATCATCTGCAGCAGATGGCTTCCGGGCAGTTCCTGCTTCGCTGCCGAAGTCTGGAGAATCTGTCCACGCAGGGAAATGCGGGGCTGGATCTGGACGTATACAGCCTGGTAACCGGGAAGGTGCGGGATGTAAAGACTTTGTCGGGAGGCGAGTCCTTTATGGCTGCTCTTTCTCTGGCGCTGGGGATGACGGACATCATCACCCGTACCACAGGAGCGGTGCGGATGGATACTCTGTTCATCGACGAGGGTTTTGGTTCTCTGGACGAAAATGCCCGGGAGCAGGCCATAAGGATTTTACAGGGACTGGCCGGGGGCAGACGGCTGGTGGGAATCATTTCCCATGTGACGGAGCTGAAGGATCAGATAGAACAGAGGCTGGTGGTGACCAAAACCAAGGAGGGAAGCCATGCAGTATGGAAGTGAGGAGGAAAAAAAGTTGGATTTAAATAAAACAAATATGAAAAAAATAATGGGATTGATTGTATTTACCATTCTGATTCTGGTGGGAATCGAGAATCTGGATCAGATTTTGAACGTTGCATCCCGGATTTTCAATATCATTTTCCCGTTTGTGCTGGGAGGCGCCATTGCGTTTATCATCAATATGCCCATGCGGTGGATAGAGAAAACCCTGTTTGATGAGAAACGGTGGAAGAACAGCAAACGGATGAAAAAACTTGCCAGACCGTTAAGTCTGCTTCTGTCCATCTGCCTGATTGTGGCAGTGGTTGTAGTGGTATTTTTCGTGGTGGTTCCCCAGTTGGGAGAGACCTTTATCCGGCTGAGCAATGATATCCGCCTGTTCTGGCCGAAGGCTCAGGCATGGGGGATCAAGCTGTTTGAGGATAACCCGGGAATTGTAAACTGGATCAACGGACTGGAGATGGATTGGGACAATCTGATGCGTCAGGCTATTGACTTCCTGAAAAACGGTGCGGGCACTATTCTCGGCTCCACGGTGAGCGTGGCGAAAACCCTCGTGAGCGCTGTGACAAACTTCGTAATCGCCTTTGTATTTGCCATTTATATTGTTTTGCAGAAAGAAAAACTTTGTATGCAGGTGGTGAAAGTCCTGTATGCATTTCTACCGGAAAAATTTGTGGAACAGGCCAGAAAGGTCTTTACACTGACCCACAAAACCTTTTCCAATTTTTTTGCCGGACAGTGCATGGAGGCGCTGATTCTGGGAACCATGTTCTGTTTGGCCATGGTTATTCTGCGCTTCCCGTATGCATTGCTGGTAGGCGTGCTGATTGCCTTTACCGCCCTGATCCCTATATTCGGCGCATTTATCGGATGTGCGGTGGGTACCTTCCTGATTTTGGTGGAAAACCCTATGCAGGCTATCGCATTTGTGGTATTATTTTTGGTACTGCAGCAGATTGAGGGTAATCTGATTTATCCCCATGTAGTAGGAAGTTCCGTAGGGCTTCCGTCCATCTGGGTTCTGGTTGCGGTGACGCTGGGCGGCAGCCTCATGGGAATCGTGGGAATGCTGATCTTTATCCCGCTGACCTCCGTAATCTACACCCTGTTTCGTGGATACGTTTATAAATGTCTGAAAAGACGTAGCTTATTAGAAAAAGCAGAGAGGAGCAAGAAAACATCATGAAGAAGTACAACGAAAGAGAAGAAAAAGAAATCGAGGTGCTGGCAAAACAGTACCGTGAGTTTCTGGATCTGGGAAAGACCGAAAGAGAATGTGCAGAAAATATCTGCCGGATTGCAAGGGAACATGGTTTCCGTGATCTGGAAGAGATTCTGGAAAAGGGAGAGACACTGAAAGCTGGAGACAAAATCTACGCTTCCAATATGAAAAAAGGCGTTCTGATGATGGAAATCGGAGAGGAAGATCTGGAAAAGGGAATGCTGTTTGTAGGTTCCCATATCGACTCCCCGAGACTGGACATCAAACAGAATCCGTTCTATGAGAACAGCGGCATGGCATATATGGACACCCACTATTATGGCGGAATCAAAAAATACCAATGGGTTGCATCTCCCATGGCCATCCATGGAACCGTAGTGAAAACAGACGGAACAAGTGTGGAGATTATCATTGGTGAGAATGCGGAAGATCCGGTAGTTGGCGTGACCGATCTTCTGGTTCACCTGTCCGCACAGCAGATGGATAAAAAGGGCAGTGTAGTGATCGAGGGTGAAGCGCTGGATCTTCTGGTAGGAACCCGTCCGGTAGATGATGAAAAAGCGGAAAATCCGGTGAAAACTTATGTCTTGAACCTTCTGAAAGAAAAATACGGCATTGAGGAGAGAGATTTTGTATCCGCAGAGCTGGAAGTGGTTCCGGCAGGAAAAGCGAGAGATTTCGGTCTGGATGCCAGCATGATTATGGCTTACGGACAGGACGACAGAATCTGTGCATTCTGCTCCCTGATGGCATTTTTACATAGTGAAACCAAACGGACAAAGGTCTGCCTGTTTGTAGATAAGGAAGAAATCGGAAGCGTTGGCGCTACCGGAATGGAATCCCGTTTTATGGAGAATACTGTGGCTGAGGTTATGAATTGTCTGGGACAGTATTCCGAGCTGAAGCTGCGCAGAGCCCTGAAAAATTCCAGTATGCTGTCTGCAGATGTAAATGCGGGCTATGACCCTCTGTATGCAGAAGCATTTGAAAAAAATAACGCAGCATTTTTGGGAAAAGGGGCAACCAACAGCAAATACACAGGGGCAAGAGGAAAAGGCGGCTCCAACGATGCCAATGCAGAATATCTGGGCAGACTGAGACAGGTATTCGAAGCAAATGATGTGATGTACCAGACCGCAGAACTGGGCAAGATCGATGTGGGCGGCGGCGGAACCATCGCATACATCACAGCAGCCTACGGTATGGAGGTTGTGGATTTGGGAGTGCCGATCTTAAATATGCATGCTCCGTACGAAGTAAGCTCAAAAATCGATGTGTATGAGACCAGCAAATGCTACAAAGCATTTTATGAGATGTAAAAACAGATTTGGGGCGTACCTGAAAAAAGGATGGATGATATGACAGAGCAAACGGCTTATCTGAACGAAATTTTGGAAAAACTGAGAGAAAGAATTCAGAGAATCAACCAGTCTCTTCTGGAAGGGGAGAAAGAGGTTGAGGGGATGCATGAGTATTACTGGGAAAACTACACGGAGATGGACCAGTACGGCTATGAAAATTTTGACAACCAGCAGGCTCTTTTGAATCAGCTCAATACAAACCGGCAGCAGTTGAAAATGAAACGGCGATTGAAAAAGCTGCTGGATTCCCCCTACTTCGGCAGGGTGGATTTTCAATATGAGGGAGAGGATGAGCCGGAAACCTTTTATATCGGAATCGGGAACTTTGCGGAGGACACAGGAAAAACCCCTTTGATTTATGACTGGAGAGCTCCGGTAAGCGGACTTTTCTATGATTTTGACAAGGGGGAGGCCTCCTATCAGGCTCCCGGAGGACTGATGGAGGGAGAGATTACTTCCAAATGGCAGTATAAAATTCGGGGCGGCAGGCTGATTTACGGATTCGAGAGTGATATGAAGATCGATGACGATATCCTGAAAGCGGAGCTGGGAGCAAACGGCGATGTACAGTTGAAAAACATTATCCGAACCATCCAGAAGGAACAGAATGCGATCATCCGAAACACCAAGGACAGGATTCTGGTGATACAGGGGGTGGCGGGAAGCGGAAAGACCTCTGTTGCCCTCCATCGGATCGCCTATCTTTTGTATCATGACAGAAAGAATCTGAAATCCTCCAATATCCTGATTCTGTCACCCAACAGCGTATTTTCCGACTATATTTCCCATATCCTGCCGGAGCTGGGAGAGGAAAATATTCAGGAGATGAGCTTCGATCTGTTTGCCTATCAGGAACTGAAGGATGTAGTCAGGGACTGTGAAGACAAATACGATATGATCGAGCGGAACATGAAAAATCCTGAGGGAAGAAAGCAGTTCTGGGAGAAACAGTCGCCGGAATTTATCAGCCGGATGGAAGAATTTATGCTGGAGCTGGAAGACGGGCTGATGCGCTTTCGGGATGTGGAATACCGAAGCTATCAGATTTCCTCCTCCCGTCTGATTGAGTTGTTTTATTCCAGATTTCTGGAAACACCTCTGCTGTCCAGAATGGACGCGGTGATGGAATATCTGATAGACGAGTATGAGACGCTGGCAGGGAAAGACCTTTCGGAGGAAGAACGGGTGGTCTTTGAAGAGAAATTCCTGAAGCTGTATGAAACGAGGGATTTGTACCTGCTGTATTATAAGTTTCTTGAGTATGCAGGATGTGCTCCTGCGGCGCCGTACCGGGAGGAGAAGGATGAGCGTATACTGGGCTATGAGGATGTCTATCCTCTGCTGTATATGAAATACCGGCTGGTAAGTCCGGGAAGCAGACGGAATATCAAGCATCTGGTCATTGATGAGATGCAGGATTATTCCCGGATGCAGTACATGATTCTGGCCGCATTATTTCCGTGCAGGATGACTATTCTGGGGGATAAGGCTCAGACCATGGATGAACAGCAGCAGGACGTTACCCGATTCCTTCCAAAGATTCTGGGAAAGGATATGCGCAAAATCGAGATGAACAAGAGCTACCGCAATACCGTTGAGATTGCCCGGTATGCGGCAGAAATTGCGGGGATTACCGATTTGGATCTGTTTGAACGCCACGGAAAGCCTGTGGTGGAGAAGAATTTTTACAGTGTAAAAGAAGCGCTGGAGGAAGCAGTGAAAAATCTCCGGCTCAGGGAGACGAATGGGGAGGCTTTGGAAGAAGTCTCTGAAGAGGGCGTTTATGAGACAGCGGCAGTTCTTGCCATGACAGAGGAGGAAGCGGTAGAAATTTACAGAATTCTGGAAGAAATGCCGGAGCTGTCCCGGAAGGTTTCCTATCTGAACCGGGACAGCAGCAATTTTTGTAAGGGACTTACCGTTACCACCTTTTATCTGGCAAAGGGGCTGGAGTTTGATCAGGTGTTCACTATTTACGGAAAGCAGAAAGAGGATGCCCTGATCCGTCAGGCGAAATATATCTGTGCCACCAGAGCGCTGCATCAACTGCTTATGTATCATATAGAAGGGGAAAAGCATGGGACAGACATGGGAGCTTTATGAACAGAAAATCTTAAAAGATAAAGAATTTCCGTTTCAGATCTATATCAACAAGGTAAATAAAAAAAGCTGTTATTTTTCACCCCACTGGCATGAGCATATCGAGATGCACTATGTGGCTTCAGGAGAATGCAGGATTATGCTGGATCAGGAGGAGGTGCACGCCCATCAGGGAGATCTTGTCATAGCCAACAGCAACGTGCTCCATTCCGGCTACTGCGACGGGACTCCGGTGGAGGAGATGTACTTGATTTTTGCTCTGGAGGATATTTCCGGGGAACTGGCAGAGAAGAACGTGATTTTTCCGCTTCTGGTCAAGAATCAGCCGGAGATCAGCCAAATGATGCTGAAAATCCGTGAAGAATACGAAAATCAGGATATTGGCTGGCATCAGGCCTGCAAGGGCGGGCTTTTGCAGGCGCTGGCCTGTCTGGTACGCCATGAGGGTACCCAGATGCTTTCGGACAGTGCCAGCATCAAAAGGAGAAAAAATCTGGAGCGCTTCAATACCGTGAACCGGTATATCGGAGAACACTACATGGAGCCGATCAGCAATGCCCAGCTTGCAAACATGATCCATCTGAGCGAGGACCGGTTCAACCATCTTTTCAAAGAGAGTATGGGAATGCCCCCGCTGCAGTATATCAACGAAATCCGCTTGAAGAAAGCCATGAGCCTTTTGAAAAAGGGGGAATTTACCGCCACGGAGGTTGCCGATGCGGTGGGATTTTCGGATTATAATCATTTCGGAAGAATGTTCCGGCGGCATTTCGGCTGTACGCCCATGGAAGCGAAGGAAAATATCCACAAATCAAAATGAAAACATACCCGCCGGGCTTGCTGCCTGCGGAAATAAACAGCAGAATCGTATGAGTTTGTAGCAAAAGAAAGCTATCTTTCTTTTGCTGCTTTTTTTATAATGTACTTATCAAAAGTTTGGAAAAAATAACAAAAAAAAGGAGAATAAGGCTATGAAATTAGGAACTTTTAACGTGGTTTTAGGCGGAATGCCTTTTGACGATGCGTGCAGATTTTTATCAGAGAATGGTGTACAGATGGTGGAGATCGGATGCGGCGGATATCCGGGAAAAGCACACTGTGACGCAGCTGAACTTCTGGCCGATGATGCAAAAAGAGAAGCATTTATGGCTACCCTGAAAAAATATAATCTGGAAATCAGCGCTCTGAGCAGCCATGGAAATATGGTACATCCAAATCCTGAAATCGCAAAAAAATTCGATGATGATCTTACTGATGCCATCCTTCTGGCAGAGAAACTGGGAGTACCGGTAGTAAATACCTTCTCCGGATGCCCGGGAGGAAGCCCGGAAGACAAGATGCCGAACTGGGTTACCTGCCCATGGCCGGAAGACTTCTCAGAAGTTCTGGAATACCAGTGGAATGAAGTTCTGATTCCTTACTGGAAGAAAAAAGTTGCTTTTGCAAAAGAGCACGGCATTCACAAAATCGCTCTGGAACTGCATCCGGGATTCTGCGTATACAATACAAAATCCCTGCTTCGTCTGAGAGAAGCTGTAGGACCGGAAATCGGTGCAAACTTTGACCCAAGCCATCTGATCTGGCAGGGAATGGATCCATGTGCATGTATCCGTGAACTGGGTAAAGCAGGAGCGCTCTTCCATTTCCATGCAAAAGATACAAAGATTGATTCCATCAACTGTGCATTAAACGGTGTTCTGGATACCACACACTACGGCGATGAGATCAACCGTTCTTGGATTTTCCGTTCCGTAGGATACGGCCATGGAGAAGATTTCTGGAAAGATATCGTTTCCGAGCTTCGCCTTGCAGGATATGACTATGCACTGAGCATCGAGCATGAAGACAGCCTGATGTCCGGCAGAGAGGGACTGTTAAAAGCAATCCACTGCCTGCAGAATGTATTGATTTTTGAAGAAAGAGGAGAAATGTTCTGGGCATAAGCCAAACAGAACAGACAGGAGAAGAACAATGAAACATAATATCGCAATGGTCGGCTTTGGTGGAATGGCAGGCTGGCATTACAATCTGATTGAGAGTATCGATGATCTTACCGTAGCAGGTATTTGGGATATTAAAGAGGAGCGCCGTGAATACGCTGCCTCCAAAGGAATTCATGTATATAACGGACTGGAAGATCTGCTGGCAGACGAGCAGGTGGATCTGGTATTGATCGCTACACCGAATGACGTACATAAAAGTATTGCCATTCAGGCAATGGAAGCAGGAAAGAATGTAGTTTCCGAGAAACCGGTAACTCTGTGTTCCGAGGATCTGCAGGAGATGATCGATGCTTCCGAAAGAACCGGTAAATTTTTCACCGTACATCAGAACCGCCGCTGGGACGAAGATTTCCTGACGATGAAAGAGATTCTGAAAGAGGACAAGTTAGGTGAGATTTTCCGTATCGAATCCAGAGTTCACGGCTCCAGAGGTATTCCGGGAGACTGGAGACAGGAGAAAGAGCATGGCGGCGGAATGGTTCTGGACTGGGGAGTACATCTTTTGGATCAGGCTCTGCTGGTTTATCCCGAAGTAAAATTAAACACCGTATATGCAACTGTGACAAACGTAACCAACCAGTTGGTGGATGACGGATTCACTGCTGATCTGGGATTTGCGAACGGCGTGCACATGCTGATCGAAGTGGGAACAAGCAATTTCGTTTCCCTGCCCCGCTGGTACGTTCTGGGAACCAACGGAACAGCAGTGATCGAAGACTGGGATCTCAGCGGCCGTATCGTACGGGCATCCGGCGTAGATGAGGGAGATGTGGTTCCTGTTATCACAGCAGCAGGTCTGACAAAGACCATGGCTCCGAGAAGAGAAGACAGCATCTATACAGAAGAGCTGCCGAAGATGAAAAGTGATATCCGTGACTTCTACCGGAACGTTATGGGTGTACTGGAAGGAAAAGAAGAAAGAATCATTCGTCTGGATCAGGTAATGCGTGTTATGAAACTGATGGAAGCCATTTTTGAATCTGCAGAAAAGAATCAGGTTGTCCGTTTTGAAGATTAACAGCAGTCTGTCTGAGAGCGTAAAGAGAGGGTTTTAACATGGAAAGATTACCAATTGCCGTACAGGTATACTCTGTACGGCAGGAGGCGGAAGCCGATTTTGCCGGAACAATGGCAAAAATAAAAGAGATGGGCTATGACGGTGTTGAATTAGCAGGATTATATGGAAAAACGCCTGCCGAGATCAGAGCTTGTCTGGATAGTGTGGGATTGAAAGCGATCAGTGCACATATTCCCTATGAAGAATTTGAAAAAGATCTGGAAGGAACAGTGAAAGCGTATCAGGAAATCGGCTGTGAATTTGCAGGGATTCCATGGCTTTCCGAGGAACGGCGTTACGGCGGTGAAAAATACGAAGAGACGCTTTCCTATATTCCGGTGATCGCAAAAGCATGCCGGGAACATGGAATGCAGTTGATGTATCATAACCATGATTTCGAATTTGCAAAAGCGGAAGACGGAAGATACCATCTGGATATTCTGTACAGCACCCTTACACCGGAGGAGCTGTGCGTGGAACTGGATACCTGCTGGGCAAAGGTTGCCGGAGAAAATCCTGCGGAGTATCTGATGAAATATCAGGGACGCTGTCCGGTAGTACATATCAAAGACTTCAGAAAAAAAGAAGAAGTAGAGCTGCTTGCACTGGGCGAAGGTGAACAGAATCTGGAAGAACTGACCGACAGTGTGGTAAAATGCGGCGCGAAGTGGTTCATCATTGAGCAGGATGATCATCCATACGGCACACCGATGGGTAACCTGAAAAAGAGCATTGACTGTTTAAAAAATATTATTGAAAAATAAAGGAGCATAAGAAAATGAGAACATTAAAAATCGGAATTGTAGGATGCGGCGGTATTGCAAACGGAAAACATCTGCCGGCAATCAAAAAGAACGGAAAATTCGAAATCGTAGCACTGTGTGACCTGATCGAAGAAAGAGCAGTGAAAGCAAGAGAAGAGTATGCAACACCGGAAGCACGCATCTACACAGATTACGAAGAACTGATCAAAGAAGATCTGGATGCAGTTTATGTACTGACACCAAACAACGCACATGCACCGGTTGCTATCGCTGCAATGAAAGCCGGAAAACATGTTATGTGTGAAAAACCGATGGCAAAAACTTATGCAGAAGCAAAAGAAATGGTAGAAACAGCAAAAGAAACAGGTAAAATCCTGACAATCGGTTACCAGAACCGTTACAGAGCAGATTCCCAGTTCCTGAAAGCTGCATGTGAAAACGACGATCTGGGAGAAATCTACTTCGCAAAAGCTCATGCAATCAGAAGAAGAGCAGTTCCTACATGGGGTGTTTTCCTTGATGAAGAAAAACAGGGCGGCGGTCCGCTGATCGATATCGGAACACATGCACTGGACCTGACACTGTGGACCATGAACAACTACGAACCGGAATCCGTAACAGGATCTGTTTTCCGTAAACTGGCTGACCAGACCAATACCGGAAATGCATGGGGAGACTGGGATCCGGAGAAATTTACCGTAGAAGATTCCGCATTCGGATTCATTAAAATGAAAAACGGCGCTGCTATCCAGTTGGAAGCTGCATGGGCACTGAACAGTCTGGAAGTAGATGAAGCAAAAACAACTCTCTGCGGTACAAAAGCAGGTGCAGATATGAAAGACGGTCTGCGCATCAACAGCATCAAATACGGAAAACAGTGTGTAGAAAAACCGGCTCTGGATGCAGCAGGAGTAGCATTCTATGATGGTACAGAAGATCAGCCGCAGGATATCGAGCAGGAAGTATTCTACAATGCAGTTGTAAACGACGCTCCTCTGACTGTAAAACCGGAACAGGCTCTGGTTGTAACCCAGATTCTGGAAGCAATCTATGAATCTGCTAAGACAGGAAAGACAGTATACTTTGACTAAGGAGACAGTGGGATGAATTTAGGTATTATTTCTTGGATTGGGGAAGAAGACTTTAAAAAAGTAAAAGAAAGAGGTCTTTCTTTTGTGGAACTGGATGTAAACGACAGAGCAGAAGAATTTCTGGCAAATCTGGAGAGCACAAAAGAATACAGCAAAAAATATGAACTCCCGGTTGGCGCAGTAGGCCGCTGGGGAAGTGACAGAATCTGCAAAGACGGCATCTGTGAAGAGGAGCTGTCACTGGAATACAAACTGATCGATGCTACAGCAGCGCTGGATTGCGATGTGTATATCACAGGCTGTAACTATGTGGAAGAGCTTTCCTACTATGAAAATGTCCGTTTTGCGATTGCTTATTTTGAAAAACTGATCGCTTACGGAAAAGAAAAGGGTGTAAAGATCGCTACCTATAACTGCAGATGGAACAACTTCGTATGCACACCGATGGCATACCAGTTGATTCACGGATATCTGAAAGATCTGTATATCAAATACGACACCTCCCACTGCATCTACGCAGGCGGAGACTATCTGCAGGAGACAAGAGACTGGGCACACCGTTTTGCCCATGTACATCTGAAGGGTGCCCTGATCGTAGACGGAGAGCGCTATGACGATCCTCCGGCAGGACTGGATCAGACCAATTGGGGAGCATTCCTTGCAATTCTTTACTCCAGAGGATATGACGGCAATCTGAGTATCGAGCCTCATTCTGCAAACTGGAAGGGTGAATTGGGAGAAAGAGGTGTTGATTACACCGTTCGCTATTTCAGAAATCTGATTCTGTAGGAAATTCAAGATAAAAAAAAACTCTGTGTAAATGTTCATCCATTTTACACAGAGTTCTTTTTTGTCTAATCGGCAGATTTCGGACAGAGATACCCTTTCTGCTCCAATTCCCGTTCAATGAGATCCAGAGTTTCCTCCGAATCCGCAGAGATGGTATGATAATGAAAGCCGGAAGTCACATCCTTTAAGGGCGTGGATTTTCCGCTTTTCAGCTTCTCAAGGAAATTTTGTACATCCCGGCGGGAGGCAATCCCCAAGGGGGCGTGCAGTCTTCCGTAAACCCTGTGATTCACGGAAACATCTTCAGCGGTTCCGCCCATATCCACAATGGTGAAAAGCTCATCGGCGATCTCCTCGTCAGAATGAAAAACCTTGACCACTCTGCTGACCCGAAGAGGGGTGTGGAGAAGATATCCCCGGTTAGTAGAAAGAATATCCTGCCCTTCTGCGCGAATCAAAGCCATATCCTGAACAATAACCTGACGGCTGACGGAAAAATGTTCAGCCAGCCATGTGCCGGACAGGGGAGACTCTTTTTTGGAAAGCAGACGGAGGATTTCCTGTCGTCTTTCAGTTCCTTTCATAATCTGGCGGCTCCTTTCCCGGCAGCAAACTGCCGTGCGAAATCCTTTTCCTTCAGACAGTATGCAGGTTTTTCAGTGAAATGTCAAGAATCGGTGCGGAATGTGTCAAAGCTCCGCTGGAAATGTAATCCACTCCGATATCAAGAAGACGCTGTACATTTTCTCTTGTAACATTTCCGGAACACTCGGTTTCGGCCCGTCCGTCGATGATCCGGATCGCTTCTTTCATCATTTCCGGTGTCATATTATCCAGCATGATGATGTCGGCTCCGGCTTCCACAGCTTCTCTGACCATATCCAGATTTTCCACTTCCACTTCAATTTTCCGCACAAAAGGAGCATACTCTTTCGCCATCTGAACTGCTTTGGTCACACTTCCGGCTGCTCCGATGTGGTTGTCCTTTAAAAGAATTCCATCGGAGAGATTATAGCGGTGGTTGCAGCCGCCTCCTACTTTTACGGCATATTTTTCAAAAACACGCATATTCGGCGTGGTTTTTCTGGTATCCAGAAGTTTGGTTTTGCTTCCCGCCAAAAGCTTTGCAATGGAATTTGTATAGGTTGCAATACCGCTCATGCGCTGCAGATAATTCAAAGCTACCCGTTCTCCGGAGAGCAGGGCGCGGATATCTCCGGTGACAACAGCCATCAACTGACCGTTTTTCACTTCGTCTCCATCTTTGCAGAAAAATTCAATTTCCACTGCATCGTCCAGAAGCTCAAATACCCGCTGGAAGATATGAAGTCCTGCAATAATTCCGTCCTGTTTACAGATTAACTGTACTTCCCCCATCTGTGCATGGCGCATAACGGAGTTGGTGGTGATATCCTCACTGGTGATATCTTCCTGAAGAGCCTGCATCAGCAGGTGGTCTGCGTTTAAGGTCATGGTAATCTGATTATTCATGTTCTTTTTTCATCCTTTCTATTTCGTTCAATATCATTTCTTTATACTGAGCCTGCAGGGCTTCTGTATCCTGATACAGAGCCTCATCTACCGTTCCCTCAAAGGAAGGAGCCGGTTTGGTCAGGTCATTTTCCGCCATATGTAAAGCGGCCTGTTTGGCAAAGACAAGACTTTCCAGCAGGGAATTGCTTGCCAGACGGTTGGCTCCGTGAACCCCGTTGCAGCTTGTCTCACCCGCAGCGTACAGACGGTCCATGGAAGTCTTTGAATGGCGGTCTACTTTAATGCCGCCCATAAAATAATGCTGTGCGGGAACGATGGGAATGGGTTCCTTTGCGGCATCATAGCCCTCCTCCAGACAATGGTGATAAATATGAGGAAAATGCTCCAGAATAGTTTCCTCACCAATGGGACGCATATCCAGAAGAACGTAATCGGTTCCGTCTTTTTCCATCTGTTCCAAGATCTTTCCGGTGAGAACGTCCCGGGGCAAAAGCTCATTGGCAAAGCGTTCTCCGGCTTTATTGTACAAAAGAGCCCCTTCCCCGCGGACAGACTCGGAAATCAAAAATTGCCTTCCCGGTTTTGTGGTATAAAAAGTGGTCGGGTGGATCTGAATATAATCTGCATGAAGAAGTTCTACTCCGTGCTTTAAACATACAGCCAGTCCGTCTCCCGTCAAATGGGGAAAATTGGTGGAGTGGGCGTACAGACCGCCGATTCCTCCGCAGGCCAAAAGGGTGCTTTCCGCTTCAATGGGAAATACCCTGCCTTCCCTATCCTTTGCCACGATTCCGCAGCAGATTTGCTCCTGTTCCAGCAAATCTACCATTGCAGTATATTCCATCAGCGTGACGTTTTCCAGCTTTTTCACCTGCATCAGCAGCTTTTTGGTAATCTCTTCTCCGGTGATATCCTCATGATAGAGAATCCGGCTGGCGCTGTGAGCCCCCTCTTTTGTAAAACACAGTTCTCCGTCCTTCTTAGTAAAATCCACACCGTATCCGATCAGATCCTGAATGGTTTCCTGAGAGTGACGGATCATAATGTCCACAGACTCCCGGTTGTTTTCGTAGTGTCCCGCTTTCATGGTATCTTCAAAAAAGGAATCATAGTCATCGGAATCTCTCAGCATACAGATTCCCCCCTGAGCGAGGTAGGAATCGCTGCTTTCCGGATCGGATTTGGTAATGATAGTGATCTGTTTTTCCCGGGGCAGGTTCAGGGCTGCATACAGTCCGGCAACACCGCACCCTACAATTAAAATATCGGTTTTCATCGTTGGCTCCCTTCCTGTGAATTATGCAAGCTCCAGCATCCGTTCCAGTGGAAGAAGGGATGCTGTGCGCAGACTGTCATCCACCTCGACTTTCGGGGCGTTATTTTTCAGGGCATCCCGTACCTTTTCGGCAGTGATCCGCTTCATGCCGGGGCAGAGGAAAAACTCGTCTGCCGGATAAAAGGTTTTTTCCGGGTACTGTCTTTGCAGTTCGTGGAGCACACCGTTTTCCGTGGCGATGATAAAGGAAGAGCTGGGATTTTCTCCGGCATATTTGATGATTCCGGCGGTACTTCCGATATAATCCGCCATCTCCAGAGTTTCGCTGACGCATTCCGGGTGAATGAGAATCGGAGATTCCGGATGGGCGCTTTTGGCTTTTTCCAGCATTTCACGGGTCAGGCCCGCATGAACGGGACACCGTCCGTCATTGAAAATGAAATGCTTCTCCGGTATCTGGGATGCAGCGTAATGTCCCAGATTTTCATCGGGAATAAAGAAAATATGTTTATTGGGAAGCTTTCGCACGATGTTCAGGGCGTTTGCGGAAGTTACGCATACATCGGCATGTTTTTTCAGCTCGGCGGTTGAATTGATGTAGCAGACAACGGCAAGATCGTCGTACTGTCTGCGCAGCTCTTCGATTCGTTCCACATCAGCCATATGTGCCATGGGACAGTCTGCCGCTGCATCCGGCATCAGTACGGTTTTTTCGGGATTTAAGATTTTTGCGCTTTCCCCCATAAAAGATACGCCGCACAAAACCAGCACATCGGCGTTTGTTTTTGCAGCAATTTTACTCAGGTAAAAGGAATCTCCTATGTAATCGGCAACCTCCTGTACCTCCCCGGGGACGTAATAGTGTGCCAGAATAACCGCATTTTTTTCCTTCTTCAGAGACTGAATTTCTTCTTTTACAGTCATAAATAAATTCCTCCTTGAGGTCTGTAATCCTCATATCCTAACTATTTGACGTTATTCCCATGCATTATACACTTAAAAATTACAACTGACAAGACAGTAGTTGCGGTGGCTGTAAAAAAAATTGGATTTCATGTAAAATTTATAAAAAATTCATCGAAATTAGAAATCCTTTCCTTGTCTGCGGAGCTTTTCAGGGTATAATAGAAGAAAAGAGTTGTTGTTTCGGAAGATACCGAAAGAAAAGGAGGATATATGGATTTAGAGGAACTGAAAAACAGGAAGCCAAAGCGCCCGGTGATGTTTTATTACCTGCTCGCTTTTGGTGTGCTGATGATATTAAATTTTGTACTGGTGCCTTGGCTGACGGAGAGAAGTATCAAAGAGACCAGCTATGATGAATTTGTCAGTCAGGTGGAGACGGGAAAAGTAACGAGGGTGGAAGTGCAGGAGCAGAATGCTGCGATTTTCTATGTGACCAAAGAGGGAGATCGGGAACAGATCTGCAAGACAGGACGGATGAATGATCCGGAACTGACGGAGCGGCTGCTGGCGAATAAAGTCACATTCGGAGCGGTGATTCCTGAACGCATGTCACCGTTTATGTCAATTTTACTGAGCTGGATTATCCCCATTGCAATCTTTATGGTGATCGGAAATATGATTTCCAAAAAGATGGCAAAGAGCATGGGCGGCGGTCCCGGCGCCATGATGTTTGGAAAGAGCAATGCAAAGGTTTATGTAAAATCCGCCACCGGAATCAAGTTTTCCGATGTGGCAGGAGAAGATGAAGCGAAAGAACTGCTGACGGAGATCGTGGATTATCTCCATCATCCCGACAGATACCGGGATATCGGAGCACAGATGCCAAAGGGAGCTCTTTTGGTAGGCCCTCCGGGAACAGGTAAAACCCTGCTGGCAAAGGCGGTAGCAGGTGAAGCGGACGTTCCGTTTTTCTCTATCTCCGGTTCTGAGTTTGTGGAGATGTTCGTAGGTATGGGTGCGGCAAAGGTCCGGGATCTGTTTAAACAGGCAAATGAAAAAGCCCCCTGTATCGTATTTATTGACGAAATTGATACCATCGGTAAGAAGCGTGACGGTAATATCGGCGGAAATGACGAGCGGGAGCAGACCTTAAACCAGCTTCTGACAGAGATGGATGGATTTGACGGCTCCAAAGGCGTGGTGATCCTTGCCGCAACCAACCGCCCCGATTCTCTTGATCCGGCGCTTTTAAGACCCGGCCGTTTTGACAGAAGGATTCCGGTAGAGCTTCCCGACCTTCAGGGACGCGAGGAGATTTTAAAAGTCCATGCAAAGAAGATCAAGATTGCCGACAACGTGGATTTCAATGCCATTGCGAAGGCGGCATCCGGTGCATCGGGAGCAGAGCTTGCCAATATCGTCAATGAAGCGGCTCTTCGGGCGGTGCGGGACGGAAGAAGATTTGCCAATCAGGCTGATATGGAGGAGAGTATCGAGGTGGTCATCGCGGGCTACCAGAAGAAGAACCGGGTACTTTCCGAGAAGGAAAAGCTGATTGTAGCTTACCATGAAATCGGCCATGCGCTGGTTGCAGCAAAACAGACCAATTCCGCTCCGGTACACAAGATTACCATCATCCCAAGAACCTCCGGTGCACTGGGCTATACCATGCAGGTAGAGGACGGGGAACATTTCCTGATGACGAAGGAGGAGCTGGAAAACAAGATTGCCACCTTTACCGGAGGAAGAGCGGCAGAAGAATTGATTTTCCATTCCATCACCACGGGAGCCTCCAACGATATCGAGCAGGCCACTAAGCTGGCTAGGGGGATGATTACCCGGTTCGGTATGAGTGATGAATTTGATATGGTTGCCATGGAAAACGTCTCCAACCAGTATCTGGGCGGTGACTCCTCCCTTACCTGTTCCTTCGAGACCCAGACAAGAATTGACCGGAAAGTGGTGGAACTGGTGAGAACCCAGCATGAAAAAGCGACGCAGATTTTGCAGGATAATATCATGAAACTTCATGAACTGGCAAAATACCTCTATGACAATGAAACAATCACCGGAGATGAGTTCATGAAGATACTGGGGGAATAAGAAAAAGTCTTTGAAAATTGGAAAATATATGATATGATACTGCCAGTACAAATTTTTCAGGAGGACGACAATGGAAAAAGAAGTGGTTTCCAAAAATTTTATTGAACAGATCATAGAAAAAGACTTGGCAGAAGGGAAATACGAGACAATCTGCACCCGTTTCCCACCGGAACCGAATGGATATCTTCATATTGGACATGCAAAGTCCATTCTGCTGAATTATGGACTTTCTCAGGAATATAATGGCAAATTCAACCTGCGCTTTGACGATACGAATCCTACCAAAGAAAAAGTAGAATTTGTGGAATCCATCGAAGCTGACGTAAAATGGCTGGGCGCAGACTGGGAGGACCGTCTGTTTTTCGCTTCCAATTATTTTGAACAGATGTATGAAGCGGCAGTAAAGCTGATCAAAAAAGGAAAAGCCTTTGTCTGCGATCTGACGGCAGAGGAGATCAGAGAGTACCGTGGTACCCTGACGGAGCCGGGAAAAAACAGCCCCTACCGTGACAGAAGCGTAGAAGAGAATCTGGAGTTATTCGAAAAAATGAAAAACGGTGAGTTTGAGGATGGAACAAAAGTTCTTCGTGCAAAAATCGATATGGCATCCCCGAACATCAACATGCGTGACCCGGTAATCTACCGTGTGGCTCATATGACCCATCACAACACCGGAGACAAATGGTGCATCTATCCGATGTACGATTTTGCCCATCCTATCGAGGACGCTATTGAAGGCGTAACCCACTCCATCTGTACGTTGGAGTTTGAGGATCACCGTCCGCTGTATGACTGGGTGGTAAAAGAGCTGGAATACCCATTCCCCCCAAAACAGATCGAGTTCGCAAAACTGTACCTGACCAATGTGGTGACCGGAAAACGTTACATCAAACGTCTGGTAGAGGAAGGAATTGTGGACGGTTGGGATGATCCCCGTCTGATTTCCATCGCAGCTCTGAGAAGAAGAGGCTTTACACCGGAATCCATTAAACTGTTCGTGGAACTGTGCGGCGTATCCAAAGCAAACAGCTCCGTGGATTATGCGATGCTGGAATACTGCATCCGTGAGGATCTGAAACTGAAACGTCCCCGTGTGATGGCGGTTCTTGATCCGCTGAAACTGGTGATCGACAATTATCCGGAAGGACAGACAGAAGAGCTGGAGGCTCCCAACAATCTGGAAAACGAAGAGCTGGGAAGCAGAATGGTTCCATTCGGCAAAGAAATTTATATCGAGCGGGAAGACTTCATGGTAGAACCGCCGAAAAAATACAAACGTCTCTATCCGGGCAATGAAGTACGTCTGATGAACGCTTATTTTGTGACCTGTACCGGATACGAAACAGACGAAGATGGAAATGTAACCGTTGTACATTGTACCTATGACCCGGCATCCAAGGGCGGAAACTCTCCGGACGGACGTAAGGTAAAGGGTACGATCCACTGGGTAAGCGCGCAGGAAAATGTGCAGGCAGAGGTTCGTCTGTATGAAAACATCATCGACGAGGAGAAGGGAGTATATAATGAAGACGGTTCTCTGAACCTGAATCCAAATTCCCTGACCGTAGTGAAGGACTGTTATCTGGAACGCAGCCTGAAGGATGTAAAACCTTATGACAGTTTCCAGTTTGTAAGAAATGGTTTCTTCTGTGTGGATGCGAAAGACAGCAGGGAGGATGCTCTGGTATTCAACCGGATCGTTTCCCTGAAGAGCTCATTTAAACTGGCGAAATAAGCAAATACAAGGACAAAATCTTTGCCTGACCGGGAAGGATTTTGTCCTTTTTCACATTTTATATAAACAGAAAGCAGGTAGGAAAATGAATGAATTAACCATATCTCTGGATAAGGAGAAAGGCCATCCTCTGTATGAACAGATTTATGAATTTATCCGAAATGAGATGCAAAACGGAAAAATACGGGCAGGGGAAAAGCTGCCCTCCACCCGGGCGCTGTCAGTCTATCTGGGTGTCAGCCGGAGTACCGTGGATCTGGCTTACGAGCAGCTTCTGGCAGAAGGGTATCTGGTTTCCCGTCCCTGTAAAGGTTACTTTGCCTGTGGAATTGACCAGCTCTATCATGTTCCTGCCGCTTCAGGAGAAAAGAAACAGGCGGAAACAGAAGAAGAGACCTACCGATTTGATTTTGCGGTAAACGGGATTGATAAAGATGGATTTCCTTACAGCATGTGGAAAAAAATATCGAAAAACGTTCTTGCGGAGGATAACGGGACGCTGTTTCAATTGGGGAACTCACAGGGGCAGGAGGAACTGAGAACAGAAATCGCCTCCTATCTTCATCATGCAAGGGGTGTGAACTGTAAGGCAGAACAGATTGTGGTGGGAGCAGGAAATGATTACCTGCTTCTGCTTCTCCATGTGATTCTGGGAACGGAATGGAAAATTGCTATGGATAATCCTACCTATATCAGCGCCTGTCTGGCTTTTCAGAAGATGGGGTATGAGGTATGCACACTGAAACCGGACGAAATGGGGATGAACCCGGAAAAGCTGGAGGCAAGCGGAGCCAATCTGGCATATGTGATGCCCTCCCATCAGTTTCCTCTGGGTACAGTGATGCCCATTGCACGCAGACAGCAGCTTCTTTGCTGGGCGGCAGCGAAGGAGGAACGATATCTGATCGAAGATGATTATGACAGTGAATTCCGCTATAAAGGAAAGCCCATTCCCAGCCTTCAGGGATACGATTCCCATGACCGGGTGATTTATCTGGGAACGTTTTCAAAATCACTGGCTCCGGCAATACGTATCAGCTATATGGTGCTGCCGGAAAGTCTTTTGAAAAGATATGAACAGCAGGGAAAGAATTTTTCCGTGACGGTATCCCGGGTGGACCAGAAAATTCTGGAGGTGTTTCTGCGGGAGGGCCACTTTGAACGTCATCTGAATCGGATGCGGGGGATTTACAAGGCAAAGCATGACTGTCTCCTCAGTGAAATGAAAAAATTACAGGAAATATGCGTGGTTCGTGGAGAAAATGCCGGAGTACATATTTTGGCAGAAATGAAAAACGGAATGAGCGAGCAGGAAGCGGTGGCACGGGCAAAAGATGCGGGGGTGAAGGTCTACGGGTTTTCCGAATACTGCGTGCAGCCATTGGAGAAAGATCAGAGAGCTACTGTGGTGATGGGATATGCGACATTGAAGGAGGAGGAAATCCGGGAGGCTGTAGGAAGGCTGAAACTGGCATGGGGAAGGAAATAGAGAAGAAATAAAGAAGTAGAGAAATTGAGAAACAAAGAAGTTTGACATCGGGCAGTCAGGAGGCCGGGAAGCTTGTGAAGTGCAAAGAATTTACCTGTTGCCTCCGACACCATAGCGTGGATTGGACATATAGGAAGAAATCCTATGAATATATTCCAATATTGCGCCGGTTAGTTTACATAACTTGCGAAAATCGCCAGATTGGACGCGAGAGGACTGATTTCTCGGCATACGTCCAACATTTCGTGAAAATCATGGACAATAAAAGGAGCTATTTTGCGTATATGTCCAAACGGGCGTTTTGGGGAGCAAATCTGAATAGTT
>JAHAFI010000040.1 GCA_018374355.1 Clostridiales bacterium
AACAAGCGATTTCCACTTCCCACCTCAAGAATCCTGCATGGCAGGATTCTTACCCTGTTTTCAATCAGAATTGCGAACTTGTTTCGCAATTACCTATAATACATTAGCAAAAACATCTCTTCTCCACATTCGATCACCCCTTAATCGATCCTATCATAACCCCTTTTTCAAAATATTTCTGTAAAAGAGGATAGAGAATCATCAGAGGCAGGGTGGAAACAATAATCAAAGCATATTT
The DNA here is from genome assembly GCA_018374355.1 of Clostridiales bacterium. Classification (GTDB taxonomy): domain Bacteria; phylum Bacillota; class Clostridia; order Lachnospirales; family Lachnospiraceae; genus Oliverpabstia. The sequence continues at coordinate 239 of JAHAFI010000040.1, forward strand.
CATCATATCAGCCAATTTCTGTTTCAGTGCCGCGTCCATACTTGTCATATCAAAGGCCTGATTCTGAACCAGAATCGAGCGCAGTACCAACTGCAGTGGAGCCAGATTATCATCCTTGATATAGATCAGGGCATTCATATATGAATTCCAGCAGCCAACCACGCAGTAAAGCCCGATTACCGCAAAGATCGCTTTGGATAAAGGCACTGCAACCTGAAGAAAAAAGCGTGTATAGCTGCAGCCGTCAATTTTTGCAGCCTCCAGCAGTTCCTCCGGCAGGGTACTCTGGAAAAAGGTTCGAGCCACGATCATGTTGTATACGCTGAATGCTCCGGGAATCACCATCACCCAGAAAGAGTTCACCAGATGCAAATCCTGCATCAAAAAGTAGGTTGGTATTAATCCGCCGCCAAAAAACATGGTAACAGAAAAGAAAAACATAATCCCATTTCTAAAAGGCAACTCTTTTCTGGACATAGCATAGGCGGCAGGCATAGTACAGATCAGGCTAAGTGCAGTCCCCACAACCGTATAAATGATCGTGTTACGATATCCGATCCAGATGCGGTTATCCTCAAAAATTCTGGCATATCCTTCAAAGCTGATTCCCTTGGGCAGTAAAAACACCTGTCCGGCAGAAACGGCAGCAGGATCGCTGAAGGAGGCGATCAACACAAAATATAACGGATAAATGGTAACAATCAATGCGAAAGCAATTGTAGTGTACAAAATAATATTCAGGACAATATCGGAGGGGCGTCGGGAACGGATAACATGTTTCATAAAAACTTCTCCTTTCAATTTCATATAGCTTACCACAAGCTGTTTTCAGACACTCTCTTACTGATGCTATTGACAACGGCTAATACAATAAAATTCACCAGCGTGTTGAACAATCCAATGGCTGTGGAAAAACTATACTGCCCTGACTGAATACCCAGCTTGTACACATATGTGGACAACACCTCGGAGACTCCGATATTGGTGGAATTCTGCATCAGAAAAATTTTCTCAAATCCAACACCCAGTACGCTTCCTGCATTTAAAATCAGGAGTATGGTCATAGTCGGAGCAAGAGAGGGCAGATCAATATGAATAATTTTATCCAGTCGGTTAGCTCCATCCACGGTCGCCGCCTCATAAAGAGACTGGTCTACCCCGGCTAAACATGCTATGTAAATAATGGAACTCCAGCCCGTGTGCTGCCATGCGTCAGAAAGAACATAAATCCAGCGAAAAGCACTTTCTTTTCCAAGAAAATTTACAGGCTCGATACCCAGTGCGCTGCAGAGTCCTCCGTAGATTCCTCCGGAAGGAGAAAGCAGTACGTTGATAATCCCAACAATAACCACAACAGAAATAAAATGGGGCATATAAGTTATGGTCTGGGCGATTTTTTTCCCTCTGTAGCTTCGAATCTGGTTGAGTAAAAGCCCAAGGATAATGGGAAGCGGAAAGTTTATCGCCAGAGACAAAAGACTCAGACTCATGGTGTTCCAAATCAGATCCCAGAATGTAGGAAGGGAAAACATCCGTTTAAAATGCTCCAGTCCTGCAAATGGACTTCCGCTAATTCCTAATCCCGGGCTAAAATTCTGAAAGGCCATGGTGATGCCGTACATAGGAATATAATTAAAGATAAAAACTAAAACCACACCCGGCAAAAGAAACAGATACAATTCCTTACATCTGACACATCGTTTCCATGTATCCCGCCATCTTTTTCTCTTAATTGATGGACTTCGGCTTTTTTGCATATCATTTGCCATATACTACCTCTTTCCCCACATTCTGAACAACGCTCATCTCTGTGGCTTGTATTTATTGGTTATAGTATACAAATCTGACTATGTTTTTTCAATCGACAATAGTTATATCAACCAATTGACTGGTTCTATAAAGGAAAAGGCAGAGAAATGACAGAGTATTTTTCAAATAAATCCAGAAATACCCTGAATTTTCACCAAAACACATCTCTCATATCTCCAGAAATTATGAGAAATTACAAATAATAAAAAATGTATATACCAAAAACATCGACAATACTCAACAAAACTATGATAATATTTATTAAAATTATGTATAAAAAGGAATGGATTTGATTCTATGAAACGTTTTCACCCCACCCTGATTAAAATTGTATCGGCATTTACCATAATAACCGTGCTTCCAATTGTGGTTATTGTAGCCTTTTTTTACCCTCTTAACCACAGCCTTTTAAACACCAATATTCAGCATAGTTTTTCCGACTATGCTCAAAATGCCACAGAAGCATTGGACAAAGAATTGGAGGCAATCTATCAGGCCGGCGCAGATTTAAAAAGCACTCTCATATACCGATTCATTGATGATGATTCTTACCATAGGAAAGTAGTGGAAATTTTCCGTTCTCTCCAGACCGCAGGTAACTACAGTGAATTGGTAGAACAGGTTCTTTTATTAAACCCCGCCGGAGAACAGGTTTACACCAGTTCAGGAACAATAAACAAAAAATACTTTATGAATCAGCTCTATTCCTTTGAGGAGGAGGGGGCAGCGGAAGAATTCCTGTCTTCCTTACAGCCAGATTCCCCTTCTGTTTTTCATGCCAAAGGGATTTCCTATACATCCAAAGACACGCCTTCTCCGTATACCCTGATCTCATTCCCTATAAACACTACCTACGGATGGGCTGTTTTCTTCATTCCGGAATCCCGGCTGCAGAAAACGATTTCCTCTGTCTCAGAGCAAGAAAGAAACTATCTTTTAGTCAATGACAGTGTGGTTTTCCTTTCAAACGCCGACACTATTTCCACAAAAGAGATGCTGGAATATCTGGAACAGGAAGAACCCTCTTCCTCATTTACCACAGTTCACAGCGTTTCCCGCCTGTTTCATTTTCAATTTCAGGTTTTTGAGCGAAATTCCCTCTTGTATGCGGAGCTGAACCAGCTTATAACAGTCACAGTTATTCTTCTGCTTCTGATTTTAGCAGCGGGATTTTTTTCCATGTTTTATATTATCCGTTCCAATTATAAACCTCTGATTTCTATACTTAGGAACTTTTCCTCTGATCAAACAGATTCTCAAAGTTCCGCTTTTAAAACAGAGTTTGATGTGATACAGGCCGGAATCTCTGATATCCGCAGTGACAACCTGACGCTGTCTTCTACACTTGAGACTTACCGCAATAATTATAAGATCTTATTCCTCTATGAATTTTTATCTCAATCCATCCAGAGTATCAACGATGTTGCCACTATCGAGGAACGTTTGGAAATCGAACTATATGGACGCATACTGATTCCCGTGTTTCTGCAGTTTTCCGTTTCTGATAGCGATGATCTGAAGCAGAATTTTGTTTCATCTGCCGAATCACTGAATCATCGCTATTCTAATATGGACTCTGAACTGCAGGCTGTGTTCTCTGTCTGTATGGAAAAACAGGCGCTTTTTTGCCTGATCAGCACCAATCTTCCAGAGTCCTCTATTGATAAAAAGCTGGTAAAATGGATCAAGGAAGAGATATACTCCTTACCAGAAACGATATGCCTAGGGTCATGCTGCGCCCTGATAGGAGGGCAGAGCGGGGATATCTATGAAGTTGGTGAAAATCTGCGCATTCTATATCAGGTCACCAATCCGAATCTGCTGCAGACACTGGGCGAATATTCCGTTTCTGATATTCAGAATCTGAAACTTTCTCAAACAGACCAGCCCTATTTATTTAAGCATATTTATAACCTGACACACGCTGTAGATGAGCGTAATCTGGAAGAGATAAACAACTGTACGGAAATCATCTGTCAAACTTTATTGTCCTCACAGAATTCTGCAGATATAACCAAGCTATTATTTGAGCAAGCCATGTTTATTTTAGATGCGGCTTCCGGAAACACGAAAACAAATACTGAAAAGCACTATAATCAGGAGTCATTTTCTGTCAATCGGATGGCTGATATTCTGCGCAAACAGTGCCTGACCCTTTCCCACGCCTTTGCCGAGGAAACGAAAAGTATTCAAAAGCATCACCGAAATATTACCACATATATCGATGAACATTTTATGGATATTGATTTTTCCATCACGGTGGCAGCTGAACATTATCATATGCAGGTTTCCAATTTTAGCACTTATTTTAAGAAATGTTACAATATCACCTTTCAGCAATATACTACTCAGAAAAGAATGGAGCTGGCACAATCGCTTTTACTCGAAACAGATATGGGTCTGGAGTTGATTTCGGATCGGCTGGGTTATGCAAACGCCTCCAGTTTCGGAAGAAGCTTTAAACGAGTAGTCGGTATGACCCCGGGAGATTACAGGGAACAGCATTGCCGCTAAACAGATTTTCTTTTTTGAATAAAAAAATAGACAACCGCCTCCAAAAGGAGGTTGATTGTCTACAATCTGAGCTGGTATCATACCGATACCAGCTCATGTTTTATAAGTTATACTCAAAGTTCAGAAAGAACCCTGTTCAGACACTGCCCCATAAATCCTGTTGTATTACCTATAGTCCAAAATCCGGGAGTGTGCCGTTGTCGCATTATTATCTCTAGTACAGTTTTGCCCCCGCCGGAATCTTGTCATCCACCATGAGGACATTCAATCCTTCTCTGCCTTCCACAATATGAGTCGCAGAAATAATCATTCCGCAGGAATCAATTCCCATCATCTTACGCGGCGGAAGGTTGGTGATTGCGATCAGAGTCTTGCCAATCAGCTCTTCCGGTTCATAGTAGTCATGGATTCCGCTTAAAATCACGCGGTCAGCCCCTGAACCATCATCCAGAACAAATTTCAGAAGTTTCTTGCTCTTAGGTACTGCTTCGCATTCTTTCACTTTTACAGCACGGAAGTCGGATTTGCTGAAGGTATCAAAGTCTACCATTTCTTCAAACAGCGGCTCTACTTCCACGTTGGAGAAATCAATTTCCACTTTAACCGGTTCAGCCGCAGGAGCTTCTTTCACAACTGCCTGTACTTCTTTTTCCGGCGCTGCTGCCTTTTTGGAACCATCAGAACCAACAGATTTCATGGTCGGAAAGGCGAGAACGTCGCGAATCGCTGCGGAATCTGTCAGAAGCATCACCATTCTGTCGATACCGAATCCGATACCGCCTGTTGGAGGCAGACCGATTTCCAATGCATTCATGAAATCTTCATCTGTAGTGTTTGCCTCATCGTCACCCTGTGCCAGCAGTTCTTCCTGCGCTTTGAAACGCTCTCTCTGGTCGATAGGGTCATTCAGCTCGGAGTAGGCATTCGCCATCTCCCATCCATTCATGAAGAACTCGAATCTCTCTGTGTACTCCGGATTTTCCGGTTTCTTCTTGGTCAGCGGAGAAATTTCAATCGGGTGATCCATAACAAATGTTGGCTGAACAAGATGTTCTTCTGCAAATTTTTCAAAGAACAGGCTGAGGATATCGCCCTTTTTATGTCTCTCCTCGAACTCTACCTTGTGTTCTTTCGCCACTGCGCGGGCTTCTTTCAGCGTATGGATTTCATTAAAGTCAACACCGGAGTATTTCTTAACAGCGTCAACCATGGTAATTCTTTCAAATGGTTTGCCCAGATCCATCTCAATTCCGTTATAGGAAATTTTTGTGGTTCCCAGAACCTCCTGTGCCACATGGCGGTACAGATTTTCTGTCAGCTCCATCATTCCGTTATAGTCGGTATAAGCCTGATACAGCTCCATCAGTGTAAATTCCGGGTTATGCCGGGTGTCCAGACCTTCGTTACGGAAAACCCGTCCGATCTCATATACTCTTTCCAGACCGCCTACGATCAGTCTCTTCAGATATAATTCCAGAGAAATACGCAGTTTCAGGTCTTCATTCAGGGCATTGAAATGCGTCTCAAATGGTCTTGCCGCAGCTCCTCCGGCATTGGCTACCAGCATCGGTGTCTCCACCTCCATAAATCCCTGTCCATCCAGATATTTACGGATTGCACTGATGATCTTAGAACGTTTGATAAAAGTCTCCTTTACTTCCGGGTTCATGATCAGATCCACATATCTCTGACGGTAGCGCAGATCCGTATTTGTCAGTCCATGGAACTTTTCAGGAAGCACCTGAAGGCTCTTGGAAAGTAAGGTTACTGAGGATGCGTGGATGGAAATCTCACCTGTTTTGGTCTTGAATACTTCACCTGTGATACCTACGATATCACCGATATCCATCTTCTTAAATGCTTTGTATTCTTCTTCACCGATACTGTCTCTTGCCACGTAGGACTGAATACTTCCCTTCAGATCCTGAACGTTGCAGAAGGAAGCTTTACCCATCACACGTTTAAACATCATACGGCCTGCGATGGAAACTGTTTTTCCTTCATAAACCTCAAATTCATCTTTTAACTCTGCACTGTGATTGGTCACATCGTATTTTGTAATCTTGAACGGGTCATTTCCGCTCTCCTGCAGTTCTGCCAGTTTTTCACGGCGAACCTTCAATACCTGATTAAGATCCTGTTCCTGAACCTGCTTCTTCTGTTCTGCCACGTTATCCTCTCCTTTTACCTTAAATATTTATCTTAAATATTTCTCTCGATTTTTAGCACTTTGTACTGCATCACATCACCGTCTGCCATCTCAACGTCTACAGTGTCTCCCTGTTTTGCTCCGATCAGAGCTTTTCCAACAGGAGATTCGTTAGAGATTTTTCCCTGCAGGCTGTTGGCTTCTGTGGAGCCTACCAGTTGGAAATCCATCTCTTCGTCATATTCCATATCCAGAACTTTTACCTTACATCCCACGCTGATCTTTCCGTCGTCTACTTCATCTTCTACCACAACCTCAGCGTTTTTCAGAATCTTTTCAATCTCTTCGATACGCGCTTCGATATCTCTCTGCTCGTCCTTCGCTGCATCGTACTCAGCATTCTCAGATAAATCGCCCTGTTCTCTTGCTTCTTTGATTTTCCCCGCTACTTCTTTTCTTTTTACTACTTTCAGATCATGCAGTTCATCTTCCAATTTTTTCAGTCCGGCATACGTCAGTATGTTTTTCTTTGCTTCCATTTCCTACCCATTTCCTTTCCAAAAACAATGCTTATCTATAATCTCATGTCAAATGCTGCCTTCTCTGCGTTCAAAAACATCCTGCAAATGGCAACGTAAATTATGTCCCTCACTCATAGATATTATACCATCTCCAAAAGAATACCAAAAACTACCGAACTCTATTGATTTCGGCAGGTAATCTTTCTGTTACTGTTTCTATTAACAATCACTGTATTATATAAGAAAGCCGGCCAAATGTCAACCGGATTTCGCATGTTTCACTTCCACTCTGTAACTATTCAGCCTTTCAGGCTTCATAGTTACAAATGCATGCACACAAATCGCATGATATGCGATTTGGCGCCCGTATGTCTCGGGATTGACTTGCATTTGCAAGTCAACACCTCGCGGGACAGTAGAGGGCTGAACTGTTACTCCACTCTTCAACCAATTTTAAAAGCTGGTCCATGGATTCAATCTCATTCACTGCTCCCCGCATTCTGGCAGAATGGGGATACCCTGCGGTATACCATGCCACATGCTTACGCATTTCACGGATCCCCGTATACTCTCCTTTATATTGAAGCTGAAGCCCGGCGTGTCTGGCAATCATCTGTTTCACCTCATCCAAAGAAGGCTTCTCCGGTTTTTCCCCTGTTTCCAGATACTGGGTAATCTGCCGGAAAATCCATGGATTTCCCTGAGCCGCCCGTCCTACCATAATTCCGTCACAGCCTGTCTGTTCCACCAGCATTTTCGCCCGTTCCGGTGAATCCACATCGCCGTTTCCGATTACCGGAATTTTCACCGCTTCCTTCACCCTGCGGATAATGTCCCAATCCGCCTGACCGGAATAAAACTGCTGCCTTGTCCGTCCGTGAACAATCACCGCAGCCCCGCCGCTGGCCTCAATAATCTTTGCAATCTCCACTGCATTGATATTATCCTCATCAAATCCCTTCCTGATCTTCACGGTCAGGGGCTTTCGGATCGCCTTCGACACCGCCGACACGATTTCTCCCACCAGCTTCGGGTTCTTCATCAGCGCCGATCCTTCACCGTTATTTACCACCTTGGGAACCGGACAGCCCATATTGATATCCAGAATGTCAAAGGGCTTTTCCTCAATCCGCTTCGCCATCTCACTCATAATGTAGGGATCGGAGCCAAAAAGCTGAAGGGAAATAGGATTTTCTTCCGGTTCGATCCGCATCAGGTCCTCGGTATTCTTGTTATTATAATAAATGGCTTTGGCGCTCACCATTTCCATGCACAAAAGCCCTACTCCCTGTTCCCGGCAGAGCAGACGAAATGGCAGGTCGGTTACTCCTGCCATTGGCGCCAAAACTACATTGTTCTGCAATTCTATATTACCGATCTGAAGTTTCATGATTCTTCCCCATCTTCCACATCTTCCCCGAGGAAGAACACCTTATAAAACAGTTCCAGAGATTCCAACAATTCCTTTTTGTTCTTCTGTAACTCCTTGATCCGCAGCACGCTGCCAATCTCATCATACATGGCGTCCGCCTCCAGCGCCTCGGTCTTAAATTGCAGGCTTCCCTCTTCATCAAATTCCAGTGTGAGGATTCCGCCGATTTCCTCCGTGTACATCACACAGAGAATCTGCAGCTCCTGCCTGATCTGTTCCGGAAGAGCGCTGAAATCCGAATTAAAATAATATTTCTGCTCGTAGGCGCTTGCTCCGCACAGTACGGTTCTATCTGAATACATAACATTTCCTCCTAAACATAGCTGTACAGTCCCCGGACGGATACCTCGCCCGCATAGACGGCTGAAATTGTGCCATCTTCCCGTTCTACCAGAAGTTCTCCCTTTTCATTGATTCCTCTGGCAATTCCCGTGTATTCATTGCCGGGCTCCAATACTCTCACCTGCTGTCCATCATTGGCCGAGACCTGACCGTAGGCTTCCACCAGCCCGGACAGATCCTGTGTTTTCTCGAAAATCTCATAGTTCTTTTCAAAGGTCTTCATCGTCTCCGCAATCAGTTCCGCCCGGTTTACGGGATGTCCCAGATATAACTGCAGAGACGTAGCTTTATCCTGCAGTTCCGGCGGAAAATAAGAAATATTGGCATTGATTCCCACGCCAATCACCAGATACTCGATGTAATCCATCTGGGCGTTCATTTCCGTCAGAATTCCCACCAGTTTTTTCTTATCCAGTACGATATCATTGGGCCACTTGATACTCGTATCCAAATCCAGCACGTTTTTGATTGCCTGAGCTACCGAAAGTCCCATCACCAGCGTAAGCATGGAGGCTCGATCCGGGCGAATTTCAGGCCGCATCAAAAGAGACATATAAATCGCCGAAGCTTTAGGGGATTCCCACGTTCTTCCCCGTCTGCCCTTTCCTCTCGTCTGGGTGTCCGTCACAACCAGCATCCCTGAAGCCGCACCTGCCTCTGCCAAACGTTTCGCATGGGTATTGGTGGAATCCACCTCCTCCAGAAAACATACCTGCCGGCCCGCCCAGCGGGTAGTTAACCGGCTTCTGATCTCACTTTCCCCCAGAACATCCGGCACTTCCACCAGACGGTAACCTTTGTTCGGCACCGCTTCGATCTCATAGCCTTCTTCCTTTAACTGCTTCATATATTTCCATACTGCGGTTCGGGAAATGCCCAGCGTTTCACACAAATCCTGTCCGGACAGATAATCATTCCGGCTCCGCAGTACTTTCAGAATCAAGGTCTTTTTGGATTCCATGGACTATGCTCCCAGAGTAGCCGCCATCACTGCTTTGATGGTATGCATTCTGTTTTCTGCCTCCAGAAATACCTTGGACTGTTCAGAGCTGAATACCTCATCAGCCACTTCCATCTCTGTCAGGCCGAAACGCTCTCCGATTTCCTTTCCGATCTCCGTATTCAGATCGTGGAAAGCCGGCAGACAATGAAGGAAAATAGATTTCTCTCCCGCATTTTCCATCACTTCTTTTGTCACCTTGTACGGGCTCAGTTCACGGATTCTCTCTGCCCATACCTCATCCGGTTCTCCCATGGAAACCCATACGTCGGTACAGATCACATCCGCGCCTTTTGTTCCCGCCATTACATCCTCTGTAAGCGTAATGGTCGCACCGGATTCTTTTGCATATTCTTCACACTGCTTCACCAATTCCTCATCGGGGAAATATTTTTTCGGCGCACATGCCACAAAATCCATACCCATTTTCGCACAGGCAATCATATAGGAATTTCCCATATTGTAGCGGGCATCTCCCATATAAACCAGTTTAATGCCTTTGATCTTTCCAAAATGCTCCCGGATGGTCAGCATATCTGCCAGCATCTGTGTGGGGTGATATTCGTTGGTCAGTCCGTTCCATACCGGAACACCTGCATATTTTGCCAGCGCCTCCACCTTCTCCTGTCCGTATCCCCGGTACTCGATTCCCTCAAACATGCTTCCCAGCACCCTTGCGGTATCCATAATACTCTCTTTTTTTCCGATCTGGGAGCTTTTCGGATCCAGATATGTAGCTCCCATTCCCAGATCATGGGCGGCAACCTCAAAGGAGCAGCGGGTTCTTGTACTTGATTTCTCAAAAATCAAAGCCACATTTTTTCCCCGAAGGGTATCCACCGGAATTCCCTTCTTTTTCTTATCCTTCAGCTCTGCCGCAAGATCCAGCAGATAATTGATTTCTTCCGGTGTATAGTCTTTCAGTGTCAGAAAATGTCTCCCTTTTAAGTTCATTTTTTCATTCCTCCTCGCAGTCAGCTTCATCAAAAAACAGTGCAAATGCCGGCAGTTCTTCTTTCTTTTCCGGCGCCATACCTGCCATTTTCTTCGTCACGGCCCGCCGAAGCTCCTCCACCGTATAAATCCGGTATTTGGAAATCCTGCAAAGCTTCGCAGTAGCCTCCAGTATGGCCAGATACAGTTCCCGATAATCCCACTCTCTGGAAAGTTTCAGCTCCAGAGCCGTGCCCGGCAGAACAAGCTCCACCATCTCCCGGACCCATGATCCGCTCTCTCCGCGGATGTGATACCAATCCATCAGACGTTCCCTTGTCCCTTCCGGTATTTGCAATAACTGATTTAAATAATAACACTCTTCCTCATTTTCTTCAATATAATAAATTCGTCCTTTCAATCCGTAAATCATTCTTTTTGCGTCATAATATCCGATTTTCATATTCCGGACGCTCTTCTCTTTATTAAAATCAATAATATTTCCCAGATTTACCCGGGGCTCAATGGTCAAAATTCTCGTATCCTCCGGAATCCGCACCCGTTTTTCTCTCCCGATCCCGAAAATGCGGATCACAATAATGTCCTCATACCCCCGCATCACCAGCGAGTCCAACGGCACATTGTTGATGGCCCCGCCATCAATATACGTCTTCCCATGCAGTTTCTCATTCTTAAACAGCGGATAAATATAGGCGCTGGCCAGAAGAAAATCCTTCATCTGCCCCTCTTCCACTTCCTTTAAATCAATATCCAGCTCCCGAAACTGATCCACGCTGAAGGTCTTAATATACAGCTCCCTCTCCGAATTCCGTATCTTCTCCTCATCCACCACCTCCAAGATCAGATCTTTCAGCGGCGTAATATCCACCCCGCCATCCCCCATTCGCTTAAACACATCCCCCAGCGCCTCCCAAAACGGCATCTCCCGTTCCATCAGCCGCTGCATCTTCTCATCCTCCACATCCATCACCTGAGAATAAGTAAGCCCGCTCCAGACCTTCTCAGCCGTTTCCAGCTCATCCATACACATCAAAGCCCCATTCAAAGCCCCCACACTGGTCCCCGCAATCCCCTTAATCTTCACTCCAGCCTCCCGAAGCGCCTTCCAAGCCCCAACCTGATAAGCCCCCTTAGCTCCTCCCCCTTCCAAAACAATCCCATACTCTTTATCCAAATCAATCACCGGTTTCATCCTGCATCCCTCCATTCTCTCACAACCTATCCCCACAATGAATCCCCATCGTAGATTCCCCCTGTCCCCCCAACTTCTTTCCACCTTGCTCCACTCAACAAATCCTAGTCGGGAATTTCAACTCATTCCACGCAATGAATCCCCCATGGGGATTCGAGCGCCCTCTACCAACCCACTCCATCTTTTGACTCCCCGCCAACACACTCCCCGCTTCCAAGTCTCCGCCAACACACTCCCGCCCACTGACAAGCTGCATTCCACAGCGTAGAATCCCAAGCGGGCCGCAGCGAAGTCCTCTGCCAGACGATAGGTGATTTTCGCCCATTTTGTGAGCATAGCGACAGATATGGGAGCACTGTTTGAGCGAAGCGAGTTTGCGGACATATCTGTCAACAGGCGGCGGAGCAAAATGGGCGAAAATCGCCGTGTCTGGCGGAGGACTTCGCTGCGGCCCGCTTGGGTCAACCCCTCCCGAGCAGCCTATCATTAGCTCAACCCCTCCCGAGCAGCTCATCATTGGCTCACTCCCCCAAACCCCAAAAGGAGCCATGAAAGCAGCCCTACACCACTTTCACAGCCCCCAACGTATTTCTCACCCTTTTTTATTTCACCGGAAGATTCCTATCCACCATAATCTCCTTCAAAGATGTAGCCAGCCCTGCCAGCCCCTGAAGATCCGACGGCACAATAATCTTCGTAGCCTTACCATCTGCCACCTGCGCCAGCGCCTCCAGACTCTTCAGCGTCAGCACCGCTTCATCTGCCCCGGCCTCTTTCAGGAACCGGATACCATCCGCATTAGCCTGCTGCACCTTCAAAATCGCCTCAGCCTCACCTTCAGCCTCTTTGATCATTTTCTCTTTCTGAGCTTCCGCTCTCAGGATGGCCGCCTGTTTTTCAGCCTCCGCATCAAGAATCGCCGATTCCTTCTTACCTTCCGCTACCAGAATCGTAGACTTCTTCTCACCTTCCGCAATCAAAATGGATTCACGGCGTTCCCGCTCTGCCTTCATCTGTTTCTCCATGGCCTCCTGAATGGCTGCCGGAGGCATGATATTTTTCAGTTCCACACGATTTACCTTGATACCCCAAGGGTCTGTGGCGATATCCAGAGCTGCTCTCATCTTAGTATTGATGATTTCACGGGAAGTCAGCGTTTCATCCAACTCCATATCACCGATAATATTTCTCAGCGTGGTAGCCGTCAGATTTTCAATAGCCATAATGGGATTTTCCACACCGTACGCAAACAGCTTAGGATCGGTAATCTGGAAAAATACTACGGTATCAATCCGCATGGTAACGTTATCCTTTGTAATTACCGGCTGTGGCGGAAAATCAACCACCTGCTCTTTTAAGTTCACTCTTTTTGCCACTTTCTCAATAAACGGAATTTTAAAATGAATTCCCGTGGACCATGTATCCTGATAAGCCCCCAGACGTTCCACAACAAATGCCTTCGCCTGCGGAACCACCTTAATGCAGGAAGATACGATCAGTGCAATCAGCACCAATACCAAAAGCAAAATAATAAATATCGAAATTTTTCCCATATCCTATCCTTCCTTTCTCCTCACAATCAGTTTCACTCCATCGATCTTTTCAATTTCCACGATGACCCCCTGTTCTATTGCTTCCTGATTCTTTTCTGTTCTCGCCGTCCATTCCAGACCATTCACCTGTACCTGTCCCTGCGCTTTCAGATTGTCAATTTCCTGTGTCACGATGGCATCCTTCCCCACAAGGCTTTCTGCATTGGTCTTTGTCCTGTTTGTATTCAGATATCTGACCGCTGCCGGTCTGGTAAATACCAGAAGCAGGATGGATACTCCCAGAAACAGAAGAATCTGTACCAGAAGATTCGCATGAAACAGGGCTGCAATACAAGCCACTAAAGCTCCGCCTGCAAACCAGATGGTAGTCAGGCCAAGGGTAGCGATCTCGATAACAATCAGAACGATTACCGCCGCCAGCCAAAATATCGCTTCCATATAGTTTTCCCTCCTTTTCGCCGGTCATACCGGCTTCACACAGCTTCGTGATTTATTTATCATACACCATTTTTTCAGAAAATACAATATTTTTCGTGAAATTTTCACACGCACTATATCCAAAACCCACATATCTTTTCAGAAGCAGAAACTCCCGTCATACAACAAGAGAGCACCCGGTTTCCTGACACTTCCGGATGCTCTCTTACAATCATATATAGAATACTCGACCCTTTTTAATAAAAATGCTGGTTTCCAATCTGCTGTCCCTTCCCTGTCCCACTGTTAAAGTAGAGGGCGCCTCCAATAGGATTGGAACCTGCCAGCGCTTCCTGCGCCGCCTGATAGCAGTCGCTTCTTGCTCCCTGACTCAGTACGGAAGCAAGCTTTCCGCTGGCTACAGGAGAAAACTGACCGCTCTGGTAAACAACCTCAGAGATGGTATTGGGGAACTGACCGCTTCTCACACGGTTCATGATTACCGCTCCCACCGCAACCTTTCCTGTGTGGCTCTCTCCCCCAGCCTCACACTGGATAATAGCTGCCAGAAGATCCAGTTCTCCACCGGAAACAGATACGGATACCTCCTGTTTCTGCTCCTGATACTCTTCCATCGTCAGGGCAGTTGCTTCTTCTATTTCAATATGTTCAGCAAACATGTACGCCGGGCCGTTATCCCCGTTGTCAATCTGGTACCAGTCTCCCTCCTGACCCAGAATCTCGACTTTGCTTCCCTTTCCTCTGGAGCCGATCTGCTGTGCATCCAGAGACGGAGCATTCCGTATTCTCAGAGAACTTGCTGTAACCGTTCCCTGATTTCCATATGTGCCTTCATAAATATTCTTTGCCTCGTCAGCGAATGCCAGAAGTTCCGTTTTCACATACCCTTCTACTTCTCCGGACGATACCTTTGTCCACTCCTCTTCCCGGCTTACTACATCAGCAGATGCTCCCTTCGGCATCACACCTGCTTTTTCTGCCTCCTCAGAAGCTTCCAGTCTTACATTTGCATAGGTTTCAACATTTGCTACCGCCTTATTTTCCCAAGCGGCAGTTTCCAGAACGGAATCAGCAGAATTATCATTCGTAACCTCTGTGGATGCTTCCTCTGCCCGTACCAGTGTTCCGGATCCTGTACTGAGTACAAGGATACTTCCCAGAACCCCTGCTACTTTCCAAGTTCTATTTTTCATGATTACCTCCCTAATATTTTCGTTGTTTTTACGATTTGTTACAAATTTGTTAATTTGTGTTACGAACAGATTGTAGCAGAATTACTTTTTTCTGTCAACACATTCTTATCTCCTTATTTTTCCATTCTGCGACACCCTACCCCTTCTCAGCCCACAGATGCAAATTCTCCGATTGCCTATGCTCGTCAGAAAAAGTACTTAAAATTGTTATAAAAATGTAAAAAATCAGCGCCACATCCGGATTTTTTCCGATGCGGCGCTGATTTTCGCTGCCTTTATTCACTTTTTCAAATATATCCCGGCGTATTTGCTGCAAAGTTTTACAGTGCCGGAACATCTGTCCTTTTCGGATCCAGAACCTGACTCGCGTCAAACAGATCGCTGGTTCTGTTTTTCTCACCATGGACATCGTTCCACAGACGGTAACCGTCCAGATTTCGTCTTCCCTGTCTCACATAATTGTCACGAATCTGAAGGAAATACTGAGTGGAGTCCACATTTCCGTAGAAATTGTAGCCCTGACTCTTGAGATAATTGAATTTTTCATTATCTGTGCTGTAATCATGCCAGTCAGACAGATCCTGACCGTGGGCAAAAATAATGGTATCCGTAGCGCCTACGATCGGCTCCACATACTCTTTCCATTTTCCGGTATCAGTCTGGATTCTCTCCATGTCCACATCACCAATGCGGATATGACCCCATGTGTGGCTGGCAAATTCCCATCCGTCTGCTTTGATAGCGTCCGCAACCTTTTTTGCCTCCGCAACTTCATTGTCCCAGTTGAAATCCGGGTTGGCATCCAGCCATGCCCGCTGGTCATCTGTAAGATTTTCCCTTGTTTTATACGCGATATCCGTCCGGTATCCCAATACTCCGTTGTAACCGGTCAGGGCGATCATACCTTTTGCTCCTTTATAGGATGCATCCGGATGCTCCGCAATAAACTGATCCAGAATCGGAATGTAGTCATATGCACCTGTTACTGTGGTTCCATCCGCCTGAATATATTCACAGGTAGGTTTTCCGCTCTCATCCAATACCATTTTGGAAGCAATTCCTCTTCCATCATAGCTGTGATAATAGCTGAGATCGTCCATGGACATTACAAATGCTTTTTTGCCCTGCGGAAGCTTCAGCTCCGTATTCGGTGTGAAATGAACTGTTCCATCTTCATCTGTGGTTTGTATTACCAGATCTCTCATACGTACCAGCACATAACCGTTGTCGTACATGGCCTGCGTAATATTTTTAAACTCATCGACTGTAGTCATCCACTGTTTAAAACCTGCGCTGAG
Source organism: Clostridiales bacterium (assembly GCA_018374355.1). Taxonomy (GTDB): domain Bacteria; phylum Bacillota; class Clostridia; order Lachnospirales; family Lachnospiraceae; genus Oliverpabstia. Next base: position 16,634 of record JAHAFI010000040.1, read on the forward strand.
AGAATCATCTCCTGCAAATCCCCGGTCGGGATCGGCAATCAGGGAATGATAGAAAATATGTGTCACTTCATTCATATTGACCGGAACGCAACTATCCTTTGTAGTCTGATATTCCGCAATCTTCGCCGTAACCTCCGGATCTTCCCCTGCACCCGGAATACTGTTCAGTTTCTCGATAGCCCCGTCATAATCGTAGGTTGCCGCCAGATAAGCCGCTTCCTCCATCAGAGATGCCTTATCGCCCTCCATGGGCTGGGTAGCCGTATCCTCTGTATTTTCCGGCTCTGCCGGCTCCTCCGGCTGCGCCTCAGGCGTTGCCGTTACGTTCTCCGGTGTCTGCTGCTGTTTTGCCTGATCCTTCTCCTGTCCGCCTTTCAAAGAACGAACCAGAAAGAAAATACACACACCCAGCACGATCAAAAGCACCACCAGAATAACGGATTTTACTATCAACGCTTTTTTCCGTTTTTTCTGTCTTAATTCTTTTTTACTCAACGATTCATTACCCATTATTTATACCCCTTTCCCGTTTCCAAACGTATTCATTTCCAAACTGTGTTTTCATTGTACCAAACTGCCTCTCCTCTGTCTAGATGCTTCATACATCAGAATGGCGGATGCCACCCCTGCATTGAGGGATTCCAGCTTTCCTTCCATGGGAATACGAATCCGGCAGTCTGCCTTTTGGGACAGCTCTTCGCTCAGGCCGTTCCCTTCATTTCCAATGAAAAATGCAGTTCCTCCACGGTAATCCTCCTGATCGTAAAAATGTTTTCCCATCAGGTGGGCCGCATAGGTGACAATCCCTTTCTCCCGAAACCAAGCAAGCACTCCGTCCAGTTCCTCCACACAGACGAACGGAACCCGGTAAATAGAGCCCATGGTAGAACGGATGGTCTTTGGATTATAAATATCCACACAATTTTTCGTCATGATGATCCCCGTCACCCCTGCTCCTTCCCCGGTCCGGAAAATAGTCCCCACATTTCCCGGGTCCTGCAAATCCTCCAGCACAAGAAAAAGAGGCTGTTTATCATCCTTTCCTATCTCTTCCACCGAAAAATGCTTTTGGCGCACAACTGCAAGAATCCCCTGAGGGGTCAGGGTGTCACACATCTGGCAAAAAACGCTGTCCTTTACCACTTCCCAGTCAATCCCTTCCAGAAGACTTTCATGATCCTTTTCCTCAAGAAAGCTCTGGGAAACGTAGGTTTTCACCAGACGATCCTTCGGGGCCTCGCAAAACATTTTTATGCCCTCCACCAGAAAGACATCCTGTTTTTTCCGCTCCCTTGCTTTTCGGTTCAGCAGCATGATCTGCTTCACCTGCGAATTATTTTCACTTGTAATCATAGTATATCCATATTTCCTTTTCTTAAAATTGGAAGTAACTATTCAGAACCTTGCGGGACAGTGGCTTTCTGAACAGTTACAATTGGAAAATTCCCAACAGCGAGACAGCGGCATACCGTTTCCTCCGGCACACCGCTGTCTCACTATACCAATCCTATCTTTTATTTCTTATAGTTTGCGGAAAGAGAATTTGCAACCTCGTACTGGTATGGCGGAATCTCTTTATGCATAGCCAGCGCTTCGTTGATGTCAAAGTCTACATATTCGCCGTTTTTATATCCAACAACACGTTTTGTTTTTCCTGACAGGAGCAGGTCTACTGCGTAAGCACCCATGATGGACGCGTATACTCTGTCCTTACAGGTAGGGCTTCCTCCGCGCTGCATGTGTCCCAGAATCGTAGCGCGGGTCTCAATACCGGTAGCTGCCTCGATACGTTTTGCCATGCTGCCGGAATGGCCGATACCCTCTGCATTAATAATGATATGGTGCTTTTTGCCGCGTTTTCTGTTCTCAATGATATTGTTGATGATCTTCTGCTCGTCATAATTATATTTTTCCGGAAGAAGAATGTCTTCCGCACCGTTGGCAATACCGCACCACAGGGCAATATATCCCGCATGACGTCCCATAACCTCGATGATACTGCAGCGCTCATGGGAGGTGGATGTATCACGAACTTTGTCGATAGCCTCCATCGCTGTGTTTACCGCTGTATCGAAACCAATGGTATATTCGGTGCAGGCAATATCAAGGTCGATGGTTCCCGGAATACCTACGGTATTGATTCCCTGATTTGCCAGCTTCTGTGCACCCATAAAGGAACCGTCACCGCCAATTACAACCAGACCGTCAATTCCGTGCTTTCTGCAGACATCAGCAGCCTTTTTCTGACCTTCCTCTGTCCTCATCTCTGCACAGCGTGCCGTACCCAAAATAGTACCGCCGCGGGAAATTGTATCAGATACGTCTCTCGCTGTCATATCGATGATTTCTTCATTCAGAAGTCCGTCATACCCTTTCAGAATACCTTTCATCTGTACGCCCTTGATCAATCCACGGCGGACTACAGAACGAATGGCTGCATTCATACCGGGGGCATCTCCTCCACTTGTCAATACACCGATGGTCTTGATTTCCTTAGCCATAACCTTTTCCTCCACTATACTTTTCTATGATTATACTGATTTAATTTTTTTCCATATACTACCGATTCTTATTTTAATGCATATTGCGCTGTTTTTCAATACTCTTTTCCACAACTTTCACATTTTCGGCACCATATTCTCCAATCAGCGCCTGCAAAAGTTCGTCGCCAACCAACACATTTCGCGCTGCCGGAAGACGTTTCATCTGCTTTTCCGCTTTCAGATATACTACCACCTGATCATTTCCATCAGACTGGCGAAGCAGATCATACAGACGGTGCACCCGCATCTCATAGGCTTCCTTGCCGGAAAACTGAATCCATAGTTCTTTTGGAATACTGTCAAAGGAAGAAATTTTTTCACAGATCAGTTTGCTGGCTTTATCATCCTCCGCAGAAACCCTTCCCTGAACGAATACCTTCCCATCCACTTCCATCAGATGAGAATTTTTTTCGTAGTCTTTGGGGAATACTACGATCTCCACCGTCCCGACCAGATCCTCCAAAGTCAGAAATGCCATGATTTTATTATTTCTCGTATACTTAATCGTCTTTCCGGTAATCATACCTCCCACGATCTGTTTGGAGCCATCCAAAACCACCGGCTGTCCCGTTTCCTCATCGGGATAAAAATCAGAGGTAACCGCCGAAATGTTCCGTCTCCAGCTCTGTTCATATTCTTCCAAAGGATGCCCGCTAATATACACGCCCAGCACTTCTTTTTCAAATGCAAGCTTCGTCTCCTTCGCATATTCTCCCACATCCGGAAGCTTCACCTCAAAGCTTTTCCGCTCTTCCTCACCCATGATCTCAAAAAGGCTCATCTGCCCGGTCATGGAGGATTTTTTCTCCTGATTCACCGAATCCAGAATCTGGATGTAGATCATCATGAACTGTTTTCTGGTTCCTCCCAGTCCGTCGAAAGCTCCCGCTTTTATGAAATTTTCAATGGTCCGTTTATTCACTTCCTTTCCCGTGAGCCGCTGGCAGAAATCCTTCAGGGAGATAAATTTCCCTCCCTGTTCCCGTTCGGAGACAATGGCTTCCATCACCGGCTTTCCGATTCCCTTTACGGCCGCCAGACCATAACGGATTCCCCCGTCCTCTACCGAGAAATTGCCCTCACTCCGGTTGATATCCGGCGGAAGGATCTGAATCTTCATCTGACGGCAGTGAAGGATATACTCGGAAACCTTCGATGGGTTGTCTATACAGGAGGTCATAAGCGCCGCCATAAATTCCACAGGGTAGTAATATTTGAGCCATGCCGTCTGGTAGGATACCACTGCATAGGCTGCGGCATGGGATTTGTTAAATGCGTATTTGGCAAAATCCGTCATATCATCATAGATTTTATTTGCCACCGCCTCGTCGATTCCATTGGCAATACAGCCCGGAACGCCCTCCTCCGGATTGCCGTAAACGAAGTTTCTCCGTTCCTTCTCCATCACCGCCGCTTTCTTCTTGGACATGGCACGGCGCACCAGATCGCTTCGTCCCATCGTATATCCTGCCAGATCTCTTACAATCTGCATAACCTGCTCCTGATATACAATACATCCGTAGGTAGACTCCAAAATCGGTTCCAACTGCGGGCAGTCATAGGTGATATCCTCCGGATGATTTTTTCCCTTAATATACCGTGGAATAAAATCCATGGGGCCGGGACGAAATAAAGCGATACCTGCAATGATATCCTCCAGACTCTGCGGATTCAGCTCTTTCATAAAGTTTTTCATCCCGGCGCTCTCTAACTGGAAGACACCCTCACATTTTCCGCTTCCAATCATTTTCAGCACCACTGTGTCATTATAGTTGATTTTTTCCATATCCAGCGGACAGCCGCTGTTTTTTTCTATAAGCTTCACCGCATTCTGTATAACAGTCAGGGTACGAAGGCCCAGAAAGTCCATCTTGAGAAGTCCCAGTTCCTCCAGCGTAGTCATGGTAAACTGGGTAGTAATAGATCCGTCAGAGGCCCGGGAAAGAGGCACGTATTCGTCCACCTCCTTCTGGCTGATCACCACTCCCGCCGCATGCATGGAGGTGTGGCGGGGCAGCCCTTCCAGACGTCTGGACATATCGATCAGATATTTAATCTGAGCATCTTCCTCATACTGTTTTTTCAGTTCCGGGTTCATATCCAGCGCTTTTTCAATGGTAATATTCAGTTCATTGGGAATCATCTTTGCAATCTGGTCCACCTGAGCGTAGGGCATGTCAATCACCCGGCCCACATCCCGGATTACCCCCCGGGCCGCCATAGTACCGAAGGTGACAATCTGCACCACCCGGTCTTTTCCGTATTTTCTCACCACATAGTCGATCACTTCCTGTCTCCGTTCGAAGCAGAAGTCAATATCAATATCCGGCATGGATATACGCTCCGGATTCAGGAAACGCTCAAACAGAAGCTGATAGCGGATAGGATCCAACTGGGTGATTCCCAGTGTATAGGCAACCAGACTTCCCGCCGCAGATCCACGGCCCGGTCCAACGATGATATCCTGATCCCTTGCGTACTTTATAAAATCCCAGACAATCAGAAAATAGTCCACATATCCCATGTTTTGAATCGTATTCAGCTCGTACGTCAGCCGCTGGCGAAGTTCCTCCGTCACCGGATGGTACTGCCGCTCCAAACCCTCAAAGCAGAGTTTATTCAGATATTCCCATGAGGTATAGCCTTCCGGGACATCGTATTTTGGCAGCTTCGTCACACCGAATTCTATCTCCACATGACACCTATCGGCGATTTTCTGCGTATTTTCCAGCGCTTCCAGTGCATAGGGAAAAAGCTGTGCCATCTCCTCCGGGGATTTTACATAATACTGTCCCCCTTCATACCGCATACGGTCCTCGTCCTGCACCTTTTTTCCCGTCTGGATACACAGGAGAATATCATGAGGAACTGCGTCCTCCGCTCCGGTGTAATGGACATCGTTGGTACACACCAGATCGATGCCCGTTTCCCGGCTCATTCTCACAAGCTGCTGATTGACAAGCTGCTGCTCCGGAATACCGTGGTCCTGCAGTTCCAGAAAAAAGCTGTCCTCTCCGAATACTTCCCGGTATTTTAAAGCCGCCTTTTTTCCCTCTTCATAAAGTCCCTTTCCCAGATATCGGGCCACCTCTCCTGCCAGACAGGCGCTGAGCGCAATGATTCCCTCATGGTACTTTTCCAGCACCTCCATATCTACTCTGGGCTTATAGTAGTAGCCTTCCACAAATCCCGCAGATACGATTTTCATCAGATTGTTATAGCCCTGATTATTTTCCGCCAAGAGCACCAGATGGTAGTATCTGTCATCTCCGTGCTGCATCTCCTTATCAAAGCGGGAGCCCGGCGCCACATATACCTCACACCCGATAATCGGATTGATCCCCGCAGCCTTCGCCGCACGGTAAAAATCGATCACTCCGAACATCACGCCGTGGTCGGTGATCGCTGCGCTGTTCATCCCCAGCTCTTTTACCTTCGCCACATACTCATTGATCTTATTGGAACCATCCAGAAGGCTGTATTCCGTATGCACATGTAAATGAGTAAAATTCATTTTATCTGCCCTCTTTCTTTCTATTTGGAGAAAAAAAGCATTTGCCGGAGCAAATGCTATCTTTCAACTTCTACTTTTTTTGCCAGAACATTCAGCCACTGCCTGTCTCCCGCTTCGGATCTGACATCCTGTGTCGTCCAGATTTCAAGCAGCTCCAGTTCCGGAATCTTTCCTATTAATCCGGTCAGATCTTTTTTTGTATAATCACGGAAATAACGCCCGTTGTAAATACCGTCTCTGCTTCCTTTATGTACGGAGAAGTACAGGATTCCATCGTATTTTAAAGCCTGAACTATCTTTCCGAGGATTACAACCATCTCTTTTGCAGTAAGATGCACCAGCGACGCACAGGCCCAGATTCCGTCAAAAACATCATCAAATTCCATCTCTTCATAGGTCATCTGAAGCACTTCATGGTCTGTATTCACTTCCGCAAGTTTGCACATCTCTTCGGAGCCGTCCATAGGGGTTACATAAAAACCCAGTTCCTCCAGTGCGATGGTGTCCCGTCCGGAACCACAGCCCATATCCAGCACCTCTGCATTTTCCGGCAGAAGCTCTGCAAAAGGCTCCATAATTTCTCCCATATCCGCATGCACTGTCTCTTCAAAATACGGCACCGCATAGCGGTTATAATAGTCTATCGAATCCAACGAAAATCCTCCTTCTGTTATTTCAAAAAAAACGTAACTATTCAGGACCCTGTCCTTCATAGTCACGAATGCATGCACACAAACTGCATTTCATGCAGTTTGGTGCCCGTATGGCTCGGGATTGACTTGCATTTGCAAGTCAACACCTCGCGGGACAGTGACCTTCTGAACAGTTACAAAAAAACAACCAAATAATAATGTCAGTATACCAAGAATGCTGTGAAAAAGCAAGATGGATTACTTTTTTCAAACCATTGTTTTCACACTATATCCGGAAAATTCTCTTCTCTTTGATTTCAATCTTTTTCTCTTTCAGCAGATGCCCCACCGCACGCTTAAAGGCCGCTTTGCTCAGGCCGAATTCCCTCTTAATCACTTCCGGGGATACCTTGTCGTCAAAGGGCAGTACCCCTGCAAATTCATCCACAACTCCCAAAACCATCTGTGCGTCTTCTTCGATCTGCTCATAGGCTTTTTTTCTCGGGGAGAGATTCAGTTTTCCGTCCTCTCTCACGCTGGTCACACGGCATTTGATGATCTCGCCGGGACGGAAAGTTCCCTGCGCCTCTTTTTTTGGAATCAGACCGGAATACTGGTTGTCAACAGCCACAAATACGCCGAAATTGTCGCTGATTTCATAAACTCTTCCTTCCACCTCATCTCCCAGAACATAGGGAGACTGCTGTTTCAGATAAGGATACACTTTCATGGTCGCGCAAAGCCGAGAGCTTTTATCAATATACAGGGCAACCAGAACCTGCTGCCCCTTCTGTACCCGCCCGGTCTGCTCGCGGAAAGGCAGCAGAAGATCTTTTTCCAGTCCCCAGTCCATAAATGCTCCGATTTTTCCTGTTTCTGCTACCGTCAGAAGCGCTGTCTGATGAAGCTCCAGCGCCGGCATCCGGGTGGTGGCGATCAGACGGTCGGAGGAATCACGGTAGATGAATACTTCCAGTTTATCTCCTGTCTGTGTTCCTTCCGGTACCTGTTTGCCCGGAAGCAGAACTCTCTCCTGTTCTTTCGTCTCTGCATATTCTCCCAGATATACGCCAAATTCTACTTTTTTTACTACCTGTAAGGTCTGTTTTCTTCCTAAATCGATCATAAGTATTCTCCTAGTATAATAATGGTGTAGTCAATAAAGACTACTTGGTTAATAGTTGCATATCTAATCTAATGAATAACCGAAGAAGAGGATTCCCCCTTCAT
>JAHAFI010000041.1 GCA_018374355.1 Clostridiales bacterium
GCAACACTTTTGTCGAACATGCGTTTGTTTTTTGCTTTTCGGGCTGGACACAGCCATTTCTATCCTTGTGCAGAAATGCACTTTTTTACGCTTTCATCTAGGCTATTGAATAACCGAGGATTCTCGCTTGCTATTCCTAAACGGATGAAAAATACATTTTTATATGTATCAGAAAAAAACAGGAGGCTGAGCGCCTCCTGTTCTCATAAACTTTAATACTTATACTATCTGTTATTGATTGCAGTCACCAGAGCATCAATAGATGCTTTGATAATATCGGTATCCACGCCAGCTCCCCATGAAAGAGAACCATCCGGTTTACGGATTCCCACGTAAGCGATAGCTTTGGAGCTTGAACTCTGCTCCAGCGCATGTTCCTGATACGTTACCAAATCGTATTTCAGGTTGTATGCCTTTTTAAGCGCATTGCTTACCGCGTTCAGACGGCCGTTTCCTTCCGCTTCCGTCACGATCACACGGCCGTTGCAGGAAGAAGTAACCTGAGTGGTGATATGTCCGTTCTGTTTGAAGTGTACTTTTTCCACACTGTAAGGCTTCCGTACGTTTTCGAAGGTAGTCTTGAACAGTTCGAAGATTTCGTCCGGATGAAGCTCTCTGTGGGTATGGTCGGACACTGCTTTTGCAGCGTAGCCCATAGCCTCCCGCATCTTTGCCGGGAGATTGAGACCGAATTTTGTTTCCAGAATGTAACCCACTCCGCCTTTTCCGGACTGGCTGTTGATGCGGATCACATCGGCATCGTAATTTCTTCCCACATCGGTAGGGTCGATCGGCAGATACGGCACGGTCCAGTGATCCGGGTCTTTTTCGTCAATCCATTTCATGCCCTTCGCAATCGCATCCTGATGGGAACCGGAAAATGCAGCAAATACCAGAGCGCCGCTGTAAGGGCTTCTCTCATCTACCTTCATTCCCGTATATTTTTCATAGCATTCACAGACGTAAGGCATATCGGAGAAATCCAATTCAGGGTCAACACCCTGCGCGTACATGTTCATTGCCAGTGTGATGATATCTACGTTTCCGGTACGCTCACCGTTTCCAAAGAGGGTTCCCTCGATACGGTCTGCCCCTGCCAGAAGACCCAGCTCGGAATCTGCTACGCCGCATCCTCTGTCATTATGGGGATGCAGGGAAACAATGACATTTTCTCTGTATTTCATATTTTCACACATATACTCAATCTGGCTGGCGTACACATGGGGCATGGAATGTTCCACGGTTACCGGAAGGTTGATGATCGCTTTTTTATCCGGAGTGGGCTGCCATACGTCCAGCACTGCGTTGCATACTTCCAGTGAATATTCCGGTTCTGTTCCGGTAAAGCTCTCCGGGCTGTATTCAAACAGGAAATTGCCCTCAGTCTCCTCTGCCAGCTTCTTCAGAAGGGCTGCTCCCTCCACTGCAATATTCAGAATCTCTTCTTTGGATTTTCTGAATACCTGCTCTCTCTGGCTGACGGATGTGGAGTTGTATACGTGGATGATTGCTTTCGGCGCACCCTTCACCGCCTCGAAGGTCTTACGGATAATATGCTCTCTGGCCTGTGTAAGTACCTGAATCGTAACATCCTCCGGAATCAGGTTCTGCTCAATAAGCGCTCTCAAAAAATCATACTCTGTCTCGGAAGCTGCCGGGAAACCAACCTCGATTTCTTTAAAACCGATTTTAACCAGCAGTTTGAAAAATTCAATTTTCTGTTCCAGACTCATGGGAATCACCAGAGCCTGATTACCGTCCCGAAGATCCACGCTGCACCAGATGGGGGCTTTTTCCACAGATTCCTTCTCTGCCCATTTCATGCAGCTTACCGGGGGCATATAATACTGTTTTACATATTTTTTGTGATTCATCATCGCTTTTTGTCCTCCACTTTTCCTTTACTTCTTTTTCGCTCAGGTCGGATTTTTTGTATCGCAGAAAACAGCGCTTCTTTATAATACAAAAAATCCTTCGTCCCCCAACTTTCGTTAAGAGACGAAGGACGATCTTTTTATCCTGCGCGGTACCACTCTTTTTCATGAATTACTTCATGCACTCTGACAGATACGGGTGTCAAGCACCTTATATCCTTCCCTGTGATAACGGTAGGGATTCCGTCTACGCCTACTTGAAAATCCTTGAAAATTTTCTTTCGGGCAGCTGCTCCAAGGTCAGTTCCAAATGTTCCTTCTGCTGTTTTCCACCAGCCAACAGCTCTCTGTGTTCCGTCTCATCTGTACTCTTCCTCTTCAACACTTTATCCTGTTTATGTGTTAATACCTTATCATGATTCCCGGTCACTGTCAATCATTTTCATCAAAATCTTTTCCGGCGTGATGGGAAGTTCACGGAACCAGTGGCCTGTTGCGTTGTAAATGGCATGGGCGATAGCCGGAGCCGGGGTGTTGATCACTACCTCACCGATGGATTTTGCACCAAAGGGTCCGGTCTGTTCATAGCTGCTCTCAAATTCCACCTGAATCCTTCCTACGTCCTGACGGCAGGGAATTTTGTACTGCATCAGGGAATTCTCCCATACTTTTCCTTTTTCACTGTACCGGACATCCTCGAAAAGCGCCATTCCGATACCCTGACCGATACCGCCCTCGGTCTGTACTCTTGCCAGATGAGGGTTGATGGGTGTTCCGCAGTCTACTACTCCCACGAAATTCACCATTTCCACTGCGCCGGTTTCTTTGTCCAGCTCGATTTCTGCCATACCCACCATGAATGGCGGCGGGGACACCGGGGAGGAATGGCTGACAGTTACTTCCAATGCCCCGCAGAAGCCGCACTGGGAAGCGTAAGCCAGATCACCGAGAGATTTTTCTTCACCGTTTGTCAGATTTTTCACTTTCTTTCCGTCGAATTCAAGTTCTTCTGCTGTGCAGTTCAAAAGCTGCGCGCCGTATTCCATGATTTTTTCACGCATTTTTTCACTGGCCTTTTCCACCGCTTTTCCGGTAACATAGGTGGTACTGGATGCATAGGAGCCGGAATCATAGGGTGATGTATCGGTGTCTGCCGGACGGACTGTGATGTTTTCCAGATCGCATTCCATACATTCTGCGGCAATCTGGGCAAGGATTGTATCGCATCCCGTTCCCATATCCGCTGAACCGATCAGCAGGGTATAGAAGCCTTCGTCATTGATCTTCAAGGTAGCTGAACCTACGTCCACGCCGGAAATACCGGAGCCCTGCATGGTCATGGCAGCGCCTACGCTTCGCACTTTTCCATTTCCCATATCTTTGCAGGGGAATTTTTCGTCCCAATTCATCAGTTCCTTTGCCTTCAGCAGACATTTATCCAGTGCACAGGAGGTCGCTGTTTCCCCGTAGTAAGCGGGCATTACATCCCCTTCCCGTACCATATTTCTCAAACGGATTTCCAGAGGATCTATCTGCAGACGGGCTGCCAGTTCGTTGATGGCTGATTCCACCGCAAAGCACCCTTGCGTTGCCCCATAGCCTCTGTACGCTCCTGCTGACATACGGTTGGTGTAAACCACATCATACGCAAAGCGGTACGCTTCCAGATCCCTGTACAGGGGAATGGTTTTGTGGCCGGAAAGACCGACGGTTGTAGGGCCATGCTCGCCGTATGCACCTGTATTGGACAGGGTATATACATCAATGGCTTTTAATTTTCCTGTTTTGTCTGCACCGACCCGCACATGAATCTCCATGGCATGGCGGGGGGAGGATGCGATCTGGGACTCTACTCTGCTGAAAATCATTTTGGCAGGTTTTCCCGTCATCCATGTGACAAATGCCGGATATACTTCCGACACACTGGTCTGTTTTGCCCCAAAGCCGCCGCCGATTCTTGGTTTGGTCACACGGATTTTGTGTTTCGGTATATTCAGGGCATTTGCAATTACACGGCGCACATGGAAAACAATCTGTGTGGAGCTGACGATATTCAGCCTTCCGTTGTGATCCATGTAAGTATAGGTGCGGAAGGTTTCCATCATGGCCTGCTGGTTAGCTTTGGTACGGTACACATGGTCTACTACGATATCGCTGTCTGCCAGAACCTTTTCGATTTCACCCTTCTCCTCGCTGCCCTTCGAGCAAAGATTTCTCTTGTTATCCGCTCCCACATCTGCAAGGGAACGCCAGTTGTCCTCCGGATGTACCAGAATCGGCCCATCCAGCGCTTCATGAGGATCAAGCACCGCTTCCAGCACCTGATATTTTACTTTGATCATCTTCAGCGCTTTATCCACGGAGGCTTCATCAGTTCCGGCAACAATAGCAACCGGATCTCCCACGAAACGTACTCTCCGGTCCAGAATCAGGCGATCGTAGGGGCTGGGCTCCGGATACGTCTGTCCTGCCAGAGTAAAGCGGTTCTGGGGTACGTCTTTGTATGTATAAACTCCTTCAATTCCTTTTACAAGAAATGCCTTCTCGGTCTGAATCTCCTCAATCAGCGCATGGGCGTGTGGACTTCTCAGAACCTTGACGATCAGGCAGTCCTTCGGCGCAATATCATTGACATAGACCGGTTTTCCTTTCACCAGAGCCATGGCATCTGTCTTCATCACCGGCTGATTTACATATTTATTCATTCGTCCGCCCCCTTTTCTTCCCGATATCTGAGATAATTTTCCACTGCCCGAAGCTGTCCCTCATAGCCGGAACAACGGCAGAGATTTCCTGAAAGATATTCCAGAATCTCATCAGTTGTGGGATGGGGATTTTCCCGCAGCATGGCAATGATGTTCATCATCATTCCCGGATTACAGAAACCGCACTGCTCCGCTCCCTGCCCTGCGATAAAAGAGCCAATCTCCTCTGCTTCTTTTTGCAGGCCTTCCAGTGTATCCACCCGGCAGCCTTCCGCTCTGGCTGCCAGCACACTGCAGGACAATACCGGTTTTTCATTTAAAAACACGGTACACAGACCGCAGTTTGAGGTCTCACAGCCGCATTTTACACTGTAACAGCCAAGATCCCGTACCAGATTCAGCAGTATGGTATCCGGACGGATCTCCGCTTCTGTCTTTTTCCCGTTAAGCGTGAACTGTATTTTCATCTGAACCTCCTGTCTGCATACATGCCCGTTTTACTAGGGTTTCCGCCAGCAATTTTCTGTACTGGGCAGAGCCTCTCATATTGGAGCCTGTGGTGATCTTTTCACTCACGTACGCTGCAAATTTTAAGATTTCTTCCTGATCGGGCTCTTTTCCCAGAAGATGGTTTTCATCGAGGATCACCACCGCTCTTTGGGGGCGGGCTCCAACGACGGCTCTCCACTCACCGTCCACATAGCTGACAGCGCAGGTCAGAACAGGGAAATCCGTCTTTGTATTTCTTCTGGAAAGGTAGGCCATGCGGAGCGGTTTTTTCTTCACAATGATACGGACAATAATATCTCTGTCCGGCTTTCTCACCGCATATTCCTCCAAAGGAAGGATTCCTCCCTTATAAAGCTCCACATAGCTGTCCATCGCCAGAAACATGGTCAGGACATCGGAAAAACCGTACCTTCCGTAAATGCTGCCCCCTACAGTGGCAAGATTTCGAAACTGTACGCCTACGATGTGGCGAAGGCTCTCTTTCACAGCCCCTTTTGTGTATCCGTGCAATCCGGGATTCGTTTCCAACTGGCGGAGAGTTACCATCCCTCCGATGGAAAATTCCTCTTCTGTCTCTTCTATAGTATCCAGTCCCAGCCCGGAGATATCGATGGCTTTATTTACATTTCCTTTTCCGAGACGAAGCCACATCATGCCGCCGATCAGCCGGTTGCTCTTTTTCTGATTCCACTGATAAGCCTGTTCCAGACTTTCTGCTTTTGCATATTCTTTGATGGTAAGCATTGATTTCCTCCCTTTTATTTTTTATGGACGCACGAAAAAAGAGCATGGAAGGTAGTTTCTATACTCTTTTTCCGGCGTGTCCTTTCACACATAGCTGATTTCAATCGTTCCTTCTTTATCCGTTAGGACGGTCTCCCTCTTTTCCTGTCCCCGGAATACTTCGATTTTCATAGGCGTATGGGCTTTTTCCGTCCATACACGAATCACACCATTCTCATTAGACGCATAAATGGTATTTACTGTTTTTCCGTGAATATCCGGGATTTTTGCAGAGACCGTCTTCCCTTCATCCAATTGATAGATGCGGACTGCTGCCCGGTCGCTGTAATCGTAATCCGGCTTTTCCTCATTATTTCCCAGCACCAGTATGGTATTTGGCCGCACATACAATGGCAGGGAAAAATAGTCATAACTGCCCCGATACCATCTTCCGCCTTCCTTCGCTTCCCCCGTGAGAAGATCTGTCCAGATGCCATTCGGAAGATAGTATTCTGCCTCATGATCCTCCCGGAATACGGGAGCCACCATAAGCGCATCTCCCAGCATGTACTGCTGGTCCAGATATTTTGCCGCCGGGTCGGTGGGATATTCAAATACCATGGGACGCATCACCGGAGTTCCCTCCTCATGTGCTTCCACGGCTTTCTGATAAATATACGGCATGAGACGGCATTTCAGGTTTGTAAAGAATTTCGTTACCCGACAGGCCTCCTCGTCAAAGAGCCAAGGCACACGGTAGCTTCCCGAACCGTGGAGACGGCTGTGGGTGGACAGCAATCCGAAAGCAGTCCAACGTTTGTACAAATCAGGTTCAGCCGTACTCTCAAATCCTGAAATATCATGGCTCCAGAAAGAAAATCCGCTCATAGCAAAGGATAAACCGCCGCGGAGGGTTTCCGCCATGGACGGATAATTTGCAGAACAGTCACCGCCCCAGTGTACCGGGAATTTCTGGCCTCCCACAGTTGCACTTCTCGCAAATAGAACAGCCTCATTTTCTCCTTTGTATGTTTCTAAAAGTTCAAATACCGCTTTATTGTAAAGGTATGTATAATAGTTGTGCATCGCATACGGATCGCTTCCGTCAAAATACGTTACATCTACAGGAATGCGCTCTCCAAAATCCGTTTTAAAGCAGTCCACACCGCAGTCCAGCACGGTTTTCAGCTTATCTGTATACCAGACCACGGCATCGGGATTGGTGAAATCCACCAGACCCATGCCGGCCTGCCAGTTATCGGTCTGCCAGACACCTCTTTGATCCGCACGTTTCAGCAGGTATCCGTTTTTTACACCCTCCCGGAAAAATTCCGTTCCCTGTGCAATATACGGATTGATCCATACGCAGATTTTCAGACCCTTTTCGTGATATTTTTTCAGAGTGGATCGGATATCCGGGAAAAATCGCTTGTCCCAAGTAAAATCGCACCAGTGGAATTCCTGCATCCAAAAACAGTCAAAATGGAATACATGGAGAGGAATATCACGCTCATTCATTCCATCTATAAAGGATGTGGTGGTTTCTTCATCATAATTTGTTGTAAAGGAAGTAGAAAGCCACAGTCCGAAAGACCATGCCGGAGGCAGCGCAGGTTTCCCGGTCAGTCCTGTATATTCCCGCATAATTTCTTTCGGAGTCGGTCCGTGGAAAATATAAAACCGGATTCTTTCTCCCGGAACGGAAAATCCCACATATTCTACCTTCTCGCTGGCCACTTCAAAGGAAACCCGGTCGCTGCTGTCCACCAGAACACCGTAACCGCAGTTTGTCATATAAAATGGAATCGATTTGTAGGCAACCTGTGAAGAAGTACCTCCATCTTCATTCCATGTATTCACGACCTGACCATTTTTTACAAATGCCGTGAACCGTTCTCCCAGACCATAAACACATTCGCCCGGCTGTAAGGATAATTCACTGACCATATAGGGCTGATAGTTTTCTGTCAAATAATTTTCTTCCGGGAACATAGTAGCCGTTTTCCGGTTCCACCTCATATATCCCAGATTGTGGAATCCGCTTCCGGTCAGTACTTTTCCGTCCGCTTCAACGGTATAGGCAAACTCTTTCCGTTTTACACGGACCTGCACTTTTCCGGTATCCATAAGTGCTTCTTCTTCCGTGATATCCACCGTTACCTCTTCATAGATTGCTTCCGTTTTTTCGAAAGAAGGTGCATGATTTTCGTACGCCTCATAATGCCATGCTTCCACAGAAATCGTATCCTGTGTATGGGCTGTGAATTCCAGCGTGATCGTCGGCAGGTTCAAGGTCATTCCTCTGTTTTCAATTTTTCTTGTCGGCGCAAGGATACGCATGCCTCCCGGAATCTTTTCCACTTCATAGGCTTCCATCGCATAGCAGGGATGAGCTTTTTCGCTGGAAAGCCAGTAACCTTCTGTAAATTTCATAACAACAAATCCTCCCGTTTTTTATTGCCTTGCTTTACCCCTGTTCGTCTGCTATCTGAGATTGTACAGACTGCGGTATTTCTTTTCCAGATAATCTGTAAAATAAGAAGGATCAAAGCCTCCGCAAGCTTTTTCCATCAGCTCAGCCGGAGTGTACAGACAGCCGTGCTGGTGGATGTGCTCACTCAGCCATTCCCCGGCGCCGGAAAGATCCCCCTGCTCCAACTGGTTTCTGATTTCATCCTCTTTTTCCATCTCATGGAGCATCTGTGCACCGTAGGCGCTTCCCAATGCGTAGGATGGAAAATATCCAATCATGCCGCCGGACCAATGAGAATCCTGAAGGCAGCCGTTTTTATCATCCGGCACATCGATGCCAAGATATTCTTTGTATAGTCTGTTCCATTCTGCCGGAAGATCCTTTACTTCCAGTGTTCCTCTAATCAACTGCTTCTCGATCTCATAGCGAACCATAATGTGTAAGCTGTAGGTCAGTTCGTCCGCTTCTATGCGGATCAGGGAAGGCTCCGCCTTATTTACTGCGCGGTAAAATTCCTCTGCCGTATGGCTTTTAAACTGTTCCGGGAACAACTCCTGAATTTTCGGATAGATTTTCCGGATAAAGGGCAGAGAACGTCCGATGATATTTTCATAGAATCGGGACTGGCTCTCGTGAATACCCATGGACACACCGCCTGCCATACAGGTATACTGCAGCTCATCCCATCCGTGAAGCTCATAGAGGGCATGACCGCCTTCATGGATCACACTGTACATGGATGAGGCCATGGAATCCTCATGGTAATGAGTTGTGATCCGTACATCGTATTTGTTGGCATTGTCGGTAAAGGGATGTTCCGTCTCACCGATATTGCAGTATTTCCGGTCGATTCCCAGAACCTCCATCAGATAATCAGAGAAAATCCGCTGGGCAGCAATGGAACAATCCTGAAACAGAAAACTGTTATCGATAGACGGCTGTTTACGGATTTCCGCTAAAAGCGGAACTACCGTCTCTTTCACCTTTTCAAAGAACCGGTCCAGTTCTTCCATGGAGGTTCCCTTTTCATATTCATTTAAAAGAGCATCGTAAGGCTCTTTGGAAGCATCATAATATCCGGCAAACCTGCGGTTGTATTCCACCACCTTTGTCAGTACCGGAGCAAATCGTTCAAAATCGCTGTTTTCCTTTGCTTCATGCCACACGGCATCCGCTTCATTTAAAAGCTCGTTGTAATCCATATATTCCTGCAGGGGAATCCGGGAAAGCTTCCGGTACTTCTCAAGCATCCCCTCCACCCGGCGGCGGGTTACAAAATCCAGTTTGTCTTTGTTTTCATTCAAAAATACCAGCAGGCTTCCTGTTGTTTCATTAGCCAAAAGCTTATGAGTTTCCCCGGAAAGCACGCTAAGGGCTTTTCCTCTTCCCTCAAAAGATCCCTTCGGCGCTGCGGTCATGGCATCATAGCACAGACACTGCTGGGCGTGGTTAAATGCATAAAATTTCAGTTCCAAATCGTCAAGTTGTTTGACTGCCTGTTGTAAATCCATCCTTTGTAGTCTCCTTTGTTTTCTATGTGTTTTCTCTCACATATTATTTAATTGATGAAAAATCAATCTCCAAATTTTCAAAAATACCGGATTTCACAACATCTTCGAAAGAATAATCTCCCATCGTATCCTGTTGAAAATCATATGCCAAAATTCGATTTTTCTGCTGATCTACAATCCAATACTCATGTACTCCGGCGGTACGGTACTTAAACAGTTTGATCATATAGTCCATTCGATGGCTGCCGGGTGAGACAACTTCTATAATCCAATCCGGCGCACCACTGCACCCATGATCGGTCAGTTTGTTTTTATCACAGATGACACTGATATCAGGTTCCACATAGTTTCTGTCATCTTCGCTCAGAAAAACTGCAAATGGAGATATATATGGCTTACAATTTCCGTCTTTTGATTTGATATAGTTCCGAATCATCCCAAAGAGTTCGCCCACTATTTCCTGATGTCTCCGGCTCGGCGGCGCCATCATGTATATCTGACCGTCCACAAGTTCTGCCCTTTGTCCATTCGGTAAATCGTAGATGTCTTCTGTTGTATAAACTCGCTCCTGCGCTAATGCCATAGCAAACACATCCTTTCCGGCGGATTCCGTCTCATATGCCGTTAAATGTTATCCCGGCTCAGTTTTTCTTCCACTGTACCGTTTCTTTAATATTATGGTAGCTTTATATCTTACAAATGTCAAGCAATATTCCGCTGCCGCATCCGTGGGCAAAGTATTAACAGAAATGCCATTTATGGCATTTTACACCGCGATTTTCTGCTTTTTTGTGACATTTGCTCAAAAAAAGAGTCCAGCAATCCGCTGAACTCTTCCAATCGGGGCAACAGGATTTGAACCTGCGACCTCACGGCCCCCAGCCGTGCGCGCTACCAAGCTACGCCATACCCCGGTGAATTGTATTATAGCAAAGTTTTTCCAGAATGTAAAGAAGAAATTCAAATTTTCTCTATTATATGCACAATTCGTTATTTTCTCTAAGCCGCCGCTGTTTTTCTAAACAAGGCTGGTCTCCGCACTTTCTCCCATCTGCGGAGGCCAGCCTTTATCTTTCAGCATTCGTAACTACTCAGAACCCGCTGAAAATCACATAGATTCTTTAGAAGTCCGGCATTTCTCCATGTCTACTGTTTTCCGTTGATATAGTTTACCAGACCTTCCGCTTTGATAATCTTCTGCATGAATTCCGGGAAAGCCTGTCCTTTAAACTCTGTTCCCTTTGTCTTATTGTAAATCATGCCGCTGTCAAAATCCACTTCCACCTCGTCTCCTGCATCGATCCCACGGGCAGCTTCCCCGCACTCGATGATTGGAAGTCCGATATTAATCGCGTTCCGGTAGAAAATCCGGGCGAAGGTCTCAGCGATCACGCAGCTTACGCCCGCCGCTTTGATGGCGATCGGCGCATGTTCTCTAGAGGAACCGCAGCCGAAGTTTTTATCTGCCACGATGATATCTCCCTTTTTTACCTGATGGATAAATTCCTTATCAATATCCTCCATACAGTGAAGAGCCAGTTCTGCCGGGTCGGAGGAATTCAGATAACGTGCCGGAATGATTACGTCGGTGTCTACATTATCTCCATATTTAAATACTTTTCCTTCTGCTTTCATCGTCTCATCCTCCTATAATCCAAGTTCTTCCGGAGAAGAAATCTTTCCGGTCACTGCGCTGGCGGCTGCCACAGCCGGACTTGCAAGATAAATTTCTGAATCCACATGACCCATGCGGCCTACAAAGTTACGGTTTGTGGTGGAAACACAGCGTTCATTTTCCGCAAGAATACCCATGTAACCGCCCAGACACGGTCCGCAGGTAGGTGTACTTACCACGGCTCCTGCTTCGATAAAGATTTTCAGAAGTCCCTCTTCCATAGCTTTCAGATAAATCTTCTGGGTTGCCGGAATCACGATGCAACGGATGCCTTTTTTCACTTTATTGTCAGCCAGAATCTCTGCTGCAATCCGCAGGTCATCGATTCTTCCGTTGGTGCAGGAACCGATTACAACCTGATCGATCTTCACATCTTCGGTAATTTCATCGATGGTCTTCGTATTTTCCGGAAGGTGCGGGAATGCGATGGTGGGACGCAGGGTGCTCAAATCAATGGTATATTCTTCGTCATAAACAGCATCCTCATCTGCTTCGTAAGCTTTCCATGGACGGGCAGAGTGCTCTTTCATGTAAGCCATAGCTACATCATCCACCGGGAAAATACCATTTTTCCCGCCGGCTTCAATCGCCATATTTGCAATGGTAAAACGGTCGTCCATGGACAGATTGTGGATTCCCTCTCCCACAAACTCCATGGATTTGTACAACGCGCCATCTACGCCGATCATTCCGATAATATGTAAAATAACGTCTTTTCCGCTGACCCATTTTTCAGGTTTTCCCACAATATTGAAGCGGATTGCGGAAGGCACTTTAAACCATGCTTTTCCCGTTGCCATGCCTGCTGCCATATCCGTACTTCCTACACCTGTGGAAAACGCTCCCAGCGCTCCGTAGGTACAGGTATGGGAGTCTGCTCCGATGATCACATCTCCCGCAACGGTCAGTCCTTTTTCCGGAAGAAGCGCATGCTCAATACCCATCTCTCCAACGTCAAAATAATTGGTGATTTCATGCTTACAGGCAAATTCTCTTACGCACTTACAATGCTGTGCGGATTTAATGTCTTTATTCGGAATAAAATGGTCCATAACCAAAGCCACTTTTTCCTTATCAAATACTGTATCTACAGTCATTTTTTCCATTTCATGGATTGCTACCGGGGATGTGATATCATTTCCCAATACCAGATCCAAATTTGCTTCAATCAACTGTCCGGCTTCTACTTTATCCAGACCAGCCGCTGCCGCCAGAATTTTCTGCGTCATTGTCATTCCCATTTTTCATTTCCTCCTATTGATTTTCTGTTTGCTATTCTACCACATTTTTTGCTATAATACTAATACATATTAAATATATTATTCATAACTATAAGTTATATCTATTTTTCGTAATTATTCAGAACTCTGTCCTTCATAGTCACGGGACAGTGACCTTCTGAACAGATACTATTTTTCTATGATTTATGGTTATGAAATGACTCAACAGGAGGATTTATGGAGCAAAATCTCGGACTTTACCATGTTTTTCATACAGTAGCAAAAAACGGAAATATTTCCCGGGCCGCCAAGGAGCTTTATACCAGCCAGCCGGCCATCAGCAAATCCATCCGCAAGCTGGAGGAAAATCTCCACACCGTTCTTTTCAAGCGGACTTCCCGCGGAGTTTCCCTTACCCTTGAGGGGGAGCTTTTATTCCGCCACACTACCGAAGCCTTTGCCGCACTGGACAGCGGTGAGAAAATCCTTGCCCGGCACCACAGCCTCGGTATTGCCCAGCTTCGCATCGGGGTCAGCACCACCCTTTGTAAATATATCCTGCTGCCCTATCTTCAGCGGTTTATTCAGGCCTACCCCCATGTACAGATATCGATTTCCAACCAGTCCACCTACCAGACGCTGGCTCTTCTGGAGGAAAATAAAATCGATATCGGTCTGGTCGGAGAACCTTCTTCACCGAAGGAATACTATTTTCACCCTCTTCAGAAAATTCAGGACACCTTTGTTGCTACAAAGTCCTATCTGGAGCATCTGAAGCTGCGCTCTGAACCCATGGATCTTTATCGGACCGCCACTTTTATGATGCTTGACGAGGAAAATATTACCCGTCAGTACGTGAACCGGGTCTTTCTGGAACACGGCATAGAGTTGTCCCATGTTCTGGAAGTCTCCACCATGGATCTGCTGATTGAATTTGCCCGGATCGGTCTCGGCGCTGCCTGTGTGATCCGTGAATTCGTTCAGGAGGAGCTTTCCCGCAATGAGCTGGTGGAACTGCCCGCCGTTCTGCCTTTTGCTCCCAGACAGATCGGATTCGTCTGCCGGAAGGGGGAACAGCAGGAGTATGTTATACGTAATTTCCTTTCTATTTAGGAAATTCCTGCTGTGATACTGTTCTTACATCATCCCCCAAATCCACTCCTCCATCACCACCGGATAAACGATAAACCGCAGCAAGCATACCATCCCCAAAACAATGAGCATTTCGTTTCGCTGCTCATGCTCACTGAGCTTTCCGCTGCAGGTCTCTGTCATTTTCGGAAGCAGCCGGCGGATTACGCAAAAAATCCCGTAGCCTGCCGCTGCTCCCAGCGTGTTCATAATCAGATCATCTACATCGGTAGCCCGGAATGTAAAAAGCTGCAGACATTCAATGGACAGAGACGTCATAAAGCCGGCTGCCGCCGTCTTCCAAAGTTTTCGGCAGTTCTTCCACAAGAGGGGCATCAGAATCCCAAGCGGCATAAGCATGATCACATTGGCAGTATATCCAAAAGCGCTCACATCCCGGAAAGGTATCAAACTGAGTCCGCCTGAGATTTCCATTCGAAAACTTGTAATCCCCGGCAGGCCTGTAATATTCCATACCATTCCCAGATAAATACCCATCAGCACAATCCCTGTACTATGACAAAAGTTTGACTTTTTTACCAATACAAGAGCCAGAAAGGGAATTACCATAATCATAATTCCCGAGAGCATTTCCATAAAAAAATAGCTGTTCATTCAAATTTTCCTCCTTAATTTCCGGACCTCCTAAAAGGTTCTCTACAGCGTGCAGGCATTATTTTCTGCCTGACTGTCTGCTTCCTGTATCATACGCTCCTATATTTAAGAATTCCTCCCCTATTTTCTTAATATTTTCCTAACTCTTTTGGTCTTTGTCCTTTATAGATTTAATTTTAAGTAAAGAGAAGGCATAAGAAATGCTGTAACACTTCTTATGCCTTCTCTTTACTTAAAAATTAGTTATTGATCAGTTTATCTTCACCATTCCAGCTATACAGTTTACGGATTTCTTTTCCTACAACCTCTGCCGGATGCTCTGCTGCCAGTTTACGCATTGCTTTGAAATGAACCTGTCTTCCTGCCGGTGACATATCTAACAGGAATTCTTTTGCAAAAGTACCATCCTGAATGTCTGACAGAATTTTCTTCATGGATTTCTTTGTTTCTTCTGTAATGATCTTAGGTCCTGTGATGTAATCGCCGTACTCAGCAGTATTGGAGATGGAATATCTCATTCCTTCGAAACCGGACTGATAAATCAGGTCTACAATCAGTTTCATCTCATGGATACATTCAAAGTAAGCATTTCTCGGATCATATCCTGCTTCACACAGTGTTTCGAAACCAGCCTGCATCAGAGCGCAAACACCGCCGCAGAGAACTGCCTGCTCACCAAACAGGTCTGTTTCTGTCTCTGTACGGAATGTGGTTTCCAGTACGCCTGCTCTTGCTCCGCCGATAGCCAGAGAATATGCCAGCGCCTTGTCCAGAGCTTTGCCTGTTGCGTCCTGCTGAACGGCTACCAGACAAGGAACACCTTTACCAGCCTGATATTCGCTTCTTACGGTATGTCCCGGTCCTTTCGGTGCAATCATGGTTACGTCTACGAATTTCGGAGGTGTAATACAGCCAAAATGAATGTTGAAGCCATGTGCGAACATCAGCATATTTCCTTCTTCCAGATTCGGCTCGATATCTTTTTTGTACATATCAGCCTGAAGCTCATCGTTGATCAGGATCATGATCACATCTGCTCTTTTTGCTGCTTCTGCTGCAGTATATACTTCAAATCCCTGTGCTTCTGCTTTTGCCCATGATTTGCTGCCTTCATACAGACCAATGATTACATTGCATCCGGATTCTTTAGCGTTTAATGCATGTGCATGTCCCTGACTTCCATAGCCGATGACAGCGATTGTTTTTCCTTCCAGTAAAGATAAATTACAATCTTCCTGATAATAAATTTTGTTTTCCATGTTGTTGCTCCTCCTAAGTTATGTATTGTTTTGGCAGTTATCCCCGACAGTGTCCCGCATAACTGCAGACTTTTATGGTTAGGGGGTCTCCCCTCTAGCACGCTTCTTTTCTGTACTTCTTACAAAAAGAGTACATAATCGGAACCTCTGGAAAGTCCCGTCACACCGGTTCTGGCAATTTCCAGAATTTCATTGCCATCGCTCAGCAGCGTAATGAATGCTTCCAGTTTTGATTTTGAACCTGTCAGTTCCAGAACCATAGAATCCACCGATACGTCGATAACCTTTGCACGGAAAATATCGGCAATCGAGGTTACGTTCTGACGGGTTGCTTTTGATGCCCGTACCTTCACCAGAATCAGTTCTCTGGAAACACTGGTGTCCGGTTCCAGAATCTTGATATCTCTTACATCCACCAGCTTGTTCAACTGCTTGGTAATCTGATCCAGAACTGTATCGTCTCCGCTGCACACAACAGTCATTCGGGAGTATCTCGGATCAGCAGTCACGCCTACGGTCAAACTGTCAATATTGTAACTTCTCCGGCTGAAAAGACCGGATACACGGCTCAGAACACCGGCCGTATTGTCCACTAATATAGATAATATTCTCTGTTTCATATCACAACCCACTTTCTCTTAGTAATGTGTCAAACAGCTTTGACACCAATTCTATCAACTATCTCTTTTTTTGTCAATGAAAAATCGCACTTTTACACATTAAATTATAAAATTAATCATTAAAAAATCTCGTGTTTTATTTTTACATATGCTATAATGTACGGAAAGTATACATTTTCAGGGAGGACTTTTATGTATTGCAGTAATTGCGGCGCTCAGCTAAAAGAAACGGATGCCAAATGTCCCTACTGCGGCACAATCAATGCTATCGGTGCCGAAGCTGAGTATATGGATAAATTGGAAGATATCCGGGAAGAAACAGAAGATCTCGCCGAACTTCCCCCGGAAGAATATTCCCAACATTTAAAACATCACGGCAAATTTGCGCTAAAGATTGCTTTAGGCGTGGCCGTTCTCTGCCTGACTATCTTTCTGATTTTTCTTGGCGTATCCCATTTTCGAAACAGCCGGGAGAAAATGCACCTTCAGGAACAGCTTGCTTTCGAAAAGAAATTTTTTCCGGTGCTGGATGAACTATATGCCGCCGGAGATGACCGGAAAGTTTACGAATATCTGATAACTCTGTATGAAGAGGAGGGCTCCGACGCGCTCTTTTCTTGGGAACATGAAGAATATTTTTACTATTACGGTCATTATCTTGAAGTAACTCGTCTGAAGAAGCTGCTGGAAGACAAATCCTACACCGAAGACGATCTGAACTACGGATTCTACTGTGCTTTACAGCTTGCCATGGAAGAAGTACAGGAATTTGGCCGAAGACAGATGTCTGAGGAAGATTTGCAAAAAATTGCTTCTTTTCAGGAGGAAAGCATAAAATTTCTGAACGAGGCTTTCCAATTGACCGTTCAGGAAGTAAATGAGGCTTATGAAGCCTGCTGTGATGACGGTTACCTAAGCTACGAGCTCTGCAAAAAATATCTGAAGGACAAAATATTGATTAACAAATAAAGGAGGCGCCATTATGAAATGTCCCTACTGCGGCACACCCTTGGGATTGGAAGATGAATTTTGTTCCTTTTGCGGTCAGCCAAACCCCCATGCTAAAAAGCATCAGGAGGATATGAAACATTATAAAAAGGAATTTACAAGGACACAGCAGGATGTCTACACAAAAACGCGGCGATTTGCCAGCCTGACTGTGCCGCTGATTATTTTATTTGTATTGT
Organism: Clostridiales bacterium; assembly: GCA_018374355.1. Taxonomy (GTDB): domain Bacteria; phylum Bacillota; class Clostridia; order Lachnospirales; family Lachnospiraceae; genus Oliverpabstia. The sequence goes on from JAHAFI010000041.1 coordinate 17,504, forward strand.
TTCTTTTAAATATCGGCGGTTTTATCTTCGCCCGTTCCGGCTGGAGAATCGGTATGAATATTGCTGAAATAGAAATCAGCAAAAATGCTTCAAAACACCGTGAGACTATGGAAGAGTTCATTCAGGCCGGAGACTATGCAGGACTTTCTTCTTACTACAACACAAATTCTCTTTATTCTGTGGATGAATTTGATGACTACTATGCCGTTGTCTCTGTTGCTGACAGTTATTTTTCCATTTACCGGGTGTTGGCTGATAAAACGCCTTTTGGCAGCTATAATTTCGAACCGGAAAATCTGTCCTCTATGGTCCGCAGCCTGACCTTGAATCTGGACACTCTGTTTAATGTTGAACAGAACTTTTCTTATAATGCCGAAACTTATCTTTCGGAAGAAAATATGGAAATCATCCATGATATTCAGGAACGGACAAAAGCGGTTCTGATCGCCTATGGGGGACTTACCGCTGAGGAAGCGGAAACACTTCCTGATCTGTCTGCTTCCCGTCAGGAAGAATTATTGGAAAGGAGGCTGGGGGAACGATGAAAAAAATATCCATAGGCAAGATTGTTATCGGCGTTTTTACCGTGATTCTTACACTGTCCCTGATTTTGTTTATTGTTTTTGGAATCCGCGATATCCGGGATGCCAATTATGAACCCAGCTATCTCACCGAAGAATCTTATCTCTCGGCTTTGAGCAGTGAAGATTATCTTTATCTTTTGGACATGACTCTCAGGGATTCGCGGCTTGGCAAGGAGCATACCGAAACGGTCAAAGCCTGCCAGTCCGTAGCTAAATATTATGAAGCCATTTCCCTGTATCAGGCCTATCTGGCTGTTGGAGATACAGATGGGGCAGATAAGCAGATGGAACGGATGAAGCAGTTTGCAGCACAGGCAGGGGATTTTGAGGGAGATATAGAGAATATTAATGAGTTGTTTGCGCTGGAAAATAAGGGCGCTGCTGCGGAATAAGCCTGTTTGGAGAGATGCCCTGTTGCTTGAAGCAGGGCATCTGCCGCACCATAGAATCAGCGTAACTGTTCAGAAGGTCACTGTCCCGCGAGGTGTTGACTTGCATTTGCAAGGCAGTCCCGAGACATACGGGCGCCAAACTGCATAAAATGCAGTTTGTGTGCATACATTCGTGACTATGAGGGACAGGGTCCTGAACAGTTATGAATCAGCATAGTTTTCCTGTTTCCTGCAGGTATTTTAAAAATGCCCTGCAACCCTCTTCAATATCTCTATATGTGACATCGAAACGCGACGTATACCATGGATCGGAAATGCTTTCCTGCCTTCCGGCGTACTCCAGAAGCATGGAGATTTTTCCACCTTTATGCCCGGTTATCCGTTCTATGTTTTTGATATTCATGGTATCCATACCAATCAGATAATCATACTTATCATAATCTGATTTTTTTAATTGAACTGCACGCTTTCCTTTGCAGCTTATGCCGTGACGGGCAAGTTCTTCTCGAGCGGGCGGGTATACCGGATTGCCGACCCCGTTCCAGATTTCTTCGGTGCTTGTGGCAGCGGAGGAAATCTCTAGTTTGTGGGAAAGGCCTTGGGTGGCGGCTATGTCTTTTAGGATGAATTCGGCCATGGGGCTGCGGCAGATGTTGCCTAAGCAAATAAATAGTATCTTTATCATGATTTTATATCCTTTCATGAGCCTTCGAATGCCTGTAATTACGGCTTTCCGGCGTTTTCTTGATTTTCTGTTTTTGCCCCTCTCTGCGCATATCTACATAAATCTGCGTAAATTGCCGGGCAAATGGTGTAGTAAGTGGTGTAGTAAACTGGTGTACAAGCAACCTGATTTTCTCCTCTGCTCCGGCTTGTCAGCCTGCTTGAAGTCTACGATTTTCGCCATCTGCTCGACAGCTCGGTCATAGCTTGCATGGGTATAAATGTTCAGTGTAACTCCCACATCTGAATGCCCCATCAGATATTGCAGTGTTTTCACATCCATACCGGCATTTGCCATATTCGTACAGAACGTATGTCGGAAAACGTGAGGGGTGATATTCGGTAAAGGCTGCTCTATATGGAGCTTCTTGTATTTCTTCATCGCCCAGCGCATTTCATTCTCGATATGCAGCGCAACTTTTGGATGCTCGTCTTTATCAATCAGAATGAAATTGCTATCCCCATCCACAATCATTTCCGTTTTCACTTTTCTACGATTTGCAAGAATGTTTAACAAGCTCTGGTACACTTCATCCGTCATAGGAATAAACCGGCAGCCGCTTTCGGTTTTGGTTTTCTCCACATAATATTTCCCGCCACGCTCACGGACTAACTGATGGTCAACCCGGATTCTTCTCTTTTCAAAATCCAAATCGTTTTTTGTCAATCCGCAAAATTCACTGACACGCATTCCCGTTTGTAACAGAACAACAAACTCATCAAAATACTTACTGTAGGTTTTATCCTCCCGGATAAAATCCATCCACAATTTCTGCTGCTCGTCAGTCATAGCAATACGTTTTTGTGAATCATTTGGAACAACATCTGTCAGTTTGAAATCAAAGGGATTCCTTCGGATAACATCTTCATTATATGCCATCTGGAATGCTGGTTTGACAACGCCCCTGACGCTTGTAAGAGTGCTGTAGCCTTTGCCGTCTTGGTGGAGCTTCATCACCCACTGCTGGGCATCCGATACCTTAATATCCCTTATCTGTTGGTTTCCAAAATCTTCTTTCTTAACCAGATTCAATACAAAATTGTATCCTACTTTGGTGTTGTAACGAACACCTTGTTTCAAACTGATATAGCGTTCCAAAAGTGCTATTACGGTTACCTTACCTGCCGCATAATCAATACCCTCGTCAAGCTGCTTCTGGATTTCTTTTTCCTTTTCCCGAAGTTCTTTCAGGTCAGAAGAATAAACTGTCTGCCGCTTTCCTCGAATATCTGTGTACCGATATTGATAAATCAGGTCTTTTCTCTGGCTCTCTCCTGTCCGCAGGATTCGTCCTTTATTGTCTTTGCGTTTTTCGGACATTGTCAAACTCCTTTCCGTGATGGAAAGAGCCTTGATATGACACGTTTATTGTATCACATCAAGGCAGCCTTTTACATCACTTATTTTCACGAAAACTACAAGCCGGGACGGATGGTAACGGTATTGCCTGCTGAGAGTTTACTCTCAAGCAGACATATATCGTTGTCAAACGTTAGGGCGACAGCCCGTGACCGAACAGCCACAGGCTGTGAGGTTCCCGGCATATTAAATCGAATACGCCTGCTCGATGTACTGGTCGAACAGGCGTCGCTTAATCAATCTCTTATTTCCAACCCACAAGACAAACTTGCAGTTATCATCATTGGTTATATCTCTTAACTTATTGATTCCCACACCGGAATAAGCCGCAGCTTCTTCCAGAGTTAAATTAACCTGTTGTGCTACTTAAATAACCAAAACTGTATTATTTGTCCAAAGGACGAAAAAAACAAAAAAATCCCTTACAAATTTTGAGAACTCAAATTTTCAGAATATTAACTGTTTGATTTTTCCAATGTCACATGATTCCCGGAATATACTATTGAATGCCATGCACAGATTATGTCCTAATACCTTGTTCTGTAGTCTGGTGCATAAGCCCCTAAAGCTTTTTGCAAGCACCTTTTCGGCATTCAACTGTTCACTCAGCTGTGAAAACACGGTTTCCACCCTGCGCCGGAAACAGAAAATCAGCCGTCGTATTTCTGTAGGCCAGTTTTTCTTATAATTAGAAGGCTTCAGCGACATCAGACATATCCCGCGGCTTTGCATGTCATCAAAGAGGACTTCCCCGGTGTAGCCTTTGTCCCCAAGAATCACCAGCCCGAGCTGGTTTTCAGCAAGATCCCGGAGTCCTTCTCTGTCATCCACCGATGCCGGAGTCACCTCGAATGCTGTGATATAGCCTTCCAAAGTAATCAGGGCATGGATCTTGAAGCCAAAATACGTCTCTTTTTTGGAAGGACACTTTCCGTAATTTGCACCATCTGTACGGAAAGAGCAGCAGTAGCGTGCCCGCCCAAACTTGCAGACAGGGAGAGGAAAGCTGTCAATGACAAAATAGCGGCTGGCTGGTATGGGAAAAGAGAGGGACAGTTTCTGACGGAGCAATTCCGTTACCTGTAAAAGTGCCCTTCTGGTTCGGTTAAACCGGGTACGGCTGCAGAGCCTTGGGAAAAGATGATGATAATTACGTTTTATAGAGGAATACCAAGCATTTTCAGAATCTATCCCAATCAGATCGCCACAGATACTCAGAGTAATAATTTCCGGATCGGACATTTTTGCGGTACCTACATTTCTTCTTTGTGAAACGGAAGAAGGGACAAACTGTTGGTACAGGTCATCAATGACGGTATAAGCAAGTAAAATAAAGTCTTCAAAAGTTGCTATAACAGTGGTATTATTATTTTGGAACTTCAACATAATGATGCCTCCTTTCGAATTAGTATTCCCTACAAATAGGATAGCACATTTTGTTGGAGTTTCTCTATTTTTTATCTAGCACAGCAGGTTAAATTTATGATTTTTTATGATTGAAAAATGGGCACACTTGTCCCTACTACTCTTCCGAAATCGTCAATACGACACACAATGTCCTCTCCTATTTTTTGTGCGTTTGCACATTTTTTAGGAATGGAATCATCTCGACCCAACAGCCCCTGCATTTGATGGGGATGTTACAAACGCTGATTAAACGGTCAAAGTTTTATCCTTATAGGCGTTCCGTCACGTCTTTATGTACTGTACTGGACCGATGTATAATTGGTGTGCCGCACATGCCTTGGATAATCCCACTTTATTAATATTTGATATTACCTTCTGTTTTCCAAATTTCAGAAATTTTTCATATTTTAACATTCCATGCCCACAACGATATTTCCGATATTTCCCATAAATCGCATACATTATTTACCATCAAAAATAAGGTTCTTTATTTTCTGAAACCCTCAACTTTCTGTTCGATACTCTCTCAGCTATTTGACATAAAAAAGTGTCTTCGACACCTCAACCCCCTAACCCCCATTCATGGGGGAATTAGGGGGTTCTTTTTGTGCCGTTTTCGTTCATAATAGTCTTATGAGCATACTACAGGATATTTTTAAAGACCATTATGAAGAAATGATTTATACATTACATCCACGTCCGGCTGTCATTGTAAACGTGGATAAAATGATCAACTCCGGTGATCCTTCCTTTGGCGGGGCAATGTATGGCTGTCCCCACTGCGGAAAGCTGAAATTTGTCCCTTTCCGCTGCCACAGCCGTTTCTGTCCTACCTGCGGAAACCTCTATGCCATGCAGCGCACTACTTCTATGTCCTTTAAGCTGGTGAATGTCACACACCGTCACTGCGTGTTCACCATTGATGAAAATTTCTTCTTAGATGACCGTTCCCTCCTTGACTGTCTCTTTCATGTGGTAAACAGCGTTGTCTCACATATGTTTTTTAAGCAAAACAAGTCCATGAACTTCACTCCCGGCTTTATATGGTCCTCCATACTTTCGGCAGGGATTTGAAATGGAATCCTCACATTCACTGCCTTATTTCCGAGGGCGGCTACAGCGATAATGGCTTCTGGCGCAATGTCAATCATTTTAACTACACTTATCTTCTTAACGCTTTTCGCACTGCCCTGCTGAACGAGATGGAAGCAAAGCTTGGCTCTTCTTTTAAAAAAGTGAAGGCTTCCTGCTACCGTAACCACAAAGATGGTTTTTATGTGTATGCAAGACCAAACAAATGCGATCCCAAAACAGTTATAAAATACATCGGTCGTTATCTTGGTCGCCCCGTGATTGCCTCCTCTAGGATTGACCAATATGATGGTGATTCTGTGACCTTCCACTACAACCGGCATGAAGATGATACCTATGTGGAAGAAACCATTCCCGTCATGGAGCTCATTGAGCGCCTGATCCGACACATCCCGGAAAAGCATTATAAAATGATCCGTTATGGCGGCATTTATGCTCGCCACCGTGACATCGACAAAAAGCTGAACCGCGCCATATCACGTGAAAAGCATCATCTTTACAGAAGTTTTAACCAGTGGCGTACTGCCATTCTTTCTGCTTTCGGTTATGACCCATTAAAATGCAAATGTGGCACAACCATGCTTTTTTTAGAACTCTACTTTAACCATAAGCGTGTTTCTCTGGAAGAAATGTACGAGAACGTCATGTCTCGCTCTCGTGGAAAAAGATCGTCTGCATGACTTCCTTAAATCTTTTTCCCGTTGTATACTCCTTTCAAAGGAGGCTGGACATATGAATCCAAACACAGAGAAACTACGCAAAAAATATACGGATAATCCACCAGAAGGCATGACATCCGAAGACATTCGCCACATGAGCGAGGATGACCTCTTGGATATGGATTATTTCTTAAATGAAGACGACTTATTTGATGACGAGGCTGGCGTGGAAGGTTTTTATATCTTCTAAGCCGTGTCGTCTCATCGTTATACTCAGGCAAGAGTTTATCTAACATATGTTCTGTGAACCCTTGTTCTTTTTTCTGATCCTAAAAATTGAAATTTCCTATAAAGTAAGAAAATGCATTGGCAAGTGCCTCATTACGAATTCTTGAATATCCTTCAATCATTCGCTCAATGGTCTGTCCCATCGGGAGTTTTCCGGGAGATGTAACTTCTAAGCGGTTATCATAAACTGCCACCTGAATATTCCCATGATCCAGATAGCTGCGGTGAACCACCGCATTGATAATCAGTTCTCGAATCGCATCCGGTGGTATCTCATATACGTCCTGACGATAGATTCCCTGGAACTTCGCTCCAAGATGAATGTTTCTCAGCACAAATTGGAATGCTTCTTCTATCTGTTCCTGAACTTTACCGTCAAACTCTCTGCGATCCACGAAAATCGCTTTTGTTTCTCCTAGTATAATATCTTTTTAATAACTCGACTATATTTGTTTTTTGTGTTATAATGTTCTTATCAAGATTTTGGAGGACATTATCATGGGTAAAAAAGCAT
>JAHAFI010000042.1 GCA_018374355.1 Clostridiales bacterium
ACACTGCATTTCATGCAGTGCGGCGCTCGTATGTCTCGGGATTGCCTTGCATTTGCAAGGCAACACCTCGCGGAACAGTGACCTTCTGAACAGTTACATTTCAAGTTACAAAAATTATACCATATTCTTCTTCTATTTTCACCTAAACAAAGCTGGACAATTCTAAACTTTCTATAAAAACTACTATGTTTTTCATCTTGAACCTATCTGTGAAAACTGCTATAGTAAGTCTTACCGGACTGCCCTAAGCAGTTACATCTGTTCAAGTACGCCTTGCATACTTGATGTGAGCAATTCAGAGAATTTATCTATTTTCAAGATAAAAAATGGCAGCGCTGTGATCTGCTGCCTGGGGGGGAGATGCAAATGAAACAACAAACAGATCTGGGAAAGGATTCCGTCCTTTCTCTCGTACTGAAACTGGCTGGCCCTGCCATGCTGGCTCAGTTTGTCAATGTGCTTTACAGCATTATCGACCGCATGTATATCGGGCACATTCCCGAGACAGGAGCATTGGCCCTGGCCGGCGCCGGGGTCTGCGGCCCGATTGTCACTCTGCTGTCCTCATTTGGAACGCTGGTGGGACTGGGAGGCTCTATTCTTCTGGCAATCCGTCTGGGAGAGAAAAATTTCAAAAAGGCTGAGCAGATTCTGGCAAATTCATTCCTGATGCTTGCTGTTTTTTCCGCCATACTTACCGTGGCCTTTCTTCTGTCCAAAAAGTACCTGCTGCTATGGTTCGGCGCAAGTCCCGCCACCTTCCCGTATGCAGACAGCTATCTGACCATTTATACCATAGGAACATTTTTTGCACTTATGGCAATCGGACTGAATTATTTTATCACCTGTCAGGGATTCCCTCTGTTTGGTATGGTTACAGTACTTGTGGGAGCCTTCTCCAACATTGTGCTTGACCCCATATTTATCTTTGTTTTTGATATGGGTGTCGCCGGAGCAGCCGTTGCCACAGTGATCTCACAGTTTATTTCCTGCTTATTTGCCCTGATATTTCTTTTCGGGAAACGTCCCCCGATCCGAATCACGTTCGGGCAGTACGATCTGCACCTGATGGGAAAAATCATTTACATGGGAATCTCCCCATTTTTAATTCTTGCTACCGACAGCGTGATTTTGATTGTGATGAATACCTCCCTTCAGCATTTCGGAGGCGCGGAACAGGGAGATCTGCTCATCACCTGTGCGACCATCGTACAGAGTTACATGCTTCTCATCACCTCCCCGATGCTGGGAATCAGCGGAGGAACCCAGCCGATCATCAGCTATAATTACGGCGCAAAACTGACCAAACGTGTAAAAACGGCCGAAAAATATATTCTGATCACCTGTCTGATTTTCACCACGACCATGTTCCTGGTGTCCCGGATACTGCCTCAGTTCTTCGTCCGTTTCTTCACCGCAGATCCGGAATGCGTCAGCTTTTCTGTCTGGGGCATCAAAGTATTCACCATGATGATCATTCCTCTGAGCTTCCAGTATGTCCTGGTGGACGGCCTGACCGCTATGGAGCGCACCAAAACAGCTCTCAGTCTTTCTCTTTTCAGAAAGTGCAGCTTTATGCTCCTGACCGTCCTGCTCCCCTTCCTCCTGGACGCAAAATCCGCTTTCTACGCAGAACCTGTGGCTGATATCATCGCGTCGGTGATCTCAACCATCGTATTCCTGCTGGTCATCGACAAGCACCTGAAAAAACGGGAGCAGCATCAAATCGGACCGGAGCTGCACACCTGACCGAACCTACCGAACGGCTGGTTTGCTCCTCCCCACAAAGCGGAACGCCGCCCTACCCGCCTGATACAAACCGCCAGTCCTCCCCACGAAGCGGAACGCCGCCCTACCCGCATGGTACAAAACAGCTTCCATGGGGGCAGAATGCGTCCTCCGTACTCCACTAAAACAAAAAACCGCCACAACCCATTCTCCCAATGAGCTGCAGCGGTTCCCCATATCTTCTTACAGATACGCCTTCAACGTCTCCACCTTATCCAATTTCTCCCACGGCAGATCCAGATCATTTCTTCCAAAATGTCCATAAGCCGCCGTCTGTTTATAAATCGGTCTTCTCAGATCCAGCATTTTGATGATTCCTGCCGGTCTCAGATCAAAGTTCTCGCGAATAATCTCTACCAGCTTCGTATCTTCCACTTTACCTGTGCCAAATGTATCCACACGCACGGAAGTCGGGTATGCCACACCGATTGCGTAGGAAAGCTGAATCTCACATTTGTCAGCCAGACCTGCTGCTACGATGTTCTTTGCCACATAGCGTGCTGCGTAAGCTGCGGAACGGTCAACCTTTGTACAGTCTTTACCGGAAAATGCTCCGCCGCCGTGACGTCCGTATCCACCGTAGGTATCTACGATGATCTTTCTTCCTGTCACACCGCTGTCACCGTGAGGTCCGCCGATTACGAATCTTCCTGTTGGGTTGATGAAGAATTTTGTTTCATCATCGATCATATCCTGAGGAAGAACCGGATCAAAGATGTATTTTTTCACATCTTCATGAATCTGTTCCTGTGTCACATCCGGATCGTGCTGAGTAGAAAGAACAACTGCATCCAGACGAACCGGTTTTCCTTCTTTATCATACTCAACCGTTACCTGAGATTTTCCATCCGGTCTCAGATATTCCAGTGTACCGTCTTTTCTCACTTTTGTAAGCTGTCTGGTCAGTTTGTGTGCCAGAGAAATCGCATAAGGCATATATTCCTCTGTCTCGTTGCTTGCATAACCAAACATCATACCCTGATCTCCGGCTCCGATAGCATCCAGCTCTTCGTCTGTCATTTTATTTTCTTTTGCTTCCAGCGCTTTGTCAACACCCATAGCGATATCGGCAGACTGCTCGTCAATTGCTGTGATCACACCGCAGTTGTCTGCATCAAAGCCGAATTTTCCTCTGGTATATCCGATTTCCCGTACAGTTTCGCGAACCAATTTCTGGATATCCACATAAGCGTTTGTTGTGATTTCTCCCATAACCAGAACCAGACCTGTAGTAATAGCTGTCTCACAGGCTACACGGCTCATGGGATCCTGTTCCATCAGTGCGTCCAGAATGGCGTCAGAAATCTGGTCGCACATTTTATCCGGATGACCTTCAGTTACGGATTCGGAAGTAAATAAGATTTTTTCCATGGTATTCTCCTTTTTTCTTTTAGTTGGTGCTTTTCCCCAATTGTCACAGGAACAATGTTTCCCGAGACATGAAAAAGTCCGCACAAAGGCGGACTTAATATTTCATATCAAATCCCCTTATTGTTCGATTACTCGCTCAGGTAGGCACCTTCCGCTTCGCGGGGTTGCCGTGACTTCACAGATCCTATGTATCTCCATCACTCTGAATAAGAGAAAAGCTTATTATTTATATTTTACGGTTAATACATTACCCCAATTTCGGAAATTCGTCAAGGAGATTTTCGTATTTTTATTATTTTATTTCCACATGGCTCGTTGCCTGCAGCGGGGTTTTTGACTATTTTGCCCCCTGCAGCTTACTTTCCTAGCCGTTCTGTTTCAGCACATCAATCACATTATCCTTCCGCATTTTTCCCATAGTATAGATCATGGTAATTCCAACCACAAGGAACACCGCCGCTACGGAAATCAGCCAGTACAGCCAGGGCAGCCGATAGGAAAATTCCACTCCGTTCTGCCAGATACAGTACGCCAGATAACTGCTGCCTGTTGACAGAATTACCCCATAACAGATTGAACGCAGCCCGTAGATCAGGCACTCACAGCCCATCATTTTCCGGAAACCTTTTTCCGTCATACCGGCAGACCGGAGCATGGCAAATTCCCGCCTTCGCAGATACAGATTCGTGGAGATCGTGTTAAAGATATTTGCAACCGCAATCAGGGACATCAGCACAACAAAACCCGTCGTCAAAACCCGGATGACCGTCATGATGTTCTGTCCTTTTTCCTCCCCTTCATTCATGTTATAGATTCCGCACCCATATAACGGAGAGTTCTGATCCTTTGAACGTTTCAAAATATCCTGATAAACCTTCTTGTACTCTTTGGAAATCAGGGAAAAATTCGTGTTCATATTTTCCTGATCGATCATGGTTCCCGCTTTTTCAAAGGTACTTTCCGCTATCACAAAGGCGGGCATTGCAGAATAATAATTCTGGGTACTGGCTTTTGGATAGATATCAGTGCTCTTATCTGCTGTCACCCGGAAAGAATTTTTCATAACTCCAAAGTTCTCTGCGTCTTCAGCCAATTCTGCCTCGCCCATTTCAAACACCGTTCCCTCTTCATTTTCCATCAGGGAAGCCATGCCGTATTTTCCTGTGGACTGGTTGTACTGCCGAAAGCTGTCCTTGTAAATCGCTTTCAATTCATCCTGATTCAGGTACGCATCCGGGTCTGCTCCCACCTCTTTGGCATATTCAGCGAATTGGTCATCCGGCAGGATATACAGCACGCAGTATTTCAAAAAGTTTCCGTCACCTCCATCGGTAAACTGATACTTCATCTCCTCAGGAACAAGTTCCCCTTCCACTCTTATGGCAAACATTCCGCTTTGATATCTGTAAATTTCCTCAGAGCCCTCTGCCGCCTTCAGCTCTTCCATAATTTCAGGGATATTTCCCTCTTTTTTTCCTTCTACGCTGATGTCAACCACAGAAGCGTTCAGCACATCATCCCCCGCCTGCTGCACATACATCACCACGGCCCCGGAAGTGACAAACAGCACGATGCTGAGAGTAAGGGAAACTACGGTGGTCCGGTATTTTCGTTTATCTCTCTGGTAGTTCTTGGATGCAAGCATCCCTTCCAATCCAAACAGCCTTCCCGCGATTCCGGTTCTCTTTACCTTTTTCGGAAGCTTCTGAATATCCTGCGATGCCCGGATTGCTTCCAGCGGGGAAAGTTTTTTCATTCTCCTTGCAGGAATCCATGCAGAAATATGAACCGTTACCAGCGCAATCACCGCTGCAATAACCATGGATGCCACAGATACACGCAGCGCAATACCGCTGTCCACACCAAAAATCCAGTCAGACATCATGGGTCCCACAAAATACAGCGTAATTCCGATTCCTGCTACCCCTGAAAGCAGTCCCAGAGGAATTCCCAGAAGGCACACCGTCCAAGCCTCAAAGCGCAGCGATTTTCTTAACTGTTTCTTCGTGGCTCCCACTGAAGAAAGGAGACCGAATTGTCCGGTACGCTCCCTCATGGAAATGGAAAACGCATTGTAAATCAGTGAAACGGAGGCTGCCACGATCAGGCAGATGATCATTCCCAGAATCCGCACAAATACCTTCAGGATATTCTGATTTTTATCCACCCCGTACCAGCGCAGCAGGGTACTGTTTCTGGAATACGAAGAAGCGGAAACTTTTTCCGTCATCTCTTCCTCAAATTCATTTACATCACGGGGAGATTTCAGACGCACCACCACAGTACAAAAGTCCTCATTCCCCTGCCCAGGGCCGGAAATCAACTGGTAGGAAAGTTCTGATATATACGCTCCGATCTCATTATTGCTGTAAACACCCACAACAGTAAAAGTTTTCGTTTCTTCTATCTGAAGAGTCTCCTCGCCATCCGGCAAAAGCTCCTCTGTCATCTCAGGATTTTTCAGGCTCATATACGGATTGATGTCCAGAAGCTCTTCCTCTCCCAGCATCCGCTTTCCGATTGCAAGAGTGAGCTCATCTCCCAGAGAAAGTTTCTCATCCTCCTTCTGCATCGCCAGCAGAAATTCCGGAACAAGAATCTCCCCTTCATTTTCCGGCATTCTTCCTTCGGTAATCCCCAGATTAACCATGTCCAAACACTCTTTGGAATAACTCTCCACATGAAAATACGGAGCAAAATCCGTTTCCTCCACTCCCTGAGCCTCGGCGTATCCCAAAGAAACGGTAGTTCCGAAAGCCTCCACCCGTTCATCCCCGGTGATGATTCCTTCCTCCTTTGTCGGAACGCGCATGACCATATGCCAGTTTCCTCGCTGCCGGATGGTCTCCTCTATCAGAAAATCCTGTATACTGCTTCCGAAAGCTGTAACTGCTGAAATCATGGCAGTAGACAAAATGACACCGATGATAGTGACGATCGTTCTGGAACGGTTCTGCTTCATGGTTCTCCATGTGATATTTGAGAAAATGTTTTTCATCTCCGGATCACCTCGTCCCGTACAATTTTTCCGTCCTCCAAAGCCAGAATGTGATCTGCCTGCAGGGCAATGTTTTCATCGTGGGTGATGACGATCAGCGTCTGATGATATTTTTCATGGGAAAGCCGCAGAAGCTGCATGATTTCCTGACTGTTTTTGGAATCCAGATTTCCCGTAGGTTCGTCTGCCAGCACCAGTGCGGGGCTGTTCATCAGCGCCCTTCCGATGGAAACTCTCTGCTGCTGTCCTCCCGATAACTGGTTGGGAAGGTGATTGCGCCGTTTCTGAAGCCCCAGAATCTCCAAAAGCTCCTCCAGACGGTTTCCATTGACTTTTCTTCCGTCCATCAAAACCGGAAGAGTGATGTTTTCCGTCACATCCAGTACCGGAATCAGGTTGTAAAACTGGTAGATCAATCCCACCTGACGGCGGCGGAAAATCGCCAGCTCTTCCTCATTCTGCGCATATACATCCCTGCCGTCCACATGAATGGTTCCGCTGGTAGGGCGGTCCACCCCTCCGATCAAATGCAGCAGCGTGGATTTTCCCGAGCCGGATGCTCCCACGATCGCTGCGAACTCACCTTTTTGAATAGAAAATGACACATGATCCAGCGCTTTAACTGCATTTTCTCCTGTGCCATAGGTTTTACATAAATCCTGTACTTTTAAAATATCCATTTACCTCTCCTCCTGTCTTCGATGATATCATCTTAACAGGGTTGAATGACTGTGGCGTGACTTTTAAGTGACAGATTTGTCATTTTTATCATTTTTTCGCAAAACATTTTTGCAAAATTTACACGGCTCTGAAAACAGAGCCGTGCGATTATCTTCCAAACAAATCCGAATGGGTTCCTGTACGGGAAGCCCGTGATCACGGTAGCGTTTTTTCACTCGTTTATAATCCTTACGAAATTGACCTGTCACAGTTAATTCTAACATCACTCACCGTCCATTTCCTCATCAAGTTCCGAAAATAATGCTTCGGCAGAAGCGTACCGTTTTGCAGAAATCTGCCCGTTCATGATAGCTCTTGCCTCATGTATTGCTGCTTCTGTTTCTGCATGATATCTGGGTTGTTTCACTTCAAACGGCAAACCACCTTCCATAATGGATTTTCGCAGAAAAATATTGATTGCATCAGTAATCGTAATTCCAAAGCTGGAAAATAGCTTCTCAGCGCTGGATTTTGTTTCGGGATCAATACGAACATTTATATTTGCAGTTTTAGCCATTTGTTTCACCTCCCTTTGTTCTTACCTATAGTATACTCTAATATAATTACATTATCAACACATTGTGAAACTTTTTTATATCGTCCCATGGTAGAACCGCAAAATAAACCTGCTTCCTCCCTCCGGCACATTTTCAGCCTTTATCGTCGCATTTTCTTTATTTAAAATACTTCTGGTCAGCGCAAGTCCGATACCGAAGCTGTTTTTCCCCGCCTGTCTTCCTCTGTAAAACCGTTCAAAAAGATGATCCAGATCCGTCTCAGAAATTCCCGGGCCGCTGTCGCGAATTGCCAGTTCGGTATACAGCGGATTGGCCTTTCCGGTAATATAGATGTTTCCGTTTTCCGGGGTATATTCCATGCAGTTTTTCAGCACATTCATCACCGCTTCCGTGCTCCATGCATAGTCTCCCGTAAAACCGCACTCTTTTGGTATATCCACAGCAACGCTTTGATTTTTCAGTTCCATGGGAATTTCCAGCGTCTGCAAGGCCTGTCCCAAAAGTTCCTCAAGCCCGATCCACTCCCGGGAAAATGGGACGCTGTCCGCATCCAGTTTTGACATTTTCAAAAGGCTTTCCACCAGCCATTCCACCTGTCCCAGAAGCCGCTTCATCTCCCTTAAAAGCTCCCGGCATTCTCTTTCATCCATCCCCGGCTGCTGCAGCCGGGATACTGTCAGATTCAGGGATGTCAGCGGTGTACGAATCTGATGGGAAATGTCCGCCAGCGCATCTGCCAGATAAATTTTTTCTCCCTTCAGATGTTCTGCCTGCTCTCTCAGCCGGACAGTCATTTTATAAATCTCATCCCGCAGTATGGACAAATCTCCCTCCCGATAGCTGCTGATTTTCAATTCTTCCTCTCCGTGAAGAATCCTGTCAATTTCCAATGCCATCTGACGGATACTCCCATATCGCTGTCTCGTCAAAAGGAAATATGCCATATTTAAAATCAGCGTTGCCCCCAGCACAAAGAAAGCGGTCTCCGCACTAACCAGTAAACCGGCTCCGCTCAGCAAAATTCCAATTCCCAAAAGACCTGCCGACTGTCTTTTCCATTCGGGATTTCTCCATAAATCCATCCTGTCCTTCCTTCCACACCATTGATTATTTTCAGGAATGTTATCCACATTCATCAAAAGTTATCCTCTTTTTTACTCCATTTTATATCCCAATCCCCGCACCGTCTTGATCGTCTCCGGCTTCTGGGGATCGTCTTCTATTTTTTCCCTCAATCGTTTAATGTAAACGGTCAATGTATTGTCATTTACATATTCTCCCGCCGCATCCCAGATTTCATCCAGCAGCACAGATCTGGAAAGAAGCATTCCCCTGTGATTGATAAACACCAGAAGAAGCCGGTACTCCAATGCAGACAGAAAAAGCTCCTGCTCTCCCTTCCACACCTGCGCCTTTCCGGTATCGACTTTCAGACTGCCCACCTGCAGCGTAGACTGGGTTTTCCCCGTCCTTCGAAGCACATTTTTTATGCGGGCCGCCAGTTCTCTTGGCCGGAAGGGTTTGCTTACATAGTCATCTGCTCCCATGTTCAATCCGGTCACCACACTGTATTCATCACCGGAAGCAGTTAAAAAGATCACCGGAAGTTTCCATTCACTCTTAATTGCCGCACAGAGGGCATAGCCGTTTCCCTGCGCCAGCGAAATATCCACCAGAACCAGATCACAGGGATGATTTTCCAGAAATTCCATGGCTTTTTCCTGTCCGTCTGCGGATTGGACGGTAAAGCCTTCCGATTTTAGAAATTCTGTCAGGTGATTTACGATTGCGGGATCATCTTCTACCGCCAGTATGTTTATTTGGTTCATTTTCTCTCCTTAAATACCATTTACTTTTCCGGACTCTCAAGCAAATCCTCAACAGTACATCCCAATACTCTCGAAAGTTTATAAACTGTCCCGGCTTGCGCCTTATCTATGTCATTTCCCTTCTGTTCATACATCTGAATAGAACGCAGTTTCACACCGGAAAGCTTTGCCAGCTCTGCCTGTGAAATTCCACGGTTTTCACGAACTGTTTTTAAACGTGTTTCCCGTTTTACGGAATCGTATTTTTTCTCCATCGCTTCCATGAACTGTCCGATGTCCATTTCGTGATATACCTTGTACATAGATACAAGCTCTGTAAAAGAAATTCTTGAAAAAATATCTTTAAATCGTTTACATGTATACCACTGATATTCAGCCAGCGCCCAGCCTGCCCAATAAACCTTCGAACGCTCCTGTGAAAATATGTTTTCCGGATATTCCTTATTGGGATAAGCGTAATCCATTACTTTTCTTGCTAATTCAATACCGGACATTCCTGCAATAACAGCCGGATTACCACGTTCAAACTTTTCCGCATAACCGGATTGAACAAACAGTCTCACAACCCATTCCATATCCAAATGACAATCGCTAACCGCATATTCAAAAAAATCTGCCAGATTATTTTTCGCATCATTCAGATACAATTCGCTGTATGCGCGCATCATCGTTCTTCATCTCCTCTCTGAGAATATCCACTACAAAAATATCGTCTTTATAAGAACGGCTATTGCGAATTTCTTTTTTATATTTTTGTCGTGCATCGGAATCTCTGGTGATAAATTTAGGATAATATATCATTTTATCAACGGCCTCTGCGCCTTTAAATGTTAATCTGGAAAATGCACGCTCTGAAATCAATACTGTTTGCTCACCTAACCGTCCCAGCCGAAGCGCCTCGTTTAAGCTGCGAAGGGGGAGTCCGTTTTGCACAAATGATTCTGCAAAAGAAAAATACGAATCATCTGCCCGATATCCGATCACAACATCATACTCAGCCAAATCAACAGCAAAATTTTCAATGATATAATCACGGGCATCCAAGGCAATCTCATTGGAAAAGCGAAACGTTCGATTTTTCAAAAGTAACGCTATCCAATTTAAAATGTGATGTTTCCCGTCCAACAAATTAAGTATATTTAAAGAGTCCTGTTCAAAAGAATATTTGTTTACAAAACCGTCTGTATTTTGTTTGCAAGCCCATTCCCGAGCCATCGCCGACTCCCGTGTACAGTAAAAACCCCTGCCATAATCATTATTGGTTTTGCCCATCAAGTAGCTCGGCTGTTCAATAATGTGATCCGTTCCATGTAATAATTCTATGCTGCTCATTGTACACCTCCTTCACTGGTATTACTTATAATATATCATTGCAATGATAGAAAATCAACATCTCACGCAGATTACGCGGAAATCCTGAGGCATACAGCGCCAAAACGGGATGAACAATAATAACATTTTTACACCAATACTTCCTTCTTCGCCCGTACCAGCTCCGAAACCGGATCTTCTTTCGTCATATACTCCAATCCAATATAACCATCATACCCCAAACGGCTAATCTCCTCAAACACATGCTTATAATGGATTTCCCCCTTCGTGATTTCTGTCCGCCCGGGATTGCCCGCCGCATGGAAATGTCCAATCTTCCCTATATTCTCTGTAATGTTGGCAATCAGATTTCCCTCGGTGATCTGCTGATGGTAAATGTCAAACAAGACCTTCACCTTAGGGCTTCCAATCCTGTCGATCACATCAAACGCGTCCTCCGATGTGGACAAATGATAGCCGGGATGATTCACCAACAGGTTCAGCGGCTCAACCACTAAGGTCATATCTGCCTTTTCCACAAGCTCCGCCCCTCTTTTCATCGTCTCCAGAAGGCTGCTTCTGTGCTCTTTCTCGGTAATTCCCCGCAAAGCGCTTTCAAAATTCCAACCGGCCTGAGTGATCAGGGTACCACACTCCAGTTCCTTCGCCGTTTCGATGCTCTGCGCAAGACCTTCCAGATACTGTTCCTGCAAAGATTGATCGCCCGGATTCACAAATTTTGTACAAAATGCAGCAATTTCCAATTCCAGCTCCTGCTGTGCCCTGCTGATTTCGCAGACATCTTTGTCCCACCAGCTCCAGAATTCAACAGCGTTATAGCCCGTCTCTTTTATCTTTTTCATGGCTTCCGTAAAAGTACCTTTATTTTCAAATACTGCGTCCACACATACAGAATATTTCATTTTCATCTCACCCTCCGTTTCTCTATTTCAAGTTTCTCTATTTCAAAAAGGGGACTGCCTTCAAGACAGCCCCTTCCGGTTTTTTATTATTTAATTGTAACCTTATCCAAATGCCAGATTTCATCAACATACTGCTGAATCGTTCTGTCAGAAGTAAACTTACCGGAGCAAGCAGTATTCAGAAGAGCCATCTTCGCCCATCTGTTTGTATCCTTATAAGCTTCCTCCACACGTTTCTGAGCTTCTGCATAAGACTTGAAGTCAGCCAGAATGAAATATGTGTCTGCCTTATCGCTGCTGTTGGTGTTCAGCAGGGAATCATAGATTTCACGGAACATGTTGAAATCTCCATGGGAGTAAGTTCCGTTGATCAGCTGCATCAGCACGTTACGGATGTCCGGATCATTGTTGAAATACTGCATCGGATTGTATCCGCCGTTGTTTTCGTAGTTGATAACCTCATCGGAGGACAGACCGAAGATAAATGCATTCTCTTCTCCAACCTCTTCTACGATTTCCACATTTGCGCCGTCCATAGTTCCCAGTGTCGGAGCGCCGTTCAGCATGAACTTCATGTTACCTGTACCGGATGCCTCTTTACTTGCAGTAGAAATCTGCTCGGAAACATCTGCTGCCGCAAAGATCATCTCAGCATTGGATACACGGTAGTTCTCGATAAATACAACTTTCAGTTTTCCGTTAATGGAAGCGTCATTATTTACCACATCGGCAACTGCGTTGATCAGCTTGATGGTCTGTTTTGCACGACGGTATCCTGCTGCCGCTTTTGCACCAAAGATGAATGTTCTTGGGTAGAAATCCATTTCCGGATGTTCTTTGATCTGGTTGTACAGATACATTACATGCAGAATGTTCATTAACTGACGTTTGTACTCATGAAGTCTCTTAACCTGAACGTCAAAGATGGAGCGTGGATCTACTTCGATGCCGTTGTGTTCCAGAATGTATTTTGCCAGACGGACTTTGTTCTGGTATTTGATATTCATAAATTCCTGCAGTGCTTTTTTGTCATCTGCATATACTTTCAGTTTTTCCAGTTCCGGCAGATTGGTGATCCAGCCGTCACCGATATGATCGGTAATCCAGTCAGCCAGAAGCTGGTTTCCGTGAAGCAGGAAACGTCTCTGGGTGATACCGTTTGTTTTGTTGTTGAATTTCTCCGGGTACATCTCATAGAAATCTCTCAGCTCTTCTTTTTTCAGGATTTCTGTATGCAGGCGTGCTACACCGTTTACAGAATATCCTCCGGCGATTGCCAGATGAGCCATTTTTACCTGACCATCGAAAATGATAGCCATTTTGTTGATTTTTTCCTGATTGCCCGGATATTTTGCCTGAATTTCCAGAATGAATCTGCGGTTGATTTCCTCAACAATCTGGTATACACGGGGAAGCAGTTTGGAGAACAGCTCGATCGGCCATTTTTCCAGAGCTTCTGCCATGATGGTATGGTTAGTGTATGCACAGGTATGTGTTGTGATATCCCATGCCTCATCCCATGTCATGCCTTCTTCATCCAGAAGGATACGCATCAGTTCCGCTACTGTCATCGTCGGATGGGTATCGTTGAGCTGGAAGGTAACCTTCTTCGGCAGATCATGCAGATCGCTGTGCGCTTTTTTGAATTTTGCAATAGCAGCCTGAATACTTGCAGAAATAAAGAAATACTGCTGTTTCAGACGCAGTTCTTTTCCGGCATAGTGGTTATCGTTCGGGTACAGAACCTCAACAATGTTCTTAGCCAGATTTTCCTGTTCTACTGCTTTATGATATTCACCCTTGTCAAACAGGTCCAGACGGAAATCATTGATTGCTTCCGCATCCCAGATTCTCAGGGTGTTTACGATTTTATTATTATAACCTACGATCGGCATATCGTAAGGAATTGCCATTACGGACTGATATCCTTCCTGTACGAACTGGTTTCTTCCGGTTGCATGGTCATAAACTACTTTTACATATCCGCCGAATTTTACTTCTTTTGCGTATTCCGGACGGCGCAGCTCGAATGGATATCCGTTTTTCAGCCAGTTATCCGGCACTTCTACCTGATAACCGTTCTCGATTTTCTGTTTGAAAAGACCATAGTGATAGCGGATTCCGCAGCCATATGCACAGTAACCCAGAGTTGCCAGAGAATCTAAGAAACATGCAGCAAGTCTTCCCAGACCGCCATTTCCCAGCGCCGGGTCCGGCTCTTGATCTTCGATTACGTTTAAGTCAAAGCCCAGCTCGTCCAGAGCTTCTTTTACTTCGTTGTATGCTGTCAGGTTGATCAGGTTATTTCCCAGAGCACGGCCCATCAGAAATTCCATGGACAGATAGTAAACGATCTTAGGATCTTCTTTTTCGTACTGTTTCTGGGTCAGTAACCAGTTGTCAATGATTACGTCCTTTACCGCCAGAGATACTGCCTGAAAAATCTGTTCCTGCGTAGCTTCCTCGATGGTTTTGCGGTAAAGCATTTTTACATTTTCTTTAACGCTGTTTTTAAATTCCTCTTTTTTAAAATGACTGTCTAACATCGTTACCTCCTCGTTCAATCTACAGCAAAAGGAAGGGGACAGCCGTTGTTATCCCCTCAATTCCTTATGCTGTTTTAGTGTAACTGTTCAGAAGGTCACTGTCCCGCGAGGTGTTGACTTGCATTTGCAAGGCAATCCCGAGACATACGGGCGCCAAACTGCATAAAATGCAGTTTGTGTGCATGCATTCATGACTATGAAGGACAGGGTCCTGAATAGTTACGTTTTAGTTTATTTTTGTAACTGCAAGGGTTACTTCCTGAGAATTAATGTTCCATGATTTCTCGTACCCTTCCGTAGCATCGAACTGAATGCTCTCTGCCAATACTTCCGATTGAATTTCCGCGGCATGTGTCTTCATGATGTCTTCGATTACTTTGTTGTCTTTCACATACACATAAATCTTATCCATCACTTCAAATCCGGCTTCTTTTCTCATGGTCTGAATCTTGCTGATGATTTCTCTGACGAAGCCTTCCTCAATCAGGTCAGGAGTAAGATTTGTATCCAATACGACTGCGATCTCATTGTCAGACTCGGTCACATAACCTTCCATCTGAGCAGTTTCAATCAATAAGTCACTTTCTGATAATACAACTTCATTACCATTTATGTCAAGTTTTAATTCGCCGGATGCCCGTAAATCAGCCATTGCTTTGCTTCCGTCCAGCTCTGACAGGGTCTGACGAATACCATTTAACAGTTTTCCGTATTTCGGTCCCACTGTTTTAAGCTGCGGTTTGAAACTGTAAGAGATAAAATTCTCAATATCGTCTGTAAATTCCACCGCTTTTACATTCAGCTCGTCTGCAATGATTTCTGTATAAAATTCAGAAAGCTGATAGGATGCCTTCACAAACATTCTGGCAATCGGCTGACGGTTTTTGATGTTGGCAGCATTTCTGCAGGCCCGTCCCATAACTACGATATCCAGCAGGTGGTCCATATTTTCTTCCAGCTCTTTGTCGATCCACTCCTGATTTGCAGAAGGGAAATCACACAGATGGATACTTTCCGGCGCATTCTTGTCCAGACTTCTCACCAGATTCTGGTAAATATCTTCCGTCATAAACGGAATCATGGGCGCAGCAACCTTTGCAATTGTTACCAGAGCAGTGTACAGGGTCATGTAAGCATTGATCTTATCCTGTTCCATTCCTTTTGCCCAGAAACGTTCACGGCTTCTTCTTACATACCAGTTACTCATGTCATCCACAAATTCCTGCAGCGCTCTTGCAGCCTCCGGGATTTTGTAATTTTCCAGATCCTCGTCTACGGTCCGGATAACGGTATTCAGCTTGGACAGCAGCCATTTGTCCATAACAGGCAGTTTCTCGTATTCCAGCGTATATTTTGTCGCGTCAAATTTATCAATATCTGCGTACAGCACGAAGAATGCGTAAGTATTCCAGAGGGTGCTCATGAATTTTCTCTGTCCCTCCTGAACGGCTTTGCCATGGAAACGGTTAGGCAGCCATGGCGCGCTGTTTACGTAGAAATACCAGCGGATCGCGTCTGCTCCGTAGGTTTCCAGAGCGTCAAACGGGTCAACGGCATTTCCTTTAGATTTACTCATCTTCTGACCGTTTTCATCCTGTACATGTCCCAGAACGATAACGTTCTCATACGGCGCTTTATTAAACAGCAGAGTGGATTCTGCCAGCAGGGAGTAGAACCATCCACGGGTCTGGTCTACCGCCTCGGAAATAAACTGTGCCGGGAACTGCTGCTCAAACAGTTCTTTATTTTCAAATGGATAGTGGTGCTGCGCAAACGGCATTGCTCCTGAATCAAACCAGCAGTCGATAACCTCCGGTACACGGTGCATCGGTTTGCCGCAAACCGGGCAGGTGATGGTGATCTCATCGATGTACGGGCGATGAAGTTCTACAGTCTTCGCACGCTCGTCCCTGCTCATCTCAAACAGCTCCTGACGGCTTCCGATGGAGTGCATATGTCCGCATTCACATTCCCAGATGTTCAGCGGAGTTCCCCAATAACGGTTTCTGGAAATACCCCAGTCCTGTACGTTTTCCAGCCAGTCGCCGAAACGTCCTTTTCCGATGCTTTCCGGAATCCAGTTGATGGTGTTGTTATTTCTGATCAGGTCCTCTTTGACTTCTGTCATCTTGATGAACCATGATTCTCTTGCGTAATAGATCAGCGGAGTATCGCATCTCCAGCAGTGAGGGTAGCTGTGCTCAAACTTAGGAGCTGAGAATAAAAGTCCTCTCTGATCCAGATCCTTCAGTACCTCCGGGTCAGCCTTCTTACAGAAGGTTCCTGCCCATGGAGTCTCGGCTGTCATCTCACCCTTTTCATCTACCAACTGTAAAAACGGCAGATCGTATCTGCGTCCTACTTTGCTGTCGTCTTCACCGAATGCCGGAGCAATATGAACCACACCGGTACCGTCTGTCAGGGTTACATAAGTGTCACAGACAACGTAGTAAGCTTTCTTTTTCAGTTCTTTGAAATTGTATAACGGCTCATATTCTTTATATTCCAGATCGGTTCCTTTAAAGGTTTCCAAAACTTCATAAGCCGGTGTTCCTTCTTCTCTTTCCAGAGCGCCCAGAACAGTATCCAGCAGCGCCTCCGCCATATAATAAGTGTAGCCGTCTGCTGCTTTTACTTTTGCATAAGTCTCTTCCGGGTTTACACAGAGCGCCACGTTGGAAGGCAGTGTCCAAGGTGTGGTTGTCCATGCCAGAATGTAAGCGTCCTCACCGACCACTTTAAAGCGGGCAACTGCGGAGCGTTCTTTTACATCTTTATAGCCCTGAGCTACTTCCTGTGCGGACAGAGGAGTTCCGCAGCGGGGGCAGTAAGGAACGATTTTGAAGCCTTTATATAAAAGACCCTTATCCCAGATTGTTTTCAGCGCCCACCATTCGGACTCGATATAATCATCATGATACGTTACATAAGGGTTGTCCATATCTGCCCAGAAACCTACGGTTGAGGAGAAATCCTCCCACATTCCTTTGTATTTCCAGACACTCTCTTTACATTTGTCGATGAACGGAACCAGACCGTACTCTTCGATCTGCTCTTTTCCATCCAGTCCCAGAAGTTTTTCCACTTCCAGCTCAACCGGAAGCCCATGGGTATCCCAGCCCGCTTTTCTCGGTACCATATAGCCTTTCATGGTACGGTAACGGGGAATCATATCCTTGATAACACGAGTCAGTACGTGTCCGATATGGGGTTTTCCGTTGGCCGTCGGCGGTCCGTCATAGAAGGTATAGGTTTCTCCTTCTTTCCGCTGTTCCATACTCTTTTCAAAAATTTGATTTTCTTTCCAGAATTTTTCTGTGTTCTTTTCTCTTTCCACAAAATTCAGATTTGCTGATACTTTCTGATACATGGCAGAACCTCCTTTTTTTCACTGTATGCCGGAAGAATATCCGGACTTTGCGATAGGAAGATATCTTCCTGAATTTCAAAAACCCCCGTCCTGTAACAGGACGAGGGCAAAATACCATCGTTATACCACCTCTTACAGCGTACGGGTTTTTACACCGATACACGTTCCCTTTAACGGGGGAAATCCGGTATCTCCTACTTTTCCGCCTGACTGCGGAATTTTCAGATTACAGCTCAGGAGTGATATTCATCTGCTTCTACTCGCACCGGGCTCCCACCTTCCCCGGTTCGCTTTGCCTTTCAAATACAGACTACTGTCTCCGTCTTCGCTTTTCATAGAAAATATTATAATGACATTTGTAAGGGCTTGTCAAGGGATTCTGGAATTTTCCCTTTAATCTCAGGAGATTTCGTATTCCTGATACAGTTTTCTTCGATACGTCCGGTTTTTCGTGACTTTCAAAATATCCTCCATGCGGTTGTTGTTCAACAGCAGTTGGATTAGTTTGGCTAATTTTTCTTCGCCTTCTGTTCTTCCTTCTGTTCTTCCCGCCTGTCGTCCCTTTTGTCTTTCTTCTTTCATGATTTCATTCCATGCCTGACACATATCAATTTCCCCTTTCGCTATTCTATACGTTTCTTTCTGCTGTTTCAGCTTAGGCAGCCGTCCATACGCCTGAATTACATCATACGCATCTTCTTTCAGTCTGTGAAATCCGTCCGCATTTTCCGTAATGAAGGTTCTCAACGCCTTTTTATCCCACCGTCTCTGCAAAAATCCAAACACCAGATACAAATCCGTCTGAAATCGTTCTATGTATTCAAATCGGTTTACATCCAGAAGATTCATCCTGTAGTTGGGAACCACCTCTCTGAATGGCTTCGGATAATTTTTTATTCCAAACAATTCATGTACATCCTTTGCCCCGTCCCAAGGCTTTTTTCCAAAATACAAAACCAGAATCGCCACCGGCTCCAGAGAGTCTTCCCTCTTCATCTTTGAAATATATTCATCCCCAAGGCAGTCTCCTTTCTCCATATGGTCTGCCCGTATATCACTTACCTGCCTCTGGCAGGCTTCCAAACCATAGCTCATGCTTCTGATTACCATGCGGTAATCAATGACCTCCTGATTCTCCACCCCTAGTATACAGGTGCATCCGTTTTTCTTATGTTTTTTCATCAAATCATGAACTAACTTTTTCATTTTCGTACCGGAACCGTTTTTCTGGATACCCACAGGTTCCATCACTTCCAGCGCTTCAGCCTCTATGAAACTTTCTCCCAAAAAACCGTTCCACAAATCCGCATAGCGCCGCTCATCTGACAGGTAACGTGCTAACAATACATCCTTCTGTTTCATGTACCTTCTGTCTGTGTTACTCTTCTACCTTTATTATAATGCAAATCTTCATTTTTGCAAATGATTATTTTGCACTAAATCGAATTTCACACACTTACTTTCACCTCCTGATTAAATTTTTTACTCTGGAAACTTTGGCAGAACTGCCTTGATATGAGTCAAAAACCCCGCTGCAAGCATATCCGCTTGGCTCGTTGCCTGCGGGAATGAATCCTTATATTATCACACTACTACTTTTTCCGGCAAATAGCAAGCGGAAAAATGGTGGTGCTGTAAGTTGCTTTTCAGCCGCTGCTGTTTACTCCGTTCACAGCAACACGCTTCGCGATGCCCCCAAACACCCCGAAATCATTATCTTTTGTAATATTGACCAATTTTCCACTCCTCTCTTCATCTTTCTAAACAATTGTCGTATCCTGTCACCATATGGTATAATATTAAGGCAGTGCGGCTTTTACCGCCGCCGATTCAAACGAAAAAGGAGATTTTTATGAATAACAAAAGCTTTTGGCGAAGATCCATCAGCATTTTCTGCCTGCTGGCTCTTTGCTTTTCCAACCCATCCTTCGTATCTGCTGCCGAAGAATCTTCCGGCGAGACCGTCGAGGGTGAGACTGTGGATTCCTCAGAAGAAACCGATGCTGAAACAGAGGAAGAAGAGCGTCCGGAGCCGGATGCCTATTTTGAACCGATCCAGACCGACGCCATTTCCGGCTGGCCTGCCGGTCCTCCTGTCTGGGCAGAATCCGCAGTGGTTATGGACCTTGACAGTGGCGCATTCCTTTACTCTAAAAATATGGATGCCGTAAAATATCCCGCCAGTATTACAAAAATCATGACTACACTGCTGGCCATAGAAAATTCCCGTCTGGATGAAAGAGTAACATTTTCCGAACATGCCATTTTCGGTATCGAACGGGACAGCTCCCATATCGGAATCCGTGTAGGCGAAATTCTTTCCATGGAAGAATGCCTCTACGGTATGATGCTGGAATCCGCCAATGAAGTCTGTCTGGCGGTTGCGGAACATATCGGCGGAAGCGTAGAAGGCTTTGTAGAAATGATGAACCAAAAAGCGGCTGAACTGGGATGCACCAATACCCATTTCACCAATCCCAACGGCCTTCCCGATGAAAATCATTACACCACAGCCCGGGATATGGCTCTGATCGCTAAAGCTGCCTATGACAATAAGATTTTCCGTAAGGTATGCGGCACCAATTATTATAAGATTCCCAAAACCAACGTCTGCGGTGAGGAACGATGGCTCAACAACCATCACAAAATGCTTCCCGAAAAAGACTATACCTACGAAGGCTGTACCGGCGGAAAAACCGGATTTACTCAAGTGGCATGGAATACACTGGTAACCTACGCAGAGCGTAACGGACGGCGCCTTGTATGCGTCTCCCTGCGTACCAACGGCGCTCAGTATTATATTGATACCGCCTCCCTTCTGGATTACGGATTTAATAATTTCCAGAATGTCACTCTGTATGACCGAAGCACCAATCCGGGAGCCTCTATGCGGTACCCCTCCTACTATTTTGGACAGGCAGTTACCATTGACACCCTGAGACCTACTACGGTTGTCACCATTCCGGTCTCTGCCACTCCGGATCAGATAGAGACCGCGGGTTCTGCAGCTCCGGGAATTCTCGGCCGGACTTACTATTATAATCAGTATCAGGTGGGAAGCGAATCCCTTCCTTCCGCATCGGTTCAAGTGCTCATGACACCTGTCACTTCCGGCAGCGAAACCACAGATGAAAATGCCTCCGGCAACGATACCATCAATTTGCCGCAGGAACCATTGGAATCACTGAAACAGGTTTCATGGATCAGCGATGTTCTGGATACCTTAAAACAGATTCCATTCTATATTTATCTGCTGGTTGTGCTTTTAGTCGCTGTGATCATTATGGAAATTGTGATTTCTGTGCGGAAACGGAAGCGGAGAAAAAAACGTAAAGGAAAGCATTCCCAAAAATAAGAAGAAAAGGCAGCTATTATGGATATATCTTTCAAAACTGAAAATGGTAAGTTCAATTACAGGGTTTGTGCCGTCATTATAAACGGTCGTAAATTACTGGCTATGCATGATGAACATTCTCCCTATTACTATTTGCCGGGAGGCAGGGTTTCTCTTCATGAAACTGCAGAAAATGCTATTTTAAGAGAATTAAAGGAAGAACTGGAAATAGAAGCAAAAATTATTCGTCCTTTGTGGGTCAATCAGGGATTTTTCATTGAGGATGCTACCGGTGAGAAGTTTCACGAAATATGTATTTATTTTTTAATTGACGTTTCACATACTGACCTTTTAAACAGGGGTGACAAATTCCGTATGTATGAGCGCCACCATATCCACGATTATGAATGGCTTGCATTTGAACGCCTTAAAGACGAATACCTTTATCCTCTTTTTATCAAAGAGAAAATTTTTAATCTTCCGGATACCCTTGTTTTACAAACAGAATTCGAGTAGGGAAACATCTGATTTGAGGAGACATGCGTACATGAAAACAGTTACAATCTGCGGCAGCATGAAATTTGCAGAGGAAATGAAACGAATCGCTTTTGCATTAGAAAGCCTAAAAGGATACAATATCTTGCAATGCACCTACAATGAACAGAATAAGGAAATCACTCCCGAAATGTTTGAAAATCTCAGGCAAGCGCATTTTAAAAAAATTGATATGAGTGATATGATTTATGTTGTTGACCTCAACGGTTATATTGGAAATTCTGTAAAACAGGAGATTGAATATGCCCGAGGTCATCATAAAGAAAACTTATTTCACAGTAAAGTCGAACAGGAGATAAATTGCCCATGGTAGATTTAAAGGAATTACAAACTCAAGTATATAAAAATAAAATAGAACATGGATTTAATGTCGATAATATCGAGTTCGAATTTTGTCTCGCTTATGGGGAGATGGCAGAAGCATATCAGGCGTACTTAAAGGAAAAGAATGATTTAGGTGAAGAGCTTGCAGACGTTGCAATATATCTGTTGGGTATTTCTGAAATTTTAGGTATTGATTTGGAGCAGGAAATTTTACAGAAGATAGAAAAAAATCGTAAGAGAATCTACAAAAAGGTAAACGGTGTCAGCATAAGAGTTGAGGAATAGAGCAGAAAATTCAACAGGAGGTAAATCATGGAACATAAAGGAACCATTTCAATCGATACAGAACGGCTTTTATTGAGACCCTTCACCGCAAATGACATTCAGCCGGCATTCGATAACTGGACAAGTGATTGTAAAGTGACTGAATTTTTAACATGGCCGACACATCAGGAAATTGCCGTTACAGAAACCGTTGTAAAAGACTGGATTGAAAACTACAAGGATAAAGCTTTTTATCAATGGGCAATCGTTCCAAAAGATTTGAACGAACCAATAGGAACCATTTCTGTTGTAGACATGAATGAGGCAACTGCTACGGTTCAAATCGGATACTGCATTGGCAGTAAATGGTGGAACAAAGGCTATACAAGTGAAGCCTTTGCCAATATTATTCCGTTTTTCTTCCATGATGTTACGGCAAACAGAATCGAATCACGGCATGACCCAAACAATCCGAATTCGGGCAAGGTAATGGAAAAATGCGGACTTACTTTTGAAGGCATCCTGCGGAAGGCCGATTGGAGCAATAAGGGCATTGTAGATGCCTGTATGTACAGTCTGCTGGCAGAAGATTATTTTAAATAGCATATGTTAGGACAAATCGTAACTGTCACCGTTGACAGAAAACTGGGAACTTATCATCCGGAACATCCCGATTTATACTATCCTGTCAATTATGGATACATAAATGGAATAATCGCTCCCGATGGCGAAGAACAAGATGCCTATATTTTAGGTGTGGACAAACCTGTTACGGAATTTACGGGAAAAATAATTGCAATTATTCATAGAAATGATGACGCTGAAGAAAAATGGGTGGTTGCTCCTGTAGATCAAACCTTTTCGAAGGAAGAAATCGCAGAAAAAGTACATTTTCAGGAGCGATACTTTGATTCCCACGTAATTATATGATTTTCGTATCGACACTAAACCTCATTTTAGCAGAAAGATTGGAGCAAAGATATGCACAACATTATTGAATTACCAGCATGGGAACGATTGCTAAAAAAAATTCTTTGGAAACAATTAGGTGAAATACAAGGCAAAAGAATACTCGACTTTGGCAGTGGTGAAGGAATTACAGCCAATCATTTTGCTTCTCAGAACTCCGTAGTTGCCATCGAGCCTTCAAAAGAAATGCTACATAACCGATGGGCGGACTATGACTATACGCAGCTCATCGGAGATGTGTCTTCACTTTCCGAATTTGAGGACAATTCTTTTGATGTGATTATCTGTCACAATGTTTTGGAATACATAGATAACAAAGAACTGGTAATCCATGAATTCTATCGGTTAGTGAACTACTCGGCAATTGAATTACCGAGCATCTATATGCCGCACCTTCGGTGCTACCATAACGGGCGGTTCATGCGCCCAATATTGCTAGTCCTCAC